>NZ_JBYBLQ010000001.1:0-574858 GCF_059337855.1 Stenotrophomonas maltophilia complex sp. Om-AH-Sm3 | reverse complement strand
TCGCCGCATCCATGCGGCTCACGCCCCCGCAACCGGACCCACCCCGCCTTCGACAGCTTCCCGCGATCTGCCGGGACTGCGTACTGCACTGCTGTTGGTGGGTGTCGACCTTGGTCGACACGTGTCTTGCTTGTGGTGGGTGACGACCGTTGGTCGTCACCGGAGCAAGCGCAGCGAAGCGACACGCTTTTGCTCTTCTTTCTTTCTTCCGTGGCTGGACGCGCACGGAAACTGTCAGAGGCCGGGCGGGGTGGGTTCGCGGGGGTGTCCGCGGCATGGATGCCGCGGCCAAGCCCCCAGGGACGGGTTCATGGCGTCCCCCGCGAATCCACCCCGCCCGGCCAAGCAAGGCTTCTGCTCTCAAAACATCCAGCCACGAGGGGCTCAGCCGTTCGCCGCCAACTCAGCATCCAGCGCGCGCAGCCGATCCACGGTCCCGACATCGGTCCAACGCCCGCGATGGTGCTGCCCCGTCATCAACCCCTGCGCCATGAAATGCTTCTGCAGCGGCACCACCGAGAACTTCGGCGGAACACGCTCGCTACCCGGCGCATCGCCGATCACCGTGCGCCAGTCGGCCACGATGGAGGGGCGATACACGCCGATGCCGGCATAGGTCAGGCACGGCCCTGCGCGGTCGTGGTGCAGCAGGCCCTGCGCATCGAGTCGGTAGTCACCGTCGGGGTGTTGCGCCGGATTGTCGACCAGCACCAGGTGTGCCTGGCCCTGCGGCTCGCGCGGCAGCGTGGCGAAATCGAAATCGGTCCAGATATCGCCGTTCACCACCAGGAACGGGGCATCGCCCAGCACCGGCAATGCGTTGAGGATGCCGCCGCCGGTTTCCAGCGGGGTCTGCCCTTCGTAAAGGAAATGCAGACGCAGGCCCCACTGGCTGCCATCAACCAGCGTCGCCGGGAACTGCTCGGCCAGCCACGCGGTGTTGACCACTACCTCGCGCACGCCGAGCGCCGCCAGGCGTTCCAGGTGCCAGACGATCAACGGCTTGCCGGCCACTTCCAGCAGCGGCTTGGGTGTGTGCAGGGTCAGCGGGCGCATGCGCTCGCCGAGCCCGGCGGCAAACACCAGCGCCTTCATCGGGCCACGCGCATTGGTGCGCCCAGGTCGGCCAGCGCCGGCTTGATGCGGTTTTCCAGCAGCTGCTGCAGGGGGGCCAGCTCGCGATAGCGTGGCAGCACTTCATCCAGATAGCCGATGAAGCGTGGTGCGTCGTCCAGGTAATGGCCCTTGTTGTCGCGGTAGCGCAGGCGGCAGAACAGGCCGAGGATCTTCACGTGGCGCTGGATGCCCATCCAGTCGGCATCGCGCAGGAAGGTGGCGCGGTCGGGCACCGGCAGGCCGGCGTCGCGCGCGCGTTCGTGGTACTGCGCCAGCCACTCGTCAACGCGCTGCAGCGGCCAGCTCAGGAACGCGTCCTTGAACAGGCTCACCGCGTCGTAGGCGATCGGGCCACGCACCAGGTCCTGGAAATCCAGCACCGCGGGGCCGTCGTCGACCGGCATCAGGTTGCGCGGCATGTAATCGCGGTGGGTCATCAGCTGGGCCTGGCCCAGCGCGTTGTCCATCAACCGGCGATGCACCAGCTGCAGCCCCTCGAGCTCACCGCAGTCCAGTTCCAGGTTCAGGTGCCGCTGCAGGAACCATTCGTCGAACAGCCCGGCATCGCGTTGCAGCAGCGCCTCGCCGAACTGGCCGAAGTCGGCTGGCACCGCAATCGCCTGCAGGCGCAGCAGCTGTTCGATCGAGCGGCCAAACCATTCATCGGCATTGCGCTCGTCGAGGATCCTGGCCAGGGTCGGGCCGCCGAGATCTTCCAGCAGCAGGAAGCCGGCCTCCAGGTCCTGTGCCAACAGCGCGGGCACGCGCAGGCCGTGGTCGTGCAGCAGGCCGCGCATGCGCAGCCACGGCCGCGGATCTTCCAGCCCCGGTGGGGCGTCCATCACGATGTGGCTGCCACGGGTGCTGGTGGTGCGCCAGTAGCTGCGCATGCCGGCATCGACCGAAGCGCGCTCGACCACCGCGCTGGCATCGTCGAGCTGGGTACGGGCCCACTGCAGGCGCCGCGCGCTGCGCTGGGGATCGGAGGCGGGTTCGGTCATGCGGGCATATCCGGGGGCGCTGGGCGCGCCAACGTCGGGAACAGGAGGGGAAGGAGGGACGGGGTCAGCGGCGGCCGCTGAACAGGCGCAGGACGGCCAGCACGGCCACCGCGCCCACCACCGCACCGAGGAAACCGGCCGGTTCGCCGGGGGCGTACCAGCCCATGTACTGGCCGAACCAACCGGCCAGCAGCGCACCGAGGATGCCCAGCACGATGGTCAGCAGGCAGCCCATGCGGTTGTTGCCGGGCATGAAGAAACGCCCGAGCAGGCCGACGAAGAAGCCGACCAGCAGGATGTACAACCAGCTGCTGCTGCCGAACAGACCATTCATGCGCGCGGATTCCGCTTGAGTGTGGACGCAGCCTAGCAAGGCCAGGCTGCGTCCGTCATCGGTGCCGGATCAGCAGCAGCCGTGGTCGCCGTGGCGGGTGCCGCTGTCGGCAGCCACCGGCGAACCGCTGGTCTCGCCACGCAGGCTGGCGGCGTAGTGCTCGCTGATCACCTTGGACACGCAGGCGGTGACCTTCTTGCCCATCGGGATGTGCAGGAACTCATTCGGGCCGTGCGCATTGGAGTGTGGCCCGAGCACGCCGGTAATCATGAACTGCGCACCCGGGAACTTCTCACCGAGCATGCCCATGAACGGGATCGAGCCGCCTTCGCCCATGTACATCGCCGGCTTGCCGAAGAAGGCCTGGCTGGCATCGTCGATGGCCTGGGTCAGCCACGGCGCCATGGCCGGGGCATTCCAGCCGGTGGAGGCCTTTTCCAGGTCCAAGGTGACCTGCGCGCCGTTCGGCGGGTCGCGCAGCAGTGCTTCCTTCAGAAGTTCGCCGCAGGTCTTGCCATCGGCAGTCGGCGGCAGGCGCAGCGACAGCTTCACCGAGGTCTGCGGGCGCAGCACGTTGCCGGCCGATTCCAGCGGCGGCATGCCGCCCACGCCGGTGACCGACAGGGCCGGGCGCCAGGTGCGGTTGAGCACCAGCTCGGTCAGGTCCTCGTTCATCGGACGCAGGCCGTCGACCATGGGGAACTTCTCGAAGATCTCGGTATCGACCACTTCGGCCGCGCGCTTGGCCTGTTCCAGGCGTTCGGCCGGGATTTCCACGTTCATGCCGTCGATCAGGATGCGGCCGGTGTCCTGGTCCTCGATGCGCGACAGCAGTTGACGCAGCAGGCGGAAGCTGGACGGCACAACGCCGGAGGCATCGCCGGAATGCACGCCTTCGTTGAGCACCTTCACGGTGAAGTTGCCGCCGGTCAGGCCGCGCAGCGAGGTGGTGCACCACAGCTGGTCGTAGTTGGCGCAGCCCGAATCCAGGCAGACCACCAGCGAGGGCTTGCCGATGCGCTCGGCCAGGTGGTCGACGTAGGCCGGCAGGTCGTAGCTGCCGGACTCTTCGCAGGCCTCGATCAGCACCACGCAGCGGGCGTGCGGCAGGCCCTGGGCCTGCAGCGCCAGCACCGCGGCCAGCGAGCCGAAGATGGCGTAGCCGTCGTCCGCACCGCCGCGGCCATACAGCTTGTCGCCGCGAAGGACCGGCGTCCACGGGCCGAGATCGTCATCCCAGCCAGTCATTTCCGGCTGCTTGTCCAGATGGCCGTAGAGCAGGATGGTGTCGTCGCCGGTTTCGGCGCCGGTCGCTGGAATTTCCAGGAAGATCAGCGGCGTGCGGCCTTCCAGGCGCACCACTTCAACCTTCAGGCCGGGCAGCTGCTGGGCCCTGGCCCAGTTCTCCATCAGGGTGACCGCCTGTTCCATATAGCCGTTCTGCACCCAATTGGCGTCGAACATCGGCGACTTGTTGGGAATGCGGATGTAGTCGACCAACTGCGGGACGATTTCGCTGTCCCACTTGTCATTGACGAATTGGCCGAGCTTGGCGCTGTCCATCTGAAACTCCGGTTGCATGAGCTGTGATCGCGCCATTCTACGCCTGTGCCGCGGGTAGGGTTTTTCCTACATCACGTCGGGTATTTGGCTGGCTTACGGAAATCCGGGAAACCGATAGGCTGTGCACATGTGGTGACGGACACTGTTCCTGCCGACGGGATTGCCGGTCGGGGCGGCCAGAATCACAGGGAGATACACGTCGTGCCTTGGAGTGTCGTGTTGAGGGCACTGGTGCTGGTAGTGGGGATCGCTGGGGCGCATGCCGCCGAACCGATCGACATCAACCGCGCCGATGCCCAGGCGCTGCAGCAGGGATTGACGATGGTCGGAGCCGCCAAGGCCGAGGCGATCGTCGAGCACCGGCGCAGACACGGCCCGTTTCATCGCGTCGAGGACCTGGCGCAGGTGAAGGGGATAGGGAAAGCGATCGTCGAACGGAATCGACAGCGGATCACCGTAGGCAACAGGTTGTTGCCGGCGGATCCGGTACCCGGATCGGTACCGGTGCGGACCGTACCTAGGCGCTGACAGCAGGAATCGTCGGAACCGGCAGGAGGCTGGTTCACCGGTCGCGGACAGGAAGGCCGTGACCACCGACCGCCGCAGGACGCGGCACCAATCACCAGGATGGTGGCATCACAGACCTGTGGAAGGGGCTGAGATACAAACAGGACAGACGCGGCCGCGTGCAGGATGCAACGCTACCCCCACAGCGCAGGATGCGAGGGGGCGGCAGCAGGCCGACAAGGACGTAACGATTGCCCGGTACGACACATGGCTGTGTCGCCGGGCAGTTTCATTTCCGGCGCCTGGTTTTGCCGCAGCCACCACGGGCCTATGGTG
Organism: Stenotrophomonas maltophilia complex sp. Om-AH-Sm3; assembly: GCF_059337855.1. Classification (NCBI taxonomy): domain Bacteria; kingdom Pseudomonadati; phylum Pseudomonadota; class Gammaproteobacteria; order Lysobacterales; family Lysobacteraceae; genus Stenotrophomonas; species Stenotrophomonas maltophilia complex sp. Om-AH-Sm3. Next base: position 570,001 of record NZ_JBYBLQ010000001.1, on the reverse strand, counting down.
TACGGTGGCTGCACCGCATGGAAAGGCCCCCCGCTGGATGCTTCCGCACCGCCCCACCACCCTGATGCTCGCCCTGGCACTGGCCCTGCCGCTGCTGGCCCATGCCGCTGCGACGACACCGGCTGCCAAGCCCGCAGCTGCCACCGCCGGCACCGCCGAGGTGCGCGGGCCGACCGACCTGAAGCCGGGCGAATACCTGTGGCATCCGGAAATCTCGCCGACCGGCCCGATCGTGCTGGTGGTCAGCCTCGATGAGCAGCGTGCCTACGTCTACCGCAACGGTATTGCCATCGGCCTGACCACGATCAGCTCGGGCAAGGCCGGGCACGAGACACCGACCGGCGTGTTCACCATCCTGCAGAAGGACAAGGACCACAGGTCCAACCTCTACAACAGCGCGCCGATGCCGTACATGCAGCGGCTGACCTGGGATGGCATCGCCCTGCATGGCGGCAGCCTGCCCGGGCATCCGGCCTCGCACGGCTGCGTGCGCCTGCCGCAGGCCTTCGCGCAGAAGCTGTTCAGCGAAACCCAGCGTGGCGATACCGTCGTGGTGGCCGATGCCAAGAGCTCGCCGATGACCCTGGCCTATCCGTCGGTGCTGGCACCGGTCAATGCACGCGGCCAGGTCCTGCCGGAGACGGAGGGTGGGGCGCCGGCACAGGCCTGGTGGAACGGCAGCGCGGCGCCGACCGGGCAGGTCGGCATCCTGGTCAGCCTGCACGACCAGCGCCTGTACGTGCTGCGCGATGGCGTGATGATCGGCGAGTCGCCGCTGAAGGCCGACGCGCTGCCGGCCTTCCAGGGCACCACCCTGTTCGTGATGGGGCAGGGTTTCAGCGATACGCCCAGCCCGCTGGACGCGAACCAGCGCCTGCACCAGTGGACGGCCTACCCGTTGCTGGGCCAGGACCGCGCCCGGGCCACCCCGGACCTGCTGGCCACGCCCTCGCTGCCGATGGCGCTGCCGGCCGAGTTCGCCCGCCAGCTGTACCAGGTACTGGTGCCGGGGACGACCCTGCTGGTGACCTCGCTGCCGGCGGTCCGCCCAAGCCCGGCTGAATCCGGAATGCAGCCGGTCTTGGAATCCGAGCCGCCAGGGTCCACCCTCGAGGGTAACTGAGTCCCTTCGTTGTGCCCATGACTGCATCCCGCCTGTGCCGGCTGGCCGCGTTCGGCCTGCTGGCGACCTCCGCCAGCGCCCCGGCGCTGGCACAGACGCCCGCCCTCGCCACCAGTGCCGATGATCTGGCTGCCCTGCTGTCGCGCAGTGCGCCCAAGGCCGACCGCCACGTGTTGCAGCTGGCGGCGCACGCCATGCGCTGTGCGTTGCAGCGGCCGGAGCTTGGCATCAACGGTGATCGACTGAGCGTTATCGATTACTCGCGACCGTCCACCGAGCCGCGCCTGTGGGTGTTCGACCTGGCCCACCAGCGCCTGCTGTTCGAGGAATGGGTGGCGCATGGCCGCAACAGCGGCGAGAACCGCACCGAGCACTTCTCCAACCGCGATGGCAGTTTCATGTCCAGCCTCGGCGCGTTCACCGCGCAGGAGACCTACATGGGCGGCAACGGGTATTCGCTGCGCCTGGCCGGGCTGGAACCGGGCTTCAATGACCGCGCGCGCGAACGCGCGATCGTCATCCACGGCGCGCCATATGTGAACCCGGCCACCGCGCAGCTGCAGGGGCGGCTGGGCCGCAGCCTGGGCTGCCCGGCGGTGCGCCTGTCGGTGGCCAAGCCACTGATCGATGCGTTGCGTGGCGGCACGATGGTGTTCGCCTATTACCCCGACCAGGACTGGTTGAAACACTCGCAGCTGCTGGCCGGCGGGTGCGGCGGCCAGGGCACGCTGGCCACGCGGTGATGCACGATGGCGCGCGGCGTGATGCAATGCGCCGATGAACGTCGACTCCCTGCTGCACACTCCGAGCCAGGTCATCTCACGCCTGGACTACCGCCGCGAACGCTGGCGCAACGGCCTGGGCTGGACCCGCGAGATCCTGCGCCTGCCCGCGCAGGGGGATGACTGGGCGCTGCGCCTGTCGGTGGCCGAGATCGAGCAGGACGCGGCGTTCTCCGCCTTCCCCGGCGTGGAGCGCGAACTGGTGCTGCTGCAGGGCAATGGCGTGCGTCTTCGCTTCGAGGATGGCCGTGTGGCGGAAGTCCTGCCGCCGCACGGGCGCGTGCGCTTTGCCGGCGAGGAAACGCTGCACGGCGAACTGGTCGACGGCACCACCCACGACTTCAACCTGATGTGGAAGCGCGACCTGCTGCAGGCCGAACTCCTGCACCGGCCACTGGTGGGCAGCATGTTCTTCTTCTGCGAACCAGGTGTTGCCTGGGCGCTTTACCTGTTGGCCGGTCATGCCGAATTTGGGGCTGACAGCGGTCTGCCGCCGATGCACGCTGGCGATACCGCGTGGTTGGCGGCCGGTGAACGGCAAAGGCATGCGTTGCAGGGCGGTGGCGAGTTGCTGGCGATCCGGGTCAGTGCGGCGGTGGGATGATTCCTCGGCGCCGGTGGGCGCTATCCACGCCATGCGTGGATGCGGCGACCTCAATACACATCGCGCCGGTAACGACCGGCCAGCAGTAGCGCTTCCTTGTCCGCAGTCCCCAGCACCTGCTCGATCACCGCATCCACCGCCGGGGCCATGCCCTGCAGGCTGCCACAGACCAGGATCGTCGCGCCTTCATCCACCCACTGCCGCAGTGTTGCTGCTTCGGCCAGCAGGCGGTCCTGCACATAGCGATGCACACCGCCATCGCGGCTGAACACAGCATCCAGCCGCGCCAGCGTGCCGTCGGCCAGCATTGCCTGCAGCTCTTCGCCGAAATGGAAGTCATGCGCGGCGGTGCGCTCACCGAACAGCAGCCAGGTACGGCGCGCGCCACTGCGTGCGCGTTCGTGCAGGTGTGCGCGCAGGCCGGCGATGCCGGTGCCGTTGCCGATCAGCAGCAGCGGTACCTCGGCGGCGACGCCGTGGAAATTGTCGTTGCGGCGCAGGCGCAGCTGCACCGGTTCGCCAAGTGCGGCGTGGTCGCACAGCCAGCCGCTGCCGATGCCGGGTGTTCCATCGGCGCGAAGCTGGCGACGCAGCAGCAGCTCCACCGCGCCGTCGGCCATCACTGAGGCGATGGAGTACTCGCGATGCGGCAGCGGCTGCAGGGTCGCCAGCAGCGCGGGCAGATCACCCGGGGGAACCAATGAAGGCAGGTGCGAGCGCGCGACGCGTGCCAGCAACGTCTGCCCGTCGTCCAGCACCCTGTCCGCATCGAAGCGCTGTGCGTCCAGCCAGGCACGCACGGTGTGCGACGCATGCTGCGGGCCGATCTCGGCGATGTCGCCGGCCTGCCACTGCACATCTGCGCCGGCCGGTGGCCGCAGGCGTAACCAGTACACTGGACCGCCGGGGCTGCCCGGGTTCAGATGTTCGCGCTGCAGCAGCGTCCACGGCTGATATTCGGCCGGGCTCCAGTCGGGCAGTTCACTGGCGCCACCACCGAGTTGTCCCAGCAGCTGTTGCCAATGACGCAGCGCTGCCGGATCGGCGTTGTCGACCTCGATCACATCGAACAGCGCATGCGCGCCGTGCTGCCGCAGCCATTGGTCAAGCTGGTGGCCGAATCCGCAGAAGTGGCCGTAGCTGCGGTCGCCCAGCGCGAGCACGCCGTAGTGCAGGTGCTGCAGTGAAGGCGGCGAGACCATGACATCGCGCAGGAACGGCAGCGCGTGGTCAGGCGGATCGCCCTCACCGGTGGTGCTGGCGATGAACAATGCACGCTGGCTGCCGGCCAGCAAGGCGGCGTCGACCTCATGCAGACCGCGCACGCGCACCGGCACGCCGGCACCACGCAATGCCTCGGCACTGCGTTCGGCCAGGTCGCGGGCAAAACCGGTCTGGCTGGACCAGACCAGCAGGATCGGTGCGGCATCGCCAGAGGCAGCATGGTCGCGCGGTCGCCCACGCCACCACAGTGCGGCGCAGGCCAGCGCATACAACGCCGTAGCGAGCACCGCGATCTGCGACTGCCGCGCCGGTGGCGCGCCCTGCCACCAGGCTTCGCCCAGATGCAGCCTCAGCAGCGCCCAGCCGATCACTGCCAGCAGGAACAGCACCAGAGCGTTGCCGAGCCACGCGCGCGACGGACGGGTGCTCATGCGCCTTGCTCGTCGAGCAGGCGCTGGAAGGCGCTGCTGAGAAATTCGAGTGGGCCATCCGCTGCGCGATGCAGGTAGCGCGCGGCCAGTCCTTCGCGTTCGGCCAGCGCCATGCCGTGCTCGCGGCCGAGTACGGTCAGTGCGGTGGCCCAGGCATCAGCATGCATCGCGTCGTCGGCGACCACCGTCACCGCCGCTGCAACCTGGCGAACCGGCCTGCCGCTGCGCGGGTCGAGGCTGTGGCTGTAGGCCTCGCCATCGGCCTGGTACTGATGCCAGCGATCGCCGGAGGTGGCGACCGCCTTGCCATCCAGCGCCAGCACCCGCAGTGGTGTTTCGGTGTGCGCGTCTTCTTCGGGTGCGGATTCCACCAGCACGCGCCAGGGATGGCCATCCGGTTTGCGGCCGTAGCCGGCCAGCTCGCCGCCGACTTCGATCAGCGCTGCCGCAATGCCTTGACCACGCAGCCAGGCAGCCACGTGATCGACGCCGAAGCCCTTGGCGATCGCAGAGAGATCCAGTTGCAGTCCGCCCGGCTGCAGCAGCGCATCGCCGCGCCATTGCAGGCGCTGCCAACCGCAGCGCTCGCGCGTGGCCTGTACGGTGGTGGCATCGGGTTGGCGGCGTTCGCCGGCGTGTGCACCGAAGCCCCACAGCGCAACCAGCGGACCGATGGTGGGATCAAAGGCGCCGCCACTGGCGGCAGCGATGGCCTGTGCGCAGGCCAGAACGTGGCGGGTCTCGGCCGGCAGCACGCACCATTGGCCCGCGTTGGCGCGGTTGTAGCGACTCAGGTTCGAGCCGGGCTCCCAGGTGCTCATCTGCGCCACCACCGCATCCAGCCGCGCCTGGATGCCGGCATGCAGTGGATGCAGGTCGCGCTGGCGCGGCGCGACCAGCGACACGCTCCACGTGGTGCCCATGGTGGTGCCGCCGAGGCGGGCGATGTCGAGCTGGGGATCGGTCATGGTGGTCTACCGCAGGCACGATGCCGGGGCCTGCCCGGCATCGCGGTCCACATCTATTACTGCGGCAACACTTCCAGCGTGGCGACGTAGCTCAGGCGGCGCTTGGCGGCCTGCTTCACCGAGGTCTTGTTGTCTTCGGTGCCGGTTTCCAGCCAGTACATGCCGGCTTCCGGCCAGGTCACCTTGATCTCGCCCTTGGCGTCGCTGGTGAGCTTCAGTTCGTCCTGTGCGTTGCGGTAGCGGGTGGCGCCCCGCACGATCTCGAACTCCAGGCCAGCGGTCTGCTTGCCATCGACCAGCACGCGGAAGGTGGCTTCCTCGCCGGCGAACAGGTCGTTCGGGTGGCCAACAGCGACCAGCTCGATCCCCCGGTTGGTCGGCTTCAGCGCGGTGTCGTTCGGCGCACCGTTGGTGACGAAGGTCTCCACGCGGCCCACCGACTGGCTCAGTTCCAGCTTCTTCGCGTCCTTGGGCAGTTCGCCAAGGGTCGCCAGGCTGCCGCGCCAGCGCTTGCGCTCGCCGTTCTGCTCGTAGGTGGCGAACAGGCCGTCATTGACCGACGCGATGCGGTAGGTGCCCGGCTGCTTCAGTTCGATGTCGAACACGCTGCGGTACTTGCCGGTGGTCGCGTTCTGCGGCTGCACGGTGCTGCCGTCCGGCGCGGTGATCACCAGCGATTCCAGTCGCAGCGGCACGTGGTTGAAGTAGAACAGGTCGTTGGAGACCGCACCGTCGACGGTGATCCACGGTGCGTTGCCGGCGATCACGGTCTGCGAGGGCAGCAGCCAGGCCTTGTGGGCCAGGGCGGAGAAGGGAAGGGCAGCGGCCAGGGCGGCGGCGAGGACGAGCGTGCGCTTCATGCGGAAGACTCCAGTTGGAAGGGGTCGGATCCCTTTCCAACGGAAAGGGCTCTGATCCCGGGGATGTGGCGATGGGGTCAGAGCCCTTCCTGTGGAAGGGATCCGACCCCGGCTCAGACAATTACGGTTTGACGGCGAGGGTGACCTGACCCAGTTCGGTGGCGCCCTGCGCCTTGCCGTTCTGCGCGGCGGTGGCCGGCCAGGTGAAGGGGATCTTCAGCAGTTCGCGGCCGCCGACTTCGCGCACCGCCTCCACCACCAGGGTGTAGTTGCCCGGGGCCAGCTGCTTCAGTGCCGGCTGCCTGTCGTTGAACGACAGCGCGTGCTTGCCGGCCGGGCGGGTCGGGCCGGTCACGCCGTCCACCGGCACCTGCAGGGTGCGGCCGCTCTTGCGCCACCACTGGCGCAGGTCGGGCAGCCACTTGGTGCCGTGGCCTTCGCTGTTGCTGGTCTGCTGGTACCAGACCGACAGGTTGGCCGCGACCTTCTGGTCGGCGCCTTCCAGCCACACCGCCACATACGGGCGGTGGTATTCGGCCACGTTGAGCTTGGGCACTTCGACGTTGATGTCGAGGGTGGTGGCATAGGCCGGTGAGGTGGCCAGCAGGCCGCTGAGGGCGATGGTCAGGGTGACGCGCATGGGGCGGCTCCGGAGGAACGGATGGAATTCACGGTGGAAGTCAGTGGATCAGCAGCAGGGCGATCAACAGCGGGATCATCAGGCCGAGGCCGACCAGCGGCCAGGTCATGCGCCGTTGCCGCGCATGCAGGTGCAGCAGGAACAGGCCGGTGATGCAGAACACCAGGCAGGCCACGGCGAACAGGTCCAGGAACCATCCCCACGCCGGGCCTGCGTTGCGGCCCTTGTGCAGGTCGTTGAGGTAGGAGACCACGCCGCGCGAGGTCGATTCGTACTCCACCGCGCCGGTTTCGCGGTCGATGCTCAGCCAGGCGTCGCCACCGGGGCGCGGCAGCGACAGGTAGATCTCCTCGGCCGACCACTCGGCCGGGCGTCCACCGATGGCGATGCCCAGCTGCGTGTCCAGCCAGTGCCGGGCCGGGCGCGGAATCGGCGCGTTGCCATCCTCGCGCGTGCCCAGCTGGCCCAGCAGCGCGGCCGGCAGTTCCAGATGCTGGTTCTGCACCTCGGGCTTGGCCTCGATCTTCGCGGCATGGTTAAGAGTCAGGCCGGTCACCGCGAACAGCAGCATGCCGATCAGGCACACCGCCGAGCTGATCCAGTGCCACTGGTGCAGCGTCCGCAGCCAGAAGCCACGGTTCTGTTGCTGCTGCACGGTGGAAAGGGCGGGACGGCTCACGGCACGGTTCGAGGCGGACGGGGACTGCCCATTACATCATTGATGAGAATAGCTCGCAATTGCGTGTCGTTCTGTATCCCGGAGTTGTTTCGGGTTGCCGGCCAGCGGCCGGCACTACCGATCGGTAGATCCACGCCATGCGTGAAGCAGGAGCAGGACGCGGCGATCAGAACTTCGCGTTCAGCGAAATCCAGTAGCTGCGGCGCTGATCCTTGGTCGCATAGTCGTCCACGCAGTTGAACTCGCTCTGGCTGATCAACAGGCACGACTGCGAGACGAAATCCTTGTCGAACAGGTTGTTGACCCGTGCGTTCACCGTCAGCCAGGGCGTGGCCTTCCAGCTGCCACCGAAATGGAAGATCGTGTAGTCCTCGTAGTAGCGGGTGTGGCTGGCGCCGTTGGCGTCCAGCAGCGTGTCGCGGTAGCGGTCGTAGCGGCCCTCGCCGATCAGCGACAGGCTGACCGCTTCGTTGACCTGCCAGTTGAGGCTGGCGTTGGCCATGTGTTTTGCCGGCATGGTGCCGCTGATCGGCAGCCCCTTCTGTGCGCCACTGGTCTGCTCGCTCCTGGTCCAGGTGTAGTTGCCGCGCAGCTGCAGGGTATCGAGCAGGTCGACATGCGCGGCCAGTTCGGCACCGCGGGTCTCGGCCTTGTCGATGTTCACGCTCTGAGTGAAGGTGCTGTAGCCCAGTGCCGCCCAACCCGGGCCGATGTCCACGCAGTAGCCGCTGCCGACGCGCGCCACTTCGCAGTTGGGGAAGGTGCCGCCGCTGGCGATCTTGTCTTCGAACGTGTTGAAGAAGCCGGTGACGTTGAAGCCCCAGCGCTGGCCCTCGTAGTAGGCGGCCAGCTCGTAGTTGGTGCTGGTTTCAGGCTTGAGGTTCGGCGAACCGACCAATGGCAGCACGCCCTGGCCACCGAAGCCGGTGATGCCCGGGAACAGCTGGTCCGGTCGCGGGGTCTTGTAGCCGGTGCTGACGCCGCCCTTGAAGGTCCACGCATCGCTGGCGTTCCACACCAGGTAGCCACGCGGACTGACGTGGCTGCCGAACACGTTGTGGTCGTCGTAGCGCAGGCCGAAGGTGGCGGTGAGGGTGTCGGTCAGCGCCCAGTTGTCCTCGGCGAACAGCGCCCACATGCGGTGTTTCTGCTTGACGTTGCTGCGGTAGCCGGCGCCGTCCATGCCGAACACACCGTCGACCATGTCAGTGTTGTTGTACTGGCCACCCACCGTCAGCTTGTGCGCGCCGAAGTCCAGGTCGAGCATCGTGTCGAGCACGTAGTCTTCCAGTTCCATGGTGCGCAGCGGGCGCGGCAGGAACGCCTGCAGGCGCGCCATCTCGCTGGGATTGAGCGCAGTCAGCGCATTGCCACGGCCGGCCGCGCAGTTGTTGGCAGCACCGGTACGACGGCAGACGTCATTCCACAGCGTCTGCAGGTTGGCGCGCTCGTCCAGGGTCAGCGGCAGCGAACGACCCAGGTTGCTGCTCTTGCTGTGGGTCAGCGAAGTCTGCCAGGTGCCGAAGCTGTAGCGGCCCTGGTGGGTCAGCGACAGCTGATCGCGCTCGTAGCGTTGGTAGGCGGTATAGCCCACGCGCGGCTGCACCACACGGCGGGTGACGGTGCCGCTGCCGTTCGGGTTGGGGATGACCGCATTGCCGACGCGCCACAGGCTGGCCAGGCTGTCCAGCGTGCCGGTCTGGCCTTCGCGGTTGTCGTACTTCTGCCGAGACACGTCGTAGTCCAGCCACAGTTCGTGATCGTCGTTGATGCGGAAGTCCAGGCGCACACCGGTGTTCCAGTTGGTGTTGGCGACCGACTTGCCGCCACCGCCGAAGCCGATGCTGCGCTCCCACGGCGTACCGTCGGGAAGGGTCAGTGCATCCCATTCCGGGTTCGATGCCTTGGCATCGTAGTAGCTGCCGCGTAGTGCCAGGCTGAGGCGGTCCTTCAGCAGTGGGCCGCTGAGGTAGAGGTCGGTGGTGCGCGCATCGCCGAACTGGTCGTCCTGCTGCACGGTGAAGCCTTGGGTCACCGAGCCGTGCCAGCTGTCCTGGTTGCGGCGGGTGATGATGTTGATGACGCCGCCCATCGCGTCCGAGCCGTACAGCGTGGACATCGGCCCGCGCACGACTTCGATGCGTTCGATCGCCTCCAGCGGCGGCAGGTAGGCGAACTGGCCGCCACCGAAGTTGTTCGGATAGATCTGGCCGACATTGCTCTGGCGGCGGCCGTCGATCAGCACCAGGGTGTACTCGGACGGCAGGCCGCGCATCGACACGGTGGCGCGGCCGTTCTTGTCGGTCGCTTCCAGGCCCACGTCGATGCCTTCGACGTCGCGCAGCGCGTCGACCAGGCTGGTATAGGGGCGCTTGCTGAGTTCCTCGCGGCTGACCACGCTGATGCTGGCCGGGGCATCGATCACCTTCTGTTCGAAGCCGGAGGCGGTGACCACCACCTTGTCCAGCGTCTGCGGGGCGCCGGCGGCGTCACCGTGGGCGAAGGCGGGGCTGGCGAAAGCCGCCAGCACGGCGCTGGTCAGCAGGGTACGGGACAGAGACGAACGGACACGATGGCGCTGGGCCATGGCAGTTACCTCGAAGGATGCAGGGTGGCGCGATGCCGTGCGCGAAGGGCGCGGCAGGCACGGAAGGCCCGGTCAGGGGCGGCAGGGATGAAGCAGACAGCGGCGTGCAGGCGCGACCGCGCAGGCGGTCACGCCAGGCCGTGGATCAGGCGAGCGGCGGCGCCTGGCCGCGTTGCTGGCGGCGCCCGGGCGCATCGGCCCAGGGCGTGTCCGGAGCGGCCAGCGGCCAGTCCGGGCGCACGCCGGGCATGGCCGGCGTGGCGGGTACGAGTTCGAGTTCAGTGCGCAGCCAGTGGCTGGCCAGCAGCAACGGTGGGTGTGCCTGCTCGGCCGCTTTCACCGGGGTGGCGGCACAGCGGCGCAGCTTGGCCGGCGCCTCTTCCTGCAGGGGGCTTTCGCCACCGCGCTCTTCCAGCGGCATCTGCATGGCCATTCCGGCCTGGGCCTGTGGCAGCAGTGGCAGGGTGCCCAGCAGCAACGCCAGCATCGCCACCCATGCCAGCAGGCTGGCCAGCGCCGGACGCTGGCCGCGCATGGCGGTGCCCATCTTTCGATGGATGAGTGGGCGAGGGCGAAGCGGACGCAGCAAGCAGGGGTCCCCAGGGGTCTGCCGGCAGCGGCCGGCATCAACGGGGCGTGATTGTAATGAGAGCCGTTAGCTGTTGCAAATGAGAATGATTGCCAAAATGCCGCAGGCCGGCCCGGCAAGGCTCAGACTTCGCTCCAGCGCCGCAAAAGGTTGTGGTACACGCCGGTCAGCTGCAGGATCGCCTCGGCGTCGCCGCCGGTCTGCCGCAGGCGCTCGATCGAGCCATCCATTTCCCACAGCAGGCGGCGCTGCACGTCGTCGCGGATCATGCTCTGCACCCAGAAGAAAGAAGCCACGCGTGCGCCACGGGTAACCGGCCGCACCTGGTGCAGGCTGCTGGACGGGTACACGACCAGGTCGCCGGCCGGCAGCTTCACTTCGTGCTCGCCGTAGGTGTCGCTGATGATCAGTTCGCCGCCCTCGTACTCATCCGGCGCCGACAGGAACAGGGTGCAGGAGATGTCCGAACGCAGCTGTTCACCATTGGCGAGGTTCATCACCGCGCCATCGACATGGAAGCCGTAGGTGCCGCCGCCGCTGTAGCGGTTGAAGCGCGGTGGCAGGTACTTCAGTGGCAGCGCGGCGCTGAAGAACAGCGGGTGCCGGGCCAGCGCGACGAGGATGATCTCGCCCAGTTCGCGGCGCAGCGGGGAAGCCTCGGGCAGCTGCTGGTTGTGCTTGGCCTGTGCGCCCAGATGCCCCACGGTTTCGCGGCCATCGGTCCAGTCGGCGGCATCCAGTCGGCGGCGGAAGCCGGCGACCTGATCGGCGCTGAGAATGTCGGGGATGTGCAGCAGCATGCGGGACTCCTCAGAGGGACGGCGGTGCGATCAGGGCGCGCACCTGGGGATGCGGCGACGCGGCCAGTTCCGGCACGATGTGCGCCATGAACGCCGGACTGCCGTGCGCCAGGGCGAGCCGCAGCCAGTGCACGGCCTGCTCGACCTGGCCGGCCTGCAGCAGGATCGAGGCGTAGTTGGCCTGGCCGCGGAAATCACCGGCCTCGGCCGCGCGCCGGTACCAGCCCAGGGCGGCCTGCGGATCGCGCTCGATCTCCAGGCCGTCTTCAAGGTGGCGGGCCAGCAGGTTCATCGATTTGGCATGGCCCAGGTGCGCGGCACGGGTGTACAGGGCCAGTGCCTGCGCGCGGTCCTGGGGCACGCCGCGGCCGGTGGCCAGCAGGTTGGCCAGGTTGTACAGGCCCCAGTCCAGGCCGGTGTCGGCCGCGCGCCGGTACCACACCGCGGCCAGCGTGGGATCGGGCGTGGTGCCCTGGCCCAGCTCATGGCAGCGGCCGAGCATGTTCATCGCCATCGGCGCGCCGTTGTTGGCGGCGGTTTCGTACCAGAGCAGCGCAGCCGAGGCGTCCTGCGCGGTGCCTTTACCTTCCATGTGCATCTGCGCGAGCAGCAGCTGCGCCTCGACCTGCCCGGCCTGTGCGGCGTCGCGCACGCGTGCGAACGCAGCCTGTGGATCCTGCTGGAGCAGCTCGGCCAGGGCGTCGCTGTCGATGGGGGTACGGGTTGCCATGGGGTGAGTATCGCCGGAAACAAAAACGGCGGCAGGAGAGCGCCTGCCGCCGTGGTGGAGCGCCGTTACATCAGAACTTGACGTTCAGTGCCAGGGTGGCCGAGCGACCCGGGGCGATGCTCGCGTAGTGCGAGGCATAGGCCTTGGTGAAGTAGGTCTTGTCGGTCAGGTTCTGCACGTTGAGCTGCAGGCTGATGTTGTCCTGGATCGCGTAGCTGGCCATCGCGTCGAAGCGGGTGTAGCTCGGGATCCACTTGGTGTTGGCGACATCACCGTACTGCTTGTCCGAGTAGAACGCGCCGGCGCCGAGGGTCAGGCCGATCGGGAAGCGGTAGGTGGTCCACAGGTTGGCGCTGTGCTTGGCAGTGTTCGGGAACACGTTGCCGTTGTATGGCGACGGCACGTACACGTTGGACGGGCAGGTGCGGCCCACCGGTGCGCCACAGACGAAACCGTTGTCCTTCAGTTCCGAGTCCAGGTAGGTGTAGCCGCCGTACAGGCTCCAGGCGTCGGTCAGCTGACCGGTGAAGCCCAGTTCGAAGCCGTTGATCTCCTTCTTGCCGGCGTTCTGGCTGGTGCCATTGTCGACCGTCACGCGTGCGTTGTTCATCACGGTGTGGAAGATCGCTGCGGTCAGGTTCAGGCGCTGGTCGAACAGGTCCCACTTGGTGCCCAGTTCGAGGTTCTTCGTGTCCTGCGGCTTGAGGTCGGCCACGGCGGCGCTCAGGCCGTCCGAACCGTCACCACCGTCCATGCCCGGCGGGGTCGAGGAGGTGCCCCACGACAGGTAGATGCTGCCGTTGGCGGCCGGCTTGAACACCACACCGGCCTGGTAGTTCAGGAAGTCATTGCTGTTGCGCACGCGGGTCGGTGCCTTGCCGGCCACCGGGGTGGTCAGGGTGGTGCGGAAGTCGTCGTAGCGCAGGCCGAGGTTGATCATCCACTGCTCATTGAGCTCGATGGTGTCGAACACGTAGGCCGAGGTGGTCCTGGTGCGCTGCTCGACGTCCAGTGCCTTGTCGCTGCGGTACACCGAATGGGTGGCTGCCCACGGATCGCGCGGATCCGGATTGGCGAAATCGGTGCAGTTGTAACCGGTGGCCGCGCCGGTGGTCGGGCACTTGCTGTTGCCGGTGAGCGGGTTGCTGGTGCCCGGCGTCATCAGGTAGCTGCCGCGGGTCATCTTCTCGTCGCTGTATTCCACGCCAGCGCTGTAGCTGTGCTTGAGCGCGCCGGTCTGGAAGGCACCGGTCAGGCCCAGCTGGTCGGCGAAGCTCTTGACGTCGACGGCGCGGGCGTTGGTACGGCGCCACAGGGTGCCGTAGTTGTTCGGGTTGCCCTGGCTGTCGTCCGGCTGGGTCCACAGGTAATCGTTGCTGGTGTTGCCCAGGCGCGCGATGTTGCGCAGCTTGTGGCCGCCGAAATCGTAGCTGGCATCCAGGGTGCTGATGTCGGCGCGGGTGCGCTGGAAGTCACGATCGACCAGGCCGTAGTAGTTGTTGCGGTCCGGCACCATCGGGCGGCCATCGACCCACTTCGAGGCCGGCGCCCCGTTCGGGTTGCCATACGGGAAGCCACCCGCGTCCGGCAGGTCATCGCTCTGCATGTGGTAGTGGCTGGCGATCAGCTGCGCCGGGCCGTTCAGGCCGAACGCGATCGACGGTGCGATGCCCCAGCGGCTGACATTGGCAGCGTCACGGCCGGGGATGTCCGACTCGTGCTTCATCAGGTTCAGGCGGGCGGCGATGCCATCGCCCAGCACGTAGTTGGCATCCACGGTGCCGCGTGCGTAGCTGTCGGTACCGATGCCCATGCTGGCGCTGGTCTCGTTCTTCAGCTTCGGCGTCTTGCTCACCAGGTTCAGGCTGCCACCACCGGAATCACGGCCACCGTAGGCCGAGCTCGGGCCCTTGACCACTTCCACCTGCTCCAGATCGAAGATCTCGCGGGTCTGCGAGCCGACGTCGCGCAGGCCGTCGACGAAGACGTTGCTCTGCGAATCGAAGCCACGGATGAAGGGGCGGTCGCCGGTCGGGTTGCCGCCTTCGCCGGCACCGAAGGTGATGCCCGGCACCATGCGCAGCGCATCCTGCAGGTTGGTCGCACCGGTTTGGGCGATCAGCTTCTCCGACACGATCGACACTGACTTGGGGGTGTCCAGCAGTTCGGCGGTGAACTTCGGCGAGGACGGATTGAACCAGCTGCCGCGCACCTGCACCTTGTCCAGGTCGGTGGCCTTGCTGGATGCGGCATCAGCGCTGTCGGCAGCCTGCGCGGCCAGCGGCGCGAAGCCTGCGGCCAGGGTGGCGGTGGCGAGCAGGGAAACGCGCGGGGCGTGCTTGCGGGACGTGATGTGGGTCATGGCTTTGGGTAGTGGCGTGGATCGGGAAACGGCGAAGGCCGAAGCGCAGACAGCGCGACGACAGGGAGGGAGCGTCTTCTGTAGAGCCGAGCTGATGCCCGGCGATGCGGCGAACGACTTCAGGCGCACGGCAACAGCCGCAGGGCGCCTCAGCTGGCGTGCGGTGCGGGTGGCGCGTGGCCGGGGTTCAAGCGCAGTGCGGGATCGTGCAGTTGCCGGCGCAGGGCATCGGAGCGCCATAGCGGGATATGTGCGACCAGGGGCGCGCGCAGGGGTGCCACTCCGGTGCAGGGCGTGTTGCCCTCACCCTCAAGCGGCGGCTCCGGTGCAGGTGCAGCATGTTGCGGGCATTCGTCTGCCGACGGCGCCGGCAATGGCATGACCTGGCGCAACCCTTCGGCATGTGCCTGCCACCCTTGGGTAGTCGGGGCGTTGCTGCGTCCTTCGTGCAGCGCCGACCAGCCCAGCAGCAGCGTCAGCAGAACGGCCACGGCCAGTGGCCACCCCTGGCGGGCGAGCTGGCACAACGTGGCAGTGGGCGCGGGCGAAGCCATGGCGCGAGGGAAGTCGTTACGAAGATGTTACGTAGAATAACATCAACGATAATGATTCGCATGTACGGGGTGCTGCGGGACGCCGGGGCGGCCGGGGAACGCCCTGCGAAGGCCCTTGCGGGGCCTCCTGCAGATCCAGCCCAGGGAGGATACCCCCAGGTCGGGGCGCCGCCTCAATCCCGGTCGTCGCGCGTCCAGACGGCGTCGTGTTCGCGCTTCACAGGGAACTTGGGCACCGGGGTATAGGCCGGTGCGCACAGGGCGCGGCCATCGCGTACGTCGAAGCGCGCGCCGTGCAGCACGCACTCCACGCTGCCTTCGGCGGTGTTGAACTCGCCCGAGGACAGCTCGAATTCCTCGTGCGTGCACTGGTCTTCCAGCGCGTACAGCTCGCCGTCGAGGTTGAACACCACGATCGGGGTGCCGGTCACCTCGTCGAACACGCTCTTCATTTCACCGGGCAGCAGCTCGTTGCTGGCGCACACGAAGGTCCAGGTGTCGCTCACGCGGCCGCTCCGGCCAGCGGTTTTTCCAGGATCTCGAAGCGCAGGTCGTCACGCTTGGGGATGCCGAAGCGTTCGTCGCCATATGGGAAGGGTTTCTTGATGCCGGTCCGCTGGTAGCCACGACGCTCGTAGAAGGCGATCAGTTCGTCGCGTACGTCGATCACCGTCATCTGCATCACCGGCACGTTCCATTCGCGTGCGGCGTGGGCTTCGGCGGCGTCCATCAGCTGTTTGCCGACGCCGCCGCCCTGCTGTGCGGGGTCGACCGAGAACATGCCGAAGTAGCCCTTGCCCTCAACGTCGGCAACGTGGGCGCAGGCCACAAGAACGCCTTCGCGCTCGGCCAGCAGGATGGTGGAGCGGGGGCGGTCCAGGTCGGCCTGGATGCCTTCGGCGTCGATGCGGGCGCCATCCAGCAGGTCGGCTTCGGTAGTCCAGCCCACGCGGCTGGCGTCGCCACGGTAGGCCGAGGTGACGAGGGCGATCAGGGCGGGGATGTCGGCCGGCGTGGCGGCGCGGAAGGTCAGGGTGCTCATGGGGGCATTTTAGGTGGGCAGTGGGCGGGCGCAAATGGGGGAGACCCTCGGCGGTCCTGGCAACCGCTATGCTCGTGCATTCTTCAAATGCCAGGCGGAGTGCAGGGGTGGGCATACCGAAGGGAATCGCGCTGGCCGCAACTGTCCTGCTTGTGGCTCTTCTGGCTTGCCTGCCGGCGCACGAGGAGAGTGGCGGCATCGCGCCCAACGGCCTGGGGTGCCCGCGTTTCAGTGCGTCCCGTGCGTTGCCAGTGACGGTGGAGGCGCTGCGTGCCGATCCCATGCGTTATCACGGCAGACTGGTGCGCGTACGGGGTGCCTACGTTGAGAGCTTCGAAATGTCTGCGCTGCACCCGGGGCCACCGGTGCAGGATCCATGGGCGGCCGACGGCGTGTGGGTGAATGGAATTCCCGTCACGGCGCTGCCGTCGGAGCAGGCGGTTGAACTCACCGGAATCGTATCGGCGGGCCAACCCGCGTTCCCTTACGGCAAGGGGCACCTTGGGCAATGGCCTGCGGAGCTCTGCGTGTCTTCGATCCTGCCCTTGGCGGCGCCATGAAAAACGCCGCGGTTTCCCGCGGCGTTCTCGTTGCTTCCGGCTGCGCTGTGAGTCTTACCCCAGCAGCTTGCGTACCTTGGTCAGCGCGGTCATGAAGCGCTCGATCTCGGCGTGGGTGTTGTAGAACGCCAGCGAGGCACGGCAGGTTGCGGCGACGCCGAAGTACTGCAGCAGCGGGTGTGCGCAGTGCTGGCCCGAGCGCACGGCCACGCCTTCCAGGTCGAGCAGGGTGGCCAGGTCGTGGGCATGCGCGCCATCGATCAGGAACGAGACCACGGCGGCCTTCTCCGGTGCCTGGCCGATGATGCGCAGGCCATCGACGCGGCGCAGCTCTTCGGTGAAGTGCGCCAGCAGTTCGGCTTCGCGCGCCTCCACGTTGTCCTGGCCAAGCTGCTGCAGGTAGTCGGCGGCCACGCCCAGGCCGATGAAACCGGCGATGTTCGGGGTGCCGGCTTCGAACTTGTGCGGGGCATCGTTGAACACGGTGCCGTCGAAGCTGACTTCCTTGATCATCTCGCCGCCGCCGAGGAACGGCGGCATCGCGTCCAGGTGCTCGCGACGGGCCCACAGCGCGCCGGTGCCGGTCGGACCACACATCTTGTGGCCGGTGATCGCGTAGAAGTCGCAGCCGATCGCGGCGACGTCGACCTTGCGGTGCGGTACTGCCTGCGAGCCATCGACCACGGTGATGATGCCGCGCTTGCGCGCTTCACGGCAGATCTCGCGCACCGGGTTGACCGTGCCCAGCACGTTGGAGACATGGGTGACCGCCAGCAGCTTGACCTCCGGGGTCATCGCCGCGCGCAGCGCATCCAGGTCCAGCGCGCCGTCAGGCGTGATCTCGGCCACGCGGATGGTGGCACCGGTACGCTGCGCGACCAGCTGCCACGGCACGATGTTGGCATGGTGCTCCATGCGCGACACCAGGATCACGTCGCCGGCCTTCAGCCGCGGCAACGCCCACGAATACGCCACCAGGTTGATGGCGAAGGTGGTGCCACTGCACAGCACCAGGTCGCTGGGGCGAACGTTGAGGAAGCGCGCCAGCGTGTTGCGCGCACCTTCGTAGGCATCGGTGGCTTCGCTCCCCAGTGCATGTACCGCGCGGCTGACGTTGGCGTTGTAACGGCGGTAGAACTCGTCCACCGCGCCGATCACCTGCACCGGCTTCTGGCCGGTGTTGGCGTTGTCGAAATAGACCAGCGGCTTGCCGTGCACTTCGCGCATCAGCAGCGGGAAGTCGAGGCGGACGCGGTCCCAGTCGGGGGCGCCGGTGCGTTCTTCGATCGGGCGCGGCGTGGACAGGTTCATGCCACACCTGCCTCGGCCAGGGCCTTGTCCAAACGGCGTGCCAGCTGCTCGCGCAGGGCTTCCGGCAGGATCTTCAGCGGCTCATGGCAGAACGCGGCGCTCAGCAGCGCCTGCGCCTGTGCCTGCGGCAGGCCGCGCGAGCGCAGGTAGAACAGCGCGTTGGCATCGAGCTGGCCAACGGTCGCGCCATGCGCGGCCTTCACTTCATCGGCGTCAATCACCAGCGTCGGCTGGGTGTCGATCTCGGCGTCCGCCGACAGCAGCAGGTTCTTGTTGGACAGGTTCGCGTCGGTGCCATCGGCGCCTTCGCGGATCTGGATGCCACCATGGAACACTACGCGGCTGCGGTTGGCGGCTACGCCGCGCCACAGCAGTTCGCAGGCGGTATCGCGCGCGATGTGGTCGATGCCCAGGCGGGTTTCGACGTGGCGGCGGCCATTGCCGAGCAGCACGCCGTTGGCGGTCAGCCGGGCGTTGTCGCCTTCCAGTCGCACGTTCAGTTCATGGCGGCTGAGCGCGGCGCCCAGTTCCAGGTCGACGCGGTGGTACTGCGCGTCGCGGGCCAGCACCGCGTCGGTGCGCAGGAAGCTGGTCTGGCGCGCGCTGCCGGCCTGCACGCGGGCGTGCTTGAGCACGGCGTCGCGCGCGACGTGGGCATGCAGCACGGTGTTGTCCAGGTGGGCGGAGTCACCCACGCTGAAGCGGTGCTCGACCACGCCGAGGCTGGCGCCGGCACGCAGTTCGATCAGGTGGCGGTGATGCCAGGCCAGGTCGGTCTCGCCGGCCACACTGGCGAACACCAGCTGCAGCGGCGCTTCGACCTGCACGCCTTCATCCACGCGCAGCACCACCCCTTCATCGGCCAGCGCGGCATTGAGGCGGGCGAAGATCTCCTCGCTGCGCTCGTAGCGGCGGCCAAGGAAACGCACGGCGTCTTCGCCGCAGGCCAGTGCGGCCGACAGCGGCTGCAGCTGCACGCCGGCCGGCAGGGCCTGCACGTCGCTCAGCGTGGCATCGAGGCGGCCGTTGACGAACACCAGGCGCGGTGCCGGGATGTCATCCAGCAGCGCGGCGTCCAGCGCCGGGCCCTGCAGCGGTGCCGCAGCAAACGCACGGCGTTCCAGCTGGCGCAGCGAGGTGTACTTCCAGGCTTCATTGCGGGCGGCCGGCAGGCCATCGCGCAGGGCCGCATCCAGCACTTCGCGGCGCGCATCGCTGCCGCAGAAGGCCTGGGCCATCGAGTCGAGCAGGGCGCTCATCAGACCGCCGCCTCGGGCACGACCCGGTCCTTCAGGAAATCATAGCCGTGCGCTTCCAGTTCCAGCGCCAGCTCGGGGCCGCCGCTCTTGACGATGCGGCCATCGGCCAGCACGTGCACCACGTCCGGCTTGATGTAGTCCAGCAGGCGCTGGTAATGGGTGATGACCAGGAACGAACGGTCGGCGGCGCGCAGCGCATTGACGCCGTCGGCCACGCTCTTCAGCGCGTCGATGTCCAGGCCCGAGTCGGTCTCGTCGAGGATGGCCAGCTTCGGTTCCAGCACGGCCAGCTGGAAGATCTCGTTGCGCTTCTTCTCGCCGCCGGAGAAGCCTTCGTTGACGCCACGATGCAGCAGCTCGTCCTTCAGGTGCAGCACGGCCAGCTTCTGCCGCACCAGCTTGAGGAACTGCATGGAGTCGAGTTCGTCCTCGCCGCGTGCCTTGCGCTGGGCGTTCAGCGCCGCGCGCAGGAAGTAGGTGTTGTTCACGCCCGGGATCTCCACCGGGTACTGGAATGCCAGGAACAGGCCGGCAGCGGCACGCGCTTCCGGGTCCTGCTCCAGCAGGTCGACACCGTCGAACTGCACGCTGCCTTCGGTCACTTCGTAGCCGTCGCGGCCGGCCAGGACATTGCCCAGGGTGGACTTGCCGGCGCCGTTCGGGCCCATGATGGCGTGCACCTGGCCGGGCTTCACATCCAGCGACAGGCCCTTGAGGATTTCCTTGTCGCCGATGCGGGCGTGGAGATTTTCGATCTTCAGCATGGTGGGGGTTTCCGTGGGGCGGGCCTGGGCCCGCCGGTAAAGAGAATGCGTTTGCGAGGGGCAGGGGCGGGCGGTCAGCCCACCGAACCTTCCAGCGAGACTTCCAGCAGCTTCTTGGCTTCCACCGCGAACTCCATCGGCAGTTCGCGGAACACCTGCTTGCAGAAGCCGTCGACGATCATCGACACCGCGTCTTCCTGGCTGATGCCACGGGCGCGGCAGTAGAACAGCTGGTCGTCGGAAATCTTGGAGGTGGTGGCCTCGTGCTCGACGGTGGCGCCCGGGTTCTTCACCTCGATGTAGGGGAAGGTGTGGGCGCCGCACTGCTTGCCGATCAGCAGCGAATCGCACTGGGTGTAGTTGCGCGCGCCGTCGGCATTGCGGTCCACGCGCACCAGGCCGCGGTAGGTGTTCTGGCCGCGGCCGGCGCTGATGCCCTTGCTGACGATCTTGCTCTTGGTGCGTTTGCCGACGTGGATCATCTTGGTGCCGGTGTCGGCCTGCTGGCGGTGATGGGTCAGCGCGACCGAGTGGAACTCACCGACCGAATCGTCGCCCAGCAGCACGCACGAGGGGTACTTCCAGGTGATCGCCGAGCCGGTCTCGACCTGGGTCCAGGTGACCTTGCTGCGCGCGCCGCGGCATTCGGCACGCTTGGTGACGAAGTTGTAGATGCCACCGACGCCGTTCTCGTCGCCCGGGTACCAGTTCTGCACCGTGGAGTACTTGATCTCCGCGTCTTCCAGTGCCACCAGTTCGACCACCGCAGCGTGCAGCTGGTTCTCATCGCGCATCGGCGCGGTGCAGCCTTCCAGGTAGGAGACGTAGGCCTTGTCCTCGCACACGATCAGGGTACGCTCGAACTGGCCGGTGTGGCCGGCGTTGATGCGGAAGTAGGTGCTCAGTTCCATCGGGCAGCGCACGCCTTTGGGAATGAACACGAAGCTGCCATCGGAGAACACCGCCGAGTTGAGCGCGGCGAAGTAGTTGTCACCCACCGGCACCACGGTGCCCAGGTACTGGCGCACCAGCTCCGGGTGTTCCTTGATGGCCTCGGACATCGAGCAGAAGATGATGCCCTTCTCAGCCAGTTCCTTGCGGAAGGTGGTACCCACGGAGACCGAGTCGAACACCGCATCCACCGCCACGCCGGCCAGCTTGGCGCGCTCGTGCAGCGGCACGCCCAGCTTGTCGTAGGTGTCGAGCAGTTCCTTCGGCACGTCGTCCAGCGAGGCGTACTTCGGGCCCTTCGGCGCGGAGTAGTAGCTGAGCGCCTGCAGGTCGATCGGGGCGATCTCCAGCTTGGCCCAGTCCGGCATCGGCATGGTCAGGAAGTGGCGGTAGGCGTCCAGGCGCCACTGCGTCATCCACTCCGGCTCGTCCTTCTTGGCCGACAGGGCACGGATGGTGTCCTCGTCCAGGCCCGGCGGCAGGGAGTCCGACTCGATCTCGGTGATGAAGCCGGCCGAATACTTGCGGCCGAGCTGCTCGTGGATCTCGCGGTTGGGGGTGTCGTCGTGGGCGACGTTTTCGATGGTTTCGGTGGCCATGGGGGGGCTGCCTGTGGATCAGGAGACGACGTCGACAGCGATAGTGCGGCGCTGTTCGTCATCGGCAAGGGGAAGGGGGGGCAGGATCTGCGCAAGACTGACGTCGCGCAGGGCCTCGGAGACCACGTCGTTGATCAACCGCCAGCTGCTGCGCGCGCCGCACTTGGGTGCCATGCCGCACTGGTGGTGGTCGTGGCTGCATTCGGTCAGGGCAAGCGGCCCTTCCATCGCTTCGACCACTTCGAACAGCGAGATCTCGATGGCCGGGCGGGTCAGCCGGTAGCCGCCACGGACGCCGCGCAGGCCTTCGACCAGGCCGGCCTGGGCCAGCGGCTTGAGTACCTTGCTGACGGTGGGCGGCTCCAGGCCGGTGAATTCGGCCAGTTCGGTGGCACTGAGCACCTCGCCCGGACGGGCGGCGAGCACGGTCAGCACGACGGTGGCGTAATCGGTGAGCTTGGTGACGCGCAACATGGGGATGCGAGTGGTTCTTAAAGCGGACTGAAATTGTACGCTTTTATTCGCCACCATCCAACCCGGGCATTCAGCCGGCGCTGGGGCCGGGCCGGGAGGCTTTGCCAGCGGGCGCTGCCGGGGGCGCCATGCTGCGCCAACCGGGTGATTTTCGCAATCACCCGGAATGGGCGAGAATCCCTGTTCCATCCGCTGCAAACAGCCCGTGCCGATGCCGAAGAAGATCCAAGCCCGCAAGTCCGCCATCCATGGCAACGGCGTGTTCGCCGTCGCCCCGATCAAGCAGGGCGAGCGCGTGATCCAGTACAAGGGCCTGCTGCGCAGCCATGGCGACGTTGATGCCGATGACAGCGGCGACGTCGAAAGCGGCCATACCTTCCTGTTCACCCTCAATGACGACTGGGTGATCGACGCCAACTACAAGGGCAACGATGCGCGCTGGATCAACCACAGCTGCGACCCGAACTGCGAGGCGGTGATCGAGGAGGATGAGGACGGCGACAGCCGTGGCGACAAGGTGTTCATCGAGGCGCTGCGCGATATCAAGGCTGGCGAAGAGCTGACCTACAACTACGGCATCACGCTGGCCGAGCGCCACACCGCCAAGCTGAAGAAGATCTGGGAATGCCGCTGCGGCTCGCCCAAGTGCACCGGCACCATGCTGCAGCCCAAGCGCTGATCCTTCCGGTAGTGCCGGCCGCTGGCCGGCACGGGTCCTCTCCACCTGCCGTGCACGGCAGGGTCACCGCCGTGCAAGGGCCGTTCGTCCACGCTGTGCACTCCCCCAACTGGAGTGCACCCATGGCAGAGCGATTGAAGGGCAAACAGATCGCAATCCTCGCGACCCACGGCTTTGAACAGTCCGAATTGACCGAGCCCAAACGGCTGCTGGAAGCGGAAGGTGCGCGGGTCAGCGTGGTGTCGCCCGCAAAGGAGGCGACCATCAAGGGCTGGAAAGAGAAGAACTGGGGCGACGCCGTCGCGGTCGACATTCCGCTGGACGAGGCGGATCCGGCGGGCTTTGATGCCTTGGTGCTGCCAGGGGGCGTCATCAATCCGGACACACTGCGCACCGACGACGCGGTGCTCAGCTTCATCCGCTCAGTGGATGAAGCCGGCAAGCCCGTCGCGGCGATCTGCCATGGTCCGTGGCTGCTGATCAACAGCGGGCTGGCAGATGGCCGCGAGCTGACCTCCTGGCCCTCCCTTCAGCAGGACCTGGCCAACGCGGGCGCGAACTGGCGCGATGCCGAGGTCGTGGTCGACGGCAACGTGATCACCAGCCGCAAGCCGGATGACATTCCTGCTTTCAGCGAGGCGGTGGTAAAAGCGCTTGCCGCGTGATCCGCTATGCCGGTAGTGCCGGCCGCTGGCCGGCAGATGCAGTCTGCGCTGCCGGCCGCCGGCCGGCACTACCTTATTTGCCCAGCAGGCCTGCCGGCACCAGGTTGCCCAGGTTCTGGTTGAAGGTGACCACCAGCTTGCCGTTCTTGACCTGTGCCGCCTGCACCTGCAGCGCGCCGAGCACCCCGGCCACGGCCGGGTCCAGCTTGTAGATCGGTTCGCGCTGGGCGTAGTCGCTCAGCCAGGCATTGAGCAGGCCGCGGGTGCGTGAGTCGAGGCGGCCGCCCTGGTTGGCCGGGGTGAAGTCATCCACGCTGGGCTGCTGCAGGTGGAAGCCCTGGGTCTGCGCGTCGTAGCGCAGGCCGCTGCTGAGCTTCACCGTACCCAGTTTGGCCGGGTTGCCGCCGGCGGTGGCCAGTGCCACGTCCATGCCAAGGTTCAAGCGCTCGCCGGCCGGAAGGCTCAGCTGAGGATGGCTCATGGTCAGGGAGATCAGGCCGCCAAGGGCGTCCTGGGTGCGCGGGAAGCTGCCATCGAGGTACTGCTGCACGTCGCTGGCACCCACCGACAGTTCGCGGCCGGAAATGGAGGGAGCCGCCTGCGCGCCGATCGCAGCGGCGATCAGTACGGTGGAGGCAGCGAGGCGGGTCATCAGGGAACGCAGGCGCATGGCGGTGACCGATGGCAGGGAATGGATGGATCAAAGAGTAGCCGTGCAGGCTGAATCGCGCGTGCATGCGGCTGTAACGGTTCAGTCCAGCATCGGACGCAGTTGCGCCGACTGGATCTGCCAGGCGCTGCCATCGCTGCTGGGTTGCACGCGGTACCAGCCACCGAAGCGGAACGTACCGTTGGCGGTGACCGCGCGGATCTGCACCGGCACTTCAAGCAGCTGTGGTGGCTGCCGATCGTCGCGGGCGAGCGGGGGATCGCTGTGCAGGCGCAGGGTGCGCAGGTCCTGCAGCTGCCGCAGCGCGGCGTCGTCCGCATGCCGCGGGTCGCTGGGCGGGATCGTCCAGGCGGCATCGCTGGCGGCGCGGTCGCGGTTGAGCAACGCCGCTACGTAGCGGTTGAGCATCGTCGATGGCGGCTCGGCACCGTCGGCGACAGCAGACAGCACCGGCATTTCACTTGCCTGCACTGCTGCGGGATCGGGGCCGGTGCGAGTGTCCGCGGCTGCGGTGGCAGCGACGGGAGCGGACGCTGCCGCGATGTCGCCGGTCGTCTGTGCTGCCGGGCGTGAACAGCCCAGCAGCACCAAGGGTGCGATCAGCAACAGGTTCCTGCGCATGTCTGCCTCCTCCGCGAGGCAACCTGGAGGGCGGCAGTGTAGCGATTGCGCCGGGATCAGCGGGAGGAGGGCAGCTGATCCAGAGCGTCCAGCGCTGGCAGGACCTGGCCGGCGATGGCCGCCAGTGCGTGGCCGCCGGTCTCGGCATGGCGCTGCACGATATCGCGCAGCAGCTGGGTGGCGATCACCAGGGTCGCGCGCTCGTCGCCGCTGATACCGGCG
Source organism: Stenotrophomonas maltophilia complex sp. Om-AH-Sm3 (assembly GCF_059337855.1). Classification (NCBI taxonomy): domain Bacteria; kingdom Pseudomonadati; phylum Pseudomonadota; class Gammaproteobacteria; order Lysobacterales; family Lysobacteraceae; genus Stenotrophomonas; species Stenotrophomonas maltophilia complex sp. Om-AH-Sm3. The sequence goes on along the minus strand of NZ_JBYBLQ010000001.1, from coordinate 545,251 downwards.
GTACGCGGGGCCCCCTCCAGCAGGCGCATCAGGTCGCGGCTGGCGCGATGTTCCAGTTCGATGGTGCAGCGCCCGGTGCACTGCAACCCGTCCTTTTCGATGGGGGTCACCGAGATCCGGTAGCGGGTGGAGGGGCTGGCCATGAGGGTGTGCTCGCCGTAGCTGTGGAGGATGTGCCCACCATAGGCAAGGCCACGGCCTGAGGCGACGGCCGGCGCTGCACGCAGTGTTCCACCCGGTACGTTCCAGCACCTGCCCAGGCCGCGCTCGGCCAGTGGCGACGGGCCTGTACGGGCATTCCCGGGGAGGCGGCAACGCTGTGTTGCGGATTGCCACAGCGCGACGCATCCACGCATGGCGTGGATCTACCGCCGGGCACGCAAAAAAAACGGGACGACCAGAGCCGTCCCGTCGGAATCCACGTTGGGGCGCGCGCTTACAGCGCGGCGTCCTTCAGCTTCTTCAGCGGACGCACCTTCAGCTTGGTGGTGGCCGGCTTGGCGGCGAACCACTGCTCTTCCTTGGTGAACGGGTTGATGCCCTTGCGCTTCGGCTTGGCCGGCACATTGACGGTGGTGATCTTCAGCAGGCCCGGCAGGGTGAAGGAGCCAGCGCCCTTCTTGTGCACCGAGGAGGCGACGGCGCTTTCCAGCGAGGCCAGCACAGCGCGGACGTCCTTGGCGATGACGCCGGAGGCTTCAGCGATGTGTGCAACCAGGCCGGACTTGGTCAGCACTTCCTTGATCGGCTTCGGAGCGGCCGGCTTGGCGGCTGCCTTCGTCGCGACTTTCTTCGCTGCCTTCTTCGGGGCAGCCTTCTTAGCGGTCTTTGCCATGGTTTCCTGTTCCGTGAACGGTTGGTTGTTTGGTCGGCGCCGAACCCCGTCGGCAAGCGCAATGTAGGGCAACTCTTGGGCGCCGCCAATAGCCCGAAGCGCGGAAAGTGCATGTTTTTTCATATCCAGGCCGATTCAGTACATGGTCGGCGGTGGGGGATGGGGGCACGCCAGCGTGTTCGATCGCCGGCGCCCGCCGATCGGTGGGGCGCGCGAAACCACTGAAAACAAGAGGAAAATGCGTTCCGGGCTGGCGAGGAAGTGTCCACGCGCCGGACTCGGGGGCGACGTCCGGCGTGCGGCGGAGCGACGCAGGGCTAACGCGTGGCGTGCGAGGGTAGCCGTTCATCACCGCCACGCAGGAGCAGCACAATGGGAATCTCGCGACACGCCACCGCGCACTGGGAAGGCGATCTGAAGACGGGCAAGGGGCAGTTGAGCACGCCGCAGAGTGGGCTGCTGGACAAGACCCGCTACGGTTTCAACAGCCGCTTCGGCGACGAAAAGGGCACCAATCCGGAAGAGCTGATTGCCGCCGCGCACGCGGGTTGTTTCACCATGGCGTTGTCAGCCAAGCTCGGCGAAGCAGGCTTCACCCCGACCTCGCTGGACACCGAAGCCAAGGTCGACCTGTCCCTGGAAGGCGGTCCGCAGTTCTCGCAGATCCGCCTGAAGGTCAGGGCGGTGGTGCCCGGCATCGATGCGACGCAGTTCCGTGCCATTGCCGATGATGCCAAGCAGAACTGCCCGGTATCCAAGGCGCTGAGCGCGGTGCCGATCAGCCTGGAAGCCGAGCTGGGCTGAGGGTAGTGCCGGCCGCTGGCCGGCAACCGCATGATGCCGAGGTCCATGTAGCAGCCGGCCAGCGGCCGGCTCTACCTCCCAGCGCGATCACCAATCAAGGGTGCCGGTGATCACCGTCTGCACCTGGCCGCCCGACCAGACCTCGCCGTCCTCGTCGACCCGCAGGGTCAGGCGCGCATCGTGGCCGACTTCGCGGCCCTGGCTGACTTCGAACGGTGCACGGCCACGTGGCAGCGCGTCGCGCAGGTCCAGCCACGCGGCCAGCACTGCATTGGCGGCCCCCGAGGCGGCGTCCTCGAAGCGCCGACCATTGCCGACGAAAGCGCGCACGGCCAGATCGAATCCCTCACTGCCATCGCTGAAGGCATAGGCGAACACGCCCATGCTGTCGGTGGACTCGGCCAGCGCAGCCACCGCGTCCCAGTCCGGATGCAGGGCACGCAACGCGGCTTCATCGGCCACCTGCACCACCCACCAGCTGCGTCCGCCCTGCATGCGCGCCGCCGGCAGCGAGCCCAGTGGCCAGTCCTTCAGTGCTGCCTGCAGGCGCGGGTCGGAGGCTTCAGCGGTCTCCGCCAACTGCGCGCGCGGTGTGCGGATGGCGATGCGCCGCTGCGCGCCCTCACCGCTGACGCGCAGCGGCAGGACACCGGCAATGCCGTCCTGCACCAGCACGCCGTCGATCGGTGTGGCCAGGCCAGCCTGCAGCACCGCATGCGCCGTGCCGACGCTGGGGTGGCCGGCGAACGGCACTTCCTTCTGCGGGCTGAACATGCGCAGCCGGTAGCTGGCACCGGCGGCCTGGGGCGGGAACACGAAGGTGGTCTCGGGCAGGCGCGTCCAGCGTGCGATGGCCTGCATGCTGGCGTCGTCCAGGCCTTCGGCATCGAGTACCACGGCCAGCGGGTTGCCAGCGCCGGCGCGCGGGGAGAACACATCCAGCTGCAGGAAACGGCGGGTGGTCATCGGGGCGAAACTCCAGGATCGGGTGGCGCGCAGCTTAACGCGCGGTTGTAGAGCCGAGCCCATGCTCGGCTGTGTCGGGGTGTGAGAAGAAGCAGCCGAGCGTGGGCTCGGCTCTACAGCCAACGGATCTGGCCGTCGATGACCGGCTGCACCTGGCCGCCGATCCACACCGTGCCCTGCGCATCGACCTGTACCTGCACGCGACCATCGCGGCCCACTTCGCGGCCCTGGCTGGCCACGTAGCGGCCCTCGCGGCCGGGCAGGGCATTGCGCTGCCGCAGCCAGGCGCCGATCAGTGCATTGGCACTGCCGGTCACGGGATCCTCGGGCACGGCGGGCGCATCAGCGGGGCAGAAGGCACGCACCACGCGGGTGTGGCCGGTGCCGGCTTCATCGGCGAAGACGGCCAGACCTGTAGCGTCGGTGGCGAGGCTCCAGTCGGCCAGCGCGGTCATGTCCGGTGCCAGCTCGCGAACGGCGGCGGCATCGCGCAGTGGCAGCAGCCACCAGCGTGCGCCGTTGTCCCAGAGTTCGGGCACCTGCCCGTCGGCAGCGAGCGCCAACAGCGCGGCGGGCGCTCCGTCTGCCTCCGTGTCCAGTTGCCGTGCCGGCGGGCTGGCCAGCTGGATCTCCAGTGCCTCGGCCGGACCGCTCACCCGTACTGGCAGCACCCCTGCCGCGCATTGCTGCAGCAGGGCGCCGTCGCGCGGTTGGGCCAGGCCGCAGGTCACCGTCGCCCAGGCGGCGCCGACGCTGGGGTGGCCGGCGAAGGCGAGCTCGCGGGTCGGGGTGAAGATGCGGATGTGGTAATCGGCGCCGGGCGCGGTGGGGCGCAGGAAGAACACCGTCTCGGACAGGTTCAGCCAGGTAGCCAGGGCCTGCATCTGGCTGCTGGAGAGCGCGTCGGCGTCCAGGATGACGCCCAGTGGGTTGCCGGTTCCGGGGCGGGGGGCGAAGACATCGAGCTGCAGGTAACGGAGGACGGCCATCTACGGGGATATTGCGCTTAGAATCAAAGGTTCCGCCCCCGAGGGCGGCTTCCCCACATTCTACATAGCCAATCCATGTCAGCTTCCCCCCTTGTCGATCGTTGGATCGTACTGAAGTTCGGCGGCACTTCGGTGTCGCGTCGTCACCGCTGGGACACGATCGGGAAGCTGGCGAAAAAACGCGCGGAAGAGACCGGATCGCGCGTGCTGGTGGTGGTATCGGCGCTGTCCGGGGTCACCAACGAACTGACCGCGATTGCCGACGGCGCGCCGGACAGCGGTGATCGGGTGGCAGCGCTTGTCGAGCGCCATGAGGGCTTCCTGGCCGAACTCGGCCTGGGCCGCGAGGTGTTGGCCGAACGGCTGGCGGCGCTGCAGGGCCTGCTCGACGATGCGCGGGCGGCTACCCGTCCGCTGGATTGGCAGGCCGAAGTGCTGGGCCAGGGCGAGCTGCTGTCCTCCACCCTGGGCGCGGCCTATCTGCGCGCCTCGGGCCTGGACATGGGCTGGATGGACGCCCGCCAGTGGCTGGACGCGATGCCGCCGCAGCCGAACCAGAGCGACTGGTCGCAGCGGCTGTCGGTGAACTGCCAGTGGCGCGCCGACGCGGAGTGGATGCAGCGCTTCCGCGCGCAGCCGACCCGCCTGCTGATCACCCAGGGCTTCATTTCGCGGCATGCCGATGGCGGTACCGCCATCCTCGGCCGTGGTGGCTCGGATACCTCGGCGGCGTACTTCGGTGCGCTGCTCGGCGCCAGCCGGGTGGAGATCTGGACCGATGTGCCGGGCATGTTCAGCGCCAATCCGAAGGACGTGCCAGACGCGCGCCTGCTGACCCGCCTGGACTATTACGAGGCGCAGGAAATCGCCACCACCGGCGCCAAGGTGCTGCACCCGCGCTCGATCAAGCCGTGCCGCGATGCCGGCGTGCCGATGGCCATCCTCGATACCGAGCGCCCGGAACTGCCGGGCACCAGCATCGATGGCAGCGCCGCACCGGTGCCGGGGGTGAAGGCGATCAGCCGCCGCAATGGCATCGTGCTGGTGTCGATGGAAGGCATCGGCATGTGGCAGCAGGTCGGCTTCCTGGCCGATGTGTTCAACCTGTTCAAGAAGCACGGCCTGTCGGTGGACCTGATCGGTTCGGCCGAGACCAACGTCACCGTGTCGCTGGACCCGTCCGAGAACCTGGTCAACACCGATGTGCTGGCCGCGCTGTCGGCCGACCTGTCGCAGATCTGCAAGGTGAAGGTGATCGTGCCGTGCGCGGCGATCACCCTGGTGGGCCGCGGCATGCGGTCGCTGCTGCACAAGCTGTCGGACGTGTGGGCGACCTTCGGCCGCGAGCGCGTACACATGATCTCGCAGTCGTCCAACGACCTGAACCTGACCTTCGTCATCGACGAGGCCGATGCCGATGGCCTGCTGCCGATCCTGCACGCAGAGCTGATCGACAGCGGCGCGATGCCGGTGGAAGAGACCGAAGTGTTCGGCCCGCGCTGGCGCGAGATTGCCGGCACCGTGCGCCCGCGCGGCACGCCGTGGTGGCGCGGCCAGCGTGCGCACCTGCTGCAGCTGGCCGATGCCGGTACGCCGCGCTACGTCTACCACCTGCCGACGGTGCGCGCCCGCGCCCGTGCACTGGCCGCAATCAAGCCGATCGACCAGCGCTACTACGCGATCAAGGCCAACAGCCACCCGGCCATCCTGCAGCTGCTGGAAGCCGAAGGCTTCGGCCTGGAGTGCGTGTCGCATGGCGAGCTGAAGCATGTGTTCCAGCACCTGCCGGAACTGTCGCCCAAGCGCGTGCTGTTCACCCCCAGCTTCTGCCCGCGCAGCGAGTACGAGGCGGCGTTTGCGCTGGGCGTGACCGTGACCGTCGACAACGTGGAAGCGCTGCAGCGCTGGCCGGACCTGTTCCGTAACCGCGAGCTGTGGCTGCGCGTCGATCTGGGCCGGGGTGAGGGCCACCACGCCAAGGTCCGTACCGGTGGCAAGGAGTCCAAGTTCGGCCTGCCGATCGCCCGCGTCGACGAGTTCGTGCGCGCGGCCACCGAACTGGGCAGCCGCGTGGTGGGCCTGCATGCGCACCTGGGCAGCGGCGTGGAAACCGCGCAGCACTGGCGCCTGATGTGCGATGAGCTGGCCGGTTTCGCCCGCCGCATCGGCAGCGTACAGACCATCGACATCGGTGGCGGCCTGCCGATTCCGTACAGCGACGAAGACGAACCCTTCGACCTGGACGCCTGGGCCGAGGGCCTGGCCGAGGTCAAGGCACTGCACCCGGCATTCCGCCTGGCGATCGAGCCGGGCCGCTACCTGGTGGCCGAATCGGGCGTGCTGCTGACCCATGCCACCCAGGTGGTGGAAAAGGACGGCGTGCGCCGTGTCGGCCTGGACGCCGGCATGAACGCACTGATGCGCCCGGCGCTGTACGACGCCTGGCATGACATCGAGAACCTCAGCCGCCAGGGCGGTTATGCCGAAGCGGCGTTCGATGTGGTCGGGCCGATCTGCGAATCCAGCGATGTGTTCGGCAAGCGCCGCAAGCTGCCGGTGTCGACCGCGCCGGACGACGTGATGCTGATAGCCGATGCCGGTGCCTACGGCTATGTGATGGCCAACACCTACAACCAGCGGATGCTGCCGCGCGAAGACGTGATCGAATGACCACCGCCCGCGCCCTGCACCCGCCCACCGACACGCCCCGCGCCTTCGCGCGGGCCCGTGCCTGACCGGATACACCATGACTGCTTTCGACAAACACCAGGTTTCCCGCTTCCGCTTCGTCCACTGCGACTTCGCAGCGGATACCGGCGTGGCCCGGCTGGTCTACGCCTTCGACGACGGCCCGGAGATGGTGGAAACCATCACCGTGCCGGGCGCCCCGTTCGTGCTGGACGAGGCGCGTGCCGCCGCCGTGCAGCGTGCGCTGCAGCTGCTGCACCTGATCGCCGGCGTCAGCTACTACAAGGCCGGCGTACCGGATACGGTCAGCATCGACAGTTACAGCATCGATGCCGATACCGCCGCACTGGTGGAGACCATTTACCTCAATGGCCTGGGCGAATTCGCCTATCGCAACGGCCTGAACCTGCGCGGCCGCTTCCGGTTGCCGGTGCAGGGCGAGGCCGTGCAGGCGCCGGCGCTGGGCCTGCGGCCGCACGCGCTGGTGGCCATCGGCGGCGGCAAGGATTCGCTGGTGAGCATCGAAGCGCTGCGCCGTGCCGGCGTGGACGAGACCGTGACCTGGATCGGTGGCTCGCAGCTGATCCGTGCGTGCGCCGAGCGCACCGGCCTGCCGACATTGAACCTGGGCCGCACGCTGGCGCCGGAACTGTTCGAGTTGAACCGCCAGGGCGCTTGGAACGGCCATATCCCGGTGACGGTGGTGAACTCGGCAATCATGGTGCTGGCCGCCCTGCTGCACGGCGTGGACCAGGTCGTGTTCTCCAACGAGCGTTCGGCCAGCTACGGCAGCCAGATTCCGGGCACCGGCGAAGTGAATCACCAGTGGTCCAAGGGCTGGGCCTGCGAGCAGGCGTTCGGCAGCCATGTGCGGAAGTACGTGGCGGCGGATCTGCAGTACTACTCGCTGCTGCGCCCGATGTCCGAGCTGGCGGTGGCCCGCCAGTTCGCCAAGACTGATTTCTACGACGCGCACTTCTCCAGCTGCAACCGCAATTTCCACATCCTTGGCGAGCGCCCGGTGAACCGCTGGTGCGGCGTCTGCCCGAAGTGCCATTTCGTGTTCCTGGCGCTGGCCCCGTTCATGCCAAAGACGCGCCTGGTGCGCATCTTCGGCCGCAACCTGCTGGACGATGCCGAGCAGGCCGGTGGCTTCGACGCGCTGCTGGAATTCCAGGACCACAAGCCGTTCGAGTGCGTGGGCGAAGGCCGCGAATCGCGTGCGGCGATGGCGACGCTGGCCCAGCGCCCGGAATGGAAGGAAGACGTGCTGGTGAAGCGCTTCTGCAATGAGATCCAGCCGCAGCTGGATGCCGCCGAACTGGAACTGGCACCGCTGCTGCAGCTGCAGGGCGAGCACCGCGTTCCGGCTGCGCTGTGGGAACGGGTGCGTGAAGATTTCGAAGCTTGAAGGAAAGCGCGTCGCGCTGTGGGGCTGGGGCCGCGAGGGCCGCGCCGCGTTTGCGGTGCTGCGTGAGCGCCTGCCAACGCTTGGCCTGAGCCTGTTCTGCCCGGCCGCTGAAGCCGAAGCCGCGCGTGCGGAAACGCAGGGCGCGCTGCAGGTACTTGGCGACCCCTCGGCCGAAGCGCTGGCCGCGTTCGATGTGGTGATCAAGTCGCCCGGCATCAGCCCTTACCAGCCGATCGCGCTGGCGGCGGCAGAGCAGGGCACCACCTTCATCGGCGGCACCGCGCTGTGGTTTGCCGAACACGCGGCCGACGACGGCATCGTGCACGACACCGTGTGCGTGACCGGTACCAAGGGCAAGAGCACCACCACCGCGCTGGTCGCGCACCTGCTGCGGGCCGCCGGGCATCGCACCGGACTGGTCGGCAACATCGGCCTGCCGCTGCTGGAAGTGCTGGATCCGCAACCCGCGCCGGAATACTGGGCGGTGGAACTGTCCAGCTACCAGACCGGTGAAGTAGCGCGCAGTGGCGCCCGCCCGCAGGTGGCGGTGGTACTGAACCTGTTCCCCGAACACCTGGACTGGCACGGCAGCGAACAACGTTACATCGAGGACAAGCTGCGGCTGGTGACTGAAGCCGCACCGCGCATCGCCGTGCTCAATGCCGCCGATCCGCACCTGGCGGCACTGTCGCTGCCCGATAGTGAGGTGGTCTGGTTCAACCAGCCGCAGGGCTGGCATATGCGGGGCGACATCGTGCATCGCGGCGAACAGGCGGTGTTCGATACCCGCAACACGCCGCTGCCGGGGCGCCACAACCGCGGCAACCTGTGCGCGGTGCTGGCCGCGCTGGAGGCACTGGGGCTGGACGCGGTGGCGCTGGCGCCGGCGGTGCAGGATTTCCGCCCGCTGCCAAACCGCCTGCAGCGGATTGGCCTGGCCGATGGCCTGACCTACGTCAACGATTCGATCAGCACCACGCCGCATGCCAGCCTGGCTGCGCTGGAGTGCTTCGCCGGGCAGCGCATCGCGCTGCTGGTGGGCGGGCACGACCGTGGCCTGGACTGGACCGACTTCATGCAGCACATGGCGCACGATGTGCCGCCGGTGGAGATCGTGACCATGGGCAGCAACGGCCCGCGCATCCACGCGATGCTGCAGCCGCTGGCCGACGCCGGCCGCTTCGGCCTGCACGCTGCGGGCGATCTTGCCGAGGCGATGGCGTTGGCGCGCACGGCGCTGGGCGCGCAGGGCGGGGTGGTGCTGCTGTCGCCGGGTGCGCCGAGCTTTGGTGCTTACCGCGACTACGTGGCGCGTGGCCGCCATTTCGCCGAACTGGCTGGGTTCGATCCGGACAGCATCAGCGCGATTCCGGGGTTGGGCATCGCCTGACCGGCGGGATCGGGGTCGGATCCCTTTCCGCAGGAAAGGGTTCTGACCCCATCGTGCATTTATCATGCAGGCATCCCCGGACGGACCCGGATGCCCGCATGTGCACCTTCATTACCCTGTTCCTGCCCGCATCCTTATCGCACGTTGAAGCCGCCGCGATCATGCAGCGCAGTGGCCGGCGCCTGTTTGCGCAGGATTCGCCCAGCCTGCAGTCAGTGGTGGGCCCGGATTGGCAGCCGTGGCTGAGTGCCGCGCACTGCGATTGCGGCACGTCGCTGGCCTCGGCGCAGGCGGTTCGTGAGTGGAACGGCGATGCCGAACGCTGGCGCAGGAAGGGCTGGAGCGAAGCGAAGATCGCGCGCGCGTTGGCGGCGCAGGCGGCGCAGCATGAACAGGATCAGCAGGCACGCCGCGATGAAGCTCTGGACGATGCCGGCCAGTGGTTGCAGCGTATCGACGCGCTGTTGCAGGCTGGGGCCGCGCGCATCGGCCTGCTGGTGCGCGACTATGACGGTTCGGTGGGTGCCCGGCAGCCGAAGCCGCCGGAACGGCGCTGGTCGCGGGATCAGCTGGCCGCAGCGGATCTGTTGGCGTTCGCGCCCGGCACGTTGCACTGGATCGAACGCGGGTGAGATCGCCATCCACGCATGGCGTGAATCTACTGTAGAGCCGAGCCCATGCTCGGCTGGGTTTCAATCCTCGTCCTGGTCGATGAACGCATAATCGCGATCAATCATCTGTTGCAGGTACGCGTCGAAGCTGGGGGCGATCACTGCGTAGCTGTCCGGATCGTGCAGGTAGCGCACCACCTGGCCGACCGTACCACCCGGTGCCGGATCGAAATCCAGGTACAGCATCGAGGTGCCGCCGTTGTTCATGCAGTGCGAGAAGCACAGGCGCCTGCTCATCGGCAGATCACCGTCGATGCCTTCACCGAGGATCTCCGGCTCCTCATCCAGCCACTCTTCGTAGATGGAACGGATGCTGTCGTCCCACTGCTGCTGGTCCTCGAAGATCTGCGCGACCGAGCGCAGGTAGTACGGGTAGCCACCGTCCTCCACGTCCGAGCCCAGCATCAGTACGCAGACCTTGCCGCCGGGGTACTCCCGGTAGTGGGTGCCATCCACGCGCGATAGGAGTTCCACCAGGCTGTCCGGCACCTGCGGCCACTGCGCACGCAGGCGCTGCAGGTCCTCGGCGCTGGCGCCCTGGACATGTGCCCACTGCGGGGCATCCTCGGCAGGCAAACGCGGGATCAGGCCAGACAGAAAGCGATCAACAAGATTCATGCGAAAAAAGGGGACGGAGGGGATTAAGTCGTATCCAACCACACCTGCGTCACGCCGCCAATGCAGAATGCGACGCGGGAGGGGCGAATACGGCTTAATCCCCTCCGTCCCCTTTTTCTTGCGGAGCAGGCGCATGAATCGTTGGCGATGCGGTGTGGCGGTGATGCTGGGGCTGGCGGCGATGCCGGCGTGGGCGGCGATGAAGACGCAGCCGGTGGAATGGAAGCACCAGGGCACGACCTTCAGTGGCGTGCTGGTCTATGACGACGGCGAGCATGACAAGCGCCCTGGCCTGGTGATGGTGCCGAACTGGAAGGGCGTGAACGAGTCGGCCATCGAGAAGGCCAAGCAGCTGGCCGGTGATGACTACGTGGTGCTGGTGGCCGATGTCTATGGCAAGGACGTGCGGCCGAAGAGTGATGCGGAGGCGGGGCCGGTGGCCAGCAAGCTGCGCAATGACCGGCCGCTGCTTCGTGCGCGTGCACTGGAAGCGGTGAACGTGCTCAAGGCGCAGGCCGGCAAGGTGCCGCTGGATGCCAGCCGGATCGGTGCGGTCGGTTTCTGTTTCGGTGGCACCACGGTGCTGGAGCTGGCCCGCGCCGGTGCGCCGCTGGCCGCTGTGGTCAGCCTGCACGGTGGGTTGGGTTCGCCCTTGCCGGCGCAGGCCGGTGGCACCCATCCGTCCGTGCTGGTGCTCAATGGGGCCGATGACAAGAGCGTGACCGCCGAGGACATCGCCGCTTTCCAGAAGGAAATGGACGCGGCCAAGGTCGATTGGGAGTTCACCAACTACAGCGGTGCCGTGCACTGCTTCGCCGAGCGCGACGCCAACAGCCCGCCGGGGTGCCAGTACAACGAGCGGGCGGCAAAGCGCGCGTGGAAGGCGCTGGATGAGTTCTTCGAGGAGCGCTTCGAAAAACGTTGATTCGTGCAGCGGTAGTGCCGGCCGCTGGCCGGCAACCTCATGATGCTGCGGATGTCATCGGGAATGCCGGCCAGCGGCCGGCACTACCGATGCTTCAGTGCCGACCAACGGTCGGCACCTACCGATGCTTCAATGCCGGCCAGCGGCCGGCACTACCAGATGCGGTCAATGCGACCGTTTCAGTGCCGACCAACGGTCGGCACCCACCGGAATGCCGGTTTGGTAGGTGCCGACCGTTGGTCGGCACTACCGGTCAATGCGAGCGCTGCACCGCGTAGCGGGCCAGGCCGCGCAGGGCAGCCACGGCGTCATTGTCGCCCAGGCCGTCGAGCGCACGCTCGGCGGCTTCGGCGTACTCTTCGGCACGGCGGCGGCTGTACTCCAGGCCGCCGGTGGCGCGGATCGCGGCCAGCACTTCCGGCATTGCCGAGGCGTCGCCGTCCTGCACGATGGTGCGCAGGCGCTCGCGGGTGGCGTCGTCGGAGTGGGCCATCGCGTGGATCAGCGGCAGCGTGGCCTTGCCCTCGGCGAGGTCGTCGCCCAGGTTCTTGCCCAGCTCCTCGGCGTTGGCCGAGTAGTCCAGCACGTCGTCGGCAATCTGGAACGCATAGCCCAGGTGCATGCCGTAGTCGAACAGGGCCTGCTGGGTGGCTTCGTCCACGCCGCTGGCCAGCGCGCCCAGGCGGGTGCCGGCGGCGAACAGCACTGCGGTCTTGCGCTCGATCACGCGCAGGTAGGCGGCTTCATCGGTGTCCGGGTTGTGCACATGCAGCAGCTGCAGCACTTCACCCTCGGCGATGCGGTTGGTGGCATCGGCCAGGATCTGCATCACCGGCATGCGCTCCAGCTCGACCATCAGCTGGAAGCTGCGCGAGTACAGGAAGTCGCCCACCAGCACGCTGGGCGCGTTGCCCCACAGCGCGTTGGCGGTGCTGCGGCCACGCCGCAGGCTGGACTCGTCCACCACGTCGTCGTGCAGCAGGGTAGAGGTGTGGATGAACTCGATGATCGCCGCCAGCTGGTGGTGCTCCGGGCCGGCCTGGCCGACCGCGTGGCCGGCCAGCATCACCAGCATCGGGCGCAGGCGCTTGCCGCCGGCGGAAATGATGTGGTCGGCGATCTGGTTGATCAGCACGACGTCCGAGGACAGCCGGCGCCGGATCAGGGCGTCGACGGCGGCCATGTCGGCCGCGGCAAGCGACTGGATCTGGGGCAGGCCCAGGGCGGGACGGGTGTCTTCGGTGATGGTCATGCGATCAGGCTTTCAGGCTCACCATCGATTATAGGCGCTGGCCGTGAATTCGGGCGCAAACTGGCCCGAGCGGCAATTCCAGCCCGGCCTGCGCGGCCCTTCGCGTGAATACGTATGCAGGTTGCGCCATGCCCGCGAGGCCACCGCTAAGCTTGCCGGATCAGGATTTCGGCCCGCTGCCGGCGGGTCCCGCATGCCCGGAGGGGGGCTGTCGATGTCGCACTATCCATGGTGGCGCGGAGCCGTCATCTACCAGATCTACCCGCGCAGTTTCCTCGATGCCAACGGCGATGGGGTGGGCGACCTGCCGGGCATCATCGAGCGCCTGGACCACATTGCCGCGCTGGGCGTGGATGCGATCTGGATCTCGCCGTTCTTCAAGTCCCCCATGGCCGACTTCGGCTACGACATCGCCGACTACCGCGACGTCGACCCGCTGTTCGGCAGCCTGGACGACTTCGACCGCCTGCTGGCCAAGGCCCACGGCCTGGGCCTGAAGGTGATGATCGACCAGGTGCTGAGCCATACCTCGATCGAGCATGCCTGGTTCCGCGAGAGCCGCCAGGACCGCAGCAATCCGAAGGCGGACTGGTACGTCTGGGCCGACCCGCGCGAGGACGGCACCCCGCCCAACAACTGGCTGTCACTGTTCGGCGGCTGTGCCTGGCAATGGGAGCCGCGCCGCGAGCAGTACTACCTGCACAACTTCCTGGTCGACCAGCCGGACCTGAACTTCCATCACCCGGACGTGCAGCAGGCCACCCTGGACAATGTCCGCTTCTGGCTCGATCGCGGCGTGGATGGCTTCCGCCTGGATGCGATCAACTTCTGCTTCCACGATGCGCAGCTGCGTGACAACCCGCCCAAGCCGGCGGAGAAGCGGGTGGGGCGCGGCTTCAGCCCGGACAACCCGTACGCTTACCAGTACCACTACTACAACAACACGCAGCCGGAGAACCTGCCGTTCCTGGAGCGCCTGCGCGCGCTGCTGGATCAGTACCCGGGCGCGGTCAGCCTGGGCGAGATCTCCTCGGAGGACTCGCTGGCGACCACCGCCGAGTACACCCGCGATGGCCGCCTGCACATGGGGTACAGCTTCGAGCTGCTGGTAAACGACTACAGCGCGGCCTACATCCGCGACACGGTCTCACGCCTGGAAGCGGCGATGACCGAAGGCTGGCCGTGCTGGGCGGTTTCCAATCACGACGTGGAGCGGGCGGTCAGCCGCTGGGGCGGCCACCCGGCTGACCCGCGCCTGGCGCGGATGCTGGTGGCGATGCTGTGCTCGCTGCGCGGTTCGGTCTGCCTGTACCAGGGCGAGGAGCTCGGCCTGGCCGAGGCCGAGGTACCGTTCGAGGCACTGCAGGACCCCTACGGCATCACCTTCTGGCCGAACTTCAAGGGCCGTGATGGCTGCCGCACCCCGCTGCCATGGACCGATGCGCCGTTAGCAGGTTTCACCAGCGGCCAGCCTTGGCTGCCGATTCCGGCCGAGCACCGGGCGGCGGCGGTGGCCGTGCAGGAACGCGACCCGCATTCGGTGCTGGCGGCGTTCCGGGCGTTCCTGGCCTGGCGGCATACCCAGCCGGCGCTTCTGCATGGCAGCATCAGATTCCTTGAAAGCGCCGAGCCCGTGCTGCTGTTCGAGCGTATGCTTGCAGATGAAACCCTCCTGCTGGCCTTCAACCTGTCGGCCGAGGCAGTGACCCATCCGCTGCCGCCGGGCAACTGGCAGCAGGTGGCGGTACCGGGCCCGGATGCGGGCACGGTGGAGGGCAATGAACTCCAGCTGCCGCCGCGCGCGGTGTATTGCGCCCGACGCAGCTGACCGTTTTCTCCGGTGGCGGTACTTGCGGGGACGGGGCCGAAGCGCCCCGTCCCTTTTTTGTGGTTGGAATTCCGGTGAACGGCATCCACGCATGGCGTGGATCTACGGCTTGGAACGTCGCTGCATGGGCCTTGCTGATGACGTGCCGGCATCCGCGCAAAAGAAAACCCGCTGCCTGCGCAGCGGGTTTCCGGTCCTGCTCCCTTTGTGTTGCCGGCCAGCGGCCGGCGCTACCGGGTTCGGGGTGCCAGCCAGCGGCCGGCACTACCCGGTCGTGATCAGAACTTGTAGTTCACGCCCAGCATGTAGGTGCGGCCCCACTCGATGTACTCCAGCGGGCGGTCCTTGCTGCCGGCATAGGTGCGGTACGGCTCGTTGGTCAGGTTGCTGCCCTGCAGCAGCAGGGTCAGCCCGCGCAGGCTGCTGCTGTCGCTGAAGGTGTAGCTGACCTGTGCATCGGTCACGTTCTCGCCCACCACGTAACGCAGCGTGCGGTTGCCGTTGAAGTTGCCGATCTCACCAATGAAGTCCGAGCGGCGGCGCTGGCTCACGCGTGCTTCAAAGCCACTGCGCTCGTAGTAGGCGGTGAAGTTGTAGACACGCTTGGACAGGCCGGGAAGGCTGATCGGGTCACTGCCCACGCTGGAGGCGCTTTCCGGATCTAGGATGGTGATGTCGCTCTTGTTGAAGGTCGCGCTGGCCTGCACGCCGAAGCCACGCAGGCTGTCGGTCAGCATCTCCAGCGGGAACGACCCGGTCAGCTCCAGCCCCTTCAACGTACCGCCCTTGCCGTTCTGCGGCGTGGAGAAGGTGCCGGTGGTCAGCACCGGTGCGGTCATGCCCGGTGGCGGCACGTAGTTGCCCAGCAGGCCGCTGAAGTCGTAATTGTCCACCGACTGCGTGTAGACGTAGCTTTTCAGGTCCTTGTAGAAGATCGCCGCTGCGACGTAGGCCTTCTCGCCGAAGTACTTCTCATAGGACAGGTCCAGCGCGGTCGCGCGCCACGGATCCAGCAACGGATTGCCGCCGCTGCCACCGGGGCGGCCGTTGTTGGTATCCACACCGAATTCCAGGCCGGCACGCATCTGGTCCACGCGCGGGCGCGCGACCTGCTTGGCGGCGGCGAAGCGCAGCGTCTGCTGATGCGGGAACAGGAACACCAGGTTCAAGCTCGGCAGCCAATCCTTGTAGGTCTTGCCGGCAGAGAAGGGCTGGATGTTGCTGCCCACCGGCTGCGAGCTGTCCCAGTAGCGCGAATCCGAGCTCTGGTCGGTGTGTTGCATCTGCACGCCGATATTGCCGCGCACGCCGACCACGCCGATGTCGGTGTTGATGTTCAGGCGTGCCCACGCGGTGGTGATCTTCTCCTCGACCGTCCACGACTTGGGAATCAGGTAGTCCAGATTGTCGACCGGCTTGAAGGTCATGTAGCGACCCACTGCTGCCGGCACGTTCCACGACGGGATGTAGCCGATGCCGGCGAAGCCGAGGTTGACCGGGCGGTACTGCAGGTCCGGGGCGATGGTGGATTCGCCTTGGGCGCCGAGCAGGATGTTGCCTTCGGCCTGGGCCTTCTGCTTGCGGCGGTCGGCATAGTTCACGCCCACGTCCACATCCGAGAACCAGCTGGACATGGCCTCGGGAACCGGCAGCGTCGCCGCCAGCTTGGCGCCCTTCAAGCGGTCTTCGACCTCCGGCACCTTGCCGTAGCCGGAACCATAGATCGTATTGGTCAGGAACAGGCTGTCCGGACTGGAATAGTCACGCCCCGGCGTGATCTGCGAGAAGCTGTTGTTGTTCACCACCAGGCCGATCGTGTCGAACTGCGGGCGCGGCACCAGCTGCAGGTTGTTTTCCAGGTTGATCTCGCGGCGGGTCGCCTTCGAGTAGTTCAGGTCGGCGACCAGTTTCACGCCGCCGACGTTGAACTCGTTGTTCCAGCCGAACGCGTCGATCTTGTCCTTGCGCTTGTTGTACATGCCGCGGACCAGCGGGTACGCATTGCTGATCGTGCCACCGGTGAAGCTGCCATCGGCATTGCGGCCGACATTGCTGAACACCGGCAGGATCGCGTTGGGATTGTTGCTGTCCTCGCCATTGCCACTAAGGCTCAGCTCGAACTGGTTGGCGGTGTCGATCTGCTCGGCTTCGGTGTGGAATGCATCGAAGGTGCTGGTCCAGCTGTTGTTCGGCCGGAACTGGATCGTGGCCATCACGCCGTCGCGCTTGTTGTTGCCGGTGCGGCGCAGCGCCTTGATGCCATCGGAGAAGTAGGTGCCGGCACCCACGCCCGGACGGTCGCCCTTGTCGGTGTGCTCGGTGGTCCACGGCTCGTACAGACCGACCTGGTTCTCCTGGATCGGCATGTCGCTGTGCGCATAGCCGATGGCGATGCCCAGGGTCTTGTCCAGGAACTGGTCGATGTAGCTGGCGCTGAAGCGGTTGCCGTACGGATCGGTGTTGGCGGCGCGGCCCAGCGAGCTCTTCTGGTAGCGGCCACTGACCGCGATCACGCGCTCGCCGAAGCTGAGCGGGCGCGCGGTCTGCATGTCGATGGTGCCCGACAGGCCCTGGCCGACCAGTGCCGCGTCAGGGGTCTTGTACACGGTCACGCCGTTGACCAGTTCGGACGGGTACTGGTCGAACTCGACGCCACGGTTGTCGCCGGTGCTGACCACTTCGCGGCCATTGAGCAGGGTGGTGGCGAAGTCCGGCGACAGGCCGCGGACGCTGATCACCTGCGCGCGGCCCGCCACGCGCTGGGCGGCCAGGCCGGGCAGGCGCGAAATGGACTCGGCGATGCTGACGTCGGGCAGCTTGCCGATGTCTTCGGCGGAGATCGCTTCGACCACCGAGGTGGCGTCCTGCTTGACCGCGATCGCGCTCTCGATGCCGCGGCGGATGCCGGTGACCTGCACCGTATCGAGGTTGGTGGCGGCGGTGCCGGCCGGTGTGGTGGTGTTCTGCGTGGACTGTGCCGACGCCAGTGTCGGCGCCAGGACAACGGCCAGCGCGATGCTCAGCGCGCTGCGCTTGTGGTTCAACATTTTCCCCTCCCAGGCAATGTTGCAGATCGATTTGTGAGCGTTCCGGCGGCGCCGTGAACGTGCGACGCGGTGGCCGCTGTCGTCGCCGCTATGGTAGGCAGCGCGTTCTTCGCGGGAATCACCCTGCATACGTATTCAATGGCGTTTGCAGGGATGTAATCGCTTTCAGACCCCCGCCACGGTAGCGCCGGGCCATGCCCGGCGAGCGGCACGCGGGGGCGTTCATCAATCCGATGGCGTGAAGCGAATGGCCTGGCCACCGCCCGGTGCCAGCACCAGCGTCAGTGCATCGGCGCTGGTCACTTCGCGGGTTTCGCGTGCGAACGCGAACGGGTTGCTGCGGAAATCCGCACCTTCACCATCACGGTAGATCTCGGCGCGGTAGCGCACGCCAGGTTCCAGGAAGCCCAGTGACACCGGCAGCACGCGGCCGTGTTCATCGGTGATGCTGCCGAGGAACCAGTCGCGGCTGTTGCGGTCGCGGCGCACGATCGTCACGTAGTCACCCACTTCGCCATCGAGCACGCGGCTCTGCTCCCAGTCCACCGCCACGTCCTCGATGAAACGGAACGCCTCGCGATGCTGCAGGTAGTGTTCGGGCAGGTCGGCGGCCATCTGGATCGGGCTGTACAGCACCACGTACAGCGCCAGCTGCCGCGCCAACGTACTGGGGATGGCCTGGCCGTGGCGGCCCTTCAGGCTGAGGATGCCGGGGGTGTAATCCATCGGCCCGGCCAGCATGCGGGTGAACACCAGGTTGACCTCGTGCTCAGGCGGGTTCGGTGGCTGGCCCCAGGCGTTGTACTCCATGCCGCGAGCGCCTTCGCGCGAGATCCAGTTGGGATAGGTGCGGCGCAGGCCGGTATCCTTGATCGGCTCATGCGGGTTCACCGACAGGTGCCGGCGCGCGGCTTCCTGCACCACCTTCAGATGGTGGCGGGCCATGAACTGCCCGTCATGCCACTCGCGCCACAGTGGGCCCCCCGTGGGATTGCGGCGGTCGACCTGGCCGTCGTCGCAGACGTAGCCGGTCTTGAACTGGTCCACGCCCAGTCGTGCGTAGAGGTCCAGCGCGGCGCCCAGCTGGGCCTCGTAATGTTCGATGGCGCAGCCGGTTTCGTGGTGACCGATCAGGTGCACGCCCTTGTTCAGGCCATACGCCGACAGCGCTTCGATGTCGAAATCGGGCGTGGCACGGGTGAAATCGAAGTCGTAGCCATTGCCGACCCAGTTACCGTCCCAGCCCGGATTCCAGCCTTCCACCAGCACGCCACGGAAGCCGTGCGCAGCGGCAAAGTCGATCACCTTCTTCGTCTTGGCGGTGGTGGCCGCGTGCTTCGGCCCGGTCGCCCAGCTCTCGTTGTCCAGGTGCATCGACCACCACACGCCCAGATACTTGGCTGGCTTCACCCAGCTCACATCGCCCAGCGCGTTGGGTTCGTTGAGGTTGAGGATCAGGTCCGATTCGACCAGGCCACCGGCGCGGTCGGCGATCTGCAGCGTGCGCCACGGCGTGGCGAAGGGCAGGGCGCGGCGTACCTTCCAGCCTTCGGCCGAGGGCGAGAGCTGCGCGCGCAGGCGCTGCCCCTCGGTGCGCCGCAGCCACATGCCGGCATAGTCCACCAGCGCCGCCTCGTGGATCGCCAGATGCAGGCCATCGCGGCTGCGCAGGGTCATCGGCGTATGCACCAGCGGTACTTCGCGTAGCGGCGTGCGCTGGTAGAGGTATTCGTAGTGGATCGGTTCGCCGGCGGGGATCCACCAAGCGGTGGATTCAGGCGCGATGGCGAACTCGGTCAGTTCGTCATCGATGATCGCCTCGTGCAGGTTCGGCTGTTCGGGGAACACATAGCGGAAGCCCAGGCCATCGTCGTAGGCGCGGAACACCACATCCAGCCGACGCTTGCTGCCGGTGGTTTCGGCCAGCTGCACGGTCAGCTCGTTGAAGTGGTTGCGGGTGAGCCGGCGCTCGCCCCACGGCTGCTCCCAAGTGTCATCGACGCTGCGCCGCTGCTGGCCAAGCAGGGCGAAATCGCGGTCCAGGCGGCCGTCGCGCAGGGCAAAGCCAAGCTTCGAATCCTCCACCACGGGTTCGCCGAAACGCTCGACGCGGTAGCGCGCGGTGCCGCCGTCCAGCACCAGGCTGACCTTCAATACCTTGCCCGGCGATTCGACGCTGGCCACCTGCGGCGTGGCCTGTACCAGCGTCGCCCACCCGATCAGGGCCAGGCCGAGCATGTGCGCGAACACCGCGCGTACAGCAGTGGATGACATCGGCAATTCCCCTCCCAAGGCGCCGTTGGCAGACCCGGACCATAAGCCAGCGCGGCGGGCGCGCTACCGCGTGACGCCATGAATACGTATGCAACTGGACGCAGTCGACAGCCCCGCGTCTACCATGGGGCCCAGGCACCTTGAGGGAGGGGCCGCGCCCGCCCGCCTGCAACGACGGTGCGGACCTACAACGCGTGCAGAGAGGGAGGGAGGCCGACGGGCGCAAGCCGGTCCGCCGCTTCGATGCTGAAGATCATTTGCCTGACCGCTGCCCTGGGGGCAGCGCTGGGGACGACCGCGCAGGCGGCCGACCTGCAATTCGACGGCCGCCATGCGCGCGCCGAAGCCGCTGCCAAGGGCAGCTTCGTGCTGCATGCGCCGAAGGGCGCAGTGCAGATCGCAGCCGCACCGATGCGCAGCCAGACCGGCAGCGTGATGTTCGATGCACTGTTCGCGCTGGCCCAGCAGGAGATGGACCAGGACCGTGTGGACGCGATTCGCGATCCCGCGTTCGACGAAGGCCGACCGGTGCCGTGCGAGTGCTTCCAGACCGGCGCGCGCTGGCCCTATGTGTGGACGCGCGATGTCAGCTTTGCCGCCGATCTGGCGCTCGCACGCCTGGACCCGAAGCGCACCCGGCAGTCGCTGCAGTTCAAGCTGTCGGCGGCGCGCGATGGGCACACGCCCGGCCTGTTTGTGGCGCAGGACACCGGTTCCGGTGGCAGTTGGCCGATCAGCAGCGACCGCGTGGTGTGGTTCCTGGCGGCTCGCCAGCTGCTGGAGGATCGCGCATTTGCCGACCAGGTCTGGCAGGCGCTGCAGGGCACGCTGGCGCAGGACCGCGCGATGGTGTTCGACGCGCAGATGGGCCTGTACCGTGGCGAGACTTCGTTCCTGGACTGGCGTGAGCAGACCTATCCGGACTGGACCCGCGAGGACGTGCGCTTCATCGGTGATTCCTATGCACTGTCCACCAACGTGCTGCACTATCAGGCACTGCGCCTGGCCGAACGCTTGGCCGGGCAGCGCGGCGATGCCCGCGCGGCCGACTACAAGGCCTGGGCCGATGCATTGGCCCAGCAGATCGATGCGCGCTTCTGGCGCGAGGATATCGGCCAGTACATGAGCTACATCGGCGAAGCCGCGCACCCGGTGCCGTACGCCAAGGTCGATCTGCTCGGCCTCTCGCTGGGCATCCTCGCCGAGGTGCTGCCGCCCGAGCGCGCGCGGCGTGCGCTGGCGGCGTATCCGATGGGCCCGGCTGGCAGCCCGGTGGTCTGGCCGCAGGAAGCACAACAGCCGATCTATCACAACCGGGCGATCTGGCCGTTCGTCAGTGCCTACTCGCTGCGTGCGGCGCGGCAGCTGGACGATGCGCCGCGCATCGCCGCCGAGATCCGCTCGCTGATGCAGGGTGCCGCGCTGGCCGGTTCCAACATGGAGAATTACGAGCTGGTCAGCCAGGCCGTGCATGTCGATGAAGGCGCGCTCAGCGGGCCGGTGGTCAATTCGGAGCGCCAGCTGTGGTCGGTGGCTGGGTATCTGTCGATGGTGCTCGAAGGCGTATTCGGCGTACAGGCTGACGGCCGCGTGCAGCCCAAGCTGCCAGCCGCGCTGGTCCCCGAACTGTTCGGCAAGCAGCGCCGCATCTCCCTGGAGGCCGATGGCAAGCGCTATGTGCTGGAGCGGCCGAAGCAGGTGGGTGATGGCCTGCTGGTGGCGGGCCAGGTAAAGACGCGTGGTGCCACCACCACCGTGCAGCTGGTGGCCACCGCAGCGGCACCGCGCAGCGTGGCGACGACGGCCGACGCCAATGCGCGCGCACCGGCCACGCCGGCCGCACCGCAGGCGCAACGCAAGGGCAGGGGCTGGAACGTCGAGGTCGCTGCCGGCCAGGTGCTGTGGCAGGACGGTCGCGCGCTCACCGCCAGCAATGGTCTGGCACGCATCGGTGACGATGGCCTGCAGCATTGCCTGAGCCTGACCCGGCGCGACGGCGCATTGGAATCGCTGCACAGTCCGATGGTCTGCGTCGGTCCGCAGCAGCGACTGAAGGGTGCCGAGCGCTGGCAGTTCACCTCGGCCAAGGCGGGGCAGGTGCGCCTGCGCCTGCAGTACAGCAACGCGAGTGGGCCGATCAACACGGGCGTGACCGCCGCGGTGAAGCAGCTGGCGCTGCAGTGCCCTGGCCAGCCGTTGCAGCGGCACACCGTCACCCTGCCGCACAGCGTGGCCGTGCAGGACTCGACCTCGGCGACGTTCCCGGTGCCGAAGGGCCGATGCGCGGTTACGCTTGAAGAGGGCTTCAACATGAGCACACTGCAGCATTTCGCGCACTACACCGGGGGCAAGGGCGGGCGCGACGGCGTGCTCAACCAAGCGCAGGTGCAGGCGCTGACGGTGGCGCCCGTGGCTGTAGAGGGCGCACGATGAATCGCCCCGCCAAACCCCAGCTGTCGTTCTGGCAGATCTGGAACATGTGTTTCGGTTTTCTCGGCATCCAGTTCGGCTTCGCCCTGCAGAATGCCAACGCCAGCCGTATCTTCGAGACGCTGGGCGCGGACATCGACGCGGTACCGGGGCTGTGGATCGCCGCGCCGCTGACCGGCCTGCTGGTGCAGCCGGTGATCGGCTACCTGTCCGACCGCACCTGGACGCGCTGGGGGCGGCGCCGTCCGTTCTTCATGATCGGTGCGGTGCTGACCACGCTGGCCCTGCTGGTGATGCCGAATTCGCCGACGCTGTGGATCGCGGCCGGCACGCTGTGGGTGCTCGATGCCTCGATCAACGTATCGATGGAGCCTTTCCGTGCCTTTGTCGGCGACCAGCTGGCGCCACGCCAGCGTCCGGCCGGCTACGCGATGCAGAGCTTCTTCATCGGCGTGGGCGCCATCGTCGCCAGCTTCCTGCCGTTCATCCTGGCCCACTTCGGGGTCGCCAATACGGCCGCCGCCGGTGAGGTGCCGGACACCGTGCGCTATGCGTTCTACTTCGGCGCGGTGGTGCTGCTGGCGGCGATCACCTGGACGGTGGTCAGTACCCGCGAATATTCACCAGCAGAACTGGCTGCCTTCGATGATGCCGAACCGCCGGCGCATCATGCGGGAGCGGTGATCAACGGCCCGGCTCCATGGACGCGGGTGGCCCTGTGGCTAGGGCTGGGTGTGCTGTTGGCGCTGCTGATCACCTGGCGACAAGGCGACAGGATGCTGTACGTGCTGGCAGGCCTGTGCGCCGGCTACGGCCTGCTGCTGGCGGCCGCGCGCGCGTTGCCGGCCACGCATATGCTGGCCGCCATCGTCGGCGACCTGCGCGCGATGCCGGTGACCATGCGCCGCCTGGCGTGGGTGCAGTTCTTCTCATGGTTCGCGCTTTTCGCCATGTGGATCTACACCACTGCTGCGGTGGCCGGTACCCACTTCGGTTCGACCGATCCACAGTCGGCGGCCTACAACGAAGGTGCCAACTGGGTGGGCGTGCTGTTTGGCGCCTACAACGGCTTCGCCGCGCTGGCGGCGGTGCTGATTCCGCCGATGGTGCGTGCGATCGGCCTGCGCTGGAGCCACCTGGTCAACCTGTGGCTGGGCGCTGCCGGCCTGGTCTCGTTGATGTTCATCCGCGACCCGCACTGGCTGCTGCTGTCGATGGTGGGTGTGGGTTTTGCCTGGGCATCGATCCTGTCGTTGCCGTATGCACTGCTGTCCGACAGCGTGCCGGCGTCGAAGATGGGTGTGTACATGGGCATCTTCAATTTCTTCATCGTGATCCCGCAGCTGGTGGCGGCCAGTGCGCTCGGCTTTGCCCTGCGCGCATGGCTGGGTGGCCAGCCGATGCATGTGCTGGTGCTGGGCGGCTGCAGCCTGTTCGTCGCCGGCCTGTGCGTGCTGCGGGTTCCGTCCCGTCCGGAGGTGGTGTGATGCGTGGTGTCCTGGCTGTTGCCGTTTCCCTTGCCCTGTTCGCCGGCCAGGCCGTGGCCACGCCGCGCCCGGACTACGTCGGCACCACCGAACCGTTCGCCAGCGATGCGGTGTATTTCGTGGTCACCGACCGCTTCGTCAACGGTGATCCATCCAATGACCATCGCGACCAGGGTGGCGCGCACCGCACCTTCGACATCCCGGTGCCATGCCCGGACAAGGTGGACGGCAACATCGGCTATCTCGGCGGTGATTTCCGTGGCGTACTCGACAACGCGGAGTACATCCGCAATCTGGGCTTCGGCGCGGTGTGGATCACGCCCATCGTCGACAACCCGGACGAGGCCTTTACCGGCAGCAAGCCGATCAGTTGCACCAGCACGCTGACCGACCGCGGCAAGACCGGCTACCACGGCTACTGGGGCATCAATTTCTACAAGCTCGATGAGCACCTGCCCAGCAGGGACCTGGACTTCGCCGGGCTGACCAAGGGCCTGCACGGCGCCGGCTTGAAGGTGGTGCTGGATATCGTGGGCAACCACGGTTCGCCGGCCTGGACCATGCCGATACGGCAGCCGCAGTTTGGCCAGATCTTCGACGAGGACGGAACGCTGATTGCCGACCACCAGAACCTGCCGCCGCAGAAACTGGATCCGAAGCACAACCCGCTGCACGCGTTCTACAACAACATTGGACCGGTCGACAGCAAGGATGGCTCGATCTTCGATGGCAACCTGGCTGAGCTGTCCGACTTCAACCAGGACAATCCGGCGGTGATGGACTACCTGGTCGGTGCCTACCTGCAATGGACCGCGCAGGGCGTGGACGCGTTGCGCATCGACACCATCGGCTGGCTGCCGCACCCGTGGTGGCATGCCTTCGTCAAGCGCATCCGTGCCGAGCACCCGGGCATGTTCATGTTTGGCGAAGCCTTCGACTACAACGCGGCGACCATTGCCGAGCACACCTGGCCATCCAATGCCAACGTGAGCGTGCTCGATTTCCCGTTGCGCGGCGCACTGGAGCAGACCTTCGGCACCGCCAACAAGGGCTTCGAGACCCTGGCTGAGCCACTGCATCTGAGCGGTGGCCCGTATGCCAATCCGTACGAGCTGATGAGCTTCTACGACAACCACGACATGCCGCGCCTTCAGGCCAGCGACACCGGCTTCATCGACGCGCACAACTGGCTGTTCACCGCGCGCGGCATTCCGGTGGTCTATTACGGTTCGGAAACCGGCTTCATGCGCGGCCGCGCCGAGCACGCCGGCAACCGTGCCTACTTCGGCCAGCCGCGCGTGGACGCTGCACCGCAGAGCCCGATCTTCGCGCCGCTGCAGCGCATTGCCAAGCTGCGCGAGGCCACCCCGGCCCTGCAGCGCGGCCTGCAGGTGAACGAACGCCTGCAGGGCAATGAGGCGGTGTTCTTCCGCGTGCTGCAGCACGGTGACGTGGCGCAGACTGCGCTGGTGCTGCTGAACAAGGGCGATGTGGCGCGCACCTTCGAGGTGGATCGCTACCTGCAAGCCGGCACCTGGCGTGACGCGCTGGGTGGCGGCACGGTGAAGGTCGAGCGGCAGCTGAAGACTGACGTGCCGGCGCATGGGGTAAAGGTCTATGTGTTGGACGCCACCGTGCAGCAGCCGGCACTGCAGGCCGAACTGGACAAGGCGATGGCCGACCAGAAGGCGCGGGACGTGCGTCTGGGGCGGTAGTGCCGGCCGCTGGCCGGCAACTCATGAATCCATGGTCCCTTCAGGTGCCGGCCAGCGGCCGGCACTACCGGGGGGACCACATCCGGCACAATAGGCCCCCCTCACGCCCCGCCGTACCGCCATGACCGACCTCGCCCCGCAGACCCCGATCGAAACCCTGCTGAAGGCGGCGATGGATGGGGCGGTGCCGATCCGCGCCTTCATGGAAGCCTTCGTCGCCTCCGAGGTGGTACTGCTGACCGGCAGCCTGGTGACCCCCGATGGCAGCGGCTTCGACCCGCTGCTGTTCGACAAGCAGGGCACCCTGCACGTGGCCGTGTTCACCGATCCGTCGCGGGCGGGCATCTACAGCCAGCAGGCCGAACACCAGATCCGCTGGCGGATGCTGGACGTGCTGCGCCGCGTGCCGGGTGGCTATGGCGTGGTGATCAACCCGGGCACCCAGCTGGGTTTCGAGATCTCGCCCAGCGGCGTCGGCGAGATCCTGAAGGACTTCGCGCAGGGTTGATTGTCATGTAGAGCCGAGCCCATGCTCGGCTGCCGTTCGCGCAATGCCGGATCAGTCGAGCACGGCGCGACTCTACAGAAGGCTTCCCTTCGAGCGCCGTCCGTGATCCTCTTGGGCAATATCGGGATCAAGGCATTGCCATGGAATTCAGGGTATTACCCGCTGGCGCACCGGAACGGCAGCAACTGGCCGAGTGGTACCACGCACAATGGGGCCAGGACGCGGGCCTGTCGCTGGAACAGGAACTGCAGCGGCTCAATCCGCCGCAGGACGCCGGAGGTTTCCCGCACCTGATCGCCGCCTTCGATGGAGACCAGTTGGTTGGTGCCGTGCAGCTCAAGCGCAGGGAGATGCAGGCATTCCCGCAGTATGAACACTGGCTGGGCAGCGTGTTCGTGGCCGACAGCCATCGGGGCCGCAGGCTGGCCAGTGGGCTGGTCCAGCAGGCAGCGGCGCAGGCGGTTCGGATGGGCGTTTCCGAGTTGTATCTACAGACCGAAGCGCTGGATGGCGGCCTGTACGCTCGGCTGGGCTGGAAGCCGGTGCAGGAAGCCGACAACCGCAGCCATCGCGTGCTGGTGATGGTGCGCAGGTTGGCCGCATGAGCGCATCCACGGTACGCCATTCCCGCTCGGCCCTGATCTTCCTGATCGTGGCCATCGTTGCGGCCCTGGTGGCCATGCCCCTGCTGCGCGCGGTAGGCATGGTGCAGTGGCCGGTGTTTGTCATCGCCTGGCTGATCAACCTGGGCGCGGCTTGGCATCTGGCCCAGTGGGCGCGCCAGCAGGGGCGCTCGGGCTGGGCGTTCGGGGTACCGGCAGCACTAGGTACGGTCGCCTCGATCGTGGTGTATGTGCTGTTGGCGTTGCTGGGGCCGAAGTCCCCGGTGCGCTGAACCTTCGCCGGCTGTCCTGGACAAGGTGCCGAGCAGGGCTCGGCACCACAGCAAGGCCGAGCCAAGCCCGCACGCGTTGCGTGGAGCGCCGGCGCACAGGCCGGCGCCCCCTCCCTCACATCGTCACCTTGCGCCGGTTGTCATCGCTCACCCGGTCGATCAGCTTGTTGTAGGGATCGAAGCCCGCTTCATCCGGCTTCTCGTCCACCGTCACCGTGATCTTCGGCTCGGCGCTGGTGATGTGGTGACGCTGCAGGTACAGCACCTTCTGGTCGCGCTCCTTGCCCGACGGGCCGTTGGCGAACACGCCGATCTCGACCCAGTCATCCATCTTCGCGTCGCTCTCCTTGCCCTTGCCATCGGCGTACTGCTTGGCGGCGTGCAGGTCCAGGGTCACGTCGTAGCGCCCGTCATCGCGCTTGCGGGCGCTGGCGGCCATCACCCGGTTGTCGTAGAAGCTGATCTTCTCGAACAGATCGGTGACCAGCTGCTGGCGGTCAGCCGGGGTCTCGGCGCGGATGTAGCCCAGCAGCTCGCGCGAGGTGGTGTACGGCGGCTGCTGGTAGCCCTTGTCCTGCAGGAAGCGCTTCAACGCCCGGTTCAGGGCATGCTCGCCGATTTCCTCGCGCAGCCGATAGAACACCAGCGAACCCTTCTGGTAGTGGATGTACTGCTGGTTCTCCACGCGCTCCAGCGGCTGTTCCTCGATGGCCTCGCCGCCGCGGCCGGACAGGTAACCGTCCAGCTCGCGCTTGAGGAACTGGCGCATATGCTGGCGGCCGTACTCCTGCTCCATCACCATCAGCGCCGAGTACTGCGACAACGATTCGGACAGCACCGTTGCGCCCTGCACGTTGGCACCAATCACCTGGTGCGCCCACCACTGGTGTGCGATCTCGTGCGCGGTCACGTAGAACACGTAGTCCACCTTGTCCGGGTCACGCAGGTCAGCGATGAAACCGATGGCCTCGGAGTAGGGGATGGTGTTGGCGAACGACTGCGCGAAGCGGGCATAGCCCGGGAACTCGATGATGCGTACCTGGCGGTGCTGGTACGGCGTGAAGTTCGCCTCGTAGTAGGCCAGTGATTTCTGCACCGCCTCGATCATCCGGTCCACGTTGTAGCCGTGCGCCGGGTCGAAGTAGACCTCGATCGGGATGTCCTTGTACTTCGCCTTGCGCACCTCCCAGCGTGCCGACAGATACGCGTAGAAGTTCAGCATGGGCCGGTCCATGGCATAGCTGAAGCAGCGCCGGCCATTCACCGTGGTCTCGTGCCGCAGGTAGCCCGGCGCCAGCGCGACCTGGTCCGGCGCGGTGCACACCGTGGTGCGGAAATCGAGCCAGTCGGCATCATTGGAGATATAGGTGCTGGCCCGCGCTGCCTCGTCTTCCAGCCTGGGCATGCGCCGCGGTTCACCGAGATCGCGCTTGCGGCGTTCGTTGCGGTCGCTGATCTCGGCGCCCTCGTTATAGCCGAAGGACGGCAGTACGCGGCTGTTGAAGAACGTGCCGTTGTCCACGATGTTGCTCGGGGCCTGGCCGGCGGTGATGCCGTTGGGCTTCTGCACCACCCGGAAATGCACGCTGCGGGTTTCGCCCGGTTGCAGCGGCCTGTCCAGCCGGTAGATGCGGTAGCCGAGATCCTTGTCGTGGAAGGTCAGCTTCTGCCCGCCGAGGTCGGCGGCCAGCAGCTGCTTGTCGTCGCCCATTGAGACATGCAGGTCCTGGATGGGCTGCGCGTGCAGGTTGCGGATGGTCCAGTTCGCATCGATCACCATTGACTGCGATTCCGGGAACAGGTCCACGCGGTTGTCCACGGCGACAATGCGCGGCTGCGGCAGGTTGCGGTACTTCGACAGCTCGCGCTCGTAGCGGGCCTGCAGGTCCAGCTGCTGGTCGGGCGGGATGAACTCGTTGCGGATGTTGGTGCTCCAGTACAGCCAGCCGCCCACGCCGACGAACGCCACTGCTGCCAGCGCCGCAAAGGCGCCGGTAGGGCCGCGCAGCCGACGGCCAGCCAGCGCCAGGCGCTGGCGCAGGCCCTGGCTGACACCGCGTACCCAGAAGGCTGACGCCAGGCACATCAGCGTCAGCAGGAACAGCGCCCAGTAACCCTGGAAGGCCAGCTGCCCCGGCAGGAAGTGGCCGTAGCCGTTCATGTCCGAATAGGGCGCGTTGGGCCAGCTGCCGAAGTTGTACAGGTGCTGCGTGTAGTCGAGCAGGCCGAGCACGCCCTGGCCGATCATCACCACGATCAGCAGCGCGTAACCGACGAACTTGTTGTTGGTGAGTACCTGCAGCACCAGCGCCAGGCCCCCCATCAGGATGTAGACCACCGAATCCAGCGCCAGGCTGCGCAGGTACAGCAGCGGCTCCAGATGGGTGTAGCCCTTGGCCAGCTGCACGCCCATCGCGGCCAGCGCACCGGCGGCCTGGAAGCAGACGATCACCGCCAGCAGCGCAGTGAACTTGGCCAGCAGTGGCACCCAGTTCGGCACCGGCATGGCATCGGTCACTTCGTTGATACGCGCGCTGCGTTCCTTCCAGACCAGTTCACCGGCGAAGAACAGCACGATGATCACCAGCAGCCAGCTGAAGGCGCCCTGCAGGGCCATGATCATCTGCGAGGTGACCGGCCAGATCGAGGTGCCGTACAGGGTCTGCCGGAACAGCGCGCTGGGCAGGAAGTTGGCCAGGCCCAGCACCAGCAGCACGATGAACGGCACGCTGCGCAGCACGCCGCGTGTATCGAAGCGCACCTGGCGCAGGAACTGCCGCCACGCCGTGGTGGCGGTGAACGCCGGCACCACGCGCGGCAGTGCTGCGCGGGTGGGGCGGACACTGGCGGCATCGGCAACCGGTGGCGCCTGCCTGCGGCCCCAGCGCCGACGACCACTGCCGCTGCGTTCGGTACGGAACAGCGCGAAGGTGGCGGCGAACAGCGCGGCAGCCACACCCAACCACAGAGCACGGTTGACCAGCAGGTAACCGGCCAGCTCGGGAATCCCGTTGTTGCGTTCGGCGGTGGACCAGTAGCGGATCGTGCGGCCGAGGGCGCGCATGCCCAGCGGTTCGCTCAGCACCGCGATCCACGTATTGTCGATGTCACGCAGCAGGGCCGCGCTGACCCCGTACAGCACCAGGTAGGCCACCAGGCCGATGTAGACCCACAGGATCGAACGGGTCAGTGCCGCCAGCAGTGACAGCAGCGCGGTGGTGAACAACAGGTTCGGAATGACGATGACCGCGAACGTCCACGCATAGCCCTGCCAGCTGATCGGGCCCATGCGCTCGGGATCGACCCACGGCATGAACGGTGCCAGCCACAGCCCGAACGCGATCACCACGTAAACCAGCAGCCCGGCGGCGAGGGCAGCGGCGATGCGCCCCGCCAGGTAGTCGCGGCGTTTCACCGGGCTGGCGAAGATCAGTTCGGCGGTGCCCAGTTCGAAGTCACGCAGCAGCGCATTGCTGACGAACAGTGCAGTGACCAGCATGCCGAGCAGGGTGAAGATGCCCAGCATCTGCGCGATCACGGTGGGCGCGTTGCTGTGCACGTTGCCGCTACCGCCACCGATCTGCACCGCATCGCTGGAGGCGGCGGCGAAGGCGAGCAGGGCGAACAGCCCGGCCAGCAGCCACAGCAGCGGGGAGCGCAGCTGCTCGCGCAGCTCGAAACGGAAGAAATCGAGGATCATGGTGTGCTCCGCTCAGGCTGCCGCGCGGGCACGGGCCTGCAGGCGCAGGCGCTGGAAGTACACGTCCTCAAGGTCGGGAGCCACGGCCGCGAAGCCATCGCCGGGGTCGTTGGCGCTGTGCACGTGGATCACTGGGCGGCCCCCGACCAGGCGGGTCGAGAGCACCACGTAGCGTGCTTCATGGTCGGCCAGTTCCGAAGGATCGACCTGCTTGCGCCAGACCTGCTGCTGCAGGGCATCGATGGCATCGGCCGGTCGCCCGGTCAGCAGCACCTGGCCCTTGTTCATGATCGCCATCGTCGGGCACAGGTCGGTCACGTCCTCGACGATGTGGGTGGACAGGATCACCGCCACGTTCTCGCCAATCGCCGCCAGCAGGTTGAGGAAGCGGTTGCGTTCCTCCGGATCGAGGCCGGCGGTGGGTTCGTCGACGATTACCAAGCGTGGGTCACCCAACAGCGCCTGAGCGATGCCGAAGCGCTGTCGCATGCCGCCGGAGTAGGTGCCCAGCTTGCGCTTGCGCGCGTCCCAGAGGTTCACCTGCTGCAGCAGTCCATCGACCAACTCGCGACGCTGGGCGCGCTGGGTCAGGCCCTTGAGCACCGCGAAATGTTCCAGCAGGTCGAGCGCGCTGACTTTCGGGTACACGCCGAAATCCTGCGGCAGGTAGCCCAGCCGGCGGCGCACCGCATCCTTGTCGCGCAGTACGTCGATCGGCGCCTCGCCCGGAATGCTGAGCGTCGCCGTGCCGCTGTCGGCCTCCTGCAGGGTGGACAGCGTGCGCATCAGCGACGACTTGCCAGCGCCGTTCGGGCCGAGCAGGCCGAACATGCCGCGCGGGATGTCCAGGGTGACGTTGTTGAGGGCATGCACGCCGTTGGCGTACGTCTTGGAAAGCGAATCGATCTTCAGCATGCGACGTACACCTTTCCATGGGCAATGTCTGCGCGTTATCCGCGCAACCGCGTCCGTGCGCATCCGCCGTTGGTCATGGGGGGAGAACCCCGCCATCGTGCGTTGGCCGGAGCGCCGGCCCAGCGGCGCCTACCCGCGCAGGGATGATTCGCGCACGACCAGCTTCACCGGGATGCTCTGGCTGTCCACCGGCTGCCGCCCGATCAGCGCCAGCAGGCGTTCCACCAGCAGCTGCCCGGCCTGCTTGGTGTCCTGCTGCACCGTGGTCAGCGCCGGGGACACCGAAGCGGCCAGCGGGATGTCGTCGAAGCCGGTCACCGCCACGTCCTGCGGCACCCGCAGTCCGGCCTCGCGCAGGGCGCGCATCGCACCGATGGCGATCAGGTCGCTGGCCGCGCAGATCGCATCGATCGGCTCGCCGCGCGCCAGCAGGGCCTGGCAGGCCTCCTGGCCGGAGGCCTCGGTGGTGATCGCATCGTGCTGCAGCGCCGGTTCGGCGGCCAGGCCGTGGTCCTGCAGGGCCGCGACATGGCCGCGGTAGCGCTCCTGGAATTCGGGGTAGTGGCTGGAGGCATGGCCAAGGAAGGCGATGCGGCGGCAGCCCTGCAGCAGCAGATGGGTGGTGATGTCATGCCCGCCCTGGAAGTTGTCGCTGCCGATCGAGACACCGGGCTGGCCAGGCAGGGCGGCGCCCCA
Source organism: Stenotrophomonas maltophilia complex sp. Om-AH-Sm3 (assembly GCF_059337855.1). Classification (NCBI taxonomy): domain Bacteria; kingdom Pseudomonadati; phylum Pseudomonadota; class Gammaproteobacteria; order Lysobacterales; family Lysobacteraceae; genus Stenotrophomonas; species Stenotrophomonas maltophilia complex sp. Om-AH-Sm3. The sequence continues at coordinate 513,207 of NZ_JBYBLQ010000001.1, read as the reverse complement.
GCGCACGAAGTGCGTGCCCTGTTCGACCAGCCGCTGCAGGCGGTCGCGCGATTCGTGGTAGTCGCCGTAGCCGAGCAGGATGATGCCGTCGGCCTTGTTGCTGTCTTCGTAATCGGCCTGCCAGTCGGTGGACAGCTGCTGGAACGACACCAGCAGGTCCTGCCCGTGCAGGGCGCAGGCGCGGGTGATCGAGCCCAGCATCGAATGGAAGAACGGGTTGATCAGCGAATCGTCGTTGGTCGGATCCTCGAAGAACAGCAGGGCCAGCGTGCCGGCATTGCGCAGGCGCAGACTGGAGGCGTTCTTGTCGACCTTGTAATTCAGCTCGCGGGCGATGCGCAGGATGCGCTCGCGGGTCTCGGCGTTGACCATCGGGCTGCCACGCAGGGCCCGCGACACGGTCGGCTGGGAGACCCCGGCCAGGTGGGCGATGTCGAGGGAGGTGGCTTTGCCTTTGATCGTCATGTGCGGGCGGAGCGGGCAGGTGGAAGGTGCCCGGGCATGATGCCATGCGCAGACGCGAATGCCCCTCTGAACGTCGGTCGGGGCGCAGGTAAGTCATTGCCGGACAAGGAAATCAGCCTGATCCTTCGGTGCGATCGGGGTCTCCTGACCGGGCGGACGGCGGCGGCAATGGTAAGATGCGTCGTTCTCGCATTCCCCCAAATTTCACCAGGGGCGGCCCAGCGTACTGCACCCCGCCCGGGGCTGTGCTATCACTGGCGGTCTGCCCTTGGACAACGGACGAAGGTACCTATGGCGCGCGGCATCAATAAAGTCATCCTGGTCGGCAATCTCGGCAACGACCCGGACGTGAAGTACACCCAGGGCGGCATGGCGATCACCCGCATCAGCCTGGCCACCACCAGCGTCCGCAAGGACAAGGATGGCAACCAGCAGGAGCGCACCGAATGGCACCGCGTGGTGTTCTTCGGCAAGCTGGGCGAGATCGCTGGCGAATACCTGCGCAAGGGCAGCTCGGTCTACGTCGAAGGCAGCCTGCGTTACGACAAGTACACCGGCCAGGACGGCGTGGAGAAGTACTCCACCGACATCATCGCCGATGAAATGCAGATGCTGGGCGGCCGCGGTGAAGGCGGTGGCGGCGGTGGCGGCAACTACGGCGGCGATCGTCCGCAGCGCCAGCAGGCACCGCGCCAGGAGTACGGCGGCGGTGGCGGCGGCCAGCGTGGTGGCCAGGGCGGTGGCTATGGCAACCAGGGCGGCAACCAGGGTGGCGGTTACGGCAACCAGGGAGGCAACCAGCGTCCGCAGCCGCAGCAGGCGCCGCCGATGGACGACTTCGCTGACGACGATATTCCGTTCTGATCGACCGCTTGCGCGCAGCAGAAAAGAAAGCCCCGCTCATGCGGGGCTTTTCTTTGTCCGCGATTCCTGCGGAGTTGTGCCCCGCAGCATTGAATTTTCGTGCACCGCAACTTGCAAGCATGCAATTTCCTCCCCTATGGTGCAATCGATTGCATTGCTGTGAATCGTTGCGTTTGATACCGGTTGGGAGGCCGGCAGATGGATGTCCATCCATTCGATCAGACCGGCCCCGGCGACGGGGCTCACGCGGCGCGATGCGCTGCGCCTCGCAGTTGCCGGCAGCATTGGCCTGGGGGCCGTGACGACCGCGGGGGCGTTGCCCGCATTCGCCGCCACTGCACCGCTGAAGGGCAACCTGAAGCACGCCGTGGCCCGCTGGACCTTCCCGCAGCTGTCGGTCGCCCAGCTCTGCACGACGGTGAAGGACATCGGTTTCGCCGCCATCGACCTGGTCGGCCCGGATGACTGGCCCACGCTGAAAGCCCACGGCGTCTACAGCTCGATGTGCAACGGTGCGGAGCTGGGCCTGACCAAGGGCTTTGCCGGCCGTGAGTTCCACGACCCGCTGGTGGAGCGCTACACGCGGCACATCGACCTGGTCGCCGATGCCGGCTATCGCAATCTCATCTGCTTCTCGGGCAACCGCAACGGCATGGATCCCCATGACGGAATGGCCAATGCCGAGGCAGGACTCAAGCGCATCCTCGGGCATGCCGAGAAGCGCGGCGTGGTGCTGGTGATGGAACTGCTGAACTCCAGGGTCGATCATCGCGACTACCTGTGCGACCACTCTGCCTGGGGCGTGGAGCTGTGCCAGCGGCTCGGCTCGGACAACTTCGGCCTGCTCTACGACATCTACCACATGCAGATCATGGAAGGCGACATCATCGCCACCATCGGGAAACACCACGCCTGCTTCAAGCATTACCACACGGCAGGGGTGCCCGGCCGGAACGAGATCGGGGACCGGCAGGAGCTGAACTATCCGGCCATCTGTCGCGCGATCCGCGACACCGGTTTCAAGGGGTATCTGGCGCAGGAGTTCATGCCTGCCGCGCCCGATCCCGTTGCCTCATTGCGCGAGGCGATCCGCCTCTGCGACGTCTGAAACGATATCCACCCAGGTGAGAAACCCATGGCAGATAATCACTACGACGCCATTGTTGTTGGCTCGGGAATCAGTGGCGGTTGGGCAGCGAAGGAGCTGACCGAGAAGGGCCTGAAGGTCCTGATGCTGGAACGCGGACGCAACATCGAGCACGTCAAGGACTACGTCAATGCGATGAAGGAAGCGTGGGACTTCCCGCATCGCAACCGGCCAACGCAGGCGATGAAGGCCGACTTCCCGGTGCTGATGCGCGACTATGGCCTCGCCGAGAACCTGGAAGGAATGTGGGCCAACGAGCAGGACTCGCCCTACATCGAGACCAAGCGCTTCGACTGGTTCCGCGGCTACCACGTCGGTGGCCGTTCGCTGTTGTGGGGCCGTCAGAGCTACCGCTTCTCCGACCTGGATTTCGAGGCGAACCTCAAGGAGGGCATCGCCACCGATTGGCCGATCCGCTATGCCGACATCGCGCCGTGGTACGACCATGTGGAAAAGTTTGCGGGCATCGCCGGCACGCGCGAGGGACTGGACGTGCTGCCGGATGGTGAGTTCCTGCCGCCGATCCCGTTGAACATCGTCGAGAAGGACGTGGCCGCACGGATCAAGAAGGCCTTTGGCGGCACGCGGCACATGATCCACTCGCGCACTGCCAACATCACCCAGCCGATGCCCGAGCAGGGGCGCGTGAACTGCCAGTATCGCAACAAGTGCATTCTGGGCTGTCCCTTTGGTGCCTACTTCTCCACCCAGTCGGCGACGCTGCCGGCGGCGATGAAGACCGGCAACCTGACCCTGCGGCCGTTCTCGATCGTCAAGGAAGTGCTCTACGACAAGGATCGCAAGCGCGCGCGTGGCGTGGAGGTGATCGACGCCGAGACCGGGCAGACCTATCAGTACACGGCCAAGGTCATCTTCCTCAACGCATCGTCCTTCAACTCGACCTGGCTGCTGATGAACTCGGCCACCGATGTGTGGGAAGGCGGGCTGGGCTCTTCGTCGGGCGAGCTGGGGCACAACGTGATGGACCATCATTTCGGTGCGGGCGCCTCGGGCCGGGTCGAGGGCTACGAAGACAAGTACTACTTCGGCCGCCGTCCGTGCGGCTTCTACATTCCGCGGTTCCGCAATGTCGCCGCCGACAAGCGTGGCTACCTGCGCGGATTCGGCTACCAGGGCGGTGCCAGCCGCACCGGCTGGTCGCGCGAGATCGCCGAGCTGAACATCGGTGCCGACCTGAAGGAGGCGCTGACCGTGCCGGGTGACTGGCGCATCGGCATGACCGGGTTCGGTGAGATGCTGCCGCACCACGACAACACGATCCACCTGGACCGCGACCGTAAGGACAAGTGGGGGCTGCCGGTGCTGGCGATGGATGTGTCCATGCGCGCCAACGAACTGGCGATGCGCAAGGACATGGCTGCTGACGCCGCCGAGATGCTGGAGGCGGCCGGGGTCAAGGACGTGAAGATGCACGACAACGACTACGCCCCGGGCAAGGGCATCCATGAGATGGGGACTGCGCGTATGGGACGGGACCGGAAGAGCTCGGTATTGAACGCGCACAACCAGGTCTGGGATGCCCCCAATGTGTACGTCACCGACGGTGCCTGCATGACCTCCAGCGCCTGCGTGAATCCGTCGCTGACCTACATGGCGCTGACCGCGCGTGCGGCCGACCACGCGGTACGCGAACTGAAAGCGGGGAACCTGTGATGGATCGCCGCGAACTGCTGAAGATGATCGTCGCCGCCACCGGTGCGGCGATGGTTGGCCTGCCAGCGCTGGTGCATGGCAAAGCACCAGCGGCCGGGATGATGGCCGCGTTCTCCGATGCCGAAATCGGCACGCTGGACGAGATTGCCGAAACCATCCTGCCGCGGACCCGGACACCCGGGGCGAAGGACGCGGGCGCCGGTGCGTTCATGGCGACGTTCGTCAGCGACTGCTACACCGCCAGGCAGCAGGCGGTGTTCCGCGCCGGGCTGGCGGACATCGACAAGCGCGCCGGTGGCCGCTTCGTGTCGCTCACGCCGGAGGCGCGCACCGGGTTGCTGCGTACACTGGATGCCGAAGCCAAGGCGCGCAATGCAGACGTGACCGAGACCGGAACGCCCGAAGAGGGCGAAGCCATGCCGCATTACTTCACGATGATCAAGCAGCTGGCCATCTTCGGCTTCTTCACCTCCAAGGTCGGTGCGACCGGGGTGCTGCAGTACGTCGCCGTGCCGGGGCGCTACGACGGTGACCTCGCCTATGTCCCCGGCACACCTGCCTGGGGGACCAGCTGATGGACACCAACCTGATGATCCGCCCTGCGTTGATCACCGCCGGCCTGCTGGCCGCTGCATCTGCGTTCGCACAGGACGGTGCCGACGCTGTGCGTGACCCGAAGAAGACCGAAGTGTGGAGTCCTGTGCCCGCGACCGTGGCAACGCCACCTGGCAAGGCACCGTCCGATGCGATCGTGCTGTTCGATGGCAAGGATGTCTCCGCGTGGGAGGCGGAGCAGGGTGGCCGCGTGCCCTGGGAGGTGGCCGATGGCGCCATGACTGTCGTTCCGGGCAGCAAGGGCATCCGCACCCGGCAACGCTTCTGCGATGTCCAGCTGCATGTCGAGTGGCGAACGCCCACCGAAACGAAGGGCTTCGACGGCCAGAATCGGGGCAACAGCGGGATCTTCCTGCAGGAACTGTATGAACTGCAGGTGCTCGACAGTTACCACAACCCGACCTATGCCAATGGCCAGGCGGGTTCCATCTACAAGCAGGCCATGCCACGGGTGAACGCCTCGCGCGCACCGGGCCAGTGGCAGGTCTACGACATCATCTGGAAGGCCCCGCGCTTCTCGCCGGGCGGCGGCCTGACGTCGCCCGCACGGATCACCGTGCTGCACAACGGCGTGCTGGTACAGGACGACACCGTGCTGGCGGGCAGGACCGAATACATCGGTGCGCCTTCGTACGCACCGCATGGGTGCGCGCCGCTGTATCTGCAGGAACATGACTCCAAGGTCAGCTACCGCAACATCTGGGTGCGCGAGCTGTAGTGCTCACCGGCTACTTCGCCAGGTAGCTGGCGATGTCATCGATCTCCTGCTGTGACAGCTGCGGGAAGGGTGGCATCAGGCCGCCGCCCTTCCTGATCCTGTCCTTGACCTGGGCGGGCTGCAGCCGCTTGCCGACATCGGTGAGCGCCGGGAACGTCGGTGGTACACCGGTGCGTTCAGCACCGTGGCAGGCAGTGCAGTGCTGGGCGTAGAGTTTCGCACCCGCGGCCGGGTCGTCCTTGGCCCACGCTGCCGTCGCAACGTTCATGCCGCCCAGGGCCACGGCCACTGCCAGGATCATTTTCATGTGGGGCTCCTTGATGCGTCAGCGGTGGGCACGGGTGGGCGGGTTGGTAGTCAGGTGTTCACGCAGGTAGTCCGCGCCGGCCTGGATGACCTTGGCAGGGTCGCGTGGCTGGTCGTGTTCCACGATGTACCACTGCACGCCAGCGTTGGCGGCGGCTGGCAGGATCGCGTTCCAGTCCAGCACGCCCTGGCCGACCGCAGCGAATCCACCTTCGTCCTCGGCCTGGCCCTTGGGCGCATTGTCCTTGGCGTGTACCGCAAATACGTGGCCGCGGAACTTGCCAAGCATCACGACCGGGTCCAGGCCCGCGCGCGCGACCCAGGCCAGGTCCAGTTCGGTCTGCAGCTCGGGGCCGGCGGCGTCGAACAGCAGCTCCAGTCCGGTCCTGCCATTGAAGTCGACCAGCTCGAAGTCGTGGTTGTGGTAGGCCAGCTGCATCCCCTTGCCGCGCACCTGCCTGGCAATCCGGCCCAGCTCCCGTCCCAATGCGGTCCAGCCGGCGGCATCGTGCGGGCGGTCCTTCTGGTCTAGGTAGGGCACCACCAGCGTGCTGTTGCCAATCGAGCGGTTGAAGGCCAACACGGCATCCAGGTTGTCGCGCAGCTCGGCCAGCTGAACGTGCGACGAAACGGCTTTGATCGAGTAACGGTCCAGCAATTGTTTCAGTTCCGCAGCGCTTGCATTCTGCGTACCGACGGTCTCCACCGCACGCACGCCCGCGTCGTGGACGATCTTCAGCTGCTGGTCGAGCGGCCCGGCATTGCGCAGCGTGTACATCTGCACGGCGATGGGCTTCTGCGCACCGGCTGTGTTTCCTGCGAAGGCGGGCAGGACTGCGAGCAGCAGCAGGACGAGGGTTGCAGTTCTACGGACAGGGATGTTCATCAACAGATCCTCCCGGGATTCAACCGATGGCGGTCCAGGTGCGTGACCTGGCCGATGCAATGACACGATCAACGATCCGCGCCGAGCGCAGGCCGTCTTCGAAGGTGGACAGGCCCTGCGGCCGCTCGCCTTCAATGGCGCGATACGTGTCGGCCACGAACGCTTCGAAGCACTGCCCGTAGCCCTGTGCGTGCCCCGCTGGCAGCGGCGACAACCGGCGTTGTTCGGCGCTGCCGGCGCCCGGGCCGCGCACGAAGATTTCCTCGCGCTGTTCGGGCAGGCCGATCCACAGCCGCTCGGCATCCTCCTGGTTGAACGCCACGCTGGCGTTGGCGCCGTCGATCTCGAACCAGAGCCGGTTGTGGCGTCCGGCCGAGACCTGGCTGACCGTCAATGACGCCAGCGTGCCCGCGCCGGTCCTGAACATTGCTGCGGCCACGTCCTCGCTCTCGACCGCTTGCTTTGCGCCGTCTGTCGCCGGCGTGCTGAAACTCTGGGAGGTGGTTGCGCTGCGTTCGGCGATCACCGTGGCAAACGCCGCGTTCACTTCGGCGAAGCACTCGCCGCTGACCCATTCAACCAGGTCGCACCAATGCGACCCGATGTCAGCGAACACGCGCGATGTACCACCCAGTGCCGGGTCAACCCGCCAGTTGTTGCTGGCCGGGTCCAGCAGCCAGCCCTGCAGGTAGCTGCCATGGATCAGGTGCAGTGGCCCCAGATCGCCCTGCGCGATGCGTGCACGTGCCTCGCGGACCACCGGGTGGTAGCGGTAGACGAAGGGGACGGTGGCGACCAATCCGGTCGAGGCGGCCAGCGCCGCCAGCGCCTGCGCATCGTCCAGCGTCGTCGCCAACGGTTTCTCGCAGATCACGTGCTTGCCGGCTTCCAGTGCGGCCTGCGCCATCGTGCGGTGCAGATGATTGGGCGTGCAGATGTGCACGACCTGTACCTGGGGATCAGCGACGACGTCCTCGATATCGCGATAGGCGCGCGGGACATTCCACGCGTGCGCCACCTCGCGCGCGCGCTGCGGCGACGAGGCGGCCACGCCGCGCACCTCGGCGCCAGCCAGCAGTGCCGCGCGGCGATGCACCGCACCGATCATGCCGGTACCAATGATGGCGATTCCAAGCGGGGGCATCGGCCGGTCTCCTCAGGCGGTGGACGACGCGGCCGCAGCTACCGGGCGGTCGCGGAACAGCAGCAGGAAGGCGATCAGCACGACCAGTGCGACGCCGGCCGGGAACAACCAGATCTGCTGCCAGTGCGGGCCCGCTGCAGTGGTGAAGTGCTCCACTACCGCGCCGGACAGGAAGGTGCCGATCAGCATGCCCACGCCATAGGTGGCCAGGGTGATGAAGCCCTGCGCGCTGCTGCGCGCGGCGGGGCCGGCGTGGGCATCGGTGTAGATCTGGCCGGTGACGAAGAAGAAGTCGTAGCAGATGCCATGCAGTACGATGCCGATCACAAGCAGGGAGAAGCCACTGCCCGCATCGCCGAAGGCGAACAGCGCGTAGCGCACGACCCAGGCCGCCATGCCGACCGCCAGCATGGTCTTCACCCCCAGCCGCACGAACAGGAACGGCATGGCCAGCATCAGCAGCACTTCGGAGACCTGGCCCAGCGACTGCAGTCCGGCGGCGCCGTGCACACCGAGGTCGTTGAGATACGGATTGGTGAAGTTGTAGTAGAACGACAGCGGGATGCAGATGGCGATGGAAGCCAGGAAGAACACCAGGTAGGCGCGCGACTTCAGCAACCGCAATGAATCCAGCCCCAGGATCTGTCCCAGCCCGGCATCGCGCTGCTGCGCCAGCGGCGGCGTGTGCGGCAGGGTGAACGCATACAGGCCCAGCACCAGCGATGCCAATGCGGCCATGCGGAAGGTCAGTTCAAGCCGGTGCGCCTGTTCCCAGCCCAGCCAGCCGATCAGCACCCCGGCGATGATCCAGCCGATGCTGCCGGCCACGCGTACCAGCGGGAACTGCTTCTCCGGCGATTGCATGTGCCGCATGGCGACGCTGTTGGCCAGTGCCAGCGTCGGCATGAACAGCAGCATGTAGCCCATCACGCAGGCGGAGAACATGCTGAAGCTGGTGGCGGTGGACGCCAGCCACATCAGCACCGCGCCGGCCAGGTGCAGTATCGCCAGGATGCGCTGCGCCGCGAAGTAGCGGTCTGCGATCAGGCCGACCAGGAACGGCGCCACGATGGCGCCGATGGACTGGCTGAGGAACGCCGTTGCCACCTGGCTTGCGCTGGCCTGCAGCGGGCCCTGTACCAGGTAGGTACCCAGGGTGACGAACCACGCCCCCCAGATGAAGAACTGCAGAAACATCATCGCGCCCAGGCGCGACATGGCGTGCGTCATGGCTTGCCCTCCCGGGGCGGTCGTGGCTCAGATTCCCAGCATGCGGCGCAGTGATCCAGCGTCCGTGTCGCTCCCGGCAAAGTCGTCGAAGGCGCGTTCGGTCACATGGATGATGTGATCGCGGATGAAGGCGGCACCCTCGCGCGCGCCGTCCTCCGGGTGTTTCAGGCAGCACTCCCATTCCAGCACCGCCCAGCCGGGGAAGTCGTACTGGGCGAACTTCGAGAAGATCGCCTTGAAGTCGATCTGGCCGTCACCGGGTGAGCGGAACCGGCCCGGACGATCGATCCAGTCCTGGTAGCCGCCATACACGCCGCTGCGCGCGCTGGGGCGATACTCCGCGTCCTTGACGTGGAAGATGCCGATGCGGGCGTGGTAGCGGTCGATGAAGCCGAGGTAGTCCATCTGCTGTAGCAGCAGGTGGCTGGGGTCGTACAGGATCTTCGCGCGGGGATGATGGTCGACCTCATCGAGGAAGCGCTCGAAGGTCGCACCGTCGTGCAGGTCCTCGCCGGGATGGAGTTCGAAGCACAGGTCCACGCCGCAGGCGTCGAACACATCCAGGATCGGGCGCCAGCGGCGGCCCAGTTCGGCGAAGGCTTCTTCCACCAGGCCCGGCGGGCGCTGCGGCCACGGATAGAAGTAGGGCCAGGCCAGCGCACCGGAAAAGGTGGCGTGCGCGGTCAGCCCCAGGCGCTGGCTGGCCTGCGCGGCGAGCCGCAGCTGCTCCACGGCCCAGGCCTGGCGCGCGGGCGGGTTGCCGTGCACGTCGGCGGGTGCGAATCCGTCGAACAGGCTGTCGTAGGCGGGATGGGCCGCGACCAGCTGCCCCTGCAGGTGGGTCGACAGTTCGGTGATCTGCAGGCCGTGCCCGGCCAGCATGCCGGCAACATCGTCGCAGTACGCCTGGCTGCGTGCCGCCGCGGCCAGATCGAACAGGTGGGGCGCGGAGGTGGGAACTTGTACGCCAGAATAGCCCAGACCCGCGGCCCATCCGGCCAGCGTGTCCAGCCGATCAAAAGGAGCTGTGTCGCCGATGAACTGCGCCAGGAACAGCGCTGGACCCTTGAGCGTCTTCAACGTGATTCGCCCTCGATGCAATCGATTGCATTATCCTAGCAGGGGCGCACGCAGGACCTGTTGTGCACTGCACAGCGGACAGGAGAACTAACGCCATGGCCACCATCTACGACATCGCCAGGCACGTCGGCGTCTCCGCAGGCACGGTGTCACGGGCGCTTTCCCGGCCGGACAAGGTGCTGCCGGCCACCCGTGCGCGCATCGAGCAGGCCGCCGCCGCATTGGGCTATGTGCCCAACACGGTGGCCCGCACGCTCAAGACCCAGCGCAGCGGCAAGATCCTGGTCACCGTCCCGGACATCGCCAATCCGTTCTTCGCACAGATCCTGCAGGGTGCGGAGGAGGCCGCGCAGGCGGTCGGTTACGCGGTTCTGCTGGGCGATACCCAGCATCAACCCGATCGTGAGGAGCGCTACGCGCAGATGCTCCGGCGCAACGAGGCAGACGGCATGATCGTGCTGGGCCATCGCCTGCCACCGACCGCGCGCGAGATCGTCGAGCAGCGCGGCGCAGCTGCGCCGGTGGTCAATGGATGCGAGTTCGACCCCGCACTGGGCATCCCCAGCGTCCATATCGACAACGCGGCCGCCGCACGCGCGGTGATGGAGCACCTGTACGGCCTGGGGCACGAACGGATCGCCGTGGTCGGCGGGCCACCTGACAACCCCCTGCACCAGCAGCGGCTGGAAGGGGTCCGGGCCGCCGGCAAGGCGCGGGGTCGCCTGCGCCAGCTGAGCATCGTGCCCGGGGACTTTTCCGTTGAGTCCGGGCATGCGGCGGTGATGGCGCTGCTGGACGGCACGCCCGTGCCGTCCGCGGTGTTCTGCTTCAGCGACCAGATGGCACTTGGGGCACTGGCGGCCTGTCGCGACCGGGGCATCCGCGTTCCGGAAGCGCTCTCCATCGTCGGCTTCGACGACCTGGCCTCGTCGCGTTACCTCACCCCGCCGCTGACGACCATCCAGCAGCCGATGCGTGAAATCGGCGAGCGCGCGGTCAACCTGCTGCTCGCCATCATTGAACAGGTCGATGTACCGCTTCAGCAGACGCTGGAGTTCAGCTTCATGCTGCGCGGTTCGACGGCGGTGCCCAGGCGGTAGCGGAGGCGAGGCAGGGCAGCCGGAGCAGGGCGGCCGGCCCGCGCGTCGTCCCGCGACCTTGATCCCGAATTGACGCAAAGCTGTCAGACTCATCGCAGGCAGCCCGGCAAGGGCCGTAGCAGCGGGTGTGATCGCGCAGGGGGGGCAATGCCATTCTTTACCGATTCGGCGGAAGGCGCGGTCGAAGGCATTGGCGCGGCACGTCGCATCGGCTGGATGCGTTTCGTCGGCAATGGGCTGGGGGCGATCCCCATCGCTTCGATCATCCTCGAGCGCCACGATGGGCCGCTGGCATGGGCCCTGCTGCTGCTCAACGCGCTGGCGTGGCCTGCGCTGGCATTGAAGCTGACCCAGCGCTCCGGCCAGCCCGCGCTCGTCCAGTTCCGCTGCATGGTGGCCGACTCCTTGTTCGGCGGTGGCTGGATCGCCTTCATGGCATTGAGCGCGGTGCCCAGTGCACTGTTCGCCGCACTGCTGGTGGCCGACAAGATCGCTGCCGGTGGCGTTCGCCTGGCGATGCGCGCCACGCTGGCCCTGCTGGTGGGCTTTGCGCTCACATGGTGGGCGCTCGGCTTCCCTTACCAGCCGGTCACCTCGCAGCGCACGATCATGCTGAGCGTCCCGTTCCTGTTCGTGTATGGCATCGGCCTGAGCATTCTCAGCTGGCAGCTGGCGCGCCGGGTCAAATCGCAGAACCGCCAGCTGCAGCGTCTCAGCCGGATGGACCCGCTGGTCGAGCTGGCCAACCGCGGCTTCCTGATCCTGCGTGCGCAGCAGGCGCTGGACCGGGCACAGGGCCAGGGCGGCTTTGCCTGCCTGCTGATGCTCGATGTGGACGACTTCAAGCGCATCAATGACTCGCACGGCCACCGCGCCGGTGACGAGGTGCTGCGGCATATCGCGGCGACATTGCGCACCGTTGCCCGCCCAGGTGATACGCCCGCGCGGCTGGGGGGCGATGAGTTCGTCGTGCTGCTGCGCGACTGCGCGCCCGTCGATGCGATGCACGTGGCCGAGCGGGTGCGCCTGCACCTGCTCGAGGCTGCGCGGCAGGCCACGCCGGGGGTGGAATTCAGCGTCAGTATCGGCATTGCGGCCACGCCGCGTGGCGGCAGTGTCGAGGACTGGTTGGCACTGGCCGACCGCGCGCTGTACCACGCCAAGCGCCAGGGCAAGAACACCGCCAGCTACGGCGAGTGAGCGCGCGTGGGGACGGCACGGCTGCCGCCGAACGCGGATGAAATGCCCATTCATCCTGCACGCGGAATCAGCACGCCAATCCTCTACCATGGGCCACCCCGCCCGGACGCGCTCCCATGCAAGACGCTCTCGTTGCCCAGCCCAAGCCCCCCATCCCAAGGATCGCGGCATGGCTGATGATGCTGCTGGGCATGTGGCTGGCGCTGAAACTGGGCCTGGTGGTCACCCTGCTGTCCGGCCTGCTGGTGTTCCAGCTGACCCACCTGCTGGCCTCCACCGTGGAAGGCAGGCTGCCGCCGGGACGCGCACGGGCGATCGCAGTGATCGTGCTGTCGGCGATCATCATCAGTGCGCTGGTGCTGGCGGGGATCGGCGTGGCCTCGTTCTTCCGCAACGAGACCGGTGGCCCGGACGCTTTGCTGGCGCGCCTGATGGAGATCCTCAACACCTCGCGGCACCAGGTGCCGGCGCTGCTGCAACCCTACATTCCCGAAGACATGCCAGCGCTGCGCGCGGCGCTGAACGACTGGGCCGCCGAGCATCAGCGCCAGCTGGGCGTGGCCGGTACCTCGGTGGTCCAGGTGGGTGTGCGCGTACTGATCGGCATGGTGCTGGGTGCGATGATCGCACTGTATGACGAACTGCCGCTGCCGAAGATGGGTCCGCTGGCGCAGGAGCTGGTCGGGCGCACCAGCCGCCTGGCCACCGCGTTCCGTCAGGTGGTGTTCGCGCAGGTGAAGATCTCGCTGCTCAACACCGTGTTCACCGCGATCTTCCTGCTGGGCGTGCTGCCGTTGTTCGGCGTGCACCTGCCGCTGTCCAAGACCCTGGTGCTGATCACCTTCCTGGCCGGCCTGCTGCCGGTGGTGGGCAACATCATCTCCAACACGATCATCACCATCGTCGCACTGTCGGTCTCGTTCTATGTGGCGGTGGCGGCGCTGCTGTACCTGATCGTGATCCACAAGCTGGAGTACTTCCTCAACGCGCGCATTGTGGGTGGCGAAATCCAGGCGCGGGCCTGGGAGCTGCTGCTGGCCATGCTGGTGATGGAGGCGGCCTTCGGCCTGCCGGGCCTGGTCGCCGCGCCGGTGTTCTATGCCTACGTGAAGCGCGAACTGGTCGACCAGCGCTGGATCTGACGCGGCGGGGCATGACGTATTTGTCCCGATTCGAGCGTCCGCGCGGCCTTGTCGGTGCGTTCGCGGCGCGCACGGTGTACCCACGGCCACGGTTGGCCCGTTAGCGGCTTGGCGCCTGTGCAGGCGGCCGCTACAGTGTTCCGCACGACAGGGGAAATGTGCATGGCCCGCAAGGCGTCGCCCATCGGATTGCGGACCTGGGTCTGGATCCTGGCCGGGCTGTTCGTAGTCTGTACGCTGCCGCTGATGGCCATCGCACTGGTGCAGGGCACGCTGCGCTTCACCGCCGCCGAGGACAACCTGGTCAGCCTGCGCCGGCTGCAGCAGACCTTCGACCTGGCCAACCGGGTGTCGGCCGAGCGCGGCCCCGCCAACAGCCTGCTGGGAGCCAATACGGCCGATGCGGCCGAACAGGCCCGGCTGACCGCGCAGCTGGCGGTTGCGCGCAAGCGGGTCGACACCGCCCTGCTGCAACTGGACACCGTGTTCAAGGCCGATCCCGGCGTGGTCGGCGAACATGGGCTGTTGGCCGACGTGCAACGTCGCCTGCAGTCGGCGCGGGCCGCAGTGGACCAGGTGGCGGCACAGCCGCACGACGCGCGCCGGGTGGAAGACGTGGAGCGCGCGATCAGCAGCATGTTCGCCGTGGTCGATCGCCTGCACGTGTTGACCTCGACGCAGATCGGCGTGCTGGTCAGTGCCGACCGCGAAGCGGCGATCCCGGCAATGCAGGGCCAGGTGCTGATCGACCTGCGCGAGCATGGCGGCCGCCTGGCCTCGAACGTGATGGCGCCGGTGGCGGTACCGGGGGCCTGGCGTGACGAACAGGTGCGGGCGGCATTGCAGACCGAAGGCCGCCTGCTGGAGCTGTGGCGGCTGGCAGGCAGCCATGAAGCCGTGTTCCGCAGCGATCCGACGCTGTCCTGGCATTGGGACATGGCACGCCGCCAGTTCTTCGGCGAATCGCTGCCGATGATCGAACAGCTGATCGAAGATGGCCGGCGGGGCGTGCCGCCGCCGTGGACCGCCGCCGAGTTCACCACGCGCTACGTGCCGACCCTGCGGTCGCTGGAAGCGCTGCGTGATGGTTACCTGAGCGTGTCCATCGCCCGTTTCGAGCGCACCCGCAACCGCGAAGCGACGCGCCTGGTGGTGCTGGTGGCGACGGTGCTGGGCACGCTGGTGGTGCTGGGCGTGGCGCTGCGCATCGCCCATCTGCAGATCCTGCGGCCGCTGCTGCAGGCGCAGAAGCAGGTCATCCAGATCGCCTCGGAAGCCCCCGGCCCGGAGCAGCATGTGACCCACCCGCTGGCCGAGATGCAGCGCCTGTTCGATGCCATCGAAGTGCTGCGCGAGAAGTCACGCGAGCGCTCGGCATTGACCAGCGAGCTGCGCCAGCTGGCCGGCACCGATGAGCTGACGGGGCTGTTGAACCGGCGCGCGCTGGACGAGTTGGTGCAGCAGCGTCATGCCGACGGCGGCAACAGCGCGGTGGTGATCCTGCTGGACGTGGACCGCTTCAAGGCGATCAACGATGGCCACGGGCATGACGCCGGTGACGAGGTGCTGGTGCAGGTGGCGCAGCTGCTGCAGCGCCACCTGCGCCGCAGCGACAGCATTGCCCGCTATGGTGGCGAGGAGTTTCTCGTGTTGCTGGCCGACGGTGATCTGGCCGGTGGCCGCCGGCTGGCCGAGTCGCTGCGGGTGGCGCTGCAGCGGCTGGACATCGCCCTGGTCGGTGGCAAGGTGCTGCGGGTTACCGCCAGCTTCGGTGTGGCCGAGGGCGGCACCGACGCGCTGGGCTGGCGCACCCTGCTGCGTGCCGCCGACGCGGCCATGTACCAGGCCAAGGCGCAGGGCCGCGACCGCGTGCGCGTGGCTGGCGGCGGCCGCAACGCACGTTGACGGCACCCATCAGCCGGTCTGCGCATGCACGCGCCGCAGCGTGCGCGCAATCATCCGGCGCGCGATGGGACGCGGCACCGAGAGTCCACGCCAGCGCAGCGCACCCACCCGGAAAGTGGCGCTGGCAGTGGCCAGCACCCTGCCTGCCGGGTCGGTCAGCCAGCCGTGGGTGAAGGCGATGCTGCCCTTGCTGTGCTCGACTTCGCCCCAGCCGATGATCCGCCCCGGCCGCGCCGGGTTGACGAAACTGGTCTTGGACTCCACCGTGACCGCGATGCGGTTGGCTGGCAGGGTGGCGTAGATCGCCGGCCCCATGCAGTCGTCCAGCATCGCTGACAGGAATCCGCCCTGCACGTTGCCCATCGGGTTGGTGAGCACCGTCCCGGCGTCGAACTCGACCTGGATGCGGCGCAGTGCATCGTCATAGCCGACGAAGCGCCAGCCGAGCAGGGTGCCGGCCTGGGAGCGTGGAAGATCACCGTTGACCACGCTGTAGAAGATCGATTCGGGATTCATCGTGGAGCCTCGCGGGGGAGAGGGGAGAAAAGGAACTCACTCTGGTAGCGACAACAGGGCCAGCACGAATCCGATGACGGACAGCAGCACCACTGCGGCGCCAGCGGGCACCGGTGTACGTGCACCGGTGCGTCTCCGCACACCCGAAGCGACCAGGACCGGCGGCAGCGTGGCGACCAGGCAGAACAGTTGGAACGCCGGCAGCTGCGGCAGTACGAAGTGGCCTCCGAAGAAGATCAGGCAGGCCAGCATCACGCCGGCACCGGCCAGTGCGATCCACCCGGCGCCGACCACGCGGATGAGTGCCATCAGCAGCACCTGCATGCGCGGTTCGATCTCCGCCCACGACATGCCCACGGCCTGCGCGTGGTAGGGCATGAAGTCGGAACGTTTCAGATAGGCCGCAGTAAACAGCGAGACAATGAAGAACGCCAACAGGTAGCAGCCGAACGCGAGCCAGGCGAACAGATCCATGTGGAGGCCATGCGGTTGCGAAGGAGTCGCCGCGCGCATGCCGGCTGCCATGCCGGTCGTGCCACGGGGTTGCGCGATTCTCCGGCAGCCCCCTGTTAGCCGGCTGTGGTGCTTCGCAGGGGCGTTCCTCCATCTGCTTTTAACGTGGGTATGGTGGTGTGGAGTGCGTCACGCACGGACCATGCGGCGTATCTCGTTTCCCGTGAAGAGGCCGCAAGTGCTCATCCACTTTCCGGTCACCGCTCTGCGCAGACGCTGGGCGTCCCTCCGATCAAGGACCGCACCGTGACCCAGCTCACCCTCCCAGAACTTGCCAAGAAAATGGCCGGCATCGATTTCACGATGCTGCAGACCCACGCCGGTGGAGAAATTGCCGGTCGCCCCATGAGCAACAACGGTGACGTGGACTATGACGGTGACAGCTGGTTCTTCACCATGGAAGACACCGACATGGTGCGCGAGATCGAGGCTGACCCTGCCGTCGCACTGGGTTTCTCCGGCAGCAAGTCGCTGCTGGGCAAGCCGCCGCTGTTCGTGCACGTGCAGGGAAGGGCAGCGCTGGTGCGCGATCGGGCCACGATGCGCGAGCACTGGGTGAAGGACCTGGAGCGGTGGTTCGAACAGGGAGTGGATACACCAGGACTGGTACTGATCCATGTGCGCGCCAGCCGCATCCACTACTGGGATGGCGAGGACGAGGGCGAAATCACGGCCTGATCCCGGTGCGGGGAGGCCGGCGGCAACGCGGCCGTTGCACGCCACGCCCGGGCTTTGCCATCCTCCCCGCTGCGTTCCGTACATTGGAGTTCCAATGCGCCCTGCCTCCTGGCTGATCCTGGCCCTGCTGCCTGCCCTGGCGGCGGCGCAGCCTGCGCGTGCACCCAAGGCCAGCGCACAAGCGCAGGACCCTTTCAGTGAGTTGTTCGATACCGCTTGCATGCAGCACATCGGCGCGCCAGCGCGGTTGCAGTCGTTGATGGAATCCAACGGGCTGTCACCGCTGCAGCCTGCCGAGGCGGCAACGTTGCTGCAGGGGCAGTCGGGCGTGGCCTGGATGGTGCCGCTGGCCAGCGGCCGCTATGCAGTCAGCTGGGCTGACGATGGCACGTGCACGGTCTACGCCGAAAAGGCCGACGCGGCGGTCGTGCAGAAGGGCTTTGCCCGGTTGGTGCAGGCGGCGCCGACGCCGTTGCAGGCGCGCTCGCTGCCAGGCCGTGGGCCGTTGTCGGCGGACCAGGTGGCGATCCAGTACGGCTGGGCCACGCCCGGGCAGGCCAAGCTGCAGGTGCGTTTCCGGCTGGTGACGCGGCAGGCCGCCGAGGCCGGCGTGCAGGCGATGGCCTCGGTGACGCCGGGCGAAGCGATGCTGGAGCAGGCTGCACCCAGTCGGTAACGCTGGCCCCGCGCCGCGCAGGCTGCCCATGCCTGCGATTCAGCCTTTCACGCTGGTTGTGATATATCGTTTATCGATAAATCCACCCCGGGGCGGCGAGGCCGCCCCAATGCCGGAGGCCGCTTGACCGCTCGTCCCGCCCGCGCCAGACCCGCGCGAGGCTTGTTCACCCTGGCCCAGGCCGCCGTCCAGGCCGTCCGGGCGATGTGCTGGCTGGGCATCCTGGCCGCACTGCTGGCCGTGCCGCTGGTCGCGCACGACCGTCGCTGGCTGCTCGACAGCGTCCACGATGCCGCTGCCGCTGCTGCGCACGGCAACGCCCTGTTCCTGCACTTCTGCCTGGGGCTGGCTGTGATCGTCGCGCTGCTGGTGCTGTGCCTGCTGTTCCTGCGCCATCTGCTGCGGCTGCTGAAATCGGCGGCGCGCGAAAGGCCGTTCACCCACGCCAATGCGCAGCGCCTGCAACGCATGGCGTGGCTGATGCTGGCGATGGAGCTGCTGTCGATCCTGATCGGCGCCTACGCGGCCTGGATGGGCCCGGACTTCAGCTGGATGGAGGTGGGCGGCGGCATGTCGATCACCGGGCTGGTGGCGGTGCTGATGCTGTTCGTGCTGGCACGCGTCTTCGCCGTGGGCGCGGCGATGCGCGATGACCTCGACGGTGTCATCTGATG
This sequence comes from Stenotrophomonas maltophilia complex sp. Om-AH-Sm3, assembly GCF_059337855.1. Lineage (NCBI taxonomy): Bacteria > Pseudomonadati > Pseudomonadota > Gammaproteobacteria > Lysobacterales > Lysobacteraceae > Stenotrophomonas > Stenotrophomonas maltophilia complex sp. Om-AH-Sm3. Next base: position 494,674 of record NZ_JBYBLQ010000001.1, on the reverse strand, counting down.
GCAATCGTCATCACCCTGGACCGCGTGCTGCAGGAACGGGGCATGACCCTGTCCGAGCTGGCCGGTCGCATCGACATCACCCTGGCGAACCTGTCGATCCTGAAGACCGGCAAGGCGCGCGCCATCCGCTTTTCCACGCTGGATGCAATCTGCCGGGAGCTGCAATGCACGCCTGGCGACCTGCTCGGGTACGACCCGTCGCACACGCAGGACGCAGACTGAGTGTTTGTTCTTCTCCCTTACCTACTGACGAAACGGACCTGAAATGGAATGGTTGGCTGACCCCTCGATATGGATGGGCCTTGCAACCCTGGTCGTGCTTGAGATCGTGCTCGGCATCGACAACCTGGTGTTCATCGCGATCCTTGCCGACAAGCTTCCGCCACACCAGCGCGACCGCGCGCGGGTGATCGGCCTGGCACTGGCCCTGCTGATGCGGCTGGTGCTGCTGGCGGCGCTGGCCTGGATCATGAAACTGACCGAGCCGCTGCTTACGCTGTTCGAGCACAGCTTCTCCGGGCGTGACCTGATCTTGCTGGGCGGTGGCCTGTTCCTGCTGTTCAAGGGCACCATGGAGCTGCACGAACGGCTGGAAGGCCGCGCGCACCACGAAGACGGCAAGAAGGTCTACGCCAGCTTCGCAATGGTGGTGGCGCAGATCGTGGTGCTCGATGCGGTGTTCTCGCTGGACTCGGTGATCACCGCGGTCGGCATGGTCGACAACCTGGGCGTGATGTATGCCGCCGTCACCATCGCGATGGCGCTGATGCTGCTGGCGAGCAAGCCGTTGACCCGCTTCGTCAACAAGCACCCCACCGTGGTGGTGCTGTGCCTGGGCTTCCTGCTGATGATCGGTTTCAGCCTGGTGGCCGAGGGCCTGGGCTACAAGATCCCGAAGGGCTACCTGTACGCGGCGATCGCCTTCTCGATCCTGGTCGAGGCGTTCAATCAGTGGGTGCGTTTCAATCGTGAGCGCAACGAGCGCCGCCAGCCGTTCCGGCAGCGCACCGCTGATGCGGTGCTGCGCATGCTCGGCGCGCGCCCGGCCAATGGCCATGCCGATGACGGCGTGGACGAGCCGGTAGATGCCGAAGAGCGCCTGCAGCCGGCCGAGCACGAGATGATCCGTAGCGTGCTGGGCCTGGCTGACCGGCCGGTGTCGAGCGTAATGACCGTGCGCGCCGATGTGCAGTGGATCGACCTGGCGCGGGGCCAGGAGGATGTGGTGGCCCGCCTGGTGGCATCGCCACACACCCGGCTGCTGGTGGGCGATGGTGACCTGGACAGCCTGCGTGGCGTGGTGCAGAGCCGCGACCTGCTGGCTGACCTGCTGCAGGGCAGGCCGCTGCAGCTGGAAGGCAACCTGCGCGAGCCGCAGTACGTGCTGTCCAGCGCCAGTGCGCTGCAGGCGCTGGAACTGATCCGCCAGCATCCGGTACCGCTGGCGGTGGCGGTGGATGAGTACGGCAGCGTGGAGGGCCTGGTGACCGCCAACGATCTGCTGGCGGCGATTGCCGGCGATCTGGTCGATACCCAGGACGAGCGCTATGGCGTGGTCGCGCAGGGCGAGGACCAGTGGGAGGCCGACGGTGCGCTGACCCTGGACGACCTGCAGCGGCTGACCGGCGTATCGCTGCCACGCAGTGCCGACTACATGACCATCTCCGGGCTGGTGCTGGAGCAGCTGGGCCGGCTGCCGGACACCGGCGATGCGGTGGAGGTGGCGGGTGTGCGCATCACCGTGCTGGCGATGGAGAAGCGCCGCATTGCCCGCCTGCGGGTGGAACACCTCGACCAGCCGTTGTAGAGCCGAGCCCATGCTGGGCTTCGGGGATGCAGCCGAGCATGGCTCGGCTCTACACAACATGGCCCGCAGCCGTCACCATGGCGGCCCGCTTTCTGTCATGGATGGTTGCAGTGCTGAGTACGATCGGTTTGTTGATGGGCCTGTATGTGGCCTGGCGCCTGTTCTGGCCACAGCGCATGCCCACTTGGCTGAAGGTCGTGCTGTCGCTGCTGCTGGTGGGCGTAGCCGTGCAGCTGCGCATCGTGGCGACCTTTTGGGGCACGATGGCGTCGCCGGAAATTCCGAAACTGGCCATCGCCACGCTGGCCACCGGCTCCACGGCGGTGCTGCTGCTGGCATTGGTGATGCTGGTACTGGACGCCGGCCTGCTGGTTTCGCGCCTGCTGCGTTGGCCGCGCATGGTATCGGCCCTGCGTGCACCGCAGCTGCGGCCGGCGGCCGGCGTGCTGGCCCTGCTGGTCAGTGGCTATGGTGTCAGCCAGGGCATGGCAGTGCCCCAGCCGCGGCAGATCGAGGTGAGCATTGCCGGGCTGCCAGCGGCGTTCGACGGCTATCGCGTGCTGCAGCTGACCGACATCCATGCCAGCCGCCTGCTGACAGGTGACTGGGTGCGCAAGGTGGTGGACCAGGGCAACGCGCTGAAGCCGGACCTGATCGTGATCACCGGTGATCTGATCGACGGCAGCGTCGAGGCCCGTCGCGACGACGCGCGACCCCTGGCCGATCTGCGGGCGCCGGACGGTGTCGTTGCCATTACCGGCAACCACGAGTATTACGCGCAGTACCAGGCATGGATGCAGGCGTTCCGCGCGCTGCACATGCAGGTGCTGGAGAACAGTCATTTGCAGGTACGACGCGGCGATGCGGCGCTCACCATCGCCGGTGTCACCGACCCGGTGGCGGCACGCTACGGCCTGCCGCTGCCGGATCTCCAGGCTGCACTGGAGGGTGCCGATCCGTCCGCGCCGGTGATCCTGCTCGATCACCGCCCGCGCAATGCACGCGAGGCGGCGGCGCGTGGGGTGAAGCTGCAGCTGTCCGGGCACACTCACGGTGGGCAGATCATCGGCATGGACCAGCTGGTGAAGCGCGCCAATGGCGGTTTTGTCTCCGGCCGCTATGACGTGGATGGGATGACGCTGTACGTGGGCAACGGTGCGGGCCTCTGGGCCGGTTTCCCGGCGCGCATCGGCGTGCCGTCGGAGATCACCCTGGTGACATTGCGCCGCGCGCCGTGACCTGAAGTGGGGCAGGTCCCTTTGCGCAGGGAGTTCGCTGCCTATCGCGCTGGGATCCCTCTGTAGAGCCGAGCCCATGCTCGGCTGAACCAGAGAGGCAGCCGAGCATGGGCTCGGCTCTACAAGTAACCGCCTCCTCAAGAACTCCGCAGCGGCGGCCGCGCATGCGCATTGCGCCGCAGTGACTGCGCCCGCTTGGCTATCCAGCGCACCACGAAGGCGGTGAACAGCAGTGCCGACGGCACCGCATACCAGAAGTTGCCTGGCACGCGCTTGAAGTACGAGTAGGTGAACACCGCCGCGATGATCCACATGCCGGTCAGGTGCAGGCGACGCCAAGCGGTGGGGCCCATGCGGCGGGCGATCCCCCGATGCGAGGTGATGGCCAGCGCCAGGATGGCGATGTAGCCCACCGTGCCCGGGAGGTTGGCCAGCGCGGATCGTGCTGGCCAGAACGCCGGGTTGAGGATGCCGAAACTGGTGATGGCGATGGCATGCAGCAGGTGCGAAAACGCGAAGGACAAACCGACGGTGCGCCGTTCGCGCAGCAGGAACCGGGTGAACGGGCCGGGCAGAAGACTGGCGAACGACGATGCGGTGAACGCCGCCAGGAACAGCAGGAACGATGTACGTGCAGTGACCCGTATCGCCGCACGGCTGCCTTCGGCTGCATCGGGATACACGGCGAAGGCCGCCAGCGCGAATGCGATCAGGACCACGGCCATGGCCATAAACAGGCGCCAGCCGTGCAGGAAGGAAGTGTTGGAAGCAGGCATGGTGAGACCTCGAAGCAGGAATGGGGAGCACCGACCGCTGGCCGGGCGATGAGTGGGTAGCGCCGGCCGCTGGCCGGCACCCTCAACAGTCGTTCGGCACAACCAGCACGCTCGCCGCACACAGCTCGCCCAGTACGGGCGCGCAGGCCGCGCGCAATGCGTCCGTTGCCACGCCATGTGCCCCGGACAGCACCCGGAGTGCTGCTTCCACAGCTGCGCCGTCGTCACCAAAGATCGATAGCAGCGCGTAGGCCAGCGGCGACAGCTGCTCGACCTGCAGGCTGAAATCGGCGAGGCGCCGGATCAGCAGCAGCGTGGGCGCAGCGCTCGGCACCGGCTCCAGGGCCTCGTCCTCATGCACCGGCCATTGGTAGCCCAGCACCCGCACCAGCGGCGAAACCGCCAGCACATCGCTGCCCTCGGGAACGCTGTGCAGCGACTGCCCGGCGTCACGCGCTTCAATGTGCAGCGACTGCAGCGTGCTCTCGTAGTGCGCCAGTTCCGCTGCCCAGGCCGGGAGTGCCAGCGTGTCCTGCACTGCCAGCCAGGCCGTGAACTCGCCGGCGATCTGTGGGAACAACGGGGTCTGGCAGGCGTGGTGGGCGTAGTAGTGCTCCACTGTGTCGCGCCAGTGTGGCGTGCCCAACTGCTGTTGCAGGCGCGGCAGGCTGCCGGCCAGCAGGGCGTCCAGGCTGTCGATGCACAGGCGGCGGTATACCGCCAGCCTGCCCGCCTCGACGCTGTCGGGTGCGGCCATTGCTGGGTCGCGCACATGATCGGCCCAGCGCCGTTGCAGGGTAGCCAGCGACTCAGCCATGGGCCACCTCGGGTGAACGTGCCTCGACCTGCGCCTGGCGGATCCGCGCAACCTCGGTCAGCAACTCCGCCAGCGGCGGAAAGTTGAAGTCGCGTTCGAGCAGCGTCGGGCGCACGCCGACCCGCGCATAGGCCTCGCGCAACAGCGCCCAGACCACGCCTTTCACCGGCGCGCCGTGGGTATCGATCTTGAAGCCATCACCTTCATCGAAATGGCCGGCCACATGCAGCGAGGCAACACGGTGGGACGGCACGCGGGCCAGGAATTCGAAAGCGTCGTAATCGTTGTTGCAGGCGTTGACGAAGACGTTGTTGACGTCCAGCAGCAGGTCGCAGTCGGCTTCGGCGAGCACGGCGTTGATGAAGTCGATCTCGCTCATGTCCGCGCCGGCAACGGCGTAGTAGGAGATGTTCTCCACGGCGATGCGCCGGCCCAGCATGTCCTGCACCTGGGCGATGCGACCGGCGACATGCTGTACGGCTTCGGCGGTGAACGGCAGCGGCAGCAGGTCGTAGACATGTCCGCCGGCGGCGCAGTAGCTCAGGTGTTCGCTGTACAACTGCACCTGGTGCAGGTCGAGGAAGGCACGGGTCTGTGCCAGCAGGGTGCGGTCCAGCGGATCAGGACCTCCCAGCGACAGCGACAGGCCGTGGCAGGTCAGGGGGTGGCGCTCGCTGAGCTGGCGCAGCGCGGCGCCGTGTGCACCGCCGACGCCGATCCAGTTGTCAGGAGAGACTTCGAGGAAGTCGATGGCACCGGCCGGCATTGCCAGCAGTTCGTCGATCAGGCCACGGCGCAGGCCAAGGCCGGCGGCATTGAAGGGCAGGGACATGGCGGATGCTCCAGAGAGAGGGCGCCGCCTTGAAGGCAGCGCCGGTTGGACGTCGATCAATCGGCAACGCGGGAGAACAGGCCCTTCGGCATCGGCTTGCCGTTGGCGGTGTAGACGCTGCGCAGGTAGTCGTGCGCTTCCTGCTCGCTGATGTAACCGTCGTGGTCGGTGTCGATGCGGTCGAACTCGGCGGCACGCTTGGCGGCCACCGCGTTGAACTCGGCGCGCGAGACCTTGCCGTCGTGGTCACGGTCGGTGCGGGCAAACGAGGCGTCGCCGCACTTGCCTTCGCCACACTGGCCCTCGGCCACCTTGGCCTTGCCGGCGGGCTTGCCGGTGGTGGCCTTGTTGGCCCCGCACTTGCCTTCGCCGCACTTGCCTTCGGCGGCGGCGCTCATGGCGACGGCGCTGATCGCCAGCGGTTGGATCGCTGCGGCCTGGCCGGCCAGCAGCAGGCCACCGGCCAGGGCGATGCCGATGGCACCAATGCGTGGCAGGCGGGAGGAGGGGGTGTTCTTGGTCGAGACGGACATGGTGGTGACTCCTTGGGGATGGCACGCCAGGCGTGCGGGATGGACGCCGCCTGAAGGCGACGGAAACGAAAGGAAGAAGCGCGGGAAGGGGCGAAGCAGGTCAGACGGTGCGACGACGGCGCAGCGCGTAGCCCAGTAGCAGCACGCCACCGAGCAGGGCGCCGCCGAAGCCGACGCCGGGCAACAGCGCGGCAACCGGCAGCAACAGGGCGATCAGGCTGACGCCCCAGCCCAGGCCGTCATTGCCGACGGGGGCATGCTGCGGGCCGGCCAGCAGCCGGTCCACGCTGAGCGCGCCACCGCCGTTGAGGATCAATGGCAGCAGCATGGCCAGGAACAGCAGCGGCAGCTTGAAGTTGCCGTAGCCCTGGTCGGTGATCGCGTAGCCCTGCCAGAGTTCACCCAGGCCGTTCCACTGATCGGGCCAGTGCACGGCGGCGATGGCGACCACCGTCAACACCCAGAAGACGTAGGCCACCGAGCGCGTGGCCAGGCCGAGCAGCAGCATCACCGCACCCACCAGTTCCAGCCAGGTGGCCAGTTGCCAGTTCAACGATGCGGGCAGGGTGGAGAACGGGAACGGGAAGCGACCTTCCAGGTCGGCGAACCAGTTCTGGCCGCCCAGCTTCTCGCGGCCGGACTCAAAGAACTCCCAGGCCAGCAGGATGCGCAGCGCCAATGGCGACAGCCAGCGGCCGACGGCGTCCAGGCGGGGGGTATACACGGAAGAGGCGGTGCTGATCATGGTGGTGTCCTGCGGGCCAGTGGTCGATGGAGGCCATTCCAGGCGGTGCAGGTATCGGCAACGTGTGCCGTTGCCCGGGGTTTTGTCAGCGACTGTGGCCGCGACCGGGGTTTCGTACAGTCCGATACAAAGACGATGCGTGGATGCACATCGGGGCGTTGTGCGCACGCGGGCGGGGAACGATGTCCGGCCGGTAGTAGCCGGCCTGGCCCGTCGCGCAAATGTATCCCAGTGTAGAAACCCGCCTGCGCCCTACAGTCCGGTACAACTCCGCGCCACGGAGAAACAGCGCCGATACACCGGCAGGCGGAAATGGCCACTCCCAACACCGGAGTGACACCCATGATCCGTACCTCCTTGCTTGCCGCCGCTCTCGCCCTGGCCGGCGCTGCCGCCCCCGCCTTCGCTACCCAGGTCGATACCGCTGCACCGCCCACCGTCATCCTGGTGCACGGCGCCTTCGCCGATGGCTCCAGCTGGAGCAAGGTCCTCACCACGCTGCACGACTGGAAGGTGCCGGCGGTGGCGGTGCAGAACCCGCTCACCTCACTGGCCGACGATGTGGCGGCCACCCGCCGCGCGATTGCCGCCGCGCCTGGCAAGGTGGTGCTGGTCGGCCACAGCTGGGGTGGCACGGTCATCACCGAAGCGGGCAATGACCCGAAGGTGCAGGCGCTGGTGTACGTGGCGGCCTTCGCACCGGATGCAGGGCAGTCTTCGGCGCAACAGGGCGAAGGCTTCCCGGTCGGGCCGGGCCTGGCCCGGCTGCAGGAGAGGGATGGCTACCTGACCTTGCCGGCCGATGCCATCGCCCAGGACTTCGCCCCGGACGTGATGAAAAAGTCGGCCGCACTGCTGTACAGCACGCAGGTCCCGTTGAAGGCCAGCGCGCTGGGCGAGGTGGTGAACGTGGCGGCCTGGCGCAGCAAGCCGAGCTGGTACGTGCTCAGCCGTGATGACCGCATGCTGTCGCCACAGCTGCAGGCCGCGACCGCACGTCGCATCGGTGCTCAGCTGCAATCGATCGGCAGCAGCCATGTGTCGCTGCTTTCGCACCCGGCGCAGGTGGCCGACAGCATCCTGGAAGCGGCGGGGGTGAAGCCGGTGGAGCTGCCGCTGGCCGAGCAGGGGGGCTGAGCGATGGCCGCACTGCGAGGGTACGCACTGCCGCTGCTGCTGGGCCTGCTCGGCGGAGCGGTGTTGTTGCTGGCATGGCCCAGCCCGGAGGCCGATGCGCGGCCGGCACAGGCCGTTCCCGCCACCGGGTTCGACGGTGGTGGGCCCTGGCACAACAGCCTACCGCTCACACTGAAGCAGTTGCGGGGACAGGTGGTGCTGGTCGAGTTCTGGACCTACACCTGCAGCAACTGCCTCAACGTGGCGCCGTATGTCCACCAGTGGCATGCACGCTACGCGCCGCAGGGCCTGAAGGTGATCGGCGTGCATACGCCGGAATTCGCCCATGAAGGGTTGCCCGGCAACGTGCGCAAGGCCATCGCGCGGTTGGATATCACCTGGCCGGTGGTGCAGGACAACCAGTACCGGATCTGGAACGCCTGGGGCAACCGCTTCTGGCCCGCGCTGTACCTGCTCGACCGGCAGGGGCGGGTGGTCTACCGCCATTACGGCGAGGGCGACTACGCCCGTACCGAAAGCGAGATCCAGCGCCTGCTGGCCAGCCCTTGAGCCGCGCTACCATGGCCGCGCAGCGCGGCCCTGACCTCCGTCTTCATCGAGAACGCAATGAACCATGTACCGCACATCCTGGTCGTCGACGATGACAGCGAGATCCGCCAGATGCTGGCCGACTACCTGCAGCGCAACGGCCTGCGCGTGAGTCAGGCCGACGGCGGCCGGGCCATGCGCGCGCTGATGGATACCCATGCGGTGGATCTGGTGGTGCTGGACGTGATGATGCCGGGCGAGGACGGCCTGAGCCTGTGCCGCAACCTGCGCGCCGGCAAGCATCGTGCGGTGCCGGTGGTGCTGCTGACCGCCCGCGATGACGAAACCGATCGCATCATCGGCCTGGAAATGGGCGCTGACGACTACGTGACCAAGCCCTTTTCCTCGCGCGAACTGCTGGCGCGCATCAACGCCGTGATCCGCCGCACGCAGATGCTGCCGCCGAACCTGCAGGTGAGCGAGGCCGGGCGCCAGCTCGCCTTCGGCGAGTGGCGCCTGGACACCACCGCGCGCCATCTGCTGGATGCGCAGGACACTGCGTATCCGCTCAGTGGCGCCGAGTTCCGCCTGTTGCGCGTGTTCCTCGACCACGCCAATCGGGTGCTTAGCCGTGACCAGCTGCTCAGCCTCACCCAGGGCCGCGATGCCGAACTGTTTGATCGCTCGATCGACCTGCTGGTCAGCCGCGTGCGCCAGCGACTGGGTGACGACGCGCGCGAGCCGACCTACATCAAGACCGTGCGCAGCGAAGGCTATGTGTTCAGCGTGCCGGTGCAGTTGCTGGGGCCGGACGAATGAACACCTGCGCACGCCGTCCACACTGGCCGCGCACGCTGTCGGCGCGGCTGCTGCTGGTCCTGCTGGGCGGACTCACCCTGGCCCACGCGCTGTCCTTCGGCCTGCTGTTCTTCGAACGCTACCAGTCCACCCGTAGCATGATGCTGCGCAACCTCGACGAGGATGTGGCGGTGAGTGTCGCGCTGCTGGAGCACCTGCCTGTGGCGCAGCGTGAGGCCTGGGTGCCGCGGCTGGAGAGGCGCACCTACCGTTACCTGCTGCGCCCGGCCGCGGCCGGACCAGGGCTGCAGACCGACCGTGCACGCCAGGTCACGGCGATCATCGACGACAGCCTGCAGCACCGCTATCCGTTGCAGGCGCGCCAGGTGGCTCGCCTGCCGGAGCGGTTCGAGGTGGAACTGCGCCTGCACGACGGCACACCCTTGACCATTGAAGTCACTCCGTCGGGCCTGCCGCTGGCACGTTGGCTGCCCGCCGTGCTGCTGGTGCAGCTGGCGCTGCTGCTGGTGTGCGCGTGGTTGGCGGTGCGCCTGGCCCTGCGCCCGCTGCAGCAGCTGTCGCATGCGGTGGAGCATCTGCAGCCGGGCAAGGACGGGCCTGCACTGCCTGAAGATGGCCCTGCGGAAGTGGGCGGCGCGGCGGCTGCACTCAATGCACTGCAGGCACGCATTCGTGGCCATGTCAGTGAGCGCCTGCAGATCCTGGCCGCGATCTCGCATGACCTGCAGACCCCCATCACGCGCATGAAGCTTCGGGTGGAGACCCTGCCTGAAGACAGCACCCAGCAGCGGCTGCTGGCCGACCTCGACCACCTGGGTCAACTGGTGCGTGAGGGCGTGGCCTATGCGCGCAGCAGCCACGTCGCCAGTGGCGCGCCGGTGTCGATGGACCTGGGCGCGTTCCTGGCCAGTGTGGTCGGCGATTACGAGGACATGGGAAAGCCGGTCATTGGTGGTGCGCCCGCTGGACTGGTGGTGCAGACCTGGCCGCAGCCGCTGCGCCGGGTGGTCGGCAATCTGGTCGACAACGCGTTGCGTTACGCCGGTGCCGCCGAGATCGAGGCGGGTCGCGATGAGGCCGGAAGGGTGTGGATCAGCATTTCCGACCGTGGCCCCGGTATTCCCGAGGGCCAGCTGCAGGCAGTGCTGGCGCCGTTCCACCGGCTGGAAAGCTCGCGCAATCGCGATACCGGCGGGACCGGCCTGGGCCTGGCCATCGCGGTGCAGCTGGCGCAGTCGCTGGGCGGCTCGCTGCGCTTGCACAACCGCGAGGGTGGCGGGCTGCGGGCGGAACTGCAGCTGCCGGGCTGAGTTGCCCGGCCTTGTGTTCCAGCAAGGATGCTTCTGCTTCGGCCTTGGCGGTGAGCGCTTCACCGGTCATGAAACTCAGTGCATGCACGCAGCCGACAGCCGATGACCGGCATTTCACCCCGTCCATGCCACGCTGCGCCGAACCTGTACATCCGGGATCGAGGCTGTTGAAGGCGAATACGCAATGACTGTGGCACGACAGCGCTCGATGTGGGTGGCCGGCCTGTCCACGGTGGTGGAGTGGTACGACTTTACCCTGTACCTGTACTTCGCCACGGTGCTGTCGCGGGTGTTCTTCGGCGGTGGCGAGCAGGCGTTGCTGGTCACCTTGGCCGGATTCGCGGTGTCCTACCTGATGCGTCCGCTGGGCGCGCTGTGCTTTGGTCACCTGGGTGACCGACTCGGCCGACGCTGGATGTTGCTCGCGTCGATGGCGTTGATGGCAGCGGCAATGCTGGCCACTGCGCTGCTGCCGACCGCGGCCACCGCAGGCGCCACGGCCGGCGTGCTGCTGCTGGTGCTGCGCTGCGTGATGGCGTTCTCGGTGGGCGGCGAATATACCGGCGTGGTGGCGTACCTGCTGGAAAGCGCACCGGCGCGCCGACGCGGCCTGGTGACCTCGTTGGCCTCGGCCGCCAGCGAAGTGGGCGCCCTGCTGGCGGTGGCGATCTCTGCACTTACCGTCGCGCTGCTGCCCACACCGCAGCTGGACAGCTGGGGCTGGCGGATTCCGTTCCTCGTCGGCGCTGCGCTTGCGCTGGTGATCCTGATTGCGCGTTCGGGCATGCACGAGTCGCCGGAGTTCGAGCGCCAGCGCCGCGAAGGCAGCATTCCCGCCACACCACTGCGGCATGTGCTGCAGCATCATCCGTTGGCGGTGGCGCGCACGTTCGCGATTTCGGCGCTGGGATCGATCACTTACTACGTGGGCATCACCTATGTGCCTGCATTCCTGCACGCGCAGGGCCACGATGAGGGTGACGCACTGTGGCTGTCGACGATCGCGGCGGTGGCAGTGATCGCGATCACGCCCCTGTGTGGCGCATTGTCGGACCGCGTCGGACGACGTCCGGTGTTGTTGGGCCTGACCGTGCTGGCAGCGCTGCTGCCGCTGTCCCTGTTTGCGTGGATGGCACAGGCGACGGCGCTGGGCATCGTGCTGGCGGCGGTGCTGCTGGCCTGCGTGGCCGGCGGTGTAAGCGCGGTGGCGGCCCCGGCCACGGCTGAGCAGTTCCCAGGCGAAGGCCGGGTCAGCGGCCTGGCACTGGGGGTAACCATGGCCACGGCGGTGTTCGGCGGTGCGACGCCGTGGCTGGCGCAATGGTGGGTGGAACGCAGCGGCTGGGCGGCGGCGCCGGGCGCGATGATCGCGCTGGTGGCGGTGCTGGTGCTGCCGGTGCTGTGGACCCTGCCCGAGACGGTCCCGGGCAGGGCCAGACGCTAGCCGGTCAGACCTTCAGGGTCTGCTCGATGTCGGCCAGTACCGCGGCCGCATCCACACCGATGGCGATCGACTGCACCACGTGGCCGTCCCACACGCTGGGGCCGAATGCCAGGCCTTCCGGCTTGGGAATGGTCATGCCGCGGGCGACGCCGTCGGTGGCCACGCGCACGCTGGCGCGCTCGAACTGGAACAGTTCCGGGCGGGTCAGCGCGATGCACGCGCAGCAGTCATGCACGACCATGCCCTTGTGGCCGGCCTGCAGGTAGAAGTCCACGTAATCCTGCGACAGCGCACGGACCAGCTCGGCGTCGGCACCGCCGATGGTGGCCAGCTTATCCAGGCCGTCACGGTCCATTTCCACGCGGGTGGTCACGTCCAGGCCGATCGCGGTGACTGGCCAGCTGGCGGTGAACACCACGTCGGCGGCTTCGGCATCGCCCCAGATATTGGCCTCGGCGGCCGGGGTGATGTTGCCGTTGACGTGGAAGGCGCCGCCCATGATCACCACGCCGCGTACCAGGCCGGCGATGTCCGGGGCCTGCTGCAGGGCCAGGGCCAGGTTGGTCATGCGGCCGACCGCGATCAGGGTCACTTCGCCCGGATGGGCGCGGACCAGATCGATGATCAGCTGATGGGCCGGGCGGGCATCGGCGGCCACGTCCAGGCTGGCCGGCACCGGGTGGTTGCCCAGGCCGTTGTGGCCGTGGATGTGCACCGGCCACGCTTCCGGGGTGGCTTCCGGCTGCAGCGGGCCATCGGCACCGCGCGCGACCGGGGCGGCGAAGCCCCAGGCCTGCTTCAGGTACAGCGCGTTGTGCGTGGTCGACTCCACCGAGGCATTGCCGAAGGTGGTGGTGACACCGATCAGGTCGATCTGGGCGTGCTTGTGCAGGTAAAGCAGGGCCAGGGCGTCGTCGACGCCCGGGTCGGTATCGAAAATGACTTTCAGCATGTTGTTGTTCTTCTTCTTCCGTGTGGTGCGAGGGGCGCCGGCGGCCACGGGGCAGGCCGGCGCGCCCCCACATTGTCCCATCTTCATGACGGGCAGGGCGAACCAGGGCGCCGGTGGGGGCATATCATCGCCTTCAAGGCAGGGTATCGACTCGAACCGTTTGAGAGCTGTCCTGCCAGACTCCGAACCATCTTCATTGATGATGAGCCAGTGCCACTTTGCATTGCCGACACCTACTATGCAGAGAACGGCAGCACTTCCGTATTTGAAGAGCGCACCTGGCTCATTGGCAGGAGGTGACTCCTTGGTGGAAACAATTGCAGAGAGTTTCAGGAAAATAGCGATGAAATATCAACTAACAGAAGGACAGCTCAATGGTCCAGCTCAACTTTCGGCCATTGATAGCCTGCCAGAAGAATTGAGAACGGCACTCCCTAAGAGCTACCTTGAATTCCTTAAGACTCACGACGGCGGCGAAGGATTCATTGGCGATAACTACATCATTTTTTGGAAGGCGGAAGAGCTGGTTGATTTCAATCGTGAATATGAAGTCGAGACGGATGCGCCCGGTGTATTTTTGTTCGGCTCCAGCGGAGGGGGAGAAGCGTATGGATTCGACATGTGGGATGTCGCTATGCCGGTAGTAATGATTCCTTTTATAGGCATGGATCGTCAATACGCCATCGTGGTAGCGGCCGACCTTCCGGATTTATTTGCGCAATTGGCAGAGCGAGAATGATTGGCCTGGATAAGCACGCACGCCCTAAAGGCATGGAGCTGTTCGAGCTTAGACCCGTTATCGTTGGTGGTGATCCGGTCAGCCCTGAGAACAAAGCCTGGTTGACGAGAGAGCAGCATTTTGAGGCTGTGCGCTACTGGAATAGGATTGTCAGAAGTCTGCGTGATGGGCCGAAGTAGCTGGAGATAGAACGGTGTAGAAGGAGTAGGTCAGGAGCGGCCAGCTGCTATATCAGACATCTTGAATTGCTAAGCGAACCGGAGGATGTCCGGCTCGCGCAAGATGGTTTGTAGAATTCCTGCAGGTCTGACTAAAATGCTTGGTCAACATTTATCGATAGCCTCGCAGAGTATTTATTCGAGCGGAAATCCGATGGAAAAGCCGCGCTGCAACCAATGGATCAGTCGCGGTAGGTATGCCCCCCTGCTCAAGGAGCTGCGCCATGCTGGTGGTAACCCTGGTCTTGGTCGCCCTGGTATTGGGCTTGAACCTCGTCGCCACCTTCGTGGTGCTGGGGCGCGAAGAGGTGTCGGCGGGCGGCCGGACGGTGCAGCTGCTGCTGGTATGGCTGCTGCCGCTGGTCGGCGCCATCCTGTGCTTGGCAGTGGCCACGGCCGATGGCTCCGGCAGCCGGGGGGATGGCGGCGGAAGCCATGACACCTCCGTTGGCTATGCCAGTGACAACCACAGCCATCACAGTCACAGCAGCTCCGACTGCAGCAGCGACGGTGGCAGCGGTGACGGCGGCAGCTGCGGTGGTGGCGATTGACGAGATGTTCCAGGATGCCGGCCAGCGGCCGGCACTACCAGGGCGTGACCTCGGCTGGGTAGTGCCGGCCGCCGGCCGGCAACCTCATCCGCTCAACCGCCGCCTTCGGTCGGCAAGGGCGCTGGCACGTTCAACAACCCGCCCGCTGCCACATAGGCGGCCAATGCCTGGCCCTGGCTGAGCAGATGGCGCTCCATGGTGCGTTCGGCAGCCTGCGCATCGCGGCGGCGGAAGCACTCCATCAACTCGCGGTGTTCGGCCAGCGACTGCGCCATGCGGCCCGGGGTCAGCAGCTGGCGGCCGCGATGCATCTTCAGGATGCGGTGCAGGTCGTGGGTGATGCGGATCAGCCACGGATTGCCCGCGTAATGCTGCACGGTTTCGTGGATCAGGTAGTTGTTGCGGTAGTACTCGGCAATGTTGCCCTCGGCCGCCGCCGCTTCCATCGCCGCATGCAGGGCCTCCAGTTGTTGCACGCCGGCATCGTCGATGTGCTTCACCGCCTCATGCGCGCAACGGCCTTCCAGCATGGCCATTACCGGGAACAGCTGGTTGAGGTCTTCCAGCGTCAGCCGGGTGACCCGGCTGCCACGACCTGCGTCGATCTGTACCAGGCCTTCGGCGGCCAGCAGCTTCAACGCCTCGCGCAGCGGCGTGCGGCTGATGCCCAGTTCTTCGCACAGCGCGGGCTCGTCGATCCACTCGCCCGGCGGCAGCCGGTAGTCGTAGATGCGCTCGCGCACGTGGTCGGCCACCTCTTCATACAGAGGTGCGCGCTTCTTCGGTGACCGCTGGGCAGGGGCAATGGCCATGGAGGAAGTGTACCGCCAGGTAGTGCCGGCCGCTGGGTGGCAACCCATGATCGCTGGATGGCTTCATGGGATTGCCGCCCAGCGGCCGGCACTACCGTTGGGTGGTTACATCCAGCCCGGCACCACGAATACCAGCCAGGCCAGCAGTGGTCCAAGCGCCACCACCAGTCCGCTGTAGACCAGGAAGCGGCGGAACAGGGTCTCGCGTTCCTCCTTGGCTGCCGAGGCCACCACCAGTGCGCCATTGGTGGAGAACGGGCTGACATCGACGATGGTGGACGACACCGCCAGCGCGCAGATCACGCCGGCGGCGCTGAGGTGACCCTGCATCAGGAACGGCACCGCCAGCGGAATCGTGGCGCCCAGCACTGCGGCCGACGAGGCGAATGCGGAGACGATGCCGCCGACGTAGCAGACCAGCAGCGCGCCGAGCAGCGGAATGCCGATGTCGGACACGCCATTGCCGATGAAGTCCACCGCGCCGGCATGTTCCAGCACGCCGATGTAGGTCACCACGCCACAGATCAGCAGCACGGTGGACCAGCTGATGCCATCGACCGCGCCCTTCTGGCTTTGTGGCGACAGCAGCGCCAGCGCCACCGCGACGGTGATCGAGACCAGGCCGACGTTGAGGTTGTAGATCAGCGCGGCCACGCCCAGGCCGAGCAGGCCGATCAGGGTGAACAACCGTTCGCGGGTCAGGCCCACCGCATCCAGTGCCGCCGGATCATTGCTGAGCGTGCCGCCGCCTGCTGCGACCAGCGCGCCATGGCCTTCGATCGCGAACTGGCGCGACGACGCCTGCGGACCACCGGCCATCGCCAGTTCGGCATTGCCGATCGTTCCTGCCGCGGTGATCGAGCCGCGATGCAGCAGGGCGATGCCACCGAAGGCGAAGAAGCAGATCGTCGCCATCATGAAGTTGAAGCCCAGGCTGGTCAGGAACACTGCCATCTCGGTCACTTCCAGCCCAGCCTTCTGCACCACGCCGTTGGTGATGCTGCCGTACACGCTGATGGGCGAGAAGCCGCCGGCCTGCGCACCATGGATGACCAGCAGGCCCATCATCAGCGGGTTGATGTTGTACTGCTTGGCAAAGCGCAGCGCGACCGGGCCGATGATCGCGACCGCCGCCGGGCCCAGCGCACCGAACGCGGTGAGCACCGCGGTGATCACGAACATCACCCACGGAATGGCCACGATATGACCACGCACCACTTTCACCGCCCAGTGCACCAGCAGGTCGATGGTGCCGTTCTTCTGCGCGATGGCGAACAGGTAGGTGATGCCGACCAGGGTCAGGAACAGATCGCCGGGAAAGCCGGCCAAAACCTCCTTGCCGCCCATGTCGACCCACAGCCCGCCGATGATGAAGGCCAGCGCAAAGGCGACCGCGCCCATGTTGATCGGCATCGCCGTGGCGACGATGAACATGATCACCAGGCCGATGATCGTTGCGATTTGTGGACTCATGCGCCCTCCCAGACACGTGGCTCACGTACAGCGCGGATGGAGACCCGCCATCCCGGGGTAAGGCGACGTACTGCGTGATGCGTGATACGTACTGCTGGAACCCGTTACTGCAGCCGCTCCAGCGCACTGCGGACCCACGCCGCGGCGCCTTCCAGGCTCTGGAACTCTTCCACCGCGCGCACTTCGCAGCACGGATAGGACGGCGCGACCATGCGCGCCAGTGCGTTGCCCGGGCCCAGCTGCAGGAACACCCGCGCGCCGCGCTCGAAGGCCTGGCGCATCACCTGCGCCCATTCGATGGTCTGCGCCAGCTGCGCCGACAGCGTGTGCACCACCGTGGCACGATCACGCACAGGCCGCGCATCGATGCCGGCCAGCAGCGGCAGGCGTGGGGCTTGCAGCGGCGAGGCATCGAGTGCGGCAGCGAACGGTGCGACCGCCGCCGCCAGCAAGGGCGTGTGGGCAGGCACGTGCACCGCCAGCGGACGGATGCCGGCACCCTGCGCCCGTGCGGCACCGGCCAGCCGCTGCAATGCGGCGTGCGTGCCGCCCACGATGAAATGGTCCTGCCCGTTGGCGATGGCCATGTGCGCACCGTGCAGATCGCACAGCGGCTGCAGTACATGGCGTTCCAGGCCGAGCACGGCCTGCAGGCCTGCATCGGCGGGGCTGGCGCCGTCCATCAACTGCGCGCGCTGCGCAGCCAGGGCAAGGCAGGTGGTCGCATCGAAGCTGCCGGCGATGGCATGCGCGGCCAACTCGCCGATGCTGTAGCCGGCGATCAGCGTCGGCGTTGGCACGTTGTCGCGCAGCCCCTGCCACTGCGCCAGAGTGGCCGCGCACAGCAGCGGTTGCGCCTGCGCATTGTCGAAACGGTCGTCGGCCGCCGCGGCGGAAAACACATCGCGGCCGAGTACCGTGCTGGCCACATCAAGGGTATGGCGTGCGGCCGGAAGATCGCGCACGCGGTCGAACATCGCTGCATGCTGCGCGCCTTGGCCGGGGCAGAGCAGGGCCAGGCTCATGCGCGCTCCTGCTGTAGCAGGAACCAGGCACAGGCCAACAGGTCGGCACTGCCACCGGGACTCAGGCGGCGCGCGACGAAGCGCTCACCGATGCCGTGCAGGCGTGCCTGCCAGCCGGGCACGAACGCACCGCCGCCGTCGAGGAAACCATGCGCCTGTCGCTGTGCCCAGCGCAGGCCGTCGGCGCCGCCACGGTGCAGCAGGTTGAGGTCATCCACGCATGCGACCAGCTGCATCAGGGCCTGGCACATCGCGGCCTCGCGTGGCAGGCCGCTGGTCAGTGCGTGACGCAGGGCAGGCAGTGCCACTTCGCGCAGCAGCGGGTAGCCAGCGGCTGCTTGTTCGCGCACACCCTGCACGCCGTGCCGTGCGCGCGCGCGCTGGCCAGGGCTGTTCGCATCCAGAGGTGCGTCGGCGAGCTCGGCAGACCAGCGGCGCACTTCCTGGCAGACCTGCTCACCCGTGGCGGCATGGTCCAGGCGGGAGCGACAGGCCGCGGCGGCCGCCACCAGCAGGCCGAGACTGAAGACCGCGCCACGATGGGTATTGACGCCGGCGGTTGCGCGCAGCATCGCGATTTCAGCGGCAATGCCACATCGGCGCAAGGCGTCGAAGTCCGCCCCGGCTGCACCGAGGCAGGCCACGGCGGTGAAATAGTGGCGCAGCGCGAACAGGCTGCGCAGGAATGTGCCGGCGTCCATGTCGTGATGGCTGCCGCTGTCGAATGGCGTGACCAGTCCGGGCTTGGGCGCCAGCGCCAGCTCCGCATGCAGGCTGGCGACGGCGAGGCGCCCCAGGCGCGCGCTGTCCACGGCAGCTGCCGGCCTGACTGCCGATTGCACGACGGCGGTCATGCGCTCACCCCGGCGGAGACGAACATCGCATCGCGTAGTTCCAGCGCGGCACCATCGAGGCGCTTGACCAGTACCTCGCGGCTGCGTCCGGCGTACTCCCGCCAGTTCACGGCGGCGTCGCCGCCCAGGCACAGCTCGCCATCGACCCGCCGGTCGTGTTCGGCTTCCCATGCCTGTAGCCGTGCAGCCAGGGCATCGGCCTGCGCGGTGGTGTCGATCGGCCACAGCAGATCGACGTCCGAGCGCGCGTGCACATAGCGCAGGCCAGTAAGGTGCTGCCACGCGAAGGCACCGAATACGCGCGCCTCAGCGATGTTCTGCAGCACTTCAAGGGGCCGCCGCCAGTCCTGCGGAACGTCGCCTTTCAGCACCGCCTGGAGTGCCGGCGGCGGCGTGGTGCGCAGCACATCGTGTGCTGGCACGCGCAGGGCCAGGCGCAGTTTGCCCTCGGCGGGCGGCAGCGGCACGCCGAGACGCAGGCGTGGATCGGCATCGTCAGCGGCACGCCGCGCGACGATGGCCGGCCGGCCCTGTGCAAACCAGTCGGCCAAGCGCGACTCATGCGCGGCGATGTCCGCCTGCCAGCCGGCGTGCGCTGACAGCCAGACCAGCGTATGTCGGGGCAGCCGCTCAGGCATCACCCTGGCTCACGGCTTCAGCCACGCGTGCGGCCAGCATGCGCCCGCCACGTTCGGCTCCGCGCACTGCGCGGCGGTCGCCATGGGCGGGCGTGCGCAGGGCCTGCAGAAGGTGCTGGGCAAGATTGCCCTCCCACAACGATTCCACCGCACCCATCGCCACGTAGTTCTCCACGCCCGGTGCGAACACCGGTGAGGTCTGGCTCAGCGCCTGCAGTTTATCCAGCGGCTGCTTGGTCACCCGGGCCATCGCGCGCAGGTCCATCACCCGCACCTGCGCATCCGGCAGGGCATGGATGTGGTCGGCCATCAGCCCGAACGAGAGGAAGCCGCCACTGACGGATTCACCGTAGACCAGCGTGACCAGTCGGGCGCCACGTCGACGCGCGAGATCCAGCGTCTGCGCCAGGTGCGCGAAACAGCCGTTGATGCCGAGCAGTTCGTCGCGGCGTGCCAGGCGCTGGCCGGCGGTGTCGACCAGCATCACGATCGGTTGCTGCGGATGCGCGGCGGTGCTGGCCAGCACCGTTTCGGCCAGTGCCAGTGCGTGGTCCACGCCCACCTCGAGCTTGTTGGCGGTGCCGATCACAGTCACATCGCCGTTGTCGGTGGTGGCGCTGCCGGTCAGCACCGAATCGCTCACCGCAATGGCATGCCCATGCGGAAACAGGGCATCGAGCAGTGTCTGCAACGGCATGCTCATGGCAGGCTCCGGTCGCCGGTGGCGGTGAGGAATTCATCGGTGTCGAGCAGTGGCAGGCGTTCGGGGTGGGCAATGCCCAGCCGCGCCCAGATCTCCAGGCCATCGCGGCAATCGCCCCAGGCCCGCACGCCCGCCTTCAAGGCCGCATGGCGTTCCTGCAATGCGGCCAGTGCAGCATCCGGGTCAGTGCTGCCCGCATCGGGGTGCAGCGCGTCGCGTGCGGCCAGCGCGAATGCTTCAAGGGCATCGGGCACCAGCACCTGCGCCTGGTCGATCAGGTACCGGTGCTTGCCACCGGTCACACGCCAGACCAGCGCGCGATCGCGTGAGTCGAACTCTTCCACGCCGCGAACGGTTTCGATTACCTCCGGTCCGGACAGCGACATCCGGCCTTCCTCGGACATGATGACCGTGGTGCAGCAGCGGGCAACGATGCCCATGCCACCGAAGGCGCCGTTGCCGCTGCCGATCAGCGCGATCACCGGCACGCCCGCTGCACGCGCGTCCAGGGTGGCGCGCATGATCTCGGAGATCGCAATCAGGCCCGCATTGGCTTCGTGCAGCCGCACGCCGCCGGTATCGAGCAGCAGCAGCACGCCGTCAGGGCGGGTGTACGCCGCACGGCGCAGCAGCCCGGTCAGCTTGGCGCCATGCACTTCGCCCACGCCGCCGCCCATGAATTCACCCTGTTGTGCGGCCAGCAGCACGTGTTTGCCCTGCAGCCTGGCCTCGCCGACGACGATGCCATCGTCGAACGCGGCCGGCTGGTCGAGCTGGGCCAGGTGCGGACTCATCATCCGTCGCGCCGGGCCGAGGAACTCGTGGAACGAGCCGGCGTCGACCAGCCCGGCGATGCGCTCGCGCGCATCGGCTTCGTAATAGCTGTGGCGCTGTACGTGGTTCATGGCGCGCCTCCGGCCAGCAGGGTTTCCACGGCCTGGTCCAGGCGCAGGCTGACCACGGCCGGGGTCGCACCGGCGTCGTTGATCGAGACGCGCACATCGCGCAGCGGATGACGCTGTGCGAAGTCGTTGATCACCGCCTGCCAGATGCTGCCGAAGCCCTGCGCGGCGGTGATGACGCGCACCGTCATCGCGCCCTGCTGCGCCGCCGGTTCCAGCAGGATTTCCAGGTTGCCTGACGCCAGCACGCCCACCAGCACCGCATCGCGCGCGAACGGCACGTCGGTGCGGCCTTCGAATCGATAGTCGAGGGTTTCCATGCTCAGCCCCTTACCAGTTGCGGAAGCGCTTGGGCGGGTCGTACAGACCGCCGGACCAGCGCACCAGGTCCTTCACCGAACGCGCCGCCAGCAAGTCACGGCTGGCATCGCGCACGGAGATGCCGAGGTCACCGGGACGGCGGATCACGCCGCGGTCGCGCAGGTTCTCCACCATCGCGCGGTCGCGCCCGATGCCCACGGCGGTATAGCCGGCCACGCCACGGATCGCCTGTTCGCGCTCCTCGGGGGTGCGGCACAGCAGCAGGTTGGCGATGCCTTCCTCGGTCAGCACATGGCTGACGTCGTCGCCGTAGATCATCACCGGCGGCAGCGGCATGTTCGCGCGTTCGGCCAGTTCCCAGGCGTCGAGGCGGTCAACGAATGCCGGGGCCATGTGCTCGCGGAAGGTTTCCACCATCTGCACCACCAGCTTGCGCCCGCGTGGCATCTCGCCCGGGCGTGCGGCCTGCTGGCCGGCCTTGATCCAGGCCTCGCTGGCATGGCGGCGGCCGCGCGCGTCCGAGCCCATGTTCGGTGCGCCGCCGAAGCCGGCGATGCGGTCGCGGGTGGCAGTGGAACTGTTGCCCTGCAGGTCGATCTGCAGGGTGGAACCGATGAACATGTCGCAGGCATACAGGCCTGCGGTCTGCGAGAACGCCCGGTTGGAACGCATCGAGCCGTCGGCGCCGGTGAAAAACACATCGCCCCGCGCGGCAATGTATTTCTCCATGCCCAGTTCCGAACCGAACGAATGCACCGATCTGACGAAGCCCGATTCGATCGCCGGAATCAGTGCCGGGTGTGGGTTCAACGCCCAGTGCTGGCAGATCTTTCCCTTCAGACCGAGCGATTCGGCGTAGGTGGGGAGCAGCAGTTCGATGGCGGCGGTATCGAAGCCGATGCCGTGATTCAAACGATTCACGCCGTACTCGGCGTAGATGCCCTTGATGGCCATCATTGCCATCAGTACCTGGATTTCGGAGATCTGCGCAGGGTCGCGGGTGAACAGCGGCTCGATATGGTTCGGCTTCGGCGCCTGCACCACGAAGTTGACCCAGTCCGCAGGAACATCGACGCGGGGGAGGCTGTCAACGATCTCGTTGACCTGGGCGATGACGATGCCGCCACCGAAGGCGGTGGCTTCGACGATCACCGGAGTGTCTTCGGTATTTGGCCCGGTATAGAGGTTGCCGTGGCGGTCGGCGGCCTGCGCGGCGACCAGCGCTACGCGCGGCGTAAGGTCGATGAAGTAGCGGCCGAACAGTTCCAGGTAGGTGTGGATGGCACCGATCTGGATGCGCCCTTCGGCCACCAGGTTGGCCAGTCGCACCGATTGCGGGCCGGAGAACGAGAAATCCAGTTTCGAGGCGATGCCACGCTCGAACACGTCCAGGTGCGAGGGCAGTGAGAGGACCGACTGCACCATGTGCAGATCATGCACGCGGGCGGGGTCGAGGTCGGCCAGCGCCTGGGCGAGGAAATCGGCCTGCTTCTGGTTGTTGCCCTCCAGGCAGACCTTGTCGCCTGGCTCCAGCACTGCGTGCAGCAACTTGCCGACGTCGCTGCTGGCGACCTCGCGTCCCCGGGCCCACGGCGCGGCACGCTCCAGGCGGGCCTGGCGACTGCGTTCCAACGTATCCCAGCTCGGGTTCATTGACCGGCTTCCGACGGGTGTTGTGATAATTACGGCATAATTACGAAGTGTGTACAACCTGCAGTGCAGCAAAGAGAAGGGCCCGCGCGGAGGCGGGCCCATTCAGGTAGGCCGCGACGGTGGGTCGTGGCGGAGGGCGTGCCGACCAACGGTCGGCACCCACCAGGCACCCACCGGTTCGCAGGTGGCTCAGAACTTCCAGCGCAGGCTGGCCGACACGAAGCGTGGCTCGCCGTAGTTGTTGTAGTCCAGGTTGGCCCAGTAAGTCTTGTCCAGCGCGTTGCGCACGCTCAGCGTCGCGGTCCAGTTGTCGCTGATGCGGTAGTTGGCATTGAACTGGACCAGCGAATACGCTGGCTGGTTCACCGTTACCGTGCCGCCCAGCGGGTAGGCGATGTTGTAGCCCTGCACCTTGCTTTGCCACTGCAGGCCACCGCCAACGCTCAGGCGTTCCAGCGCACCGCGCAGCTGCAGCTGGGTGTTGAGCTGCAGCAAATCCTTGGGCGGGTTGGCGTACAGCAGGTCGGTGGCGGCGCGGGTGACCTTGACGTGGGTGTAGCCGGCATTGACCGTCCAGCCCGGCAGGATCTCGCCGTTGATGTCCATCTCCCAGCCACGCGCCTTGGTACCGTTGACGCCGATGTAGGCCGAGGTGCCGTCGCTGAGCGAACCCTCCGGCACACCCATGTCACGCACCGCGTAGTTGTCCTGCTTGGCCTCGAACACAGCGGCATTTGCGGTCAGGCGGCCATCGAACCACTGCGTCTTGATGCCCGCTTCCAGGTTCGAGCCCTGCACCGGCGCCAGCAGGTTCTCGTTGCGGTCCTTGTAGTTCTGCGGATTGAAGATCTCGGTGTAGCTGGCATAGGCCGACACGTTCGGGGTGATCTCGTAGACCAGGCCCACGTACGGAGTGACTTCATCGCTCACCTTGTACGCACCGCTGGTGCCGGTATAGGCGCCGGTGGCGTTGTAGGAGCGGGTGAGGGTTTCCCAGCGGCTCAGGCGTGCACCGGCAATCAACGACAGCGGATCGGCCAGGTGCAGGCGGGTGGCCAGATAGACGCCGCTCTGCGTGGTCTTCGCTACGCGGCGTGCGCCGGTGCGGGTGTAGGTCACCTCGGAAATGTCGCCGTTCCAGGAGTACACATTGGGGATGTAGTAGCAGCGCTCACGCCCGCAGGTGGCCCAGTCGCCCGGGAAGTTCAGCGACACGGTATTGGTGGTGCCTTCCAGGTCCGACCACTGGGCGCCGATCGTGAGGTCGTGGTCGCGGCCGAACAGCGGGAAGCTGCCGGTCAGGTAAGCATCGACATTGCGGCGGGTGTCCTTCGAATCACCGGCGGCGGCACGCAGGTAGATGCCCGAGCCGGTCGCCGGGTCCGGGTTGCCGGTGCCGTACAGGCGCACGTTCTGCACGTTGCCGCGGGTGTAGGCGGTGTTGATCTTCAGCAGCCAGTTGTCGCCGAAACGCTGTTCCAGGTTGGCGAAGGCGGTGTTGCTCTCGCGCTTCCAGTAGCTCCACTTCGGCGACAGGTTGGTCGAACGCGGCAGATGGGCGAAATTGCCCTGGTTGTCGAAGAACGGCACGGTGCCCCAGGTCGAACCGGTCGGGTTGTTGTCCTGGGTCTGGTAGCCGAGGGTGAGCGTGGTGCTGTCGGTGACATCGCCTTCCAGCACCGCCATGCCGGCCATCTTGTTCTCGTCGTAACGGTCGTAATACAGGCCACGATCGGTGTAAGCGGCGACCACACGGCTGCGGAAACGGCCATCATCGGTCAGCGGCGCGGTCACGTCGGCTTCCATGCGGCGGAAGTCCCAGCTGCCGGCGCTGACCGCGAATGACGCGTCGAATTCCTTGCCGGGGCGCTTGCGCAGCAGGTTGACCGTGGCCGACGGCACGCCAGCGCCACTGAGCAGGCCGTTGGCACCGCGAATCACTTCGATGCGGTCGTAGAAGGCGGTGTCGTATTCCTGGTTGGTGGAGCCGCTGTAGGTGGGGATGCCGTCGACCTGGAAGTCGGTGATGGCGAAGCCGCGCGCGTAGTACAGCGGGCGCTGCGTGTCATAGAAGGACACGCTGACGCCGGTCACGTTGCGCATCACATCGTTGATGCTGAACAGTGATTCGTCCTGCAGGCGCTGCAGGCTGATGGCGGTGGCGGACTGCGGGGTTTCCTGCAGGGTGATCGGCAGGCGCGTGGTGCTGGCCGGCGGAGCGGACTGCTCGGCCCGGACGCTGACCCGGTCCAGGGTCTTGGCGTCGCCGGCGGCATCGGTGGCGGCGAACGCGGCGGGCGTGGTCAGCAGGGTCAGCGACGAAAGCAGGGCAGCCGGCAGCAGCGCGCGGCGGGGCAGGCGGTTACGGACAGGCAGGGGCATGGTGGGCTCGAGGCTTGGAAACGGGGGAAGGGCGGCAACAGTCGTCCAGCACCCGGGGCGGCGGCTTCGGGCACGGTCAGGTCCATCTGGAGCGGCGCGATCACTGCGCAGGGTGCAAATGTAAATAATTCTTAACAACATTACAATTCGCGTCACTGCGCAGGGGCTTCCCGGCGCAGAGCGGTGGCGGGCTGGGGTCGGATCCCGTTGCTGCAGGCAATGGGCTCTGACCCCATCATCGACGCCCAATCGCAGGTCAGAGCCCTCCCGTGCGGGAGGGATTCGACCCACCTCGCACAAAAACAAACGGCCACCCGAAGGTGGCCGTCCGTCTGCATCGAAGGAACGCGCGGGCTTACAGCGCCTGCAGTTCCTCATTGGCATTGCGCTTTTCCTTCGCCGGTGCCGGAGCCGCAGCGGCCGGAGCCGGCACCGCCGCGTTCGCATCCACCGGCACCTCCAGGTACGGCAGGTGCAGGGTCTGGCTGGTGAGCGTACGGATCTCGTTGACCAGTGCGGCGCTGTCGTTGAGCTTGCGCCCGTACGACGGCACGATCTCGCGCAGGCGGGTTTCCCAACCGGCCTTCATCTGGTCCGGGAAGGCCTTGGCCATCAGGTCCAGCATGATCGGCGGCGAGGTCGACGCGCCCGGCGACGCGCCGAGCAGCGCGGCGATGGTGTGGTCCTTGTCGGTCACGATCTCGGTACCGAACTGCAGCACCGGGCCCTTCAGCGGATCGCGCTTGATGATCTGCACGCGCTGGCCGGCGGTGACCAGCTTCCAGTCACCCGGCTTGGCATTGGGGAAGTACTTGACCAGTTCGGCCTGGCGGTCGGCATCGTTCAGGCGCGCCTGGCCCATCAGGTACTGCACCAGGTCCAGGTTGTCCTTGCCCACTTCCAGCATCGGGCCAACGTTGTTGTGGGTCACCGAGGAATACAGGTCCCACCACGAGCCGTGCTTGAGGAACTTGGTGCTGTACAGCGCGAACGGCCCGAACAGGACCACCGGCTTGCCGTCCAGCTTGCGTGCATCCAGGTGCGGCACCGACATCGGCGGCGAACCGGTTTCGGCCATGCCGTAGGCCTTTACGCCATGGCGCGAGGTCACGTCCTGGCCCTGGAAGGCGAGGAACTGGCCACCGACCGGGAAGCCTGCGTAGTCCTTCGATTCCGGAATGCCCGACATCTGCAGCAGCTTCAGCGCGGCGCCGCCGGCACCGATGAACACGAAGCGGGTGTGAGTGGTGGTTTCGGTGCCGGCCTTGAGATCCTTCACCGTGACGTTCCAGCTCTTGTCGGCGTTCTGCCGCAGGGCGGTCACTTCATGGTTCAGGTGCAGGCTGAAGTTCGGGCTGCGCTGCAGGCCGGCGGTCAGCTGGCGGGTGATCACACCGAAGTTGACGTCGGTACCGAGCGGCATCCAGGTCGCGGCAACCTTCTGCTTCGGGTCACGGCCTTCCATCAGCAGCGGGGCCCACTGCTTGATCTGCGCCGGATCCTCTGAGTACTGCATGCCGTAGAACAGCGGGTTCTTCACCAGGGCCTGCTGGCGCTTGTGCAGGTAGGCGATGTTGTCATCGCCCCAGACGAAGCTCATGTGCGGGGTCGGGTTGATGAAGTCGCTGGGCTGGCTCAGCCGGCCTTCCTTCACCTGGTGCGACCAGAACTGGCGCGAGACCTCGAACGATTCGGCGATGCCGACCGCGCGCTTGGTCTCGATGCTGCCGTCGGGCAGTTCCGGGGTGTAGTTCAGTTCGGCGAACGCCGAGTGGCCGGTGCCGGCGTTGTTCCAGCCATCGGAGCTTTCACCGGCGACGCCGTCGAGGCGTTCGTAGACCTGGATGTTCCAGTCCGGCTGCAGTTCCTGCAGGTAGGTGGCCAGGGTGATGCTCATGATGCCGGCGCCGACCAGCACAACATCGACGGGCTTGTCGTTGCTGGCGGCGGGCACGGAGCGCTGGGTCAGCGGCCAGTACAGGAACAGCGCGGCGGCCAGCAACAGCAGCACGAGCAGGGCGAGCAGGGCCTTGCCAAATTTCTTCATGGGGGCGGGATCGTTGGCGGAGGGGAAGGGGTCAGGATGCGCGTGGGGCAGGGAAAGGGCGTGAAGAAACAACGCCTTGCAACATCCTGGCGCGATTCTAGCCGGTTCCGGTCCTTTTTTGATGCAACGCAGCATCCGACCTTTCGCGGCCCCGTCACCCATAGCGCCAGGTCATGCCTGGCGACGCCTTCAATCAGACCAGCTCCAGAATCTCGTCGCCTGCCTCGTCGACTTCGCCGGTAGGGCGCCAGCCCAGGCGGCGGTAGAAGCCGTGCGAGCGCGAACGCGGGTCGGCCGAGCAGGCCAGGAACAGCCGCTGGTGGCCGGCATCGCGGGTCAGGCTGACCACGTCCTGCAGCAGCTGGCGGCCGATGCCGCGGCCCTCGTAGTCCGGCAGCAGGGCAAGCACCAGCACCTCGCCGCTGTCACGATCGGCGAAGCAGTAACCGGCCATGCGCTCGCCGTCCCAGGCGACGCGGCCGATCGAATCGCCCTGGGCGATGCCGACTGCCCAGCTGTCCTCGGTGATGCCCAGTTCTGCCAGCTGGGCCGCACTGAAGGCGTTCTCGCGGGTGCGCCCGCGCAGGTCGATGCAGGCGGCGGCATCTTCGGGGCGGGCGTCGCGGACGAATACAGGCATGCAGGGCATCCTTGCAGTGATCGGCCGACCAGTATCCGCATCACGCATGGACCTGGTGTGGAGCTTACGTGGAGATCCGATGGAGCAAAAAAGGGGACGGAGGGGATTAAGTCGTTTAAGACCCAAACGACATCCGGGGCAAAGACGACTTAATCCCCTCCGTCCCCTTTTTCCCGCTGGGCGTCAGCGCTTGCGCCGGATCAGCGCGGAGGACGCATCCAGTACCGCGCGGGTCAGCAGGGCCATGGTCTGCACGTCGCCCTTCCAGTGCTGCCAGTACAGCGGCACGTCTTCCCACGCGCGCTGGCGCACGTAGACCAGGCGGCCTGCGTCCAGGTGCCGCTTGACCAGCGGCAGCGGGTTCATGGTCCAGCCCAGTCCGCCGAGGTTGGCCTGCACGAAGGCGCGGGTGGAGGGGATCCACCAGGTCGGTGCGGTGCTGGGCAGGTCGTCGCCGGCCATGCGCCGGGCGAAGCGCGACTGCATTTCGTCCTTGCGGTTGAACACCAATACCGGCGCCTGTGCCAGCGCCTGCGCGGTCACGCCCTTGGCGAAGTGGCGCTCGCGGAACTCGGGGGTACAGGTGGCGGCGTAGCGGATGCTGCCCAGCGCATGGATCTGGCAGCCCTGCACCGGCTCGTCCAGCGTGGTCACTGCGCCCAGCACCGTGCCCTGGCGCAGCAGTTCGACGGTGTGGTCCTGGTCTTCCACGCGCAGGTCCAGGGTGGTGCCGGTGGTCTGCGCGAACTGGTAGGCGGCCTGCGGAAACCAGGTTTCCAGGCTGTCGTGGTTCACCGCCACCGGGATGCTGGCCTGGGGCAGATCCTCATCGGCCAGGCCCATCCGGTGCAGCGCATCGTGTTCGAGCAGGGCGGTCTGCTCGGCCAGCTGCACCAGCAGCTGCCCCTCGGCGGTGGCCGTGGCAGGCGTGCCGCGCTTGACCAGCAGGCGGCCGATCCGGTCCTCCAGTGCCTTGACCCGCTGCGAGATGGCCGAGGGCGTGACATTCAGCGACTGCGCGGCGCGGTCGAAGCTGCCTTCGCGGATCACCGCGGCCAGGGCGCGCAGCTGGGCATGGTCGATACGCATCGAATTAAGCTCCGCTAATGTTGATTTAGGAAGTTTAGCTCGTCTTTTCCATGTTGCGGCGCGACAATGGCGCCCGTTCCGGTGCTGTCCGCCTTCGCGAGGCACCGTCCCCCCAAGCAATACAAGGCAGTGAATCCCATGTTCTCGGTCATCTCCGCCAGCACCGGCCTCGGTGCCTGGTTCTCTGGTGCAGCCACCGGCATCGGCCTGTTCGCGGTGGTCGGCGCCCAGAGCGCCTTCATTCTGCGCCAGGGCATCCTGCGCAAGCACATCGTGCCGGTGGTCGCCACCTGCGCGGCCATCGATGCCATCTTCATCTTCGCCAGCGTGGCCGGCCTGCGCACGCTCACCTCGGCGCTGCCGTGGCTGACGACCGCCGTGCTGTGGACCGGTGTCGCGTTCCTGGCCTGGTATGCGATGAAGTCGGCACGCCGTGCGATCGCCGGGGGTGGTGGCATGGGCGAGGCCGACAGCGATGACGGCAGCCGCCGCGCGGTGCTGATGGCCGCGGTCGGCTTCTCGCTGATCAACCCGCACTTCTGGCTGGACATGATGGTGATCGGCTCGATCGCCGAGAACTTCGGCAACGCCCGCATGGCCTTCGCCGCCGGTGTGGTCACCGCCAGCTGCCTGTGGCTGACCGCGCAGGGCCTCGGGGCCCGCCTGCTGGCGCCGCTCTTCACCAAGCCCAGCACCTGGCGCGTGCTCGACGGCACCATCGCCGTGATCCTCAGCATCCTGGCCCTCATGTTGGCGGTGCGCGGGGTCCACTGACCCGGCGCACGCCCCCCGAACCCACGTCCTGACTCTCTCTCCAAGGTAGTGGCAACGACGGCACCGGCAACGGTGCCGTCGTCTTTTCCGGCTCTGGCGGGAAAGGCATGGCCCTGCCTAGAATCGGCCACCAGGACAAGGTGTCCACAGGAGCAGGGGAAGGATGCACAAGACCATTCTGGCGGCCGCACTGGCCGTCATCGGGGGCGTTGCCGCAGGCAGCGCGGGGGCGGTGGACCTGGCGCAGTACCTGCGCCGGGAGACCTTCACCGACATCAAGATCTCGCCGGGGGGCGAGTACGTGGCGGCAACGGTGCCGAAGGAAGACAGCACCGCGATCGCGATCCTGCGGTTGAAGGACAAGCAGCTGGTCGGCAGTTTCTGGCCACCCAGCCGCAACCACGCGCAGGAATTCGACTGGGTCAGCAACGAGCGCCTGTTGATCGGGCTGGCCCAGAAGTGGGGCTCGCTCGACCAGCCCAATCCCACCGGCGAACTCTATGCCATCGACGCCAATGGCAACCGTGGCGAGCTGCTGGTCGGCTATCGCGTCGAAAGCAAGGGCCCGGGGACCCGCATCCAGCCGAAGAAAGTCGAAGCCGTGGCCGCCTTCCTGGCCGACGACCTGCCGGGTGACGAGCGCAACGTGCTGGTGACCGTATGGCCGCTGGCCGAGGATCCATTCACCCGCGTCGATCGCATGGATGTGACCACCGGTCGTCGCTCGCGGGTGGCGTCTTCGCCGGTACGGCGCGGTGAGTTCACCACCGACGGCGCCGGCGAGGTCCGCTTCGTGCACGGCTCGGGCAGCGACAACATCAACAAGCTGTATTTCCGCGAACGCAGTGGCGACAGCTGGAAGCTGATCAATGATGAGGCAGTCAGCAAGCGCATCGAAACCGCCCTCGGCTTCTCGGCCGATGACAGCCTGGCCTACCTCAACGTCGAGCAGACCCAGGGCCCGGATGCGATCGTCAGCTGGAACCCGCAGACCGGCGAACGCGCGACGCTTCTGCGCGACGAGGTGGTCAATCCGTACCGCATCATCCACCGGCCCGGCACCCATGTGCCGGTAGGCGCGCTGTACCTGGGTGACAAACCGCGCACGCGCTTCTTCGATGAAGGCTCGGCCGATGCGCGCCTGTACCGCAGCCTGGAAGCCGCCTTCGGAGGGCCCGTCTACATCACCTCCAGCACCCGCGATGGCCGTGTCGTGCTGGTGGAAACCTGGTCGGGCTCGAACCCAGGCGATTTCTATGTGTACGACACGGTGGCGCGCAAGGCCGATCACCTGATCAGCCGCAGCGACTGGATCGACGTGGACCGTAGTGCCAGCGTGAAGCCGATTGCACTGAAGGCGCGCGACGGGCTGCCGCTGCATGGCTTCCTGACCCTGCCGGCCGGCAGCGACGGGCGCAACCTGCCGATGGTGGTGATGCCGCATGGCGGCCCGTTCGACATCTTCGATTCCGGCCAGTACGACCGCGAAACGCAGATGCTGGCCGCGGCCGGTTATGCCGTGCTGCAGGTCAACTTCCGTGGTTCGGGCAACTACGGCCGGGCCCACACCCAGGCCGGGGCGCAGCAGTGGGGCGCGGCGATGCAGGACGATGTCACCGATGCCACCCGCTGGGCAATCAGCGAAGGCATCGCCGACGGCCGTCGCATCTGTATCTACGGCGCCAGCTACGGGGCCTACTCGGCGATGATGGGTGCCGTCCGCGAACCCGGGTTGTATCAGTGCGCGGCGGGCTACGTCGGGGTCTACGACCTGCCGATGATGTACACCCGTGGCGACATCCAGGACCGGGGTTCAGGCGTGACCTATCTGCGCGAATGGCTGGGGGATCCGGCCAAGCTGGGTGCGGTGTCGCCGGTGAACATGGCCGAACGGATCAAGGTGCCGGTGTTCCTGGCCGCCGGTGGCGAAGACAAGCGCGCGCCGATCCAGCACACCGAGCGCATGGAAGCCGCGCTCAAGCGCGCCGGCACGCCGGTGGAAAGCCTGTACTACAAGACCGAAGGCCACGGCTTCTACACCGAGGCCCATCGCAGCGAGTACTACGACAAGCTGCTGGCCTTCCTGGCGCGCAGCCTGGGCGGCAAGACTGCGACGACCGCGCCCGCGACCGGCAAGGACCAGGCGCCCTGAGCTGACAGGGCGGTGGATGATCATTCCGCCGCCCTGGTTTTCCGCAAGCGCGGGGGTTACTTCACCCCGTGCATCATCTTCTTCAGCAGCGGTGCGGCGATGAAGGCCGCCAGTGCGCAACCCAGGCCGATCCACATCAGCAGCCAGAACAGGTGCGCATAGGCGCCGGCTGCGGCCACCATGTCCAGCGATTCGCCTTCCGGCACCTCGATCGCGGCCAGCTTGCCGAACAGCGCGGCCAGCGTCTCCGAGAATGCGGTGGCCAGGAACCAGGTGCCCATCATCAGGCTCATCACCCGCGGCACGGCCAGCTGGGTCACTGCCGACAGGCCGACCGGCGACAGGCACATCTCGCCGCTGGCCAGCAGGAAGTAGGCCAGCACCAGCCACCACACGCTGGCCATCTCGCCAGTGGCGCCCACCTGCTGCGCCGCCAGTGCCAGCGGTACGAACGACAGTGCGCCGATCACCAGGCCCCAGGCCGACTTCACCGGCTTGCCCGGCTCCCAGCCGCGGCGGTCCATCCACGTCCACAGCGCGGCGAATGCCGGCGCCAGCAGCACCAGGAACAGGCCGCCGAGATAGGTGAGCGAGCCGGCGGTCTGCGGGATCACCAGGCAGTCGCGCACCAGCAGCACCAGCATCAGCACGACAATGGCGGCGAAGAACGTGCGCGGCGCAGACGAGCCCGGGCGGCGCTCGGACAACCGCGCGCTGATCACGAAGCCCAGCGGTGCCAGCAGCAGCGAGATGATCGACCACGGCAGCGGCGTGCCGCCGGTGATCACTAGCGAGGGCACGATGTCCTTGGTCAACAGGCGGTCGGTGAAGGTCACCCACGAGCCGTAGGACTGCTCGTACATCGTGAAGAACACCAGCGCCATGAAGATCAGCACCATCAGCGCGATCATCTGCTGGCGCTGCACCGGCGTGCATTTCGTGCCGGTGAACCAGGCGAACCAGACCAGCACGCCGCCGAGCACCACCAGCATCAGCATCAGCGCCAGGCTGATTTCTCCGCCCAGCGCGAACGCGCCGTTGCCGGCAGCCCACATCAGCCACGCCACCGGCAGCACACCCAGCACCGCGCACAGATAGATGAGCCATTCGCGTGGCAGGCCCAGCACCTTCTGCTTCAGCGCGGCCGGTTGCGGTGGTTCGGCGTGGCCCTGCAGGTACTTCTGGCCCCACAGGAACATCGCCAGACCGGCCAGCATGCCGATGCCGGCAGCACCGAACCCATACTTCCAGCCATAGGCCTCACCGAGGAAGCCACACACCAGCGAAGAGAACAGCGCGCCGAGGTTGATGCCGGCGTAGAACAGCGAGAAGCCCGAGTCGCGACGGGGGTCGTCCTTGGCGTACAGCTTGCCGACGATGGTGGAGATGTTTGGCTTCAGGAAGCCGACGCCCATGATGATCAGCGCCAGGGACAGGTAGGTCACCGCCAGTGCGGAGGTGTCGCGCACCACTTCGCCGTTCACCCGGTACGCGGCGTGGCCCTCGAAGGCCATGCCGAGGTGGCCGAGCACCAGCAGGATGCCGCCGAACAGCACCGCCCGGCGCATGCCCAGCCAGCGGTCGGCCAGCATGCCACCGAACACCGGGATGCAGTACACCAGGCCGCCATAGGCACCGAGCAGGTCCAGGCCGGCCTTGTCGCCGAACAGGTGGTACTTGGTCAGGTACAGCAGCAGCAGCGCCTTCATGCCGTAGAAGGAGAAGCGCTCCCACATTTCGGTGAAGAAGCAGACGTAGACGCCCTTGGGATGGCCCAGGAAGTCGTCGGAAGCGATAGCGGTGGAATTCATCGCGGAATTATAGGCCTGTGACCTGATCCGCTTTCAGTA
This sequence comes from Stenotrophomonas maltophilia complex sp. Om-AH-Sm3, assembly GCF_059337855.1. NCBI lineage: Bacteria > Pseudomonadati > Pseudomonadota > Gammaproteobacteria > Lysobacterales > Lysobacteraceae > Stenotrophomonas > Stenotrophomonas maltophilia complex sp. Om-AH-Sm3. The sequence continues at coordinate 460,913 of NZ_JBYBLQ010000001.1, read as the reverse complement.
GATCCACGCCATGCGTGGATTGCCGGACTGGCCTGGGCGATCACAGGTATCGCAACCACGGCAGATCGCGCCTTCGCGCTTTGAACCGCGCGAAGGCCCGCGTCGGCGGATACAGCACCACTGCCAGTACACAGGCCACCAGCAGCAGGCCGCTGACCGAATCCAGGGCATACAACCCGCCATGGGTCGGCCCCCAGGCCGCCAACGCAGCCAGGTACAGCCCCTTCAGCACATACAGGTGCAGCAGGTAGAAGAACATCGGTGCGGCGCCGATATCGGCCAGCGGGCGTAGCGCGCGCGCAAGTGGTGGCCATTCGTAAAGGCGCAGCAGCACCAGGCCAGCGCCGAGGGTCAGCAGCAGGAACTGCAGCGACGGCGGGTATTTGGTGACGTTGAAGATGCTCAACCACGTGCGCAGCGTAGTGGTCTGGTACGACCAGGGCGCATCCCCATACTGGTTGGCGAACCGCAGCAATGCGAACAGGGCCAGCGCGCCGACGCCTGTCCACAGCAGCCAGCGCTGGCGTTGCTCCAGTGCGCGCCCGCGGGCGAACCAAGGCCCCATCAGATAGCCCAGTGCGATCACCCCGATCCACGGCAGCACCGGATAGGAGGTGCGCAGGCGCAGCGCGCCAGCCTCGATCCAGTCGCGCTGATGCAGCACTTTCCACAGCACCGCCAGCAGGCCATTGCCTTGCACCCGCATGCCGTCGAACAGGTTGTGCCCGGCCACCACCGCGATTGCCAGCATCAGCAGGGCCGGGCGTGGCAGCCATAGCAGCCCGGCCAGCGCGATCATGCTCAGTCCGATGGCCCAGATCACCTGCAGGTACAGCGTGTCCGGCGGCAGCTGGAAGGTCCAGGCGAAGTTCACCAGGGTCAGTTCCAGCACGACAAGGAACAGCCCGCGCTTGAGCAGGAACGCGGCTGTGGCCCGGCGCGGATCCGCCTGGCGCTGGCCGTACAGCCAGGCCGACAGGCCGGTCAACAGGACGAACACGGGCGCGCACAGGTGGGCCAGCAGGCGGCAGGCGAACAGCGCAGGAGAGACTGTCGCTGCATCCATCGGGTCGCTCACCTGGTGCTGCAGGAAGAAGGTCTCGCGCACGTGGTCCAGCAGCATCAGCAGCATCACGGTGCCGCGCAGCTGGTCGATGGAGGCCAGGCGAGGGGAGGGGGAAGGGGGCATGCGATGCAGTAAGAACAAGGTAGCATTAAGATATAACATATCATTTGCGGTACGCCCATCCGGACTTGCCGGGTCGGTCGATTGCCGGGCCACGTGTTGGCCCGTTGCGCTGCAGCGCACGCCCCCATCCTTTGGCACGCTGGACTTGATCTGCCCTGAACGCTAGCGTGACAGGGATTTTTTGCCAGCAGGGGCTTCCATGAACCACGACGCTGCGCCCAAGCAGCTCACCTTCCGCGCAGTGGCCCTGGCCATCGTGCTGGCGGTGGTGCTGTCGGCCGCAAACGCCTACCTCGGCCTGTTCGCAGGCCTGACCATCGCCACCGCCATTCCCGCCGCGGTGATTTCCATGGGCGTGCTGCGCCTGCTGGGCGGTGGCTCCATCCTTGAAAACAACATCGTGCAGACCGGCGCTTCGGCCGGTTCGTCGATCGCCGCCGGCGTGATCTTCACCATCCCCGCGCTGGTGATCATGGGCTACTGGCCGGACTTCAAGTACTGGTGGGTGCTGGGCATCGCCGGCCTGGGCGGCCTGCTGGGCGTGCTGTTCTCGGTGCCGCTGCGCCGTTCGATGATCGTTGAAGACCCGCTGCCGTTCCCGGAAGGCAAGGCGGCGGCGGAAGTGCTCAAGGCCGGTGAGAACCCGGGTCCGGGCCTGAAGATCCTGGGCCTGTCGGCGGTGATCGGCGCCTTCGTCAAGCTGGCCGCGGAAAGCGGCATGCGCCTGATCCCGGACGCCTGGGCCACCTCGGCCTATGTCGGCAGCTCCAAGGTCACCGCCTTCATCGGCACCAACCTGTCGCCTGCACTGCTGGGCGTGGGCTACATCGTCGGCCTCAACGTCGGCATCGTGGTGGTGTCCGGCTCGATCCTGACCTGGCACATCGCCATTCCGATCTACCAGGCGTTCTTCATGAACACCGATCCGGCGCTGGCCGCATCGGTTGCCGCAGCTTCCTCCACCGAGGCCGCGTTCGCCATTTGGGGCGCGAAGATGCGCTACCTGGGCGTTGGTGCGATGCTGATCGGTGGCATCTGGACCCTGATCTCGCTGCGCAAGTCGCTGCTCAACGGCGTCAAGAGCGGCTTCGCCGCGGCCCGTAAGAGTGGCGGCCCGGTGCTGGCGCATACCGAGCGCGACCTGCCGATGAAGTGGATGCTGGTCGCCCTGGTGGCGTTCGTGCTGCCGCTGCTGGCCCTGTATCAGGCCATCGTCGGCCAGTGGCACGTGTCGATCCCGATGACCCTCATCATGATCGTCGCCGGCTTCCTGTTCGTCTCGGTCTCGGCCTACCTGGCCGGCCTGATCGGTTCGTCCAACAACCCGGTCTCGGGCATCACCATCTCCACCATCCTGTTCGCCTCGGCCGTGCTGGTCGTGCTGCTGGGCGCTGACGGCCTCAAGCCGGTCGGTGCCGGCGGGGCGCCGCTGGGCGCGGTGGCCGCGATCATGATTGGCGCGGTGGTGTGCTGTGCCGCCGCGGTCGGTGGTGACAACCTGCAGGACCTCAAGGCCGGTTACATCGTCGGTGCCACCCCGTGGAAGCAGCAGCTGATGCTGGGCATCGGTGCGTTCTCGTGCGCACTGATCATGGCCCCGGTACTGAACCTGCTGGCCACTGCCTACGGCATCGGCGTGAAGTCCGAGCTGCACCCGAAGGCGCTGGCTGCGCCGCAGGCCAACCTGATGGCCTCGGTGGCCAAGGGCCTGTTCGGTGGTGAACTGCCGTGGACCTTCATCGGCATTGGTGCTGTGGTCGGCGCTGCCATCATCGCCTTCGACAGCTGGCTGAAGTCCCGCAACGCGCGCTTCCGCGTGCCGGTGCTGGCCGCCGCCATCGGCATCTACCTGCCGCTGGAACTGATGGTGCCGATCTTCCTCGGCGGCCTGATCGCCCATCTGGTCGAGCGCTTCCACAAGGTGCGCGCCGATGACGAAGAAGGCCGCGACCGCGTGCACAAGCCGGGCGTGCTGTTTGCCGCCGGCCTGATCACCGGTGAGGCACTGATGGGCATCGCCATCGCGATTCCGATCGTGGTCAGCAGCCGCGCCGACGTGCTGGCGGTGCCGTTCCACCTGCCGGGCGCACAGTGGATCGGCCTGGCCGTGCTGTTCCTGGTCGGCTGGCTGATCTACCGCACCGGCAAGTACGCCAAGGCGTGAGCAATGGGGTCGGACGCCTTCCCGCAGGGAAGGGCTCCGACCCCGCGCTGACGGCGTCTGGGGTCAGAGCCGATTCCGCCGGAATCGGATCCGACCCCGGCGTCCCCACAAACCCCGCTTCGGCGGGGTTTGCTGTTTCTGGCGATTGCCCGCCTGCAGCCATGACCGATGGCCTTGGCAGCCCCGGCCATGCGGGCCTACCATCGGTTTTTTGCCGTCCTGCGGAGACCCCGATGAAACTGCGTCATGCCCTGCTGCCACTGAGCCTGCTGGCCGCCCTGCCCAGCGTCGCCGCTGCCCGTGGCCTGGAAGTCCGCGACATGGTGGCCATGGACCGCGTCTCCGCACCGGTATTGACCGCTGACGGCGGCACCGTGGTGTTCGCCAAGCGCAGCGTGGATGCCAATCTCAAGGCCTCCACCGCGCTGTACGCGCGCAACCTGCGCACCCGCGACGCAGCGCCGCCGAAGCAGATCACCCCGGCCGGCTGGAACGTCAATTCCGCTTCGCTGTCGGCCGATGGCCAGACCGTGTATTTCCTCAGTGCCAGGAACGGCAGCCAGCAGCTGTACGCGCAGCCGATCAGCGGCGGCACGCCGCGCCAGCTGACCGACTTCCCGGTCGACGTGGACAGCTACCGTGTGTCGCCGCAGGACGACCGCGTGTTGTTCAGCGCCGGCGTGTTCCAGGCGTGCGCCTCGGACCTGGCCTGCACCGAGAAGAAGCTGAAGGAAAAGAAGGACGCCAAGGCCAGCGGCCAGGTGTGGGATTCGCTGTTCGTGCGCCATTGGGACACCTGGAACGACGGTCGCCGCAACACCCTGTTCGTCGCTCCGCTGCCGGCAGCCAAGGCCGGTGTGGTCAAGGGCGCTTCGGCGCTGAGCGCGACCATCGATGGTGATGCGCCGTCCAAGCCGTTCGGCGGCAATGACGACTTCGTTTGGTCGCCGGACGGCGCCAGCGTGGTGGCCAGCATCCGCGTGGCCGGCAAGCAGGAGCCGTGGTCGACCAACTTCGACCTGTACCGCTTCGACGCCGCCGGCAAGCAGGCGCCGGTCAACCTGACGGCCTCCAACCCGGCCTGGGACGCCGGCCCGGTGTTCAGTGCCGACGGCAAGACGCTGTTCTACCGCGCGATGAAGCGCCCGGGCTTCGAGGCCGACCGCTTCGGCCTGATGGCGATGGACGTTGCCAGCGGCAAGACCCGCGAGATTGCCCCGCAGTGGGATCGTTCGGCCGGTGGCATCACCCTGTCCGCCGACGGCGCCAGCATCTACACCACCGCCGACGACCTCGGCGAACACCCGCTGTTCCAGATCGACGTGGCCAGCGGCAAGGCCACCAAGCTGATCGGCGACGGCAGCGTGACCGCGGTCGACGTGGCCGGCAACAGCGTGGCGATCACCCGCAACAGCCTGAAGAGCAACGACCAGGTGCTGGTCGGCCTGCTGCCGGCCGCGGGCGAAGCCATCGGCGAACTGCGCGCGCTGACCCCGGCCGCAGGCGAGGTGCTGAAGGACGTGTCCTTCGGCGACTACGAGCAGTTCGAGTTCAAGGGCTGGAACAACGACACCGTGCACGGCTACGTGGTCAAGCCGCACAACTACCAGGAAGGCAAGTCCTACCCGGTGGCGTTCCTGATCCACGGCGGCCCGCAGGGCAGCTTCGGCAATGGCTGGAGCTACCGCTGGAACCCGCAGACCTACGCGGGCCAGGGCTACGCGGTGGTGATGATCGACTTCCACGGCTCCACCGGCTATGGCCAGGCATTCACCGATGCGATCAGCCAGCACTGGGGCGACCGCCCGCTGGAAGACCTGCAGAAGGGCTGGGATGCGGCACTGAAGAAGTATTCCTTCCTCAACGGTGACAAGGCCTGCGCGCTGGGCGCCAGCTACGGCGGCTTCATGGTCAACTGGATCGCCGGCAACTGGAACGGCCCGTTCAAGTGCCTGGTCAACCACGACGGCGTGTTCGACCAGCGCATGATGGGCTACGCCACCGAAGAACTGTGGTTCACCGAGTGGGAGCAGGGCGGCACGCCGTACCAGAAGGCCGCCAACTACGAGAAGTTCAACCCGGTCAACCACGTGGCGGACTGGAAGAAGCCGATCCTGGTCATCCACGGCCAGCAGGACTTCCGCATTCCGGTCGAGCAGGGCCTGGCCGCGTTCACCGCCGCCCAGCGCCAGGGCATCGAATCGAAGTTCCTGTACTTCCCGGATGAAAACCACTGGGTGCTGAAGCCGAACAACAGCATCCTGTGGCATGACACCGTCAATGCCTGGCTGAAGCAGCACATCGGCAATTGATGATTGCAGCGCCGCCCTTCGGGGCGGCGCTTTTGTTTCACCCTCTGCTTTACCGGTGGGTGCCGACCGTTGGTCGGTGCACCTTCCGGATCTGCCGCCAACAGCAGCCGGCCAGCGGCCGGCTCTACCAGAGCGCCTGCATGCCTTCGACTGCCCTGATCCAGAACGACATCGTCGTCTTCGGTTTGATCGCCGCCACCCTTGGCGCCGTGTTCTGGACCGCCTCGCGAGAGCAGGGCCTGTGGAAGCGCGTCTACACCTTCGTGCCGGCCCTGCTGCTGTGTTACCTGATTCCCGGCATCTACAACACTGTGGGCCTGATCGACGGGCAGAACACCCGGCTCTACAACCCGATCGCGCGCGACATCCTGCTGCCGGCGGCGCTGATCCTGCTGACCCTTGCGGTCGACATCAAGGGCATCCTGCGGCTTGGCCCGAAGCTGGTGCTGATGTACCTGGGTGCCTCGGCCAGCATCATGCTCGGTGCGGTGGTGGCGTTCCTGCTGATGCGTGCCGTGCATCCGGAAACCGTGGCCGGAGACACCTGGGCCGGCATGGCCGCGCTGGCGGGCAGCTGGATCGGCGGCGGCGCCAACATGCTGGCGATGCGTGAAGTGTTCGACGTCAATGCGACCACCTTCGGACAGTTCGCGGTGGTCGACGTCGGGGTCGGCTACGTATGGATGGCCGCGCTGATCTTCCTGGCCGGGCGCGCGGCGAAGATCGACGCGCGCAGTGGCGCCGATACCTCGGCCATCGATGAGCTGAAGGAGCGCATTGCGCGCTTCCAGGCCGAACACGAACGCATTCCCAGCCTGACCGACCTGATGCTGATCGTGGCGGTGGCCTTCGGCGGTGTCGGCCTGGCTCACGCCATTGGCGCACCGCTGGCGGCGTGGTTCAAGGCGAATGTCAGCTGGGCTGCGCAGTTCAGCCTGGACGCGCCGTTCGTGTGGGTGGTGGTGCTGTCGACCACGCTCGGCCTCAGCCTGAGTTTCACCCGTGCGCGCAACCTGGAAGGCGCGGGCGCATCGCGCCTGGGCTCGCTGCTGCTGTACTTCCTGATCGCCTGCATCGGCATGCAGATGGATCTGCTGGCGCTGCTGGACCGCCCGTGGCTGTTCCTGCTGGGCATCATCTGGATCAGCGTGCACATCGTGCTGCTGTGGTGCCTGGGCAAGCTGCTGAAGGTACCGTTCTTCTATTTCGCCATCGGTTCGCAGTCGAACATCGGTGGCCCAGCCTCGGCGCCGGTGGTGGCCGCGGCGTTCCATCCGGCCCTGGCGCCGGTCGGCGTGCTGCTGGGGACGATGGGCTATGCCACCGGCACGTACCTGGCCTACATCGTCGGCATCACCCTGCGCGCGCTGGCCGGGCAGGGCTGATACGGTGATGGGGTGATGGGGTCAGATCCCTTTTGCGACGCAAAAAGGATCTGACCCCGGTTCCCGGTGAATCACGCCACCGGCAATCCGCGTTCGATCAACCACGCCTTCGCGTCTTCGGCGTCCTGTTCAAACCACGCCTGGGTAGATCCCAGCCGATACGTATATCCCCACGCATCCATGTCGGCCATCAGCCGCTGGCTGCCGACACCGGGCAGCTGCCCGGCCAGCACGATCTGCAGGTAGCAGGTCGCGTCTTCCTCGGCCACCGAGTCGGTGGCATCGGTGTGCACCTGCGCACGCCGCTCCGGCGGCAGTACGATCAGGTGGCAGGCCTCATGCAGCATCGAGTGCACGGGCGTGTCATCGCGTACGTACACGTTGCTGGCGATGATGCCGGCCTCTGGCTCGCCCCAGTAACTGCCGGGAATCGGTTCGCCGGGCGCCACGTGGTGCAGCCGAAGGCCATGCGCGGCGAGCAGGCGCTGCGCGTCGGCGAAGGCGATGTCGCCCACGCAGGTGATGTCCACGGCGGTTGTCGTATCGGTCATGCGGGTCAGACAGCCCCGCCCATGCAGGCACGGGCGGGGCAGGGGATCAGGGCTTGTCCGGACCTTCGGGCAGCGCCACGGAAATGTCCAGCACGTCGTGCTGGCCATCCTTTACCAGGTCGACCTTCACCGCATCGACGTCGATGTTCACGTACTTCTTGATCACTTCCAGCAGCTCGCGCTGCAGCAGCGGCAGGTAGTCCGGGCCACCACGGTGGCTGCGTTCCTGCGCGATGATGATCTGCAGGCGGTTCTTGGCGGTTTCGGCGGTGGTCTTCTTCGCTTTGAGGAAATCAAACAGGCCCATGCTTACCCTCCGAACAGCTTGCTGAAGAAGCCCTTCTTCTCGACGTTGGTGAAGCGCATCGGGCGTTCTTCGCCGAGGATGCGCGCGACGGCGTCTTCATAGGCCTGGCCCGCAGCGGATTCGACATCCAGGATGACCGGCTCGCCCTTGTTGGAGGCGTTGAGCACGTCGCCCGACTCAGGAATCACGCCGATCGCCTTCAGGCCGAGCACTTCCTCGACGTCGGCGATGCTCAGCATCTCGCCGCTTTCCACGCGCACCGGGGTGTAGCGGGTCAGCAGCAGGAAGGCCGGCACGTCCTGGCCGGACTCGGCCTTGTGGGTCTTCGAGTCGAGCAGGCCGATGATGCGATCGGAGTCGCGGACCGACGACACTTCCGGGTTCACCACCACCACCGCACGATCGGCGAAATACATCGCCAGGAAGGCACCCTTCTCGATGCCGGCCGGGGAGTCGCAGATGATGTAGTCGAAACCGTCGGCGGCCAGGTCCTTCAGGACCTTGCCCACGCCTTCCTGGGTCAGTGCGTCCTTGTCGCGGGTCTGCGAGGCGGCCAGCACGTACAGGTTGTCAAAGCGCTTGTCCTTGATCAGGGCCTGCTTGAGGGTGGCTTCGCCGTGCACGACGTTGACGAAGTCATACACCACGCGGCGTTCGCAGCCCATGATCAGGTCGAGGTTGCGCAGGCCGACGTCGAAGTCGATCACCGCCACCTTCTTGCCGCGCCGAGCCAGGCCGCAGGCCAGGCTCGCGCTGGAAGTGGTCTTGCCGACGCCGCCCTTGCCGGAGGTGACTACGATGATTTCAGCCAAAGGACTTCTCCTGATGATTCTGTTTGGGGGCTGCGTCAGTCCAGCGCAGCGATCTTGATCTGGTCCTGTTCCAGCCAGACCTGCACGGCCTTGCCGCGCAGGTTGTCCGGGACATCGTCCAGTACCTTGTAATGGCCGGCAATGGCGACCAGTTCCGCATGGAAATCACGGCAGAAAATGCGTGCCGCAGTGTTGCCCTGGGCCCCTGCCAGCGCGCGGCCGCGCAGGGTGCCGTAGATGTGGATGCTGCCATCGGCAATGACCTCGGCGCCGGCGCCGACGGTGGCCATCACGGTCAGGTCGCAGTTCTCCGCGTACAGCTGCTGGCCCGAACGCACGTTGCCCAGCTGCATGCGGCCCGGCTTTGGTGCAGCCGCGTCGGCCACCTTGGCCACCGGCGTTGCCGGGGCCGGCTTCGGTTCGGCACGGGCTGCGCGGCGCGGCTCCGGTGCAGGCGGCGGCGGGGCCGGTTCGGCCTCGGCACGCTCGTACTGCGCTCGGAACTTGGCCAGCAGCGGCAGGCCGAGCTGCTGCGAGAGCAGATCGATCGCGTTGGTGCCATAGGCAAGCGCCACCGGCAGCACGCCGGCGCTGCGCAGGCCATCGACCAGCGCCTGCGCGGTGGCCACATCCGGCACCTGGCTCAGGCCGCCGAAGTCGAGGATCACCGCGGCGCGGCCGAACAGCTTCGGGGCGCGGGTCACGCGCTCGCGCATTTCCTGCACGAGGCGTTCGACATCAAGGGTACGGATGCGCAGGTTGGCGATGCCCACCTGGCCGATCTTCAGTTCACCGGCCTGTTCGTAATCGAAATTCACCGCCACGCTCAGGTCCCCGTCGGCCGCTGTGCCTGCGCCGGCAGCTGCCGTGCGCGTGTCCATGCCACTTCCGGCAGCTTGCCGCCGTAGGTCTCCTTGACCCAGGGGTAGCTGCACAGTTCCTTGGCCAGCATGCTGGCGCGCACATCGACCTGCGGCATCGTGTTCTGGCCCAGCTCGCGGAAGCCGAAGCTGCCGTGGAAGAGCAGGGCGGCATCGGCGCCATGGTCGAGGAAGACTTCGCAGGTCATCTGCGGGTAGCGCAGTTCGGCGAAGCTCTGCGCGTCGGCATAGAACGCACGGCCGACGCCGCCGCCACGACGGCGGCTGGCGACCACGATGCGGTCGATATAGAAGAACGGGGTGTCCAGCTGCTGCTTGAACCAGGCGAAATTGCTGCTGTCGTGCTGGCTGTCGCTGCCAAAGCCGATCAGGAAGCCGGCCAGGTTGCCGTCGCGCTCGGCGACGCGGAAGTATTCAGCGGTTTCATAGAACAGGCGCAGGCGGGCCGCATCCAGGGGAAGGATGGCCAGGCCAGCATTGTTGTTCAAAGCCAGGACGGAATCGAGCTCGTGCTCGCGCACGTCGCGGATGACAATCGACATTGTGACTCCGTGGGGTAACGCGGTTGGTCCATCAAGGGACCCTGCGCACGATTATTGCATGCCCGGGGTGGGCTGCGGCATGAACAGGCGACTGCAGGGGCATGACTTCCGTGGGAGTGCGCGACGCAGGCCGGGCCCGTAGAGTGCTGGCATGTTGGGAGTCCTCAGCCATACCCGCGTCCTCCGCCTGGCCGGCCTGTTCACCTGGGTCATGGTCGGCCTGCCGCTGGCGTACTCGCAGTTCGAGAACCTGCACAGCCGCGCTGACATGGGCGGCTGGGCGATCCTGCTGTTCGTCGCCTACCTGTCCTTCGGCACGGCCTACTACTGGCTGACCCGCATCCTGCGCAGCGACAGTCACACCAGCTGGCTGGACCGCGGCCTGCTGCTGTTGCTGACGGTCTCGGCGCTGGGGGTCAGCTTCCTCAGCGGGTCGGGCCTGGGCAGCATCCTGATGATGGTGGCCGCCGGGGTCATTCCGTGGATGCTGTCGGTACGGCTGGGGGTGCTGTGGCTGCTGGTCAGCCAGCTGGCCGTGGCTCCGGTCTACTACATGCTGCTGCGCTTCCCGCTGTTCGAAGCGGTGATGCAGTCGCTGCTGTACGGCGGCTTCTCCATGTTCATCTTCGTGACCAGCCTGGTTGCGCGTCAGCAGACCGAGGCCCGCGACGAGCAGCGCCGGCTCAATTCAGAGCTGCGCGCCACCCGCGCCCTGCTGGCCGAGAGCGCGCGGGTCAACGAGCGCACCCGCATTTCGCGCGAACTGCATGACCTGCTGGGCCACCAGCTGACCGCGCTGACCCTGAACCTGGAGGTCGCCGGGCACCTGGCCGAGGGCCAGGCCCTGGATCACGTGAAGCGCTCGCACGCGCTGGCCAAGCTGTTGCTGGGCAACGTGCGCGAGGTCGTGAGCCAGCTGCGCGAGACCGGCGCGATCGATCTGGCCGCGGCCCTGCGCCCGCTGACCGAGAACGTGCCCTCGCTGGACATCCAGCTGCAGATCGAGGATCCGCTGAACGTGGAGGACCCGCAGCGGGCCCACGTACTGCTGCGCTGCACCCAGGAGATCATCACCAACGCGGTGCGCCATGCCAGTGCCCGCCACCTGTGGATCAAGGTGTACCGTGAAGCCCCCGATCGGGTGGTGGTCGAGGCCCGCGACGACGGCGTCGGCGCGGATATGGTCAATGTGGGCAATGGCTTGCGCGGCATGCGCGAGCGCCTGCAACAATGTGGTGGCCAGCTGCAGATCGAAACCCGCCCCGGTGAGGGTTTCCGGCTGCGGGCGACGGTGCCGGCAACGGTGCTGGTGGCGGCCCTTACCAAGGTTCCTGAAGGAGTGCGTTGATGATTCGCGTCTGCCTGGTCGACGACCAAACCCTGGTGCGGCAGGGAATCCGCTCCCTGCTGGCGCTCGACGACGGCATCGAGGTGGTGGCCGAGGCCGGCGACGGCCGGCAGGCGGTCGAGCTGATCCCCCAGGTACGCCCCGACGTGGTGCTGATGGACATGCGCATGCCGGTGATGTCGGGGCTGGAGGCCCTGCAGGTGCTGTCGAGGCAGGAACAGCTGCCGCCGACCATCATCCTCACCACCTTCGACGACGACCAGCTGGTGCTGGCCGGGCTCAAGGCCGGTGCCAAGGGCTACCTGCTCAAGGACGTCACCCTGGCACAGCTGGTCGGTGCCATCCGCACCGTGGCCGACGGGGGATCGCTGGTGCAGCCGGCGGTAACCCAGCGCCTGCTGTCCGGCCTGGAGCACATGCGCAATGAATTCGTCAGCCTGGACCGCCCGGACCCGCTGACCGACCGCGAGACCGAGATCCTGCGGCTGATGGCCAGTGGCTTCTCCAACAAGGAGATCGCCAATTCGCTGGGCGTCGCCGAGGGCACCATCAAGAACCACGTGTCCAACATCCTTTCCAAGCTGGGTGTGCGCGACCGTACGCGTGCCGTATTGAAGGCGTTCGAACTCCAGCTGGTCTGAGAAAAAATCTTTCAAGTACAAAGACTTGGGTCGTGGTCGGGGGTTTCCGCCAAGGTTGCCCCCTACTTGCCGGGTAGCGGTATGCGTTACCCTTCGAATCCTTTGTCCATACAAATACGCAGCCGGCAGGGAAACCGGTGCGCCAATCCCGATAAACAATGCCCGCGAAGCCTGCTAGGATTGGCGCTTCGCTTCAATCAACCCGGCCGTGGGATCGGCCCCGGAGACTCTCTGAATGACCCGTATTATCGAGTTCCTGATCGCCTTGGGGATCGTGGCTGGCCTGTTCGTCATCATTGGCGTATGTCTGCCGGGCGAGCGTCACATCACCGAAAGCATCGAGACCAACCGCAAGATGACGATCGTGTACGACACGGTCAGCAGCCTGCGCCGCTTCAAGGACTGGAACCCGCTGGTACTGCGCGATCCCGCCGTTGACCTGAAGCTGTCCGGCCCGGCCTCGGGTGTCGGTGCCACCCTCGACTTCACCTCCAAGGACCTGGGTACCGGTTCCTGGAAGATCACCGAAGCCGAAGAGAACAAGCGTGTTGTGATCGCCATCGAGGACGCCACCAAGGGTCACGACAAGGTCACCACCTTCAACCTGGAGCCGACCGGCAAGGGCGGTCGCAACGTCAAGATCACCCAGGACTACTCGGTGAAGTACGGCTTCGACCTGTTCGGCCGTTACGCCGGCCTGTATGTCAGCCGCCAGATCGGCGATGACATCAAGATGGGTCTGTCGCGCATGGCCAACATGCTCGCAACCGTGCCGAACGTGGACTACCGCACGCCGGAAGCCCCGCTGACCGACCTGGCCATCGTTGAAGTGCCGGCCGAGAACCTGCTGGTGGTCAACGCCGGCAACGTGGACCGCGGTCAGGACACCATCACCAAGTCCATCAAGGACAACCAGGAGTGGATCAAGCGCGTGATGGAGGCCAATGGCCTTGAAGCTGCCGGTCCGTTCCGCATCATCACCACCGACTTCGGCCAGGAGAAGTACGCTTTCGACATCGCCCAGCCGGTGAAGAAGAAGGGTGCTGAAGGTGCTGCTGCCGACGAGCTGACCGTCAAGATCGACGGTGGCGCTCCGGTCAAGTACGTGCACGTTGCTCCGCACCGTTCGGCGCATGCGGCCTACACCGGCCACATGGCGGGTCTGGACGTGGCGCGCAACGGCCTGCGTGCCTGGGCCGTGACCTCGGGCAACGAAGTCATCGACCGTCCGTACGAAACCTGGAAGGACGGCATCGACAAGTCGTTCACCCCGGAAGGTACCTACGACATCTACTGGGCCGTCAAGTAATCCCCGGCTGACCCATGTAGTGTTGGACACGAAAACGCGCCGCTCATTGCGGCGCGTTTTTTTTCATCCGGCGCCCGTCAAGGGGCGCTGCGCAAGGAGCCCTCATGTTCAATCTGGAACGTCGCGCACGTAAGCCTTCCCTGCTGGCCTGCCTGGGGGCGCTGTTGGCTGCCGCCTCGATCGGCCTGTCTGCCTATGCATCGCATGGCGTGGCCGACCCGTTGGCGCAGCAGCATCTGAACATGGCGGCGCTGTATGCGTTCGCGCATGGCGCGGTGCTGGTGGCGCTTGGGCCGCGCGCGCAGGGCGCGATCGCACACCTGGCGCTGTACGTGCTGCTGCTGGGTGTCCTGCTGTTTTCCGGCAGCCTGATGGGTGGGGCGTTGTGGCAGTGGCCGACGCGGATGGCGCCGATCGGTGGCACCAGCATGATGGCCGGATGGGTGTTGCTGGCGATCAATGCGTTGAGGCGGTGACGTTCGCAGGGCTGTCGCTCCGATCCATGCCGATGCGATCGTGATGGTTCATGGGCGTTACTTTTCTTTTCGCGCGAAAAGAAAAGTAACCAAAAGAAACGCGCCGCCGGCCGCGAGCCGGTGCTGTGCACCGGTCCCCTGCGCTCCTCGGCCCGTCGAGGGGCGATGCGGAGAGTAGCCGAGCATGGCTCGGCTCTACAGAATCGCAAGCACCTCTTCACCCTCGCCGGACCTGCGGTGCTCGGCTCGCTTGAAGGCGGACCCAACAGCCGCGCGCTGATCCGTTGTAGAGGCTTCGAGCGAAGCGACCGGCTTCTGTCTTTGCCTTCTTGTTCCATCTCGTGGTGGGCGCGCGCGGAATCCGCCCGGGCAGCTCCATGAATTTCGCCTTGCGGTCGCCACGAGGGGCTCAGCCGTTGGCCGGTCTCCAGCACCAGTGCCAGGGTTCGTAGACGATGCCGTGCGGGTTGTCGCGCGGGTAGCTCAGCTGGAAGCCATGCGCGCCGGCATGGGCCTGCAGCCAAGCAAATGCATCGGTAGCGTCGAACGATTCCTCGGCCGGGGCATCGCCCGGCGTGCCGATGTCCAGCGCATGGCCGCTGTGGTGTTCACTGAACCCCGGCGCGGCATTCACCTTCAGGATCTCCGTCACGCTCAGCCCGCGCGCTCGTTTCCGTTCGAAGATGCCCAGCTGGTAGGCATGGCTGCGGAAGCCGGAGATTGCATCCAGTGCGATGCCATCGCGCGCTGCATGCAGGCGCATCCGCCGCCAGCCCTGTGCAGCGCCGCGGCGCAGCCACAGCGGGCGGGCGAAGCGGTCGCGCCCAGCGAAGTGCAGCAGGCACGGTTCGGGTTCCAGCGGCAGGCCGCTGTCGTCGGCATAGCGCTGGGCATCCAGGCCGAGCTGCTGCAGGCGCTGCTGCAGGCCGGCGAGGGGCAGCCACTGCGCTTCCAGATTTGCACCGAATGGCCGGGCCGCGGCTGCATCCAGCAAGGCCAGTGCTTCCTCGGCCCCGGGCTCGCGCGCCAGGCGCGGCACCATGGCGTGCACGCCCTGTTCCACCACCGCCGCCAGGTAACGGCCATCGCACTTGCGCCGCAGCACCCAGTTCGCTCGTGACAGCAGGCGCGCGTCGAGATTGCTGCGCGCACGCAGCAGGTCTGCGGGCCACAGTTCGATGGCTTCGGTATTGATCAGCAGGGGCAGGCGTCGTTGCATCGCCGCAGCTTACTGCCGGGGGCCCGGCACGGCCACCTTGCGCAGTGCTTCCAGCAGCGCCTGTGGCCGATCGAGACTGAGCAGCAGGGCGCTGCCATCGCGGACCGGCAGGGCGAGGACGCGCGCGCGGTTGGTGACCAGCGCGAAGCCCTTGGCACCGCCCTGCAGGCGAAAGTGGCCGGAATAGAAGCCCGGCATTGCGTAGCCGTTGGTCTTGAAGCGGATGCCATAGCGGGGGTCACACTGCAGGTCGACCACCTCGGCCTGGTCCAGCCGCAGCTGCGCCACCGGAACGCGGCGGCGGTACATCGTCGAGCGCACATCCAGCACGTTGTCGGCCAGTTCCACCCGGCGACGGAAGAATGCTGCGCCCAACCCGATGCCGAGTACCGCGATCACCAGCAGACTCCAGGCGGCACTGCCGCCCATCCGGAACCAGGGCGGCGACAGCGTTACTTCGATCCAGGGGGCACTGGCCGGCGCCTTGTACAGCTGCGCATACAAGCAGGCCACGAAGGCGGCGAGCAGGGGCAGCACGATCCACAGCACGCGCAACGGCGAGCTCTCGGCCACCTCGTACTGTTTCGGATCGCTGGCGCCCATGGCTCAGGCCTCCTTCTTGAACACCAGCATCGCCGGGCGCATCGGTGCGGGGATGATGATGTTGACCAGCTCCCAGCCCAGTTGGCCTTGGCGGCTCAGTTCGCTCTGGATGTCCTCGGCCTTGAGCAGGCCCATCATGGACGTCTTGACCTCGATCGTCTGGTAGCTCCAGCGCTTGCTCATTCCTTGTCCTCTGAAGATGGCGTGGGTTTCGGCAGGCGGCCTGCCTTGCGCAGGGCGTCGCGCAGCACATACTCGATCTGCGCGTTGAGGCTGCGCAGCTCGTCATCAGCCCAGCGTTGCGCGGCGGCCAGGACGTCGGCATTGATGCGCAGCGGGTAGGCTTTCTTCTCACTCATGCAAGCTCCTGGCGGGGCGGTGGGGCGCCCCGTTGCGAGGGTGGTTCAGTACAGCGAACCGGCGTTGACGATCGGCTGGGTGCCGCGGTCCGAGCACAGCACGGTCAGCAGGTTGCTGACCATGTGCGCCTTGCGTTCCTCATCCAGCTGCACCACGCCGTTCTTCTGCAGTTCGGCCAGGGCCATTTCAACCATGCCGACCGCACCGGCCACGATGCGCGTGCGTGCAGCGATCACTGCGTTGGCCTGCTGCCGCTGCAGCATCGCCTGGGCGATTTCGGCGGCGTAGGCGAGGTGGCTGATGCGTGCGTCGATCACCTGCACGCCAGCGTCGGCCAGGCGTTCGGCCAGCTCGTTCTTCAGGTGCTGGGAGATCTCGCTGGCATGGCTGCGCAGCGCCAGCTGTCCCTCCTCGTGCTGGTCGTAGGGATAGCTGGTGGCCATCGCGCGCAACGCCGATTCGGACTGGATGTGCACGAAGCTTTCGTAGTCGTCCACGTTGTAGACGGCCTCGGAGGCATCGACCACCTGCCAGACGATGACTGCAGCGATCTCGATCGGGCTGCCGTCCAGCTCGTTGACCTTCAGCTTGCCGCTCTCGAAGTTGCGCACGCGCTGGCTGACCCGGCGCTTGGCATAGAAGGGGTTGTTCCAGCGCAGGCCGTTGTCCTTGACGGTGCCGACGTACTTGCCGAACAGGCTCAGCACCGCCGCCTGGTTGGGCTGGATGGTGTACAGGCCGGCCAGGATGAAGACCGCAGCGAAGATCACCAGCATGCCGGCCAGCATCAGCAGCAGGTTCGGTGAGCCGGAACCGGTCCTGGTCGTCGCCCCGAGTACGAACAGTGCGGTACCCGCCAGCGCGACCAGCAGGGATCCGGCCAGGGTGCCCAGGCCGTTGAGGGAGGCAAGCGACTTCTCTTTCATGGCGGTACTTCCTTGAGGGTTCGAATTGAAGATATCAAATTGATATCACTTGTCGACTACCGTTCGTCGGATGCCATGGTCAGGGTGCGCGGCCAGCTAGAATGCCCACCCGCCTTCACGTCGCTGCTGGAACCGCCATGGCCAAGCTTGGAACTCCGTTGTCCCCCTCCGCCACCCGCGTGCTGCTGCTGGGCTCGGGCGAACTCGGCAAGGAGGTGGCCATCGAGCTGCAGCGGCTGGGCGTGGAAGTGATCGCCGCTGACCGCTACGCCGATGCCCCGGCCATGCAGGTCGCCCACCGCTCGCACGTGATCGACATGCTCGATGCGATGGCGCTGCGCGCCCTGATCGCCCAGGAGCAGCCACATCTGGTGGTGCCGGAGATCGAGGCCATCCATACCGAGACTCTGGTCCAGCTGGAGCAGGAGCAAGGCCTGCGGGTGATCCCGACCGCACGCGCCGCGCGCCTGACCATGGACCGCGAGGGCATCCGCCGCCTCGCCGCCGAAACCCTGGGCCTGCCGACCTCGCCCTACCGCTTCGTCGATACCGAGGCCGAATACCGCGCTGCCGTGGCTGCCATCGGCCTGCCGTGCGTGGTCAAGCCGGTGATGTCGTCCTCGGGCAAGGGCCAGAGCACCCTGCGCAGCGAAGCGGACATCGCTCCGGCCTGGGAGTACGCACAGACCGGTGGCCGTGCCGGTGCCGGCCGCTGCATCGTCGAAGGCTTCATCGATTTCGACTACGAGATCACCCTGTTGACCGTGCGCCATGCCGGCGGCACCTCATTCTGTGCGCCGATCGGCCACCTGCAGAAGGATGGCGATTACCGCGAAAGCTGGCAGCCGCAGCCGATGTCGAGCGCGGCACTGGCGCGTGCCGAAGAGATTTCGCGTGCGATCACCGACGACCTTGGCGGCTGGGGCCTGTTCGGCGTCGAGCTGTTCGTGAAGGGCGACGAGGTGTGGTTCAGCGAAGTGTCGCCGCGCCCGCACGATACCGGCCTGGTGACCCTGGTTTCGCAGGAACTGAGCGAGTTCGCGCTGCACGCGCGCGCGATCCTCGGCCTGCCGGTTCCGGTGATCCGCCAGAGTGGCCCGTCGGCGTCGTGCGCGCTGTTGGCACACGGCGAGGGTGTGCCGTACTTCAACAATGTCGCCGCCGCGCTGCAGGTACCGGATACCGCCGTGCGCCTGTTCGGCAAGCCGAGCGTGCATGGCCACCGCCGCGTCGGTGTGACCCTGGCGCGCGCGGACACCATCGACGAAGCACGCGCCATCGCGCGTGATGCCGCCGACGCCATCGGCGTCGAGCTGCGCCCCTGAAAAAGGAGCGACGACCAACGGTCGTCGCCTACCGAAACCCGGTGGGTACCGACCGTTGGTCGGTACGCTCAACGTGCAGTCGACTCTACCGCACGTCCACCCACACCAGGTGGTGGTCGCTGCCGTCGGCGATCTTCGCTTCCGGGCTTTCATTGGCCGGCCAGAAGATGCCGCTGCCCACGTACTCGAAACCGGTCGAGGGAAGCACGTAGTCCAGGCGCATGGTGCCGGACTTCGGGCCGAAATCGCCGGTGGCGTGGAACGGTGCGCCCTTGCGTTCGATGCCCTTGGCCGCATAGGCCAGGCTGGTCTGCTCGCCGCCGAGGCTGCGCGGGGTGGGGTAGCGCAGCACGCGCGCGTTCTCGATCAGCTCGACGATCGCCTCGTGGCGGCCATCGCCATCGACCGGGTCGTTGTTCAGATCGCCGAGGATCACGAAGCGCGCGTCCTCCGCCAAGCCGCCGCACTGGCCCTTGTCGTCGCACAGCCAGGGCTTCTCACCCTTGGACAGGTATTCCTGCCACAGGCGCAGTTCGTCGTGGTTGCGTGCCGCGTTGCGCTTTTCCGGGCCGTCGAACACCGGCGGCGTCGGATGCGAGACCAGCGCGTGGACCACGCCGCCCGGGGTCTTAACCGGCACGTCCCAATGCGACTTCGAGGACAGGCGCAGCTGCGACCACACGTGGTCGTTGTAGAAGCTCTGGCCGGTACGCGGATCGACCGGGCGGATGGCGCCGGGCATCGCGCTCCACTTCAACAGCTGGAAGCTGCGCACCTTGGTTTCATCGATCGGGTAGCGCGACAGCACCAGCATGCCGTACTGGCCCGGATGCAGGCCGTAGCCCCACGCGTCATTGCCACGGCTGCGGCCTTCGCCGCCGACCACGCCGTTGTTGTCCAGATCCAGGCCGCTGGGCACACCGGTGTTGACCGGCGCCAGGTAGCGGTAGGCAAAGTGCAGCGGCTTGCCGCCGCCGGGCTGGGCGACTTCCAGGTAGCGCTTCTGGAACAGGTCGGCGGCGCGATGGGCATCGTCGAAATCAAATTCGTTCAGCAGTACCAGGTCCGGGCGCACCTGCTGCAGCACGGCGGCGATCTTGCGTGCGTGCTCGCTGTCGCCCTCCAGTTCCTTGATCAGGCCACCGGCATCATCGGAGTACAGCGAAGTGTTGTAGGTGGCCAGGCGCAGCGCAGTGGACGGCTTCTCAGTCATCGCGGGGGACGTGGCAAAGGCGGGGGCGGTGGCGCCGCAGAGCAGGGCCAGGGCGAGGATCAGGGGTTTGGCGTTCATCCCCCTATTCTGCACCCGGCCCGGTGTCAGCGGTTTGTCAGCGCCCGTCCAGTTCGTTGTCGAAATCGTGCCAGCGGCGGCCGTCGTAGGCCTCAAGGGGATGGAAGCGGCGCTTGTAGTCCATCTTCTGGTGCCCGCGGATCCAGTAGCCCAGGTACACGTGCGGCAGCCCCTCGCGGCGCGCCCACTCGATCTGTTGGAGGATCGCGAAGGTACCCAGCCCGCGCACGGCGTGGTCCGGGTCGAAGAACGTGTAGACCGCCGACAGGCCATGCTCGGTGACGTCGGTCACCGCCACCCCCAGCAACTGGCTGGGCTGGCCGTCGTGGCCGGGCAGGCGCATCTCCATGAAGCGGGTGTGCGACCAGCTGCCGATCAGGAACTGCTCGAATTCGTGCGGGCCATGGTCGTCCATGCCGCCATTGGCGTGGCGGTGGGTGAGGTAGCGGTGATACAGCGCGAACAGGTCGTCACGGGCGGTGGCGGCGGTGATCCGCACCTCCAGGTCGTCATTGCGGGCGGCACAGCGGCGCTGGCTGCGGTCCGGGGCGAAGCGGGCCACCGGGATGCGCACCGCCACGCAGGCCTGGCAGTGCGCGCAGTGCGGCCGGTAGACCAGATCACCGCTGCGGCGGAAGCCCCAGCTCAGTGCCAGCGGGTACAGGCCACCCAGCCGGCGATCGTGCGGATCCAGCACCAGGTCGCGCGCCACCCGGTCGGACCAGTACCCGCAGGGGTGCTCGCCGGTCTGGAAAAGCCGCAGTTCGTCGTCTCTATCGCCGTGTAGTGCCATGGGCACAGCATAGCCCCAGCCCGTCGCAGTGGCGGCGACTGTCCGCCGGATGAATGGATCTGGCAGCAGCGTCAACCGATGTCGCGCCCGGGCGTTGTTGTCCCCCGAGGGTGAAGTGATCACCCCGACGCAATTCCCATTCCCAGGAGTGACCCCATGATCCGTACCCCCCTGCTGCTGGCCCTGCTGCTGGGCACTTCCGCCTCCGGCATCGCGCTGGCGGCCGACACCCCGGCCACGTCGGCGCAGCGCCCGGCCAAGCTGGACACCAATGGCGACGACGTGATCGACCGCAGCGAGGCGGCTGCCAACCCGCGCCTGGCCGCGAAGTTCGACGAGCTGGACAGGAACAAGGACGGCAAGCTCTCGCGCGATGAGATGCCGCGCTGGCAGCATGGCCGCCGTGGCCACGGCGGTGAGCGCTGGGCCAGACTGGACGTCAACAAGGACGGCCGCATCAGCCGCGACGAGGCCAAGGCCGACCCGCGCCTGGCCGCGCGCTTCGACCGGCTCGACCTCAACAAGGACGGTTACCTGGACAAGGCTGACCGCGAGCTGCGCATGAAGCAGCATCGTGATGCCTGGTTTGCTGCCGCCGACACCAACAAGGATGGCCAGCTGAGCAAGGCCGAGTTCGACGCGGCCAAGGGCCCGATGCACGGTGGCCCGCGCCAAGGCGGTCCGCGCGACGGCGGTGCACCGAAGTCGCAGCGCTGATTCATCGCGCGCTGACCGACCACGACGCCGGCGTACTGCCGGCGTCGTGCGTTGAGGCCCTAGCGGCCGCTGGAATGGGCCACGGCATACAGCACGACGCCCAGCACCACGATGTTCATGGCGATGATCCCGGTACGCCCATACAGCGATTCATACACCCAGTTGGTGCCGGTGCGCCCACGCCGCGACGAATCGCGCGCGATCAGCGGCGCCATGATCTGCTGCAGCGGTCCCAGGCACTGGTAGTTCACCAGACCCATGCCGAGCACCAGCACCAGCAGATGCACCCACGTCGGGGTCTGCAGCAGTACCACCGCCAGCACTGCCAGGCAGCAGGCCATGGCTGTCCAGGTGTTCATGCGCACAAAGCGCCAGACCCGCGCGCGTTCGGCATCGGTCTTGGCATAGGACAGCAGGAATCGACCGCCCAGGTAGCTGCCGATCACGCCGCCGGCAACGCCACCAGCGAACGCGCCCCAAGTGCTGGCCGGAATCATGTGCAGGTAGCCCAGGGTGGCGGTGACCGAGCCCATGGCTGTACCCCCGGCCACGCTGGCCCCGCCCAGGCCCAGCTTGCTGCTGCCCACGCCGACGCCGGCGCTCAGCAGGATCGCGGCACTGGCGGTGCCGGGTGCGGCCACCAGCACCATCGACACCACGGCGGTGGCGAAGGCGGCGCTCGGCGCGCTGCTGCGCGCGAACTCACCGAAGCGCTGCAGCAGGCCGTCGCGCACCAGCGCGCGGGCGCGCGACAGGCGCTTGCGCACGGCGGCGTCGCTGAGCCCGAGCAGGTCGGCCACCTGCTGCGAGCGCTGGCCTTCGCGGTAGTACAGCAACAGGACTTCGCGGCTGTCGGCGGGCAGGGTGGAGATGATGTCCTCGGCGGCGATTTCTTCCTCCACCCGTTGCAGGCGATCGGCTGCGCCCGGGGACGGATCGGCGGCCATCCCCATCGCCACCTCGGCCGCCTCGCCGGTCAGTGGACGGCCACGCTGGGCGCGCAGCCAGTCGCGGGCGAGGTTGCGGGTGATCTGCCGCAGCCACGGCAGGAAGCTGGTCGCGCTGCGCAGCTGGTGCAGCTGCTGCCAGCCCTTCACAAAGGCCTCCTGGGCGATGTCCTCGCTGGCCTGGCGGTCCCGGGTGATGGCCAGCGCGATGGCGGTGACCGTGTTCTGGCAGGCCAGCACGATGCGGCCGTAGGCGTGCTGGCAACCGCTGGCGGCGGCGGGCAGTTCGCGTTCCAGGGTCTGGTCGATCGATGCGGTGAACGTCGTCATGGCGGCGGCTCTCCTGCGGGGATTGTGTCCCATGACGGAGCCGCGCGCGAAGTGTGACCAGCATTCTGTGCGGTAGTGCCGGCCGCTGGCCGGCATCCTCATGACAAAAAGGGGACGGAGGGGATTAAGTCGTTTGTGCCACAAACGACTTAATCCCCTCCGTCCCCTTTTTCACCCGCGAGTCATTTCGAGGGCTGGATGCGGACCCGGACTTCGTCCTCTTCCGGGGCGGCCTGCGGTGCCGGTTGCGTCTGCTGCGGCTGGGCCAGCGGGGCGGGTGCCGGGGCACCACGATGGCGCAGGCCGATCACCAGCGCCACGCCAGCGATCACCACCAGCAGCGCGATGCGGATGCGCCAGGCCCAGCTGCGGCCGCCGCTGCCCGGTTCCGGCGCGTCGCGGAAGGCGAATTCGGCGGTGGGGTGGTCACGGCGGGTAGTGTCGAGCAGGCGCGCCTCGCGCAGGATTTCGCGCGCGCGCGGCTGGTCGTCGGCACGCACGACCCATACCGCCGGATAGGCGTTGGCGTTGCCCAGGTCGGTATAACTGAACTGGCCGCGGCGACGGGTCTTGTACGAGCGCCCGTTGGTCACCTTGACGTCGATCCCATGCCCGCGCAGGAGCTCGGCCACGCCTTCGACGGTTTCCACGCGCTGGCTGCTGAAGATCTGGCGCATGGGTTACTCCGTGGCCGGCACGGCGGCGGCCGCAGCCTGGTCGGGAACCACGCGGATCAGGCCTTCCTGCGCAGTGCTGGCCACCAGCACGCCGTTGCGGGTGAAGAACTGGCCGCGGGCCAGGCCGCGCGAATCCTGCGCGCTGGGGCTGTCCAGCGAGTACAGCAGCCAGTCGTCGGCGCGGAACGGGCGGTGGAACCAGATTGCGTGGTCGAGCGAGGCCATCTGCACGTGCGGGTGGTAGTAGCTGATGCCGTGCGGGAAGGTCGCCGTGCCCAGCAGGTGGAAGTCGGAGGCATAGGCCAGCAGCGCCTGGTGCAGCTCCGGGGCATCGCCGACCGGCTCGCTCAGGCGCAGCCACACCTGGTGGTAGGGCGGGCGCTTGGGCGGGTTCAACTCGTCGCGCGGGTAGACGTGGCGGAACTCGAACGGGCCGCCACGCGACAGCCAGCGCTGCACCTTGATCGGCAGCCGCTCCAGCACTTCGGCCGGCAGCGGCCGGTTTGGTTCGATGTCTTCCGGCTGCGGCACTTCAGGCATCTTGTGCTGGTGCTCGGCGCCGGTCTCGGCCTGCTGGAACGAGGCCGCGCAGAAGAAGATCACCTTGCCGTGCTGGATCGCGGTGACCCGTCGCACCGAGAAGCTGCCGCCATCGCGGGTGCGGTCCACGTCGTAGACGATCGGGTGGTCGATGTTGCCGGCGCGGAGGAAGTAGGCGTGCAGCGAGTGCACGTGGCGGCCGTTGTCGACCGTGGCCTGCGCCGCAGCCAGGGCCTGGCCCAGTACCTGCCCACCGAACACGTACTTGGTGCCGATGTCGCGGCTCTGCCCGCGGAACAGGTTGTCCTCCAGCCGCTCCAGCGTGAGCAGGTCGATCAGCTCGGAGACGACGGGTTCGGGCGTGTCGTTCAAGGGGGCGGCCACAGCAGTGAAAGAGGGCCTGATTATACCGGTCAGGGGTCAGATCCCTTTCGCCCGGCGAAAGGGATCTGACCCCGGGCGGGGCAACCGCTACTTGCCCAGGCGCGCCGCCAGGGCCTGCAGGGCGTTCTGTGCGTCCGGGGCGAACCAGGCCTCGACGAAACGGTCCAGCTGGATCAGGTCCGGGTGCAGCGCTTCGTGCAGGTCGGCGCGAGCGATGGCGCGGGTCAGCAGCATCGGCTGCCGAGGCTGCTTGAGCAGGTTCTGCAGCCAGGCCACGGCGCGGGCCACCACCAGGTCACCCTCAGCCAGCTCGTCGACCAGGCCGATCTGCAGCGCCTGTTCGGCCGGCACCAGCGAGCCGGTGGTCAGCAGCACGCCGGCGCGGTGCACGCCCACCGCACGGCGCAGCAGGCGCTGGATGCCCTCCGGCGCGATCAGGCCCACCTGCACCTCGTTCAGGCCGATGGCATACGGCCGCGACGGATCGGCGCTGCGCGCCATTACCCGGTAGTCGCAGCACAGGGCCAGCACGCAGCCGCCGGCCGGCGCGTGGCCGGTGATCGCTGCGACCACCGGGATGCGGCTCTCGGCCAGTGTGCGCACGGCGCCAAAGAAAGCGTTCCAGGTGTCCAGCAGCTTGTGCTTGTCATCGCCATGCGAGAGCAGGTGCGGCACGTCCATTCCACCGGTGAAGATGCGCTCGCTGCCCGACAGCACGATGCCGTGCGCGTCTTCGGCCATGGCCAGTTCGATGGCATGGATCAGCTGCCGGCACAGATCGGTGTCCAGTGCATTGACCGGCGGCCGCGCCAGGCGCAGTTCGCGGATGGGGCCGTGGTTGATCACCTCGATGAGCGTCGTCATGCTGCGGTCTCGTTGCGAAGAAGGAACCTGGGCGATGATAACCAAACCATTCGTTGGCGTACTGTGGGTGCTGTGTGCGGTCGCAGCATCGGCTTCGGCTGCGGAATCACGCTGCGTCACGGTGGAGCAGGGCTGGGCGCGGTTGCCACCGAATCCGGCGATGCCGATGACTGCCGGGTATGGCGTGATCCACAACGGCTGCAGCAGGGCGGTGGTGATCACCGGTGCGACCAGCAGTAGTTTCGGCGACGTGTCGCTGCACGAGACCACGATCGTCGATGGCGTCAGCCGGATGCGCGCGATCGAGCGCCTGCCGCTGGCAGCCGGCGCGCGTGCCGAACTCAAGCCTGCTGGCCTGCACCTGATGCTGATGCAGGGGCGGGGCGCGCTGAAGGAAGGCCAGGCGCTGCCGCTGCAGTTGCAGCTGGAAGGTGGTGGTGAAGCGAGCGCGACGTTGACCGTGCGCAGGGCTTCGAAATGACGAACGGGTAGGGCCGGCGGCTGGCCGGCAGCACAGGAAATGCCGGCCAGCGGCCGGCACTGGCGCAGGGTCTTACGACCAGTCGTACGAGAACAGCACCGTGCGGCTCACCGGCTCATACAGCATCACGACCGCGTCGGCGCCGGTGGCGCACCAGTTGTAGCCGGCGACTTCGGCGACGGCGAAGAACTTGTGGCCATCGCGGCGGATGATCGCCAGTTCGGCATCATCTGGAGCATGCCGGTCGTTGGCGGCGTCGGTGAATTCCAGGGTGAAGGCGGCAGGAATATCGGCCGTTTCGATCCAGTTGCCACAGGAAATCTGTCCCCCCAGCGTATCCAGATAAGCGCGCTCGCTGGCCTCACCCTTGCCGTAGCGCGAGTAGCAGGCGAGGCGGCCATGCATGGCGTGGTAGTCGCGGGCCTTGGCGTAGCTGTCGCGCATCTGCGCAATGTGTTCCTGCGCGTCCTTGTCCTGTACTGCATCGCCGATGAAATAGCCCTCGTTGCCGAGGAAGCGCATCTGGTTGCCGGCGGTCAGCTCGAAGGCGATCCAGTTGGTGGCGGTGAAATCGTTGTGGTGTTCTTCGGTGGTTTCGCCGATGCAGCCGTCGTACGGCTCGATCGGGCACAGCATCGTCGCCACCTGGCCGGCCAGTTCCGGGCGCAGCACACCGAGGTCGATCTTCAGCAGCGGCAGCAGGTGCTGGCCGAGCCAGGCCTGGTCGGCGGGGAAGACATCGGTAGGGAAGGGGACCATGCCGGGCAGCAGGTCGCTCAGTTCAGTCTGGTGGATCATGTCAGTCCTTTGAATTGGATCGGCAGTGCCGGCCGCTGGCCGGCATGCGCGAAGCGTCTGGAGGTTGCCGGCCAGCGGCCGGCACTACCTTCAGGTGGAAGCGTTGCGGATCGCCTCCGGCAGCGGCGCGCTCTTGCCGGTCTGGGTATCCATCCAGACCACCACCACGTTGCCATCCGAGTACAGCTTCGACGCGTCCTGCTGGTCGACGATGCGGTGGCCGATGGTCACGCTGCTGTTGCCCAGGCGCTCGACGAACAATTCGACCACGATGTCGTTGGGCCACACGATCGGCAGCCGGTAATTGACGTTGGTCGCGGCCACCACCGGTGCGATGCGGTCGGTCATCGACACGCCGTCCACGCCCAGCATCCAGCGCACGCGCGCTTCTTCCAGGTAGGAAATGTACTTGGCGTTGTTGACGTGGCCCATGCTGTCCATGTCGCGCCAGCGCACGCTGATCGGGATGCGGGCCAGGATCTTGTGTTCGCTGCTCATCAGGCGTCCTTCTTCTTCGACGTGCTCTTGCTGGCCTTGCCGGTGCTCTTGGCGGCCACGGCCTTCTTCGCCACCTTGGCCGGCTTCTCGGGCTTCACCTTGCGCGGCGGGCGGGCGTCGGGCTTGTTGGCCACGGCGGCCGGCTGCTCGGGGCGCGCGCTGGTGGAAGGCAGCATGCGGGCCAGGAACTGGCCGGTGTACGACTGCGGGCAGGCCGCCACGTCTTCCGGCGTGCCGGTGACCAGGATGGTGCCGCCGCGGTGGCCACCCTCCGGACCCAGATCGACGATCCAGTCGGCGGTCTTGATCACGTCCAGGTTGTGCTCGATCACCACCACCGTGTTGCCTTCGTCGCGCAGCTTGTGCAGCACGCCCAGCAGCGCTTCGATGTCGTGGAAGTGCAGGCCGGTGGTCGGCTCGTCGAGGATGTACAGGGTGCGGCCGGTATCGCGGCGCGACAGCTCCTTGGACAGCTTCACGCGCTGCGCTTCACCACCGGACAGCGTGGTCGCGCTCTGGCCCAGCTTGATGTAGCTCAGGCCGACGTCGACCAGCGTTTCCAGCTTGCGTGCGATCGACGGCACCGGTTCGAACAGCTTCAGCGCATCCTCGACGGTCATTTCCAGCACGTCGTTGATGTTGAAACCCTTGTACAGGATCTCCAGCGTCTCCCGGTTGTAGCGCTTGCCGTGGCAGACATCGCACGGCACGTACACGTCCGGCAGGAAGTGCATCTCGACCTTGATCAGGCCATCGCCCTGGCAGGCCTCGCAGCGGCCACCACGCACGTTGAAGCTGAAGCGGCCCGGCGAGTAGCCGCGTGCACGCGCTTCGGGCACCTGTGCGAACAGTTCGCGCAGGGGAGTGAACAGGCCGGTGTAGGTGGCCGGGTTCGAACGCGGGGTGCGGCCGATCGGCGACTGGTCGATGTCCACCACCTTGTCGAACAGGTCCAGGCCATCGATCTCCTTGTACGGGGCGATCGGGTGCGAGGCGCCGTTGATCTCGTTGGCAGCCAGCGAGAACAGGGTGTCGTTGATCAGGGTCGACTTGCCGGAGCCGGACACACCGGTCACGCAGGTCAGCAGGCCCGACGGAATCGCCAGATCCACGCCCTTGAGGTTGTTGCCGCTGGCCCCGCGCAGGTGCAGGGTCATCTTCGGGTTCGGCTTGTGCCGGCGCGCCGGGATCTCGATCGCGCGCTTGCCCGACAGGTACTGGCCGGTCAGCGAGCGCGGTGCCTCCAGGATGTCCTGCAGGGTGCCCTGGCCGACGATCTCGCCGCCATGCACGCCCGCGCCCGGGCCGATGTCCAGCACGTAGTCGGCCAGGCGGATCGCGTCCTCGTCATGCTCGACCACGATCACCGTGTTGCCGAGGTCGCGCAGGCGGGTGAGGGTGCCGAGCAGGCGTTCGTTGTCGCGCTGGTGCAGGCCGATCGATGGTTCGTCGAGCACGTACATCACGCCGACCAGGCCGGCGCCGATCTGGCTGGCCAGGCGGATGCGCTGCGCCTCGCCACCTGACAGGGTGTCGGCCTTGCGCTCGAGGGTCAGGTAATCCAGGCCCACGTCGACCAGGAAGCCGAGGCGTTCGCCGATTTCCTTGACGATCTTCGCGGCGATCTCGCCGCGCCAGCCCGGCAGGCTCAGCTCGCTGAAGAACTTCAGCGCCTCGTCGATCGGCAGCACCACCAGCTCCGGCAGCGGGCGGTCGGCCACGAACACATTGCGTGCAGCCTTGTTCAGGCGCGCGCCATGGCATTCCGGGCAGGGTTGTTCGCTGATGTACTTGGACAGCTCTTCGCGCACCGCCGGCGATTCGGTTTCCTTGTAGCGGCGCTCGAGGTTGGGAATGATGCCCTCGAAGCGATGCTTGCGCTGGGTGCGGCCACCGGCTTCGGTGAAGTAGGTGAAGGTGATCGCTTCATCGCCGCTGCCGTACAGCACGGCCTGCTGCACCTTGTCCGGCAGCGAGTTCCAGGCCGCGTCGACGTCGAACCGGTAGTGCTTGGCCAGCGAAGCGATCAGCTGGAAGTAGTAGGCGTTGCGGCGATCCCAGCCGCGCACCGCGCCGGCGGCCAGCGACAGCTCGGGGTGCACCACCACGCGCGAGGGATCGAAGAACTCGGCCATGCCCAGGCCATCGCAGCCGGGGCAGGCGCCCATCGGTGCGTTGAACGAGAACAGGCGCGGCTCCAGTTCCGGCAGCGAGTAATCGCAGACCGGGCAGGAGTATTTGGAGGAGAACAGGGTCGGCGCAGTTTCCGTGTTGTCCAGGCTCTGCACCGAGGCCATGCCGTCGCCCAGCTTCAGCGCGGTCTCGAAGCTCTCGGCCAGGCGCTGCTTGATGTCCTCGCGCGGGCGGAAGCGGTCGATCACCGCCTCGATGGTGTGCTTCTGGCGCAGCGCCAGCGGCGGCACCGCGTCGATCTCATGCAGCTCGCCGTCCACGCGCATGCGCACGAAGCCCTGCGCGCGCAGCTGGTCGAACACCTGGGCATGCTCGCCCTTGCGGTCGCGGATGACCGGCGCCAGCAGCATGTAGCGCTGTTCCGGGTCCAGGGTCAGCACCTGGTCGACCATCTGGCTGACCGTCTGCGCTTCCAGCGGGTAGCCGTGGTCTGGGCAGCGCGGGGTGCCTACGCGGGCGTACAGCAGGCGCAGGTAGTCGTAGATCTCGGTGATCGTGCCGACCGTCGAACGCGGGTTGTGCGAGGTCGACTTCTGCTCGATCGAGATCGCCGGGGACAGGCCCTCGATGTGGTCCAGGTCCGGTTTTTCCATCACGCTCAGGAACTGGCGCGCATAGGCCGACAACGACTCGACATAGCGGCGCTGGCCTTCTGCATAGATGGTGTCGAACGCCAGCGAGGACTTGCCCGAGCCGGACAGGCCGGTGATCACGATCAGCTTGTCGCGGGGCAGGTCGAGGTCGAGGTTCTTCAGGTTGTGCGTCCGCGCGCCGCGGATGCGGATGAAATCCATCGCCATGGGGGATCCGGTTGTGGGGGCGTTGGCTGGGTGCCGGGCCAGCAGGGAACGGCAATCGGTCAGCCTACCGAGGTGACCAGATGGGGGCAATGGGCGACAATGCCAGCCCGGTGTCTCACCTTGTGAGACAGGCCGACAGGCAGGGGTCAGATCCCTTTTCACGGGGTGAAAAGGGATCTGACCCCGTTCCGACGCCGCCCCCTGCGGCGTTCAGGGGTTGACTTGACCCGCGCCCGATGATCTGCGTAAAATCCCGCTCCTGTCCGCCCTCGATGGCGGCAGCTCAGACCACAATAACTACAGAGGAAGGCCTGGTCATGTACGCAGTACTGGTCACCGGCGGTAAGCAATACCGCGTGGCGCAGGGCGAAAAGCTCCGCATTGAAAAGCTCGAAGTCGAAGTCGGCAGCGAGATCAAGTTTGACAACATCCTGATGCTGGGTGACAGCGACGGCGTGAAGCTGGGCGATGCGCTGAAGGGCGCTGCCGTCACCGCCAAGGTCCTGTCCCAGGGTCGTGCTGACAAGGTCCGGATCATCAAGTTCCGTCGCCGCAAGCACCACATGAAGCGTCAGGGTCACCGTCAGTACTACACCGAAATCGAGATCACCGGCATCGCCGGCTAAGCATCAGGAGAAGCAGTCATGGCACATAAAAAGGGCGTAGGCTCCTCGCGCAACGGTCGCGACTCCAACCCGAAGTACCTGGGCGTCAAGATCTTCGGCGGCCAGGCCATCGAAGCCGGCAACATCATCGTGCGTCAGCGCGGCACCCAGTTCCACCCGGGTTCGGGCGTTGGCCTGGGCCGCGACCACACCCTGTTCGCCCTCGTGGACGGCAAGGTGGAGTTCTCGGTCAAGGGCGCCAAGAAGCGTCGCACCGTCAGCATCGTCTCGGCCGACGCCTGATCCAGGCATCGCCGGCACCCGTGCCCTGGCATGGGAGTGCTGCATGAAGAGCCCCGCTTCGGCGGGGCTTTTCGTTAGAGTTGAAGCAAGACCGGCCAGGCCGGGCTGCCGGCCATCGGCAGGCATAACATTCAAGGCGGCGGCCTGCAGGCCACGCCCATCGCAGGCATCGAAACAATGAAACTGGTAGACGAAGCAGAAATCGAAGTGTTCGCCGGCAACGGCGGCAACGGCTGCATTGGCTTCCGTCGCGAGAAGTTCATTCCGCTCGGCGGCCCGGACGGCGGCGACGGCGGTGCGGGCGGCAGCGTGTACATCCGCGCCGACGAAAACCTGAACACCCTGGTCGACTTCCGCCATGACCGCATCTTCAAGGCGCAGCGCGGCGAGAACGGCATGGGCCGCCAGGCCTATGGCAAGGGTGGCGAAGACCTGACCATCACCGTGCCGGTCGGCACCGTGGTGATCAACGTGGCGACCGATGAAGTCATCGGCGACCTGACCCAGCACGGCGATCGCCTGCTGGTGGCCAAGGGCGGTCGTGGCGGCCTGGGCAACATGCACTTCAAGAGCTCGACCAACCGCTCGCCGCGCCAGGCGTTGCCGGGCGAGCCGGGCGAGGAGCGCACGCTGAAGCTGGAGCTGAAGCTGCTGGCCGATGTCGGCCTGCTGGGCTTCCCCAACGCGGGCAAGAGCACCCTGATCCGCGCCGTTTCGGCGGCGACGCCGAAGGTGGCTGATTACCCGTTCACCACGCTGTACCCGAACCTGGGCGTGGTGAAGGTGGAGAACCACCGCAGCTTCGTGATCGCCGACATTCCCGGCCTGATCGAAGGCGCGGCCGATGGCGCCGGCCTGGGCGCGCAGTTCCTGCGCCACCTGCAGCGCACCCGCCTGCTGCTGCACCTGGTGGACATCTCGCCGATGGAAGGCGGCGTGGACGGCATCTCGCCGGTGGAGCAGGTGCGTGCGATCGAGCGCGAGCTGGGGAAGCACGATCCGGAACTGCTGAAAAAGCCGCGCTGGCTGGTGCTGAACAAGGCTGACCTGATGTTCGAAGACGAAGCGCAGGCCGCGGCCGAGCAGATCGTTGCCGAGCTGGGCTGGAAGGAGCCGTGGTTCCTGGTCTCCGCACTGGGTCGCGAAGGCACCTTCCCGATCATGAGCCGGATCATGGCCTTCTTCGATCGCCAGAAGGAAGAAGAGCAGGAAGCCCGCGACGCGCAATGATGGCGTTGTGGTTCCATGCGGAAAACCCGGCTTCGGCCGGGTTTTTTGTTGCCGGGGTCAGATCCCTTTTCCGCTGGAAAAGGGATCTGACCCCGGACGTGTCAAAAGTCCCGGATCGCGGGCAACAAAAAACCCGGCCGGGGCCGGGCTTTTGTCTGCAGCCCAACCCCGAAGGGCAGGGCGGCAACGCCGGATCAGGCGGCCTTGAGGGCCTTGATGCGGTCGTTCAGGCGGCTCTTGTGGCGAGCAGCCTTGTTCTTGTGGATCAGGCCACGCGCGCTGAAGCGATCCAGGATCGGCTGGGCAACGGCGAAGGCGGCTTCGGCGCCGGCGGCATCGTTGGCGTCCAGCGCCTTGATCACTTTCTTGACAGCGGTGCGCAGCATCGAGCGCTGAGCCACGTTGCGCGCGTTGCGCACGACGGTCTGCTTGGCGCGCTTCTTGGCGGACTTGATATTGGCCACGGTGGTGGTTTCCTGAAAAAATCGGTGTTATGGGAACAGCAAGCTAGCTAGTATGATGGCGTAAGAAATGCACGTCAAGTCGATTGTCAAGAGGGACGCTGAGTGAGTTCACCCAAGTTGTTGCGGGGCCTGCTGTCGTTCAGCAGCATGACCATGGTCTCGCGCGTTCTCGGACTTGTCCGGGACTTCGTGGTGACCACCACGTTCGGCACCAACGCCATCACTGATGCTTTCTGGGTCGCCTTCAGGGTACCCAATTTCCTGCGTCGGTTGTTCGCCGAAGGGTCTTTTGCCACCGCTTTCGTGCCGGTGTTCACGGAAGTGAAGGAAACCCGCAGCCACGCCGAGCTGCGCGAACTGATGTCCCGCACCGCCGGCACCCTGGGCGGGGTGCTAATGCTGGTCACCGCACTGGCGCTGATCTTCGCGCCGCAGCTGGCCTCGGTCTTCTCCAGTGGCGTTGATACCGACCCGGTCAAGCAGGGCCTGCTGGTCGACCTGTTCCGCCTGACCTTCCCGTTCCTGCTGTTCGTCTCGCTGACCGCACTGGCCGGTGGTGCG
Source organism: Stenotrophomonas maltophilia complex sp. Om-AH-Sm3 (assembly GCF_059337855.1). Classification (NCBI taxonomy): domain Bacteria; kingdom Pseudomonadati; phylum Pseudomonadota; class Gammaproteobacteria; order Lysobacterales; family Lysobacteraceae; genus Stenotrophomonas; species Stenotrophomonas maltophilia complex sp. Om-AH-Sm3. Next base: position 428,087 of record NZ_JBYBLQ010000001.1, on the reverse strand, counting down.
CTGAACAGCTTCCAGCGCTTTGCCATGCCGGCGCTGACCCCGGTCATTCTCAACCTGTGCATGATCGCCGGCGCGCTGTGGCTGGCACCGCGGCTGGGCGGTACGCCGGAAAAGCAGATCCTGGCGCTGGGCTGGGCAGTGCTGGCCGCCGGCATCCTGCAGTTGCTGTTCCAGCTGCCCTCGCTGAAGGGCATCAATCTGCTGACCCTGCCGCGCTGGGGCTGGCGCCACCCGGGTGTGCGCAAGGTGATGACGCTGATGGTGCCGACCCTGTTTGGTTCCTCGGTGGCGCAGATCAACCTGCTGCTGGATACGGTGATCGCGGCCAAGCTGACCGACGGCTCGCAGTCGTGGCTGTCGCTGGCTGACCGCTTCCTGGAGCTGCCGTTGGGCGTGTTCGGCGTGGCCTTGGGCACGGTGATCCTGCCGGCGCTGGCCCGCCACCATGTCAGCACCGACCGCGAGGGCTTCTCGCGCTCGCTGGACTGGGGCCTGCGCATGACCCTGCTGATCTCGGTGCCGGCCATGCTGGGCCTGCTGCTGCTGGCCGAGCCGCTGATCGCGACCATCTTCCAGCACGGCCAGTTCAGCGCCTTCGACACCCGCATGACCGCGCTGTCGGTGTACGGCCTGAGCTTCGGCCTGCCGGCATTCGCCCTGCTGAAGGTGGTGCTGCCGGCCTTCTACGCCCGCCAGGACACCAAGACCCCGGTGCGCGCCGGTGTGGCGGCGCTGGTGGCCAACATGGTGTTCAACTTCGCCCTGCTGGCCGTGCTGTACCAGGTAATGGTGCCCGACGCGCTGAAGGCGCAGGGCGTGATGGCGGCCATCGGCAAGCAGCCGGGCCTGCACCTGGCACTGGGCATCGCCAGCGCGCTGTCCAGTTACCTGAACCTGGGCCTGCTCTGGTACTGGCTGGGCAAGACCGATGTCTACCAGCGCCGGCCGGGCTGGGGCGGCTATCTGCTGCGCCTGGTGCTGGCCTGCGCGGCCATGGTTGGCGTGCTGTTGGCGCTGCTGCACTGGCTGCCGGGCTTCTCCGCGATGCGTGTCTGGGAGCGGATCGGTGCCCTGGCGTTGCTGGTCGGCGGCGGCGGCGCGACCTATGCGGTGGCCATGCTGGCGATGGGCTTCCGCCCGCGCGACCTGCGCGGGCATTGATCGCGGCCCGTGGCGGCTATACTTCAGGGTTACACAATTGAAGCGGCGGCCCCGGTCGGGCCGGAACGAGAGTTGATGAGCAGGCTGTTCAGAAGCGTCGAGGGCGGGGAGCTGTTCCCCAACGGAAGCGTGGTCTGTATCGGTGCATTCGACGGCCTTCACCTGGGCCATCGTGCGCTGGTCCGCCACGCGGTCGCCCGCGCGCGCGCCTTGGGCGTGGCCGCAGTGGCCGTGGCATTCGAACCGCTGCCGCGTGAGTTCTTCGCGCAGGGCACGCCGCCGCCGCGGCTGACCCTGGCGCGCAGCAAGGTCGAGATCCTGCGCGAGCTCGGCGTCGATGCGATCGGCCTGCTGCGTTTCGACGCGGCGATGGCGGCAATGCCGGCCGAGACCTTTGTGCGCCAGTTGCTGGTGCACCGGCTGGGCGCCCGCGAAGTCTGGATCGGGCCGGAGTTCTGCTTCGGCAACCGCCGCCGCGGTGATCTGGCACTGCTGCAGGAGATGGGCGCCGAACTGGGCTTCAGCGCCGGCGAGATTGAAGCGGTGGACCTGCATGGCGAGCGCATTTCCAGCACCCGCATCCGCCAGCTGCTGCAGGGGGGCGATTTCGCCCGCGCCAACGACCTGCTCGGCCGCCCCTATGCGATCAGCGGGCGGGTGGTGCGCGGGCGCCAGCTTGGCCGTACGCTGGGCTTCCCCACCGCCAACCTGCGCTTCCCGAAGACCCCGGCACTGTCGGGCATCTACGCGACCTGGGTGCACGGCGTGTTCGACCAGCCGTGGCCGTCGGTGTCCAGCTTCGGCACCCGGCCGACAGTGGACGGCGTGGAGCCGCTGCTGGAGGCCCACCTGTTCGATTTCCAGGGCGACCTGTACGGGCGCCACATCGACGTGGAGTTTGTCGCCAAGCTGCGCGACGAAGAGAAATTCAATGATCTGGCGGCACTGACCGACCAGATGCACCGCGACGCCGAACAGGCGCGCGCCCTCCTTTCCGAACATAGATTGCGAGCCACTGCGTGAGCCAGGACTACAAGACCACCCTGAACCTGCCAGCCACCGAATTCCCGATGCGCGGCGACCTGCCCAAGCGCGAGCCGGGCATTCTGGCGCGGTGGGAAGCGCAGGGGCTCTACCAGCAGCTGCGTGACAACGCCGCCGGCCGCCCGCTGTTCGTGCTGCATGACGGCCCGCCGTACGCCAACGGCCGCATCCACCTGGGCCATGCGGTCAACAAGATCCTGAAGGACATCATCGTCAAGTCGCGCTACCTGGCCGGCTTCGATGCGCCCTATGTGCCGGGCTGGGACTGCCATGGCCTGCCGATCGAGATCGCGGTCGAGAAGAAGTGGGGCAAGGTCGGCACCAAGCTCGATGCGGTTGAATTCCGGCAGAAGTGCCGCGAGTTCGCCGAAGAGCAGATCAACATCCAGCGCGTGGACTTCAAGCGCCTGGGCGTGACCGGCGATTGGGACAACCCGTACAAGACCCTGAGTTTCGACTTCGAAGCCAATGAGATCCGTGCGCTGGCCAAGGTCGTCGCCAACGGTCACCTGGTGCGTGGTGCCAAGCCGGTGTACTGGTGCTTCGACTGTGGCTCGGCACTGGCCGAGGCGGAGATCGAGTACCAGGAAAAGGAATCGCCGGCGATCGACGTGGCCTACGCCGCGCGCGATGCCCAGGCCATCGGCAAGGCGTTCGGTGTGAGCGTGCCGGCCGACGTCGAAGTGGCCGTGCCGATCTGGACCACCACCCCGTGGACGCTGCCGGCCTCGCTGGCGGTGTCGCTGGGCGCGGAAATCAACTATGTGCTGGCCGAAGGCCCGGCCCACAACGGCAAGCGCCGTTGGCTGGTGCTGGCCGCCGCGCTGGCCGAGCGCTCGCTGCAGCGCTACGGCGTCGAGAGCGTCGTGCTGCACGGTGAAACCACCGGTGCGGCGCTGGAGAACCAGCTGCTGGCGCATCCGTTCTATCCGGAGCGCGACATCCCGCTGCTCAATGGCGACCACGTCTCCGACGAGGACGGTACCGGTGCGGTGCACACCGCCCCTGGCCACGGCCAGGAAGACTTCGTGGTCAGCCAGAAGTACGGCCTGCTGGACAAGTACAACGCCGGGCAGGTGACCCCGATCGACGGCCGTGGCGTGTACCTGGAATCGACCCCGCCGGCCGGTGAGGTGGTGCTGGCCGGCCAGCACCTGTGGAAGGCGCAGGAGGCCATCGTCGGCGTGCTGCGCGACAATGATTCGCTGCTGGCCTTCCACCCGATCCGCCACAGCTATCCGCACTGCTGGCGCCACAAGACACCAGTGGTGTTCCGCGCCACTCCGCAGTGGTTCATCTCGATGGACAAGGCCAACCTGCGCAGCGATGCGCTGGCTGCGATCGACACTGTCGGCTGGTTCCCGACCTGGGGCAAGGCGCGCATCCAGAGCATGGTCGACGGTCGCCCGGACTGGACCATCTCGCGCCAGCGCACCTGGGGCGTACCGATCGCACTGTTCACCCATCGCCAGACCGGCGAGATCCACCCGCGCTCGGTGGAGCTGATGCAGCAGGTCGCCGACCGCGTCGAAGCCGAGGGCATCGATGTGTGGTACTCGCTGGACGCCGCCGAACTGCTCGGCGCCGAAGCGGCCGACTACGAGAAAGTCACCGACATCCTCGACGTCTGGTTCGATTCGGGCGTGACCCATGAAGGCGTGCTCGCCGCGCGTGGCTTCGGCAAGCCGGCCGACCTGTACCTGGAAGGCTCCGACCAGCACCGCGGTTGGTTCCAGTCCTCGCTGCTGACCGGCGTGGCGATCGACAAGCGCGCGCCGTACAAGCAGTGCCTCACCCACGGCTTCACCGTGGATGAGCACGGCCGCAAGATGTCCAAGTCGCTGGGCAACGGCATCGAGCCGCAGGACATCATGAACAAGCTGGGCGCGGACATCCTGCGCCTGTGGATCGCCTCGGCCGACTACAGCAACGAGATGTCGCTGTCGCAGGAAATCCTGAAGCGCAATGCTGACGCCTACCGCCGCCTGCGCAACACCGCACGCTTCCTGCTCGGCAACCTGGACGGTTTCGATCCGGCCCGGCACCTGCAACCGCTCGAGCAGATGGTCGCGCTGGACCGCTGGATCGTGCATCGCGCCTGGGAGCTGCAGGAGAAGATCAAGGCGGCCTACGACGGCTACAACATGGCCGAGATCGTGCAGCTGCTGCTGAACTTCTGCAGCGTGGATCTGGGCTCGCTGTACCTGGACGTGACCAAGGACCGCCTGTACACCATGCCGACCGATTCGCACGGTCGCCGTTCGGCACAGAGCGCGATGTACCACATCGCCGAAGCGTTCACCCGCTGGGTGGCGCCGATCCTGACCTTCACCGCCGACGAGCTGTGGGGCTACCTGCCGGGCGAACGTGCCGGCCATGTGCTGTTCACCACCTGGTACGACGGCCTGGCGCCGCTGCCGGCCGGTGCCCAGCTCAACGCCGCCGATTTCGACCAGCTGCTGGCTGTGCGCGAGCAGGTGGCCAAGGTGCTCGAGCCGATGCGTGCAAACGGCGCGATCGGTGCCGCGCTGGAAGCGGAAATCACCATCGCCGCCAGCGAAGAGCAGGCCGCGAAGTGGCAGCCGCTGGCCGATGAACTGCGCTTCCTGTTCATCAGCGGCGACGTGCAGGTGCGGCCGGCGACCACCGACGAGGTGTTCGTCAGCGCCCAGCCGACCACCAAGACCAAGTGCGTGCGCTGCTGGCACCATCGCGCCGATGTCGGCAGCAACGCCGACCATCCGGAACTGTGCGGCCGCTGCGTGAGCAACATCACCGGTGCCGGTGAAGTGCGGAGCTGGTTCTGATGGCCGCGCCCCGTCCGCATCCGAACGCCCTGGTCTGGCTGCTGCTGTCGGCCGCCATCATCGGCCTGGACCAGTGGTCCAAGGCCTGGGTGCTGTCGAGCCTGCCGGAGTTCCAGCCGGTGGTGGTCATCGACGGCTTCTGGAACTGGTACCGCACCTACAACACCGGTGCGGCGTTCAGTTTCCTGAGTGACGCCGGTGGTTGGCAGAAGTACTTCTTCACCGCGCTGGCGATCGCCATCAGCGGCCTGATGGCCTGGTGGCTGCGCGGCACCGCCCGTGGCAACTGGAAGGCCGCGGTGCCGTATGCGCTGATCATCGGCGGTGCCATCGGCAACGTGATCGACCGCCAGGTGCACGGCCATGTGGTCGATTTCATCCAGTGGTATGTGGGCAGCTATACCTGGCCCTCGTTCAACATCGCCGATTCGGCCATCGTGGTGGGTGCCATCGGCATCGCCCTGTTTGGCCTGTTCGACGGCAAGTCCGCCAAAAAGGCGGATAATGCCAATCCGAAACCGTAAGCCGGCCGCTGCCGGGAGATTGAACTGATGGATGTGCTGCTCGCCAACCCGCGTGGTTTCTGTGCCGGTGTCGATCGTGCGATCGAGATCGTCAAGCGCGCGATCGAAACGCTGGGCGCGCCCATCTACGTCCGCCATGAAGTGGTGCACAACCGCTTCGTGGTCGACGACCTGAAGCAGCGCGGCGCGATCTTCGTCGAAGAGCTCGACGAGGTTCCGGACAACAACACGGTGATCTTCAGCGCACATGGCGTCTCGCAGGCCGTGCGCCAGGAAGCCGAGCGCCGTGGCCTGAAGGTGTTCGATGCCACCTGCCCGCTGGTGACCAAGGTCCACTTCGAAGTCGCGCGCCACTGCCGTGCCGGCCGTGACGTGGTGCTGATCGGCCATGCCGGTCACCCGGAAGTGGAAGGCACCATGGGCCAGTGGAACCGCGAAGCCGGTACCGGCCAGATCTACCTGGTCGAGGATGTCGAGCAGGTTGCCACGCTGCACATCAACCAGCCGGACAACTTCGCCTACACCACCCAGACGACGCTGTCGGTGGACGATACGCGCGGCATCATCGATGCGCTGCGCGAGCGTTTCCCGGCGATGCAGGGCCCGAAGAACGACGACATCTGCTACGCCACGCAGAACCGCCAGGACGCCGTGCGCGACCTGGCCAAGCGCTGCGACCTGGTGCTGGTGGTCGGTTCGCCGAACAGCTCCAACTCGAACCGTCTGAGCGAACTGGCCCGCCGTGAAGGTGTGGAGTCGTACCTGATCGACGGTGCGCACGAGATCGACCCGGCGTGGGTGGTGGGCAAGCAGCACATCGGCGTGACCGCTGGCGCCTCGGCGCCGCAGGTACTGGTCGATGGCGTGCTGGCGCGCCTGGCCGAGCTGGGTGCAACCGGCGTGGGCGAGCTGGAAGGCGAACCGGAATCGATGGTGTTCGCGCTGCCGAAGGAACTGCGTCTGCGCCTGGTCGACTGACCGGGAAGCGCCTCATCCACGCATGGCGTGGATCTACTGAAACTGCTCTGGTGGGTGCGAACCTTGGTTCGCACGCTTTTTGTCATGCGCGGATGGCCGGCCCGCCCATGACCTTTGGCCATGGGGCAGGGCACTTTACAGGCCTAGCATCGGAGGATTCTCCGCTGTTGGATGCTGCCCGATGAAGACCCGAGCCCTGGTGATGTCCGTGCTGTTCGCGCTGGCTGCTTCGCCTGCACTGGCGCAGATTTCGCCGCCGGCCAACGCCACGGCGCCCGGCCTGCTGCGCATCGATGTGGATGCGCGCGATCTCGCTCGCCGCATCTTCAAGGTGACCGCCACCGTACCGGTCAAACCCGGTCCGATGACCCTGCTGTACCCGCAGTGGATTCCCGGCAACCATTCGCCCACCGGCCCGATCGACAAGCTGGCCGGCCTGCGCGTGACCGCCAACGGCAAGCCGTTGGCCTGGCAGCGCGACCAGTACAACGTCTATGCGTTCAAGGTAGACGTGCCCGAGGGCGTCAGCGAGATCGTCGCCCACTTCGACTTCCTGTCCTCGCAGGGCGGCAGCCAGGGCCGGGTGGTGATGACCCCGGAGATGCTCAACCTGCAGTGGAATGCCAACTCGCTGTATCCGGCCGGCGTCGATACACGCGACCTGCAGGCGCAGGCCAGCGTGATCCTACCCAAGGGCTGGTCGTTTGCCACTGCGCTGGAAACCGCGCGCCGCGACGGCGATGCCGTGGTGTTCAAGCCGATCTCCTATGATCACCTGGTCGATTCGCCGTTGTTTGCCGGCGAGCACTACCAGCGCATCGATCTCGATCCGGGCGCGAAGGTGCCGGTGCACCTCAATGTGTTTGCCGACGAGGCCAAGTCGCTGAAGCCGAGCGAGGCACAGATCACCCTGCACCGCGCACTGGTGCAGCAGGCCGACAAGCTCTACGGCGCGCGCCACTACAACCACTATGAATTCCTGCTGGCGTTGACCGACCGTCTTGGTGGCATCGGCCTGGAGCATCACCGTTCCAGCGAGAACAGCGCCGCCCCGGGTTACTTCACCGAGTGGGACGACAACGCCTGGATGCGCGATCTGCTGCCGCACGAGTACACCCATTCCTGGAACGGCAAGTACCGCCGTGGCGCTGACCTGACCACCGCCAACTTCAACACGCCGATGGGCGACAGCCTGCTGTGGGTGTACGAAGGCCAGACCCAGTTCTGGGGGCAGGTGTTGGCGGCGCGCTCTGGGCTGTGGTCGGTCGCGCAGGCACGCGACATGCTGGCCAATGTGGCCGCGACCTATGATCGCGGCCGCCCTGGCCTAGCCTGGCGGCCGTTGCAGGACACCACCAACGACCCGACCATCGCCCAGCGCCGGACGTTGCCGTACCGCAACTACCAGATGAGCGAAGACTATTACTCCGGTGGCCAGATGCTGTGGCTGGAAGTGGAGGGCAAGCTGCGCGAACTGAGCGGCAACCGCCGCAGCCTGGATGACTTCGCGCGCGCCTTCTTCGGGGTTGGCAACGGTGACTGGGACGTCAACCCCTACACCTTCGACGACGTGGTTGCGACCTTGAACGGCATCGTGCCGTACGACTGGGCGACGTTCCTGCGCGGGCGCCTGGACGGCCACGGTTCGTTGACCGGGGGGCTGGAACTGGCGGGCTGGAAGCTGGTCTACCGCGATACCCCGAACGACGCCTACAAGGCGCAGGAAAAGCGTGCCAAGGCCGCACTGCTGGCCTATTCGCTGGGCGCGACCGTGCTCGACAGCGGCGTGGTCGGCGACGTGATCTGGGACAGCCCGGCGTTCAACGCCGGTCTTGCACCCGGCATGAAGGTGATTGCGGTTGGCGGGCGCGAGTACAGCAGCCAGCGCTTGAAGGATGCGGTGGCGACGGCGGCCAAGGACAAGGCGCCGATCGTCCTGCTGGTGAAGCAGTTCGACCGCATCGAGACGATGAACATCGACTACCACGGTGGCCTGCAGTATCCGGTGCTGGAGCGTATCGCCGGCAAGCCTGACCGCCTGGCGGACCTGTGGAAGGCGCGATGAAACCGCGCGCCCGCGATGGCGTGATCCTGTCGATGGCAATCCTCGCCATCATCGGCGCGTTCCTGCCCGGTGACGGGCGCTGGCTGCATTGGCTGGCGAAGCCGGCGACCACCTTGCTGATCGCGGCCATTGCCTGGCGGGTGCGTGATCCTGCGCAGCCGTCCTACCGGCGCGCGGTGCTGGCCGGCATGCTGCTGTCGTGCGTGGGTGACATCGCGCTGATGCTGCCGATGGACGCGTTGAAATAGAAAAAGGGGACGGAGGGGATTAAGTCGTATGTGCCTTGGTGCGGTCTGCGACTTAATCCCCTCCGTCCCCTTTTTGCGTTGACTATCGTCGGTTCGCGTGGCCGGAACGCCCCTGTGCGTCGAACGAGAGTCGTGCGGACTGGCGATCGCCGGCGACCTCGTCCGGCAGCCACACCAGCCTGCCGCCCTTGCGCACGATCACATAGACGTGGCCGACTTCACCGGGTGTGCCCATCAATGCGTTGCGCTGTGCCTGCAGCGCCTGGGCGACGCGTGGCACCGCCTCGAAATCGATGTTGGCCAGCGCCGTGCTGCTGCGGCGCAGGGTGATGGTGGGCGCGAAGCGCTGCGGATCGACCGGGTCGCCCTTGCGCCACTGGCCGTGCTCGAAGTGGTAGCTGTCCACGTGCGTAGGTTGCTGCGGATCGACCAGGTCCAGATTGATGCGGCCATCATCGTAGAAGTGGATGCTGTGGAACACCATCAACCGGTGCCCGGCCAGGGCTGGCATCTGTTCCAGTGCCTGGCGGGCGGCCAGCAGGTAGTCCGCATCGAACAAGCGGTTGCTGCGTTCGGGCATCGGCATCGACCGCGGTTCGGGAATCGGTGCGAGCGAAGCAGGCCGCTCGCGCGGTGGAGGCGTGGTGATCGGCGTGGTTGCGCGGTCATCCTGCACCGAATGGCCCATCGTTTCGGCAAGGGTCTGCAGTGCCCCGCCGGCAACGGCGACGCCGGCCAGCAACAGCAGCACCATCGAAAATACCAGTCGCGTCGAGGGGGGCTGCTTCATACACCCTCCAGGCGAACGTTGCCGCGATCTTCCGGGTCGTACAGCAGCGTGACCTGCTCGCGTGGAAGGTTGGCCAGCTCGATCAACGGGATGAAGCGGCGCACGCTCACCTGCTGTATGCCACCTTGGCGGTCGGTGTACTCCAGCTGGAACTCCACCTGCGGCTGCTCGTTGAGGTAGGTGCCGGTCTGGCGCAGCTTCAGCACCTTCGCATCCACGCCGATGCCGCGGTACTTCAGCGCGTCGCCGCGCGCATCAGCCTGCAGCAGGCGCCCCAGGACGCGCAGGCCCAGGGCGTAGCCGCACAACACCAGCGGGCACACCAGCAGTGGGTGGCCGAAGGACATGAACGTCCAGCCCAGGCCCTCGCTCTGCAGCCGATAGGCGAGCACGTAGGCGCTGGCAACCACGACGATGCCGATGACCACGCCGGCGCCGCGGCGCCAGAGGCTGGCGACATCAAGTTCGGGCTGGGCGCCCTCCAGCACCACATTGGGGAACGCACCCGGCGTCCGGCTCAGGCGAACCTCGATGCGCTGGCCGGCCACGAAACGCTGCAGCTGCGGTTTGCTGTCCACCACCAGCATCTGTTCATTGATCGGCGTGCCGGACAGGTTCTGGAAGCCAAGCTTCAGTCTCCACTGCGCGAAGCCGCGCACGTGCACGCCGGTCTGCTCGGCCTGTTCGATCAACGCATCACGCGGCTCACCGTCGGCCAGGATGGTGCGCACCCGATGCAGCGCGCGCGGCGGGCCCAGTAGCAGGTAGTGCAGGAAGGCGAGCAGCAACGCGAGCCACAGGGCCAGCGACAGGGCGAGCAGCAGCAGGGCCAGCCATGGCGCGCTGCGGTCGGCCAGTGGCACCGGCCACGACGTGCCGAAGTAGAGGATGCAGGGGAAGGGCAACGCGAAGAACAGCAGGAACGCGCCCCAGAACCAGAGATAGGCCTTCATGGGGTGGTGGGGGACCGATGGAACAGGGCGCGTAGGGTACTACGCTCAGCGGATCTGCAGGGTCAGCAGGAAGTAGCGGCCAAGTGGATCGTCCAGCCCCGGCATCTGGCCGCCATTGCCGACCAGGTAGTTCACCGGTTGCGTGTCGAGCACGTTGTGCACGTCCAGCGCGGCGACCACGCGCGGCCCCAGCCGCCTTGCCAGGTGCAGGTTCCAGCGCAGCTGCCGCGGATTCATGCAATGGTTCTGCTCGCGCTGTTCCTCCGGGCATTCCGCACCGGGCAGCCAGGCACGCGTGCGCCCTACCTGGTTGCCGCGCAGGGCGATGTCCCAGTTGCTGTTCTGCCACTGCACATTGAGCACGGCGGCCATCGCTGGCGTGACATGGCCACGCAGGTCCACCGTCGCTTCATGGCCACGCTCGCGGCGCAGTTCCTGCTGCTTCAGCGCATCGAGCGAGAACAGCCACTGGCCGGTGCTGCCGGTGTCGATGTGGTACTCCCCGCGCAGAACAAGGTTGCGCGACGTGGTGCGGCCGATGTTGTCGAAGGACAGGCGCAGGTTGTGCAGGTTGCCGTCCTCGTCCAACTCCCACGTGCTTGAATTCCACACTGCGTCGGCCGGTTGCAGGGCCAGGATCTCGTTGCGCAGTTCGACGATGTTGTGGGTCAGCGACAGTGAAAACGCATCGGTCGGTGTCCAGGTCGCACCCAGGGAATGGCTGCGCGACCGCTCCGCTTTCAGCGCATCGTTCTCCACCACGTCCACGGTTACGCTGCAGCGTCCGTTGCCGTTGCTCTGCGCGCAGTTGGGCAGTGCGCTGGAGGCGGGTAGTTCGATCGCGCCGAAATAGCCCGGCGGCCGCCGTTGCTCGAACAGGCTGGGGGCCCGGTAGCCGCGCCCGGTGGCAAGCAGGAATGACCACTGCGGTGTCGGGCTCCAGCGTACGCCCACGCGCGGCGAGAAAGCCTGGTAATCGCCATCGCGGTCCCAGCGTGCTGCCAGGTCCATGCGCAGCGTGCGCGCCAATGGCAGGCCGAGTTCGGCGTAGGCACCGCCACTGCGGCGTGACAGGTGGCGTTGTTCCTGTGGCAGGCCCAGCGCCAGGTCGCCCTGGCTCAGCAGCGCGTCGGGATGCGACGTCCAGCGTTCCTGGCGCAGGTCGATGCCGGTGGCCACTTGTGCAGCACCGCCGGCCAATGGCATCAACTCGCGCTGCATGCCCCACCAGCCCTGCCACTGCTCGGTGCGCCCGCGGTTGCGGATCGACGGGAACAACTGCGCGGCGGTCTCTGCCGGCAACGAGGTGAAGCCGGGCAGGAAATCCAGCGTCTCGGCAGCGCGCAGCAGTGGTTGGGCGCGCACGGTGCCGGACGTCGTCAGGGTGACATCGCTGCGCTGTGCGCTGATGCCGGCATCCCAGCTGCGGCGGCCCTGGTCGCGGCCCATGCCAAAGGTGACGTCGGCATCGGTGGCACGTACATGCGGACGCACGTTGCCGGCTTCGCGCAGCACGCTGTTGAAGGTGAACCCATAAAGCCCGATGGCTACGGCGGTCGGGCCGAGGTCGAAGCGTTGCCGGTTGTGGCTGGCCCGCGCCTCGGCGTAGGCGTAGCGACCTTCGCCGCGCTCATGCCGATAGCGCAGGTAGGCCGAGGCGGTGTCCGAGGCCGGTTGCAGCGAACGCGGGCGTGCGCTGTCAAACCAGCAGGCGCCATCGCGCCGTTTCAATGGCCCTTCGCAGCGCTTTGCCGGCCAGTAGCGTCCATCGCGGAACGCGCCGATCAGGTACTGCGAGGTTTCCGCATGCCATTCGCGGCGATCGCCGGCCACGTGGTCGATGCGATGCAGGTCGACGCCAGCGAACCAGCGGTCCCCTCCGTCACGCACGCCACCGGTGGCCGCCTGCAGGCGATACTGGCCGGCGTCGCCGCGCCCGCTCAGGCCGGTCTGCAGCATGGCTTCAGGGCCATCGGCCTGGTCACGCAGGATGATGTTGACCACGCCGGACATCGCGTCGGCACCATAGATGGCCGACGCACCGCCACGCACCAGTTCGATGCGCTCGACGAAGCTGAGCGGGATGCCCCCCAGGTCGGTGAGCCCGCCCTGTTCCAGCGACACCATCGGATAGCGTGGCAGGCGCCGGCCATTGACCAGGAACAAGGTCGCACGCGGACCCATGCCGTCCAGGCTGGTGGTGGTGGCCGCACCCACCGGCAGGTACTGCGAATCGCCACTGCGCGAGGTGCTCATCGCCGGGTGGCCGTTCATGCCCGGCAAGTGCCGCAGCAGGTCGAACAGGCTGCCGTAACCGCTGCGCAGGATGTCATCGCGGTCGATGATGGTCACCGGCAGCGTGGTCTGCACGGAGGTGCGCGGCAGCCGGCTGCCGGTGACATGGATCGGCGCCAGCTCCACCTGCGGTGGCGTCTCGGGCACCCCGCCCGGCGACGGTACCGCGGGCATCGCACGCGTCGCGACCGGCGGGGGCGATGGCGGTGCTGGCCGGGTGCGGCGGACGACGAATCCACCGGCAGGCGTGCGCAGGATGGTCACCGGCATGCCGGCGACCAGTTCCTTCAGGGCCGCGGCCGCATCGCTTTGGCCATGGGTGCCGGCCGTGCGCAGGCCATCCAGTTCACGCGCATCGAACAGCAGGGCGATGCCACTCTGGCGCGCCCATTGCTGCAGGGCCGGTGCGAGTGGGCCTGAACCCACATGGACCTCCAGGGTGCCGGCCTGTTCGGCTGCATCGGCAGAGGGCAGCGCGGCGATGCTCAGCGCGAAGCAGAACAGGGTGCAGAGCAGCCCCTCCCGCAGCGCGCCCGGTACTGCCTTCACTGCAGGCCTCCTCAGTACGTGCGGCGCAGTTCCAGCGCGCCATCCGGTCGCGTCTGGCCAGCTACCGACCAGCCCAGTTCCAGCGCCGACAGCAGTTCCTGCGCATCGCCGGCACGGAAGGTGCCACTCACGGCCAGGCTGGCGATCTCGGGATCGGCGATCACCAGCGGCGTGCGACCGTAGCGGTTCATGCGCTCGACCACGATCGACAGCGGCGTGGCATCGAACACCAGCTGTCCCTGCAGCCAGCCTTCGGCAGCGGCATTGGACGACAGCGCCGGGCCGGGCTGGAAGCGGCCCGAGGGCAGCACCTGCAGCTGCTGGCCGGGTGCCAGGGTGTGCTGGGCCCCGCCATTGCTGACTTCCACCGCACCTTCCAGCAGTGCGACTTCGACCAGGCCGTCGTTCAGGCGCTCCACCTGGAAGGTGGTGCCGATGTCGCGGATGGTGCTGTCGCCGGCGCGCAGCTGCAGCGCCTTGCTCGACGGTGCGACCTGCAGCTGCAGGCGGCCCCGTTCCAGCACCAGGTTGCGATGGCGCCAACCGAATCGGGCGTGCAGCGTGGTGCCCGCATCCAGCGTGGCCACGCTGCCATCGGCCAGCGTCTGCTGCCGGGGCTGGTGGGAATCGTTGGCATAGCGCAGCGGTGTGGGGTTGCCGTCGATGGCGACCATCCAGCCGATCCCGATGGCCAGGCAGACGCCTGCGGCGGCGGCCACTGCCGGCAGCCAGCGACGCTGCGCCGGCCGTGCCGCACGTGCTGCGGCGGTGCGCAGCCACGGGTCGGCGGCCAGTTCTTCGCCCCGCTGGAACAGGGTCTCGGCCTGGATCCAGGCGCTGACATGGGCCGGGTCCTCGGCCAGCCAGTCCTCGAACGCCTCGCGCTCGCCCGCCGTGCAGTCCGGAGCTTCCAGCCGCGCCACCCAGGCGCTGGCGCGTTCAAACAGCAGGGTGTCTTCCCTGGGTCTGGCGTGACTCATCCGTTGTCCCTGTCGTTGTGCAGCGGATCCGATCCGAGTTCCTGGCGCAGGCCCTGCAGGGCGCGGGCGATATGTTTTTCCACGGTCTTGGCGGTGATTCCACAGTGCCGCGCGATCTGCGTATAGCTCATGCCGGTGATCCGGTTGAGCAGGTACACCTCGCGCGCGCGCTCGGGCAGCTTGAACAGGGCCTGCCGCAGCAGGGACAGCATCTGCCCGGACTCGGCCTGGCGCAATGGATCGGGCGACGTGCTGGAGGGCTCGTCGCCGCCATCGTGTTCGGCAAGGGACAGGTGTGGCCGCGACTGCGACGAGCGGCCACGGTCTGCCAGGCGGTTGCGGGCGATACGATACAGCAGCAACCGCAGCTCGTCGGCACTGTGCGCGCGATAGCGGATCAGCCGCTCCATGCAGTCCTGCGCGATGTCCTCGGCATCCTCCGGCCCAACGCCGCGCGTGCGCAGGAAAGCGCACAACGGCGCGCGTTCTTCCCGTACGAACGCAATGAACGCGTCCGTCGGCACGGACAGGTCCGGCGCGCGATGGATCAGAGGAGAGGGGGCGGACAGGGCTGGCCTCGGGCGTCGGTGGCGGGTGCGTCTTCGAGTTTTACGCGACGATGACCGGATGGGGAAGAGTGTGCATGGCCCCTGATTTCATTGTGAATGCATTCATGTTTCGGGGCCTGGTGCGCTGGGGGAGTTTGCGCCGCCCGGACGTTGAACTCCTGACCCGTGTGTTGCGGGTGGAGAGAGAACACATGAAGCATTCGAAGTTGAGCCTGGCCCTGGCCGGGCTGATGGGCATCACCGCCATGGCGGCGGTTGATGACGTCATGGCAATGAATTATCACGTGCGGGACGATCGCGTCTTCCTCAGCGGCGGCGTGACCGTCGCCGACGTGGTGGCGCTGCCCGCGCTGCTGGCCAAGGCACAGGCTGAAGGCCGTCCGATCCGCGAGGTCGTGCTGCGCACATCCAATGGTGGCGCGCTGATCGCCGGCGAGTGGCTGCAGGCGGTGATCCGCACCCAGGGCCTGGACACCATCGTGTCCGGCCACTGCATCTCGTCCTGCTCGATCATGCAGTCCGGTGGCGTCAACCGTTACCTCGGCGGCGATCTGCCACTGGTCGACTCGGTGCAGATCCATGCCGCCAGCAGTGGCGGCAAGATCACCTATGCGCCGTCAGCGCGCATGACCCAGATCTACACAGGCAACTACGGCGGCGGGATGGATGCGGGCCTGTTGCACAAGGCGATGTATGAAGTGGTTCAACCCAATGGCCTGCTGGTATTCCGCGACCCGGCGCGCACCACGGGTACGTCGGTCACCTTCGATCCGGATGGCAGCGGCAGCAAGCTGGAGTCGTTCCCGGGCCAGGACATCCGCGGCAACAACATCATCAACACGGCAGGCTATCGCGATCCGGGCGACACCCTCCGTGTCACCAGCAACGTCAGCGGCGACATCAACCCGGGTTACCTGCGCACCGCGCGCCAGCTGCAGGCCTTCGTCGACGACGATTTCGCGCGCTGGAACACCGACTGGGCCAGCACCTACATCAACTACGCGGTGAGCCTGTACAACGTCTCCACGCGGGGGCCGAACGGCATCGGCACGCAGTCGCTGCAACAGATGCTCGCCGATCCCGACCTCCAGGATGAGCTGCGCGGCCAGTTGCGGTTGGCCGATCTGGATGCCTCGACCCTGGCAAGTTCGGCGGGCGTGATCCGTGTCAGCAATGGCGCCACCTGGCGCACCGCCGAAACCACCGGCGCCGATTTCATTCTGGTGGACAACGGCACCATCGCACTGGAGGGCGGTGCACTGCGCACCCCAGAGCTGCGGGTGATGCCGGGCAGCATCGTGGTCGGCCACGGTGATATCGCATCGGTCGGCACCGACAGCGATGCGTTGCTGGATGCCACCGGCCCGTCCTACCGCGAAGACGGCTTCAACCGCCTGCGCGTGTTCGGTACGTTGATGCCGCGTGGTGGTGATCTGGTGACCCACGGCTACGTCAACATCATGCCCGGCGGGCAGGTGCTGTTCGATGTTACCGAAACCGGTGGTACCGGCAGTGGCCGCCTGCGCGTCGGCAGCTTCTACGATGGCGGCTCCGAGGAGGGCGCGCTGGTGATCGCGCAGGGCGCACATCTGGCGCTGAACGTGGCCCAGGGCTTCTATGCCGGCACCTACCGTCGCGACCTGGTGGAAGGACCGATCTACCAGGGGGGCTTCCAGGATGCCGTGCGGCTGGGCGATGCCGGCTACAGCGCCAGCATCACGACCGGTGAAGTGTTTCGCCCGCGCCACAATTCGCTGCTCAGCTTCAACGTCAACCAGACCGCCGACGGCCTGTGGCTGACCGCCAACCCGGGCTTCGATCAGCTGGGCCTGTTCGCCAACGGCACCTCCGGCGACGGCCTGGGGCGCGCGCTGGCCGCTGCAGCGGACCGCCAGGACAGCGGCCTGAAGTCGTTGCTCGGCGCGCTGCAGTTCAGCGACCGCGATGTGATCGCACAGCAGGCTGGCGCCCTGCGCGGTGATGCGCATGCCAGCCTGCGCCTGGCCGACAATGCACTGATCGGCAGCATCGGCAACGTGGTGCAGCAGCACCAGGCAGCGATGCGCAGTGGCGGCGATGCAGACGGGTTGGCTTCGCAGGCGGCGCAGTCGGTGTCGGCGCAGCCGGGCATGCGCCATGGCAGCCTGTTCAACCAGCTGGCCATGCATCTGGTTGAACCGGCCGGCGAGGCTGCTGGCGACAGCCGCGTGGCGGGGCGCAGCCATGGCCTGTGGGCGCGCGGTTTCGCCAGCCATGGCCGCATCGACGCCGACGGTGGTGTGGCCGGCCTGAGCCACACTGTCGGCGGCATCGTGATCGGTGCCGATACCCGCGTGGCCGATGACCGCGTGACCCTCGGCGTGAGCGTGGCCGCCGCCGACATGTCGACCAAGGCCAGCGACGGCTCCGGCTTCAGTGGCGACGTACGCGCGCTGGATGTGGGCGGCCACCTGGATGCGACCTATTCGCGGGGCTACCTGTCGGCGGCCGTGCGCTACACCGACCTGCGGCATGACACCCGCCGCAGTGTCGGCGGCATTGATGGGCTGCAGCAGCCTCTGCGCGCGAAGTACAGCAACGATGCCATCTCGGCAAGGGTGGAGCATGCGTTCTCCTTCACCACTGGAAAGGGTCTGGTGATCCAGCCGCTGCTGCCGGTGGTGGACTACGCACGGACCTCGGTCACCCGTTTCAATGAAGGGCAGGGCGCCGGTGCGCTGGTGGGCCGCAGCGGCAGCCTGGAGAGCATTCGTGTGGGTGCCGGCCTGCAGCTGTTCAAGACCTTCGAAGGCAACAACGGTGAGCGCATTACCCCGCGTGCCCGCGTGGTCTGGCAGAAGGAGCTGGGCGATTCGCAGGCGCGCTACAGCACCGGCTTTGCTGCGGCCCCGGACCTGGTGTTTGGTGCCAGCAGCCAGGCCGTGGGCGAGCAGGTGCTGGCCTGGAACGTCGGCGTGACCAGTCGCGCCAGCGAGCGCCTGTCGATCATGGCCGACTACGTGGGTGAGCGCCGCGACGGGCAGATCCAGAACGGCGTGATGCTGGGCCTGGGCTACCGGTTCTAAGGGGCACTCGGTCCCGGCGATATCCGTATCGCCGGGACCATCCCATCAGGGCAGGTGCTGCGGTATGGTCGGCAGGGAATTCCAGCCAGGCCTGTCCATGCAGACCGCCGTTTTCAGTGCCCGCCCCTACGATCGTCGCTTCCTCGACGAGGCCAACCAGCGCGATGCGGCCGGGCAGGGCTTTGCATTCGTGTACTTCGATGCCGCGCTGGACGTGCATACCGCTGCGTTGGCACAGGACTGCGCCGCGGTATGCGTGTTCGTCAACGACCGCCTCGACGCGCCGGTTCTGCACGCGTTGCATGCGCTGGGCGTACGCGCCATCCTGCTGCGCTGCGCCGGCTTCAACAATGTGGACCTGGCCACCGCGAAAGCGCTGGAGCTGTTCGTCGCACGGGTGCCGGCCTATTCCCCCGAAGCCGTGGCCGAGCACGCGCTGGCGCTGGTGATGACGCTCAACCGGCAGACCCATCGCGCCTACAATCGCGTGCGCGAGGGCAACTTCATGCTCGATGGCCTGCTCGGCCGCACTCTGCATGGGCGCACGGTCGGCATCGTCGGCACCGGCAAGATCGGCCTGCCCACCGCGCGCATCTTCCACGGCATGGGCTGCACCGTGCTGGGGCATGACCCGTATCCATCGCCGGCCTTCGCCGGCGTGGGCGACATGGTTGGGCTGGATGAACTGCTGGCGCGCGCCGACATCGTGTCGCTGCATTGCCCGCTGACGCCCGATACCCAACACCTGATCAACGACGCCTCGCTGGCGCGGATGAAGACCGGCGCGATGCTGGTCAACACCTCGCGCGGTGCGCTGGTCGATACCCATGCGGTGATCCGCGCGCTGAAGTCGCGGCGGCTGGGTCATCTGGCCATCGACGTCTACGAGCAGGAAAGCGCGCTGTTCTTCCAGGACCTGTCCGGCGAGATCATCGATGATGAGGCCTTCCAGCGCCTGATGACCTTCCCCAACGTGCTGGTGACCGGCCACCAGGGCTTCTTCACCGTAGAGGCGCTGCAGGAGATCTCGGCAATCACGCTGGGGAACCTGCGGGATTTCGCCGAGGGGCGGGTGTGTGCGAACCGGGTGGAGACATCGCTGAGATGATTGGAAGTCATGAGGGGTGTGCGTTTTCATACCTATCATTGAGGGGCGCAGATGAAACGCTTAGTCACCTTGAGAGTTGGGCTGCTGTTTCCATTGCTGATGGCGGGCGGCTGTGCAGCGGAGGAGTCCCGAGGCGAGAAGGGGTGGGAAGGGCTAGAACGATGCGTGACAACAATCGAGACTTACGTTCAAGAGACGAGGGGATGGAAACGGGAGATGTATCGGATTGCGGAGGAGTCTTCCGGCACCGCAGATATTGGCTTCTCAGTCCAGCACGTCCATGACAGGGTTCTGCTGCCAGAAGGCGGACTGAAGTCATTTCATGTTGATCTCGACCTGCGATGTTCCAGGGTCATCCGTGAAAGCCACTTTCAGTAGCTGATAGCCGCTTGTTGGCCCATGAAGAGGGTAGATGCGCGGCCATTGACCGCATGTTGCTTGTAGTCCTACAATGCCCAGCTACGCCGGAATAGCTCAGTTGGTAGAGCGGCGCATTCGTAATGCGTAGGTCGCAGGTTCGACTCCTGTTTCCGGCACCAGTTGCATGAAAAGCCCCGGCTCAGGTCGGGGCTTTTGTTTGGGCGTCTAGCAGCGGGATTCCATCAACGGCCTGCCATCACCGCACCCCGTGCCAGCCACCACGCCAGCTGCCGGAGATAACCACCCGCGGCTCCAGCCGATGCGCCGATCATCAGGCGTGCAAGCACTCTGATCCCGCGCGCGGCCCGCTCCCGGACCCAAGGCAGTACCGCCACCACCTGCGCACCCAGCAACAGCATCAGCACGTCCAGCCCCAGCGCATCCACCACCGGCAACAACGGCAGCAGATCCGGATTGCAGGCCAGCACGATCACCAGTGCAGCACCCAGCACGGCCATCAGGCGGCGCCCGGCGGGCAGGGTGGTCCAGTGCATCAGGCGGTTGTTCAGGCGCACGGCATTCCTCGTGTCATCTGCGGGAATCCTCATCAGGCCCGATCGGCCGCACCGGCTGCCGCAGCACGGTTTTCAACCGCGCTGCGTCGGTCCTGCGCGGGTCGCTCAGGTAGATCTCATGATGGGGGCCGGCAAAGGTGTATCCCAGTGCGGGCATCACTTCGTCATGCAGCTGCGCCAGGACGGGTCCCTCGTCGTCGTAGGCGCCCACGTGCAAGGTCTGCAGGCTGGGGCCCTCGGCAAGGACTTCATGGCGGAGGCTGGGCGGCGCCTCTCCCAGCTTCGCGCGCGCCTTTCCGATCGCCGCTTGCCACTGCGCAGGGCCGATGCCCTCGGGTGTGCGGATCATCACGGTCCAGGCCCACTCATCCTTGCGCCGCGCGACGAAGCTGGCCGGGTCCTCGGCGCTCCACAGCGCCTCCAGCGGTGGCACCACGTAGTCGCGCCCTTCGGCCTTCAGCGCGAACTTCAGTGCATAGCTCACCGAATACAGCCACTGCACGGCCTGCAGGTAGTCGGGGGCGGTGTTCGGGTCGCCGCGACCATCGACCATCACGTAAGGCAGAGGCGGTACATCGACCCGTACGAACTTGCCGGCGGGCGGTTGATAGAGCGCCCGGTCGCGCTTCTTGAAGTCGATCTTGTCCATGGGCGTTCCTCCTGCGCCGAGCATCCCATGCCGCTGACCTGCGAGCACGCCTGAACAGGTTCAGATGACTTTGCCGAACGAGGGCGAAGCGCCGGCCACCGCCCGATGCTAGGATGCCGCCCCCGGCTGTTCTGCCCGCCGCGCCTGCGCGGTGCGACAACGTGTCGCAGCCAGAATCGGGCCTTTCCTGCGTTCGATCATTGTCAATGTCTTTCTTAAATGGTGGGTGACGGCCTAAAATTGAAAGGCTGACTCGACCCCACCTCCCTGCCTGTCTTCCGGACCGGTGGGACCGGCTTTGGCCGGAACAGGCAGGGACGGGGAACGGCATTCCCTCGCAATTGGATCGACCGATGATTCCGTTGAAAACCCTTGGGCGCTGGTTGCGCCCGGGCCTGCTGCTGTCGTTGCTGGTGATGCTCACCGGCTGCGATGCCGTGGCCATCCTCAGTCCGAAGGGCCAGATCGGCCAGGATGAGAAGACCCTGCTGATCACGGCCACCGTGCTCATGCTGCTGGTCGTCATCCCGGTCATCATCATGACCCTGACGTTCGCGTGGAAGTATCGCGCCTCCAACACCAAGGCCCGCTACGAGCCGAAGTGGTCCCACTCGACGGCGATCGAGGTGGTGGTGTGGTCGATCCCGTGCATGATCGTGCTGGTGCTGGCGGTCCTGACCTGGCGCTCGTCGCACGCACTGGACCCGTACCGTCCGCTGGATTCGGACGTCAAGCCGGTCACCATCGAGGCGATCTCGCTGGACTGGAAGTGGCTGTTCATCTATCCGGAAGAGAAGGTGGCAGTCGTCAACGAAATCAAGTTCCCGGTCAACACGCCGCTGAACTTCAAGATCACGTCCGATTCGGTGATGAATGCATTCTTCATCCCGCACCTGGGCAGCATGATCTACTCGATGGCTGCGATGGAGACCAAGCTCCACCTGATCGCCAACGAGACCGGTGAATTCCCGGGCATGTCCTCGCACTACAGCGGCGCGGGCTTCGCCAAGATGCACTTCACCGCCTACTCGGTCACCGATGCCGAGTACCGCCAGTGGCTGGACCAGGTCCGCGCCGGCGAGCAGACCCTGGACAAGGCCTCGTTCAAGGCCCTGGGTGAAGCACGCAACGCCGAGTGGTATCCGGTCACTTACTTCGGCAAGACCGAAGAAGGCTTGTTCGACTGGGTCATCGCCAAGCACATGGGCGACAACAAGCATTACGGCATGAAGCACTCGCATGCTGGTGCCGCCGCTGCCGATGCCGCCACCCATGAAGCGCACGAGGGCCACGCCCCGAGTGACGCGCATGATTCCAAGGAATCGGGTGAAAACCTGGATGCCACCGAACACGAACACGCAGGCCATGCCGGCCACGCGGGTTCGGGAGAATGAACATGTTGGGAAAACTCTCTCTTGAGTCGATCCCCCACGATCCGATCGTGCTGACCACCCTGGTCGGCGCGGTTCTTGGTGGCCTGGGCGTCGTCGCCCTGATCACCAAGTTCAAGCTGTGGGGCTATCTGTGGAAGGAGTGGTTCACTTCGGTGGATCACAAGAAGATCGGCGTGATGTACCTCATCGTCGCCTTCGTCATGCTGCTGCGCGGTTTCTCCGACGCCATCATGATGCGTACCCAGCAGGCCATCGCCGTCGGTGGTTCCGAGGGTTACCTGCCGCCGCACCACTACGACCAGATCTTCACCGCCCACGGCGTGATCATGATCTTCTTCGTGGCGATGCCGCTGATCACCGGCCTGATGAACCTGGCCGTGCCGCTGCAGATCGGTGCGCGCGACGTTGCGTTCCCGTTCGTCAACTCGCTCAGCTTCTGGCTGTTCGTGTCCGGTGCGGTGCTGATCATGCTGTCGCTGTGGATCGGTGAGTTCGCTGCCACCGGCTGGCTGGCGTTCCCGCCGTTGTCGGGCATCGAATACAGTCCAAGCGTCGGCATGGACTATTACATCTGGGGCCTACAGGTGGCGGGTTTGGGTACCACGCTCAGTGGTATCAACTTCTTCATCACCATCCTCAAGATGCGCACCCCGAGCATGAAGCTGATGCAGATGCCGGTGTTCACCTGGACCGCCCTGGTGACCAACGTGCTGATCGTCGCTGCCTTCCCGGTGCTGACCATCACCCTGGTGCTGCTGACCCTGGATCGTTACCTGGGTACGCACTTCTTCACCAATGATGGTGGCGGCAACGCCATGCTGTACATCAACCTGATCTGGATCTGGGGTCACCCGGAGGTGTACATCCTGGTCCTGCCGGCGTTCGGTGTGTTCTCCGAAGTCATCGCGACCTTCTCGCGCAAGGCGCTGTTCGGCTACAAGGGCATGGTCTACGCCACCGCCTGCATCGGCGTGCTGTCGTTCATCGTGTGGCTGCACCACTTCTTCACCATGGGTTCGGGTGCCAACGTCAATGCCTTCTTCGGCATCACGACGATGATCATCTCGATCCCGACCGGCGTGAAGATCTTCAACTGGCTGTTCACCATGTTCCGCGGTCGCGTGCACTTCACCACCCCGGTGCTGTGGACCATCGGCTTCATGGTCACCTTCGTCATCGGCGGCATGACCGGCGTGATGCTGGCGATTCCGGCCATCGACTTCGTGCTGCACAACAGCCTGTTCCTGATCGCCCACTTCCACAACGTCATCATCGGCGGCGTGGTGTTCGGCATGTTCGCCGGCATCACCTACTGGTGGCCGAAGATGTTCGGCTTCCGCCTCAATGAGTTCTGGGGCAAGTGCGCGTTCTGGTGCTGGTTCATCGGCTTCTACGTGACCTTCATGCCGATGTACGTGCTGGGCTTCATGGGCATGACCCGCCGCCTGCAGAGCACCGTGAACCCGGCCTACGAGCCGCTGCTGCTGGTTGCCGCCTGCGGCGCGTTCATCGTCGGCGCCGGCATCCTGTGCCAGATCATCCAGGTGGCCGTGTCGATCCGCGACCGCAAGAAGACCGTCGACCTGACCGGCGACCCGTGGGATGCCCGTACGCTGGAGTGGGAAACCTCCTCGCCGCCGGCCTTCTACAACTTCGCGACGCTGCCGGAAGTCACCGAGCTGGACGATTTCTGGGAGCGCAAGCAGCGGGGTGAAGCCTGGCCGAAGCCGGCCAAGTACACCGACATCCACATGCCGCGCAACACCGGCACGGGCGTTGTCATCGGTGCCTTCAGCCTGGTGTTCGGCTTCGCGATGATCTGGCACATCTGGTGGCTGGCCATCGTCGGCT
Organism: Stenotrophomonas maltophilia complex sp. Om-AH-Sm3; assembly: GCF_059337855.1. Taxonomy (NCBI): domain Bacteria; kingdom Pseudomonadati; phylum Pseudomonadota; class Gammaproteobacteria; order Lysobacterales; family Lysobacteraceae; genus Stenotrophomonas; species Stenotrophomonas maltophilia complex sp. Om-AH-Sm3. The sequence goes on along the minus strand of NZ_JBYBLQ010000001.1, from coordinate 404,122 downwards.
TCGTCGGCATGATCGCCACGTTCATCTACCGCACCTTCGACCAGGACGTGGACTACTGGGTCCCGGCCGCCGAGGTGGAACGCATCGAGAACGAACACCGCAAGCACCTGGAAGCCCAGGGCCTGGTGAAGTCGGAGCTGAAGGCATGAGCACCAATACCTCGACCCTGAGCCACGGGCACGCCGCGCATGCGGCGGCCCATGGCCATGACGACCACGAGCACCACGATACCGGCGGCAACACCGTCTTCGGTTTCTGGGTGTACCTGATGAGCGACTGCCTCATCTTCGCCTCGCTGTTCGCCACCTACGTGGTGCTGGCGGGCGGTACCGATGGTGGTCCCACCGCGAAGGACCTGTTCGAGCTGCCGTTCGTGGCGTGGGAAACCGCGCTGCTGCTGACCTCGTCGCTGACCTTCGGCCTGGGCATGATTGCCATGCACCGCAAGCAGATGGGCCAGATGTACCTGTGGCTGGGCATCACCTGGCTGCTGGGCTTCGGCTTCATGTGCATGGAAGTGTGGGAGTTCCAGCACCTGATCCATCAGGGCTACGGTCCGGATCGCAGTGCCTTCCTGTCGGCGTTCTTCGCCCTGGTCGGTACCCACGGCCTGCACGTCAGCGCCGGCCTGTTGTGGCTGCTGGTGATGTTCGTGCAGCTGAAGAAGTACGGCCTGACCCCGACCAACAAGACCCGCATGGCGTGCCTGAGCCTGTTCTGGCACTTCCTGGACCTGATCTGGATCGGCGTGTTCTCCGTCGTCTACCTCAATGGAGCGCTGTAATGGCACATGACAACCATGCACACGACCACGGCACCGGCGGCGAAAGCCACGGCAGCGTGAAGTCGTACCTGATCGGCTTCGTGCTGGCGGTGGTGCTGACCGTCATCCCGTTCTGGATGGTGATGTCGGGCGATTTCTCGCGCACCGTCAACGGTGTGGTGATCGCGGTCACCGCGGTGCTGCAGATGCTGGTCCACCTGGTGTTCTTCCTGCACCTGGACCGCTCTTCGGAAAGCCGCTGGAACGTCAACGCTGCGGCCTTCACCGTCGTGGTGATCGGCATCATCGTGATCGGCACCCTGTGGGTCATGCACAACATGAACGTGCACATGATGCACTGACGTCCTCGCGACGTTGCCACGCAGAAAGGCCGCCCTCGGGCGGCCTTTCTGTTGGCGGATGGATGGGGTCGGATCCCTGTCCGCAGGGCAGGGCTCTGACCCCGAAACCGGGGCCTCACCCCACCCGGCGCAGGAACTCTTCGGCCTCCATCGGCCGGCCCAGATGGTAGCCCTGCAGCTGGTCGCAGCCGAGCTCGCTCAGGTACTCGCGCTGCGCCTGGGTCTCCACGCCTTCGGCCACCACCTGCAGTTGCAGGGTGCGGCCCAGCGCGATGATCGACGAGACGATGGCGGCGTCCTCGTCATTGCGCTCCAGGTCGTGCACGAACGCACGGTCGATCTTCAGTTCGGTGGCTGGCATCCGCTTGAGGTAGAGCAGGCTGGAGTAGCCGGTACCGAAATCATCGATGGCGATGTGCACGCCCATTGCGGTCAGGTCGCTGAGGATCGCCAAGCTGGCATCGACGTCCTTCATCGCCGTGGTCTCGGTGATCTCCAGGGTCAGCCGTGCCGGTTCGATCCGGTGCCGCTCCAGCACCTCGCGCACGCTGTCCAGCAGTGCCGGCGAGGCGAACTGCAGCGGCGATAGATTCACCGCCATTGTCCATTCCGCATGCCCGGCATCGTGCCATGCCCGCAGTTGCGCGCAGGCCCGGTCCAGTACCCAGTCACCGATCGGCAGGATCAGGCCGCTGCGTTCGGCGATCGGAATGAACACATCCGGCGCCAGCAGCCCCAGCTCCGGGTGCTGCCAGCGCAGCAGCGCCTCGGCGCCGGTGGCCGGTGCGCCCGCGGCCGAAAATTTGGGCTGGTAATGCAGGATCAGTTCGTTGCGGGCGATGGCCTTGCGCAGGTCCTGCAGCAGGCGCAGCTGGCGATTGGCACTGAGCTGCATCGAGGGCGTGAAGAAGGTATAGCCGTTCCGCCCGGTTTCCTTGGTGTGGTACATCGCCGCATCGGCGTGCGCCATCAGCTCGCGCTCGTTGCTGGCGTCATCCGGGTACAGGGCGATGCCCAGGCTCGCGCTGACCTGCAGTTCGGCCGCATCCAGCGTGAACGGCTCACCGGCGGCGGCAATGATGCGCTCGGCCACCACGACCGCATCGTCGGGAATGTCGATGGCCAGCACGATCACGAACTCGTCGCCGCCGAGGCGGGCGAACGTGTCCTGCGGGCGTAGCAGGCCGCCGATGCGCTGTGCCACCGCCACCAGCAGGCGGTCGCCAAGCTGATGGCCATAGGCATCATTGACCGCCTTGAAACCATCCAGGTCGCAGAACATCACCGCCACCGCATGATTGCGGCGCCGCGCCTTCTCGATGGCCTGCTCGATGCGGTCCTGCAGCAGCATGCGGTTGGGCAGCTGGGTCAAGGGATCGTGCAGCGCGGCCTGGATCAGCTTGTCGTTGGCGTGCGCCAGCGACTCGGCCAGCAGCCCGGTGCGCACGCGCATCTGCCGGTCGAACAGCGAGGCCACGAGGGCGATGCCCAGCGTGGCCACGGTGGTGACGATCACCAGCACGGCCAGCCAGCGCGTGTCGATGCCGCCACTGCCGACGGCGCCACAGATGCTGCCTTCGGGGAAGCGCGCCGCCGCCATGCCGGTGTAATGCATGCCGACGATGGCCAGGCCCATCACCAGCGATGCGAGCACGCGCAGGAGCAGGGTGTGGCGCTGCTCGGCGCGCAGGCGGAAGGCGATCCACAGTGCGGCGCCAGCGGCACCGATGGCCACCGCGATGGAGGCGGCAAACCAGCCCGGGTGGTAGTCGATGCCGGGCTGCATGCGCATCGCAGCCATGCCCAGGTAGTGCATGGCTGCGATGCCCAGGCCCATCAGCACGGCCCCGGCCAACAGCCGGCGCCACGGCAGGGTGGGGCGCGACACCAGCCACAGCGCATAGGCGGAGGCGCCGATCGAGACCGCCAGTGAGTACAGGGTGATGCCGAGGTCGTAGCCCAGCGCAATCGGCAGGTCGAAGGCGAGCATGCCGATGAAGTGCATGGACCAGATGCCCAGGCCCATGGCCGCCGCGCCTCCGGCCAGCCACCAGCGCGCCACGCGCCCCTCGGCGGTGGCCAGGCGCCCGGCCATGTCCAGCGCCGTGTACGAAGCAAGAATGGCCACCAGCAGGGAGATGATGACCAGGCTCTGACTGTAACTGCCAGTCATGTTGAATCCAGTGGGGGAGGAAGGGGGCGCCCGCAAGGCGCACGCCCGCGACCCCTATCGGCGCGGGTGGGCAGGACTTGAGCGGTCGCAGCAGCTGCGACCGGGCTCGGCTATCCTGCCACGCCTGTTCCCGTTGCTGGAAATCATCCGATGGCCAAAGCCCGCACCGCCTACGTCTGCAATGAATGCGGCGCCGAATTCAGCAAGTGGCAGGGCCAGTGCACGGAGTGCAACGCCTGGAACTCGCTGTCTGAAATCGTGCTGGAGAGCGCGGCGGCGGCCAAGGCACCAGCGTCGCGGCGGGCGGGCTGGGCCGGCAAGATCGATCCGCCGAAGATCACCGCGCTGAAGGACGTGGAGCAGACCGAGCATCGCCGGGTCTCCACTGGCATCGGCGAGTTCGACCGCGTGCTGGGTGGTGGCCTGGTCGAAGGCGCGGTGGTGCTGGTGGGCGGCGACCCGGGTATCGGCAAGTCGACGCTGCTGCTGCAGGCGGTGGCGAAGATGGCGGCCGAACTGCCGGTGCTGTACGTCACCGGTGAAGAGTCGCTGGCCCAGGTGGCCGGCCGCGCGCACCGCCTGGAGCTGCCACTGGACGGGGTCAACGCGCTGGCCGAGACCGGGGTCGAGTCGATCCTGCAGCATGCCTCCAGGGCTGGGCCGCGGCTGATCGTGGCCGATTCGGTGCAGACCCTGTGGACCGAGAGCCTGACCGCTGCGCCGGGTTCGGTCAGCCAGGTGCGCGAGAGTGCGGCGCGGCTGGTGCGGTTCGCCAAGGAGACCGGCACTGCCGTGTTCCTGGTCGGCCACGTGACCAAGGAGGGTGGCATCGCCGGCCCGCGCGTGCTGGAACACATGGTCGACGCGGTGCTGTACTTCGAGGGCGAGAGCGGCAGCCGCTTCCGCCTGTTGCGCGCGTTCAAGAACCGCTTCGGTGCGGTCAACGAGCTGGGTGTGTTCGCGATGGGCGACAAGGGCCTGAAGGAGGTCTCCAACCCTTCGGCGATCTTCCTCTCCGGCGGCAGCACCCACCAGCCGGGCAGCTGCGTGATGGTCACCCGCGAGGGCACACGGCCGCTGCTGGTGGAGGTACAGGCGCTGGTCGATGCATCGCCGCTGTCGAACCCGCGCCGTGTCGCGGTCGGCCTGGAGCAGAACCGCCTGGCGATGCTGCTGGCGGTGCTGCATCGCCATGGCGGCGTACTGGTCGGCGACCAGGACGTGTTCGTCAATGTGGTCGGTGGCATCCGCGTGCAGGAGACTGCCGCCGATCTGCCGGTGCTGCTGGCGGTGTTGTCGTCGCTGCAGGATCGGCCGCTGGCGGAGAAGACCATCGCCTTCGGTGAAGTGGGCCTGTCCGGCGAGATCCGCCCGGTGCCCAATGGCGAAGACCGCCTGCGCGAGGCCGCCACCCATGGTTTCAAGCGCGCCATCGTGCCCAAGGCCAATGCGCCCAAGGGCGGTTCGGTGAAAGGCATGGAGGTGATCGCGGTGGAACGCCTGTCCGAGGCCATCGACGCGGCGTGAGGCCGGCTCTACAAACGTCAATCACGGCAACGGTCAGCTTCCTTGTGCTAGTTTTTCCCGCTCGACGAAGACGCCCTCTGGCGTCTTTCCGTGCCCAGGAGTAAACGATTACATGCAGGACACCGCACTCACCGCCCCCAACGCCGAGATCCGTCGCGCCGGGGTCGATCTCAATGGATTGATGACGGTGCTGGGCAAGCACCTGTATTCCACCCCGGTGGTGGCGCTGCGTGAGCTGGTGCAGAACGCGCATGACTCGATCATCCGCCGCCGCATCGAGCAGCCCGGTGTTGACGTGCCTTCGCGCATTTCGGTGCAGGTCGATGCCGGTGCCGGCGTGCTGCGCATCACCGATACTGGGGCCGGCCTGACCCGCCAGGAGATCCACGATTACCTGGCCACCGTCGGCGTCGGCTACACCCGTGGCCTGCGCCAGGGCGGTGAGGACGATGAAGGGCTGATCGGCATGTTCGGCCTCGGCTTCCTGTCGGCCTTCGTGCTGGCGCGCCGGGTCAGTGTGCGAACCACCTCGTACCAGACGCCGGATCTGGGCCATCTGTACGTATCCAGCAACGCCGAGCAATACACCGTCAGCGAAGTGCCTGCACGCGCGGTCGGCACCGAGGTGGAGCTGGAGCTGCATCCGGACTTCCTGCCGCTGGCCAACGAGGCGCGCCTGCATGAGGTGCTGGGCCGCTATTGCGCGTTGCTGTCCGAACCGATCTTCATCGGTGCTGCGGGCGAGGCGCTCAATCCCGAGCCGCCGCCGTGGCGCGGCCAGGGGGATGTCGCCGTGCATCCGGTGCAGGCGCGTCGGCAGGCGCTGCAGTTCGCCGCGCGGTTCGAGCACGATTTCGAACCGATCGTCACCGTGCCGCTGCGCGCCGATGGCAACAGCGATGCCACTGGCCTGCTGTGGGTGCAGGATGGCGCCACCTATGGCACCAGCGACAACCGCAACCTGTCGGTGTTCGTGCGTGGGATGCTGCTGGATGACGACGCGCGCGACCTGTTGCCGCCGTGGGCCGGATTCATCGGCGGAGTGATCGAATCCTCGCGGTTGACGCCCACCGCCAGCCGCGAAGACCTGCAGCGCGATGACCAGTACCGCGCGGCGCAGCATGCACTGCTGGAGGCGCTGATCGACGGCCTGGCCGACGTTGCGAAGCAGCAACCGGAAGCCTGGCGGCGCGTGCTGACCCGCCACAACGAGGCCCTGCTGGGTGCGGCACTGTGCGATGAGCGCCTGTTCGAACTGCTGATGGAGCATGTGCGGGTACCGACCTCGCAGGGCGACCTGCCGGCCAGTGCGCTGCCGGCGCGCGGTGCCGTGCATGTCATCCTCGACAACGGCGGCGGCTTTGAAGAGATGCTGTTCCGCGCGATGGGCGTACCGGTCGCGCATGGCCATCGCTACGCGGTGGTGCCGTTCCTGCGGCGCTGGGCCCAGGCCAAGGGCCTGCGCCTGGTCGAGCTCGGCACCGAGCAGGGCAACCGCGCACTGTTCCGCAGTGATGACAGCCTCGACGAGGCGCAGCTGGCGTGGCTGCGCGAACAGCTGGGCGACGGCGAGCAGCTGCTGCCCGCACGTTTCAGCCCGGAGGCGCTGCCGGTGGTGGTAGTGCCCGACCGCGAGGCCGAGCTGAAGCAACGGCTGGAAGACGACGAGAACGACAAGCGCGTCTCGATGGCCGCGCTGCGCCTGGCGCGCCAGTTCACCGCGCGCATCGAATCACGCGCACCCTCGCGGCTCTACCTCAACCTCGACAACCCGGCGGTGCAGGCACTGCTGCGCGCCCAGCGCGAGGGCCACCCACAGGCCGAGGCTGCGGCGCGCCTGCTGCGCTCGCTGAAAGTCATCGTCGCCGCGCAGGGCCGCCCGCTGGCACGCGCGACCGCTACGCCGGGCCCGGATCTCAATGGTGCCTTCACCGATATCGCCGGTGCCCTGCAGCAGATGCTGCGCTGAGCACCGCACCCTCTCATCCAGCCTTCGCTAGACAGGAGCAATTACCCCCATGGACATCTGGAAATGGGTCGAAAAGCTGCAGGGTGACCTGCGCCAGGCCGGCCAGGCGCAGAACGCGCACCTGCTGAACCGTCTCGCCGATGAGGTCAGTGAACTGCAGATCGACCGCGTCGATGCCCTGCTGCCCGAAGCACGTGCCCTGGGCAAGGCGCTGGACAACTCTTGGGTTGACGTCTATGTCGGCCACTGGGCGCTGCGCAACCGCGTCGGCAACCGCGTGGAAGGCGAGAGCGCACTCGGCGAAGCCGTAGCGCTGTTCGAGCGCGCGCACCGCGAGGACACCCTGGAATGCCCGCAGTCGATCTGCGTGACCCAGGACCTGGCCGCCTGCTACGGCAACATCGATGGCCCGGGCTGGGTGCCCGAGCGCATTGAGGTCTGCGACGAAACCCTTGGCCGCATCGATCCGAGCTGGGCCTGTTTCCAGTGCCTGAGCTGCGAGAAGGCCGATGCGCTGCTCGATGATGGCCGTGGCCAGGAGGCGCTGGATTACCTGCAGGTGCAGGCCGATGCCGTGGAAGCCTGTGGCAAGGAAGTGTTCGACAGCTTCCCCGAGATGCAGATCAAGATCCTGCTCGCTGTCGGCCGCGCCGACGAGGCACTGGCGCTGATCGAGAAGCGCGAGGCCGAAGTGGCAGCCTCCGGGGAGTACGAACCGGCCAACTGCACGGTGCCGCGTCGCTTGTCCAAGGCCTGGGCGCTGGCCCAGCTGGGCCGCGACGAAGAGGCGCTGCAGCAGCTGGTGCCGTGGAGCGAGCTGACCCCGAACTACTGGCGGCTGTGGGCAAACACCGCCGCAGCACTGTGCCAGCGTGAGCCCGCGCGCAATACGTGGGATCTGGGCACGCGCTTCAACACCATCATCGAGCACTTCGCACGGGTCGGTTCGCACCGCCTGCTGATCGAAGTCGCGGCGCTGAGCCTGGAGCTGGCGCTGCAGCGTGGCGCGCGCTGGGTCGCACTGCGGCAGCTGGAACTGGCCCGCACCCATCTGGCGCAGCTGCGCCAGGATCGGGGTGCTGCGGCGCTGGTGGCCGGCCTGGCCGCGCGCATCGAGGCATTGCCGGACGTCGCGCCGCTGCCGGTGCCGGCGGGCGAGCTGCTGGCATGGCTGGACGCGCAGGGCGAACAGAACCAGTCGCGCGATCCCGAGCGCGAAGCGCAGTGGTTGCTGCAGGCGCATGCCGAGCTGCCCGATGACGAGGCGCTGGCCGACATGGCCGCCTCGGCACTGAATGCCTGCGGCGCGCAGGCCGAGGCGCGGTCGCTGCTGTGGCGGTTCGTGCGCGGCCACACCCAGCACGATGGCCCCGCGGCCTACACGCTGATGCGCTGGCTGGCCGAACAGGGCGACGACGACGGACTGCGCCAGCTGGCCGATCTCTATCGCGGCAGCGTGCCGGTGTTCGCGCACTGGTGCGAGGTGCAGCGTGCACGCCGCGTGTCCGACTGGCCGGCGCTGGAGCAGGCGGCCCGATCGCTTCTGGAGCTGTCTCCGGGCTCGCACGGCGCGCGCGGCACGCTGGCGCGCATGTACATGGAAACCGGCCGTTTCAGCGAGGCCCAGGCCTGTTATGCACAGCTGGTGGAGCTGCTGGACGAGCCCAATGCCGCGCATTGGGACCACATGAGCGCAGCCAGCGCCGCGCGCGACTGGGACGCCGTGCGCCGCTCGGCGGCGGCGCTTGGCATGGAATTGTCCAGCCAGGACGGCGTGGTAGAGGAGCCGTGGGGCTGGGTGATCATCCGCAGCGAAGAAAACGGCGAGCCGATGGAGTACTACGCCCGTCGCAGCGGTCCGGTGACCGCGCGCATCGTCGAGAACGCACCGTCCAACCGCGCCCAGCAGGTGGGCGACTGGGTGGTGTTCGATGCCGCGCTGGTGCATCCGGCACCAGAGGAGGAGGAAGCACGCGAGCATTTCATCCCGACCTATGCGCAGGTGCATGTGCTGGAGCGCGGCGGTTTCGCCCGCAGCTGGATGATCGATGGCGCGCACCCGGGCGAAGAGGCCTGGAATGCCTTCGTCGAGGCGGCCGAAGCACAGGGCTGGAAGGTGTGGTCACACAGCCGGCCGGACTACACCGTCACCGACCCCGATGTGGAAGAGGGTACGCTGCCCGGCCTGCTGTTCACCGTGGCCCAGCCGCAGGACCATGCGCCGCTGGCGCTGCACCGCTTCCTGCAGCAGCACACCGCGACGTGGCCGCATCCGCATTGCTGGCTGCGCCTGGCTGAAGCCTGTGACCAGGATCGCCAGCCGCATCTGGACGTGATCGAGCGTTACGGGTTGTAGGCCGGATATCGGGTAGTGCCGGCCGCTGGCCGGCAGCACCGGGAGATCCTGTATTGCCGGCCAGCGGCCGGCACTACCTCAGGGAAAAATACATGCGGAAGACAGGGATGTTGATGATCGCCGGGCTGCTGCTGGCCCCTGCCGTGCAGGCGTCACCCGCCTGCCAGGAACCAGAGGCGGTGGCCCGCGCCTTCTACGAGGCAACGACGGGCGATGGTGATCTGCTGGAGCCACCCCCGGCGCTGGTCAGCCCTGCCTTCGGCAAGGCACTGCGTGGAGAGCGCGCCTGCCAGCAGCGCGAAGAGGGCATCTGCACCATCGATTCGGATCCGTGGCTGGATGCGCAGGACGGTGACATCGAAACCCCGGTGCGCTACAGCTGGAAGGAGGCTTCGGCCTCCGCCGGCCAGGTCGAGATGCGCTATTCGGTGTGGAAGAAGGCCTACCTGACCCGCCTGCCGATGGTGCGCCACGGGCAGGGGTGCTGGCAGGTTGATGACATCGTCACCAACAGTGGTCGTTCGGTGCGGAAGATCCTGGCCCAGCCTTGACGGTAGCGCCGGTGGGTGCCGACCGTTGGTCGGCACACCGCCTATCGCGAATGCCCGAACACCAGTTCGATCACGAACTGGCTGCCGAAGAAGGCCAGCAGCAGCAACAGCATCGCCGCCAGCGTCCAGTGCACCGCCTTCATGCCGCGCCAGCCGTAGCGCCGGCGGCCGATCAGCAGCACGCCGAACACGATCCACGACAGCACGCTCAGCACAGTCTTGTGCACCAGCTTCTGCGCCAGCAGGTCGTCGACGAACAGCACCCCGGTGACCAGGGTCAGGGTCAGCAGCGCGAAGCCGACGGTGATCACCCGGAACAGCAGTGATTCCAGGTCGGCCAGCGGCGGCAGCGCGCGCAGCCAAGGCCGGAACTCGCGGCGGCGCAGTGCGCGTTCCTGCAGCCACAGCATGATCGCCAGCAGCGCGGCGATGCTCAGCGTGGCGTAGGCCAGCAGGGCCAGCCAGGCGTGGCTGGCCAGGCGCCAGCCCAGCACCTTGCTCGGTTCGTGGCCGTAAACGTGGTAGGCCAGCAGCAGCACGGCGGCCAGCGGGAACACCACCACGCCCAGCGCCGACATCCGCCCGCGCGCGCCGACCAGCGAAGTCAGCCAGGCCATGCCCAGGCCGACCAGCGACAGTGCGGCGAAGAAGTGCATGTCCGGCCCGCCGTTGGTGCGCATCGCCACCATCACGTGGTAGCCGCCGTGCAGCAGCATGGCGGGCAGGGCCGGCCATAGCCAGATGGGGGAGCCGGTCGTCTCATCGCGGCCAAGCGCGCGCACCAGCAGGGCACTGGCAGCCAGGTAGAGCAGGACGGCGATGAGAACGATTGTCATCGTTGCAGTTTCGCATACCCCCGTGATGCTGGCGACGGCCCCGTGGCCGCAGTCCGGGGAGACAGCCAGACCCGTTATACTGTCTGCCTTATTGTCCCCCGCTTTCAGACAGGTTGCGCCGCATGTTCGAGTCCCTGACCCAGCGCCTTTCCGGCACCATCGAGCGCCTGCGTGGCCGCGGCCGCCTGACCGAGGAGAACATCCGCGAGGCGACCCGTGAAGTGCGCATCGCACTGCTCGAAGCCGACGTCGCGCTGCCGGTGGTGCAGGCGCTGATCGAGCGCATCAAGGTGCGCGCGGTCGGCCAGGAAGTGCTGAAGTCGCTGACCCCGGGCCAGGCCCTGATCAAGGTCGTGCGCGACGAGCTGACCGCCGTGATGGGCGCCGAAGCCAGCGACCTGAACCTCAACGTTCCCGCTCCGGCCATCATCCTGATGGCAGGCCTGCAGGGTGCCGGCAAGACCACCACGGTCGGCAAGCTGGCCAAGCACCTGAAGGAAAAGCGCAGGAAGAAGGTGATGGTGGTGTCGGCCGACGTCTACCGCCCGGCCGCGATCGAGCAGCTCAAGACCCTGGCCGAGCAGGTGGGCGTGCTGTTCTTCCCGTCCAGCGCCGACCAGAAGCCGGAAGCCATCGTGCGCGCGGCCATCGACGATGCGCGCAAGTCGTTCGTGGACGTGCTGCTGGTCGATACCGCCGGCCGCCTGGCCATCGACGAAGCGATGATGGCCGAGATCAAGGCCCTGCACGCGGCGGTGAATCCGGCTGAAACGCTGTTCGTGGTCGACGCCATGACCGGCCAGGACGCGGCCAACACCGCCAAGGCCTTCGGCGATGCGCTGCCGCTGACCGGCGTGGTGCTGACCAAGACTGACGGTGATGCCCGCGGCGGCGCCGCGCTGAGCGTGCGCTACATCACCGGCAAGCCGATCAAGTTCGTCGGTGTGAGCGAGAAGCCGGAAGGCCTGGACGTGTTCCATCCCGACCGTATCGCCAGCCGCATCCTCGACATGGGCGACGTGCTGTCGCTGGTCGAGCAGGTCGAGCAGCAGGTCGACAAGGACAAGGCGGCCAAGCTGGCCGAGAAGGTCGCCAAGGGCAAGAAGTTCGACCTGAACGACATGCGCGACCAGCTGGAGCAGATGCAGAACATGGGTGGCATCGGTGGCCTGATGGACAAGCTGCCGGGCCTGGGCAACATCCCCGATCATCTGAAGCAGCAGGTCAGCCAGGGCAAGGAAGTGCCGCGCATGATCGCCATCATCAACTCGATGACCAAGAAGGAACGGCGCAACCCGAACCTGCTCAACGGCTCGCGTCGCGCGCGCATTGCCAAGGGCTCGGGCGTGACACCGGCCGACGTCAACAAGCTGATGAAGCAGTACATGCAGATGGAAAAGATGATGAGCAAGATGGCCGGCGGCGGCATGAAGGGCATGTTGCGCAGCATGAAGGGCATGATGGGCGCCATGGGTGGCCGCGGCATGCCGTTCCGTTGATGACGGCCCCGGTCGCAGTCTGATGTAGCGCCCGAGCCCACGCTCGGGCGGCGGCGCACAGTCGCCGCAGCAGGCCGTCAGGCAGCAGGCTCGACTCTTCCCCTGTCCTGCGCGCACCATGAGGGCCTGTCCAAAATGATGGGCCGTCATGCAGAGTTCCGCTGTAGCTTCCCGCGCCGAGGCGTTCTGCCGGCGCTTTGGCGTTTCCGTTCCAATCCTGCTGGCACCGATGGCCGGCGCCTGCCCGGTGCCGTTGTCGGCCGCGCTGGCCAACGCCGGCAGCATGGGCGCGATGGGCGCGGTGTTGTCCTCTTCGGCCGATATCGGTCGCTGGATGGACGAATTCCGCACCGCTTCGACCGGCCCGGCCCAGGTGAACCTGTGGGTGCCCGATCCCGCACCGACCCGTGATGTTGCCGCCGAAGCCGCCAGCCGCGCCTTCCTCGCGCAGTGGGGCCCGGACGTGCCGGCCAGTGCCGCCGACGCCACGCCCGCCGACTTCGAAGAACAGTTCGCCGCACTGCTGGCCGCGCGCCCGGCGGTCGCCTCGACCATCATGGGCGTGCTGTTGCCGCATCACGTGCAGCAGCTGAAGGACGCCGGCATCGCCTGGATCGCCTGTGCCACCACCTTGTCCGAAGCGCGCGCGGCACAGGACGCCGGTGCCGATGCGGTGGTGGCGCAGGGCGCGGAGGCCGGCGGCCATCGTGGCGCGTTCGATCCGGCGATGGCCGAGCGCCAGTTGGTCGGGTTGTTCGCACTGCTGCCGCGCCTGGCCGATCACCTGCAGATTCCGGTGATTGCCGCAGGCGGCATCGCCGACGGCCGTGGCATCGCTGCCGCACTCACGCTGGGGGCCAGCGCCGTGCAGATCGGCACCGCCTTCCTGCGCACGCCGGAAGCGGCGATCGCTTCGGCGTGGGCTGATGGGCTGGCCGCCAGCGAACCGGAAGACACTTGGCCGACCCGTGCCTTCAGCGGTCGCCTGGGTCGTGGCCTGGCGACACCCTATGTGCGCGCCGCTGCCGCAGAAGGAGCCCCCGCGCCGCGTCCATACCCGGTGCAGCGTGGGCTGACCGCGCCGATGCGCAAGCAGGCCGCGCAGGAAAACCGCCTGGCGGCGATGCAGGCCTGGGCCGGGCAGTCGGCGTGGATGGCGCCGGCGCAGCCGGCCGCCGACGTGCTGCGCGGCATGTGGGAGCAGGCGCAGGCACTGTTGCCATGATGGTGAGCTGCAACGGCTGGGCGGCGCAGGTGGAGGATCTGCTGCCGGCGCTGGTGAACTACGGCCACTTCACTTCGCTGCAAGTGCGCGACAGCGCAGCGCAGGGCTTGGATCTGCATCTGGCGCGGCTGTCGCAGGCCACGCGCGAACTGTTCGGCAGCAAACTGGATACGGCGCAGGTGCGGGGCTGGATGGCGCAGGCGCTGCGGCAGGCCGGCCTGGCCGATGCCTCGCTGCGGGTGACGGTGTACTCGCGCCGCTTCGATTTCCGCAATCCGCTGGCGGCGGTGCCGGTGGACGTGCTGGTGGCGGTTTCAGCGCCGGTGACGCTGACCGCCTCCAAGCGTGTGCGCAGCGTGACCTGGCAGCGCGAGCTGCCGCAGCTCAAGCATGTGGGCACCTTCGGCCTGTTCGCCGAGCGCCGCGCGGCGATGGCCGAAGGATTCGACGACGTGCTGTTCGTGACCGCCGATGGCGAAGTGAGTGAAGGCAGTACCTGGAACCTGGCCGTGCACGATGGTGAACGGCTGCTCTGGCCGCAGGCGCCGGCCCTGCGCGGGACTGCCGAGGCACTGCTGAAGCAGCATTGGCCGGGGCCTCAGGCCACTCAGCCGCTGCGGCTGGCTGATCTGGCCGGCGTGAAGGCGGCTTTTGCCTGCAACGCCAGCGGGTTGTGGGCGCTGGAGGCCATTGACGGGCATGTCCTGGCCGGCTCGCCGGCGCTGGCTGAACAGGGCAGGCAGGTGTTGGCGGCGGTGGCTTGGGACAAATTGGGGTCAGATCCCTTTTGCGCCGCAAAAGGGATCTGACCCCGGGAGTTCATCCCCGGGGTTGGCCCGGCCGCGATCTGCCGCTATAATCGCCCGCTTACCTCGCCATCCTGGCGACTGGGCAATAGGAAAAACACCATGGTCAAGATCCGACTGACCCGCGGCGGCGCCAAGAAGCGTCCGTTCTACCACATCATCGTCACCGACGTGCGCAGCGCGCGCGACGGCCGCAACATCGAGCGCGTTGGCTTCTACAACCCGGTCGCCCAGGGCGCCGAGAAGCGCATCGAGCTGGACCTGGCCCGCGTTGACCATTGGGTCAAGAACGGCGCCCAGCCGACCGACAAGGTCCGCAACCTGATCAAGGAAGCGACCAAGTCCCAGGCCGCTGCGGCCTGATCCTGACGGGCCACGCTTCGGCGTGGCCCTCTTGGTTGAAGCAGATGAAAGATATCGAGCGCCGCATCCTGCTGGGCAGGGTTGTCGGCGCTTTTGGTGTGCGCGGCGAGATCAAGCTCGAGTCCTGGACCGAGCCACGTTCCGCCATTTTCCGTTACCAGCCGTGGATCGTGCGCAGCCCATCCGGCGTGGAAACCACGGTTGAAGGTGTGCGCGGCCGCGACAGCGGCAAGCACCTGGTGGCCCGTTTCCCCGGGGTCGAGGATCGCGATGTGGTCGAAGCGATGCGCGGCACCGAGATCTACGTGGCCCGCAGTGCCTTGCCGCCGCCGAAGCCCGATGAGTATTACTGGGTGGACCTGGAAGGCCTGGATGTGAAGACCACCGAGGGCGTCGCCTTGGGCCAGGTCTCGCACCTGTTCAGCACCGGCGCCAATGACGTGGTTGTGGTCCGGGGTGACCGCGAGCGGATGATTCCGTTCGTGCAGCCGGACTTCGTCAAATCGGTCGATTTCGAGGCCAACCTGATCGTGGTCGACTGGGACCCCGAGTTCTGAGTGTGAGCATGCGTTTCGACGTCATCACCCTGTTTCCCGAGTTCCTCGCCCAGTCCGCTGGACTGGGCGTGGTCGGGCGCGCGCAGGAGAAGGGACTGTTCAGCCTGCATGGCTGGAACCCCCGTGATTACGCCGAAGGCAACTACCGCCGGGTGGACGACCGTCCGTTCGGCGGTGGCCCGGGCATGGTGATGCTGATCGAGCCGCTGCAGGCCTGCCTGCAGGCGATCCGCGAGGCCGATCCAACCCCGGCGCGGGTGATCTACCTCAGCCCGCAGGGCGCGCCGTTGACCCAGGCCAAGGTGCGGGAACTGGCGGCGCTGCCGCGCATGGTCCTGCTCTGTGGCCGCTACGAGGGCATCGACGAGCGTTTCCTGGAGGCCAATGTCGACGAGGAAATCTCCCTCGGCGACTACGTGCTGTCCGGGGGCGAGCTGGGCGCGGCGGTGATCATCGACGCCGTGGCCCGCCTGCAGGACGGTGCCCTGAACGATGCGGAGTCGGCGGCGCAGGACAGCTTCGAGGGCGACCTCGGTCTGCTCGACTGCCCGCATTACAGCCAGCCGGCCCAGCACCCGCTGGGGGACGTGCCGGAGGTGCTGCGCTCGGGCAACCACGCGGCCATCGCCGCCTGGCGCCGCCAGCAGTCGCTGCTCCGGACCGCCCAGCGGCGCCCGGACCTGCTGGATGAACAGGCACTGGGCAAGGCCGACCGCAAACTGCTGGAGCAGGGCCGCCAGGCCCGGAACCAGAAGGCCAGCCCCTAGCGCAGGGCTGGCTTTATCGGCTATCATGGCCAATTCCCGCCAGCCCCGGTTGGCGCGCGCAGTACCCAAAACAAACGTGCAGCACAGTCCGGTGACTGCATGAGCCCACGTTGTCGATACGACACGCCCACCCGAACAAGAATCGGTGTAACCCATGAGCAAGCTGAACAAGTCCATCGTCGCGGAATTCGAATCCGCCCAGATCACCCGCGAACTGCCGAAGTTCAGCCAGGGCGACACCGTTGTCGTCAACGTGAAGGTGAAGGAAGGCAGCCGCGAGCGCGTGCAGGCCTACGAAGGCGTCGTCATCGCCACCAAGAACGCCGGCCTGAACTCCTCGTTCACCGTCCGCAAGATCTCGCACGGCTACGGCGTCGAGCGCGTTTTCCAGACCCACAGCGCCATCATCGACTCGGTCGAAGTGAAGCGTCGTGGTAAGGTCCGCGCCGGCAAGCTGTACTACCTGCGTGGCCTGGAAGGCAAGGCTGCCCGCATCAAGGAAGACCTGGCTGCCGCTGCTGCCGCCAAGGCTGCCCGTCTGGCCGACAAGGCCTGATAAACAACTTCGGTTGTTGCCGCGACGGCCACCTTCGGGTGGCCGTTTGCGTTTCCGGCATCGCATCGGCCACGATCAGCTGATGAGCGACATCAACCCGCGCTATCCCGCCGTGATCCAGTCGGCACTGCGCTTCCTCGACGGCAAGGGGCTGGCGCGCGTGCAGTCGGCGCCGCTGCTGCACCGCCTGCTGTGGCGCGTGGGCATCGCGCTGCCACCACCAATCCTGGCTGGTTTTGGTACCAATGCGCTGGTGCAGGGCCTGTTGTTCGGGCTGTTCTGGACCGCGCTGATGTGGCTGATGCTGTGGCAGGGCAGCGAGCGCCCGCTGGCGCTGTTGCTGGTGGCCGGCCTGTCGGCTGGCGTGCTGTTCGGTATCGTGATGGCAGCGCTGATGCGCTCGCTGCGCCGCCACCGCAAGCTGCCGGACTGGCGCCGGTTCCGCGCACGGCAGGCGGGCTGAGCCGATGGCGCACTGCGCCGTGACCACCGGGCGGGCCCGCGCTAGGCTGCAGCTTCATCCCGATGGACATAGCGTGCGATGCCTGCCAAGCGAACCGCACCTTCCACTGCGCCCACGCTGCTGTCCGGTGGCAACCCGCAGATCGCCAAGGGCGAGGGCGATGCGCCGGTGCAGGCATACATCGCCGCCATGCCGGACTGGAAACGTCCGATCGGCGCGCGACTGGATGCATTGATCGAGCAGGCCGTACCTGGGGTGCACAAGGCAGTGAAGTGGAACTCGCCGATGTATGCGGTTGCGCCGGGCGAAGGGTGGTTTCTCAGCTTCCATTGCTTCACCCGCTACATCAAGGTGGCGTTCTTCCGCGGCGCGGCACTGGCGCCAGTGCCGCCCGAGCCGTCCAGGAGCGCCGATACGCGTTACCTGCACATCCCGCAGGACGGCCTGCTGGATGAGGCACAGTTCCTCGACTGGGTGCGCCAGGCCGCCGCGTTGCCCGGCGAGCGCATGTGACCCCGACCTTCTCATTCCTTTCCCGACGAGAGCTCCTGATGGCCACGCATGCCCCCAACCCGGCCGATGCCGGAACACCGGCCACCGAGTTGATCGATGCACGCATCGCCGAGTTGGCAGACTGGCGCGGTGAAACACTGGCACGCGTGCGTGCGTTGATCCATGAAGCGCTGCCCGACGTGCAGGAAACCTGGAAATGGCGGGGTACACCGGTGTGGGAGCACAACGGCATCCTGTGCACCGGCGAGACCTACAAGCAGGCAGTGAAGCTGACCTTCGCCAATGGTGCGGCGCTGGCCGATCCAAAGGGGCTGTTCAACGCAAGCCTGGACGGCAACACGCGGCGTGCGATCGACATCCATGAAGGCGCGATGCCGGATGCCGCTGCGTTCAAGGCGCTGCTGCGCGCGGCGGCGACGCTCAACGCGGCGAAGAAGAAGCGGTAGAGCCGGCCGCTGGCCGGCTGCTTTGCGATGCTTGCGGAGCGGTTTGAAGTTGCCGGCCAGCGGCCGGCACTACCGCAGCGGTGCGGCATCCGGGTCGGCCACCGGCGACGGTGGGCAGGCCGGAATCTCAGAGGGCGTGGCCAGTTCTTCGGCATGCGAGGGCTTGCCCATCATCTTCGCCTTGCGCCAGCCACCCCAGCGGTAATACGCCAGCGACAGCAGCATCGACACCAGCGAGCTGACCGGGAAGCTCCACCAGATCGCATCGGCGCCCCAGTACGGCTGCAGCAGTTCTGCGAACGGCACGCGCACGCCCCACAGCGAGCCAGCCAGGATCAGCAGCGGTGGAATCACCGCGCCGGTGGAGCGCACTACGCCGGAGATCACGAAGCTGACGCCGAAGAACAGGAACGAGCCGATCACTACGTGGTTGAGGTGGCGCGCGATCTCCAGCGCCTGGCTGGCCGGTGGCAGGAACAGCGCCAGCAGCTGGCGATCGAACAGCACCAGCGGCAGGATCAACGCGCCGGTCAGCAGGAAGTTGAACAGCACGCCCTGGCGCGCGGTGCCGCGCACGCGATCCCAGCGCTGCGCACCCACGTTCTGTGCGGCCATCGAAGAGCACGCTGCACCGATCGCCATCGCTGGCATCTGCAGGTAGTTCCACAGTTGCAGGGCAGCGCCGTAGCCCGCGCCGGTGTCGGTCCCGTACTGGTTGACCATGGTCATCAGCAGGATCACCGACAGCGAGATCAGCACCATCTGCAGGCCCATCGGCACGCCCTTGACCACCAGCGCCTTGAGGATGGTCATGTCGAGCTTGAACAGGCGCATGTCGGCGCGGCCCAGCCACAGGGTGTGGCGCTTGTGCCGCATGTACAGCAGCAGGCCGGCCAGCGACAGCGTCTGCGCGACCAGCGTGGCCCACGCTGAGCCGGCGATACCCAGCGCGGGAAACGGCCCCATGCCGAAGATCAGTACCGGGTTCAGCACGATGTCCAGCGCCACCGACACCATCAGGAAGCGGAACGGCGTGCGCGAATCACCGGCACCGCGCAGCGCGGCGGTGAGGAAGGCGAACGCGTACAGCGTCGGCATCGCCAGGAAGATGATCTGCAGGTAGGCCTCGGCCAATGGCAGCGAAGCGGCCGGCGTGCCCATCGCCGCCAGCAGCGGATGGGCCATGAACCAGCCGGCGAGGGCGATGATCACCGACAGGCCGATGAAGAAGGTGGCGCTGGTGCCGACCACGCGCCGCGCCTGCACGAGGTCGCGCGCGCCGATCGCCTGGCCGATCAGGATGGTGGAGGCCATGCCGAAACCGAACACCGAGCCGATCAGGAAGAACATGATGTTGTTGGCGTTCGCGGTGGCGGTCAGCGCCGCCTCGCCGAGGAACCGCCCGACCCAGACCGCGTTTACCGAGCCGTTCAGCGACTGCGCGATGTTGCCCGCCAGGATCGGCAGGGAGAACAACAGGAGATTGCGCCCGATCGGGCCGGAGGTCAGGTCAAGCGGTGCCTTGGCCATGGAGTGGTGATCGAATCCCGGGAGGCGCACACTAGCACCAAGCCGGTTTGCGGGATGTGGCAATGCATCAACGACTGCAGGTGGAGCGCAGGCTGGCGCTGGCCTTGATCAGCGTCGGATTGGCCGCATGTTCGATGGACGACCGGCTGGGTGATACCCAGATCCGGCCAACCGACCGTCCCGAGTGTCTGGTCGGCAGCCAGCGCCAGGACCTGGCCTCCGGGGTGCGGCCATTGATCGGCGGCACCGGCTGCCGGGCCGACCCGGACAACCCGCGTCCCCTCAACAAGCCACTGGAGTAGCCTGCCCCCATGCCCGAGCTTTCCCCGCTGTCACCCAGTGTCCGCCTGGACATCTGGTTGTGGGCGGCCCGTTTCTTCAAGACCCGCAGCCTGGCCAAGCAGGCGATCGAGACCGGCAAGGTCAGCGTTGTCGGGCAGCGTCCGAAATCCTCACGCGCGGTGCGCGTGGGCGAGCAGCTTCAGGTCGACCGTGGTGAAGAGCATTTCGAGGTCCAGGTGCTCGGCCTGAGCGATCAGCGCGGGCCCGCAGCGACGGCGCAGCAGCTGTATGCCGAGAGCGAGGCCTCCAAGGCGCGTCGTGCCGAACAGCGTGCGCTGCGCATCGCCGCGCGCGATGGGTTCCAGCCGCCGGAGCACAAGCCGGACAAGCGCGCGCGCCGGTTGATCCGCGCGCTGGGCGATATTGACGCGCTGTAAATGATGCGGCGCCGGGCCGGGTCCGGCGCCCGCAGGCGTCAGCGCTTGCCGCCGAGCAGGCTGCCGCCGATCTTCAGCAGATCGCCCACGCCGAGCTGGCCGTCACCGTCCTGGTCCAGCAGGCTGCCGAGCAGGCCACCGGCAAGACCACCCTGTTGCTGCACGTGCTGCTTTTCCTGGCCAAGCGCCTGGCTGAGCGAGCCGGCATCGGCCTGGCCGCCACCGAGACGCTGGGCGAGGAAGGCCATCACGATCGGTGCGAGGATCTGCAGCAACTGGCTGGTGCGGCCGCTGTCCAGCTGGGTAGCCTGCGCCAGCCCGCTTTCGACCTTCTGCTGGCTGCCGCCGAAGATGTGGCCGAGGATGCCGGCGCCATCGCTGGCGGCACCACCGCCACCGCCGCCCAGTACCGAGCCGAGCACGCTGCCCAGGTCCAGCCCGCTGTGGTTGTTCTGCAGTGCGCCGAGCAGCGCCTGTGCGCCCTGTGGCTGCGAGGCGTTGTTGCCCAGCGCGCCCATCAGCACCGGCAGTGCGGCGCTGATCGCACCGGAAGCCTGGGTATCGCTGATACCGAGCTGCTGGGAGACCTGCTGCAGCGGCGCGCCCTGCAGTTTGGCGAGAAGTTCATCGGTCAGGCTCATCTGCGGATTCCTTGATTGGGGTGGGGCGTGCAGAAGGTACGACGCGGACCGTTAAAACGGCGACGCCGCCTCACAGGGGGGCGGCGTGCCGTACACGGGGAGGGCGATCAGAGCTCGATGTCTTCCGCGCCCGGGGTCGCAGTAGGGAAGTCCGCTTCCGGTTGCGCCGGCTTGAACGGATCCGATGGCTGGCTGGCCAGCGCCTTGAGGGCTGCGGCGACGCCGGCACCGTAGGCCGGGTCGGCCTTGCTGCAGTTGTCGATGTGGCGCTGCTTGATGAAGTCCGGTGCATCGCCCAGGGCGCGGGCGGTGTTGGCGAACAGGCGGTCCTTCTGTGCCTGGTTGTAGCTGCGGAACAGCGCACCGGGCTGGCTGAAGTAGTCGGCGTCGTCCTCACGGAAGTTCCAGAAGTCGGCGTCGCCGCGGATCTTCATCGGCGGTTCGCGGTACTGCGGCTGTTCCTGCCACTGGCCGTAGCTGTTCGGTTCGTAATGCGGCAGGCCGCCGTAGTTGCCATCCACGCGCATCGCACCATCGCGGTGATTGCTGTGCACCGGGCAGCGTGCGGCGTTCACCGGAATCTGGTGGTGGTTCACGCCCAGCCGGTAGCGCTGCGCATCGGAATAGGCGAACAGGCGTGCCTGCAGCATCTTGTCCGGCGACGGGCCGATGCCCGGCACCAGGTTGCTCGGTGCGAACGCCGACTGCTCCACGTCCTGGTACCAGTTGACCGGGTTGCGGTTCAGTTCGAACTGGCCCACTTCGATCAGCGGGTAGTCGCTCTTCGGCCATACCTTGGTCAGGTCGAACGGATGGATGCGGTAGGTTTCCGCCTCCAGCTCCGGCATGACCTGGATGAACAGCTTCCACTTCGGGAAGTCGCCCTTCTCGATCGCGTCGAACAGGTCGCGGCCGTGGCTTTCGCGGTCATGGCCGACCAGGATCTGCGCCTGCGCGTCGGTCAGCGATTCG
The DNA here is from genome assembly GCF_059337855.1 of Stenotrophomonas maltophilia complex sp. Om-AH-Sm3. Lineage (NCBI taxonomy): Bacteria > Pseudomonadati > Pseudomonadota > Gammaproteobacteria > Lysobacterales > Lysobacteraceae > Stenotrophomonas > Stenotrophomonas maltophilia complex sp. Om-AH-Sm3. The sequence continues at coordinate 382,528 of NZ_JBYBLQ010000001.1, read as the reverse complement.
ATGCCCTGCTGGCTGACAAAGTGGAACTTGACCCAGAAGCGCTCGCTGTCGGCGTTGGTGAAGCTGTAGGTGTGCGAGCCGAAACCATGCATGTGGCGGAAGCTGCGCGGAATGCCGCGGTCGCTCATCACCACGGTCACTTGCAGCAGGGCTTCGGGCAGCAGCGTCCAGAAGTCCCAGTTGTTGCGCGCGCTGCGCAGGTTGGTGTGCGGGTCGCGCTTGACCGCTTTGTTGAGGTCGGCGAACTTGCGCGGGTCGCGCAGGAAGAACACCGGCGTGTTGTTGCCGACCAGGTCCCAGTTGCCTTCTTCGGTGTAGAACTTCAGTGCGAAGCCGCGGATGTCACGCTCGGCGTCGGCGGCACCACGCTCGCCGGCCACCGTGGTGAAGCGCGCGAACATCTCGGTCTGCTTGCCCACCTTCTCGAACAGTTTGGCGCGGGTGTACTTGCTGATGTCGTGGGTGACGGTGAAGGTACCGAACGCACCCGATCCCTTGGCATGCATGCGGCGCTCGGGAATGATCTCGCGGTTGAGGTTGGCCAGCTTTTCCAGCAGCCACACGTCTTCCATCAGCAGCGGGCCGCGCGGGCCAGCGGTCTTGCTGTTCTGGTTGTCCACCACCGGTGCGCCGAAGGCCGTGGTCATCGGCGTGACCGGATCGTCGCCGTGCTTCTGCTTCGGCGTCGTGCTCAGCTCACGCTGCTGCTGGGCGCCTTCTGCCGGCGACGGAGCGGTGTGATACGGGCACTTGGGACTGTTGTTATCGGACTGGCTCATGGCTGGCTCCTGCGGGTGAAGACGGGGTGGAACATCTTCACTCGACTTTAGCTAGGGCCAGATGAAATGAATAATCGAATGATCCGTTCAGATTGATAGATTCTGTCAATTGAAACGCAAAATCGGATTTGCAGAGACTTTCAAGAGGCCTCCTGCATGGCAGCCGGAGGCCGTCTCTATGCGTTGCAGTTACAGCAGCGCTTTCAACCGGTACAGGGCTTCCAGCGCCTGCTTGGGCGTCAGTTCGTCCGGGTCGATCGCCGCCAGCGCCTCCTGCGCCTTGCTGGCCGGGGCGCTGAACAGGCCGAACTGCTGCGGCGCATCCAATGCCTGCGGCGCCAGCTCGGCGGCATGGCTTTCACCGCCGCGCTGCTCCAGCTCGGCCAGGCGCCGCCGTGCCTGCGCCACGGTAGTGCGCGGCAGGCCGGCCAGTGCGGCCACCTGCAGGCCGAAGCTGCGGTTGGCCGGACCGTCCTTCACCGCGTGCATGAACACCAGCGCTTCACCGTGCTCGACGGCATCCAGGTGCACGTTGGCAATGCCGCTGCGGCCACCCTCGTGTTGTTCGTCGGCCAGCGCGGTCAGCTCGAAGTAGTGGGTCGCGAACAGCGTATAGCAGCGGTTCTGGTAGGCCAGGTGGCGTGCGACCGCATCGGCCAGCGCCAGGCCGTCGTAGGTGGAGGTGCCGCGGCCGATCTCGTCCATCAGCACCAGCGAATGGGCGGTGGCGTGATGCAGGATGTAGCTGGTCTCGGCCATCTCGACCATGAAGGTCGACTGCCCGCGGGCGAGGTCGTCACCGGCGCCGATGCGGGTCAGGATGCGGTCGATCGGACCGATAACCGCACGGCTGGCCGGCACGAAGCTGCCGATGTGGGCCAGCAGCACGATCAGCGCGTTCTGCCGCATGTAGGTCGATTTACCGCCCATGTTCGGGCCGGTGATGACCAGCATGCGACGGTCGGGATGCAGGTCCAGGTCGTTCGGTTCGAACGGCTGCTCACGCACCGCTTCGACCACCGGATGGCGGCCACGCTCGATCTTCAGGCACGGTGCCGTTTCCAGTTCCGGCCGCGACCAGTCCAGCGCCTGCGCGCGCTCGGCGAAGGCGGCCAGCACGTCCAGTTCGCTCAGCGCAGCGGCGCACTGCTTCAACGGTTCCAGCTGTTCGCCGAGGGTGTCCAGCAGCTGCTCGTACAGGTACTTCTCGCGCGACAACGAACGGTCGCGCGCGGACAGCACCTTGTCTTCGAACGCCTTCAGTTCTTCGGTGATGTAGCGCTCGGCATTGGTCAGCGTCTGGCGGCGGGTGTAGTGCACCGGCGCACGGTCGGACTGGCCCTTGCTGATCTCGATGTAGTAGCCGTGCACGCGGTTGTAGCCCACCTTCAGGGTGGGAATGCCGCTGCTTTCGCGTTCGCGCTGTTCCAGATCGACCAGGAACTGGTCAGCATGGGTGGACAGGCGGCGCAGCTCGTCCAGCTCTTCATCGAAGCCGTCGGCCAGCACGCCGCCGTCGCTCAGCTTCAGTGGCGGCATTTCGGCAATGGCGCTGGCCAGCAGCTGCGCGCACGCGTCATGCTCGCCCAGCTCGGCGTGCAGGGCCTGCAGGCGCGGCGAGTCCAGTGGCGCCAGCACCTCGCGCACGGCGGGCAGCAGCCCCAGGCCATCACGCAGGGTGGAAAAATCGCGCGGGCGCGCCGAGCGCAGCGCGACGCGGGTGAGGATGCGTTCCAGGTCGCCCAGGCGGCGGAACTGTTCGCGGATGTCGGCGTCGCTGCCGCGATCGATCAGGGTTTCCACCGCATGGTGGCGCTGCACCAGCACCTCGCGCAGGCGCAGCGGGCGGTGCAGCCAGCGCCGCAGCAGGCGGCCGCCCATCGGCGTCACCGTGCTGTCGAGCACGCCCAGCAGGGTATTGCGGGTATCGCCGTCGACGCGCGTATCCAGTTCCAGGTGGCGACGGGTGGCGGCATTCATCGCGATCGCCTCGCCGGCGGTTTCCATCGCGATCGAAGTCAGGTGCGGCAGGCGCTGCTTCTGGGTTTCCTCGACATAGCCGAGCAGGGCACCTGCGGCAGCGGTCGCACGTGGCTTGTCATCGATGCCGAAGCCGCTCAGGTCATGCAGCTTGAAGAAGTTCAGCAGCTGGCGGCGGCCACTGTCGGCATCGAACAGCCACGGCGCACGGCGGCGCACGCCGGTGCGCTGGCGCAGGAATTCCGGCCAGTTTTCATCGTCGGGCACCAGCAGCTCGGCCGGCTCCAGTCGGGCCAGTTCGGCTTCCAGCGCATCGTCGGTTTCCACTTCGTTGACCAGGAAGCGGCCACCGGCCAGGTCGGCCCAGGCCAGGCCGTAGCCCTGCTTCGTGCGCGACAGCGCCATCAGCAGGGTGTCACGGCGCTCGTCCAGCAGCGCTTCGTCGGTGACAGTTCCGGGGGTGACGATGCGCACCACCTTGCGTTCGACCAGGCCCTTGGCCAGCGCCGGGTCACCGATCTGCTCGCAGATCGCCACTGACTCGCCCAGCGCCACCAGCCGTGCCAGGTAGCCCTCGTAGGCATGCACCGGCACGCCGGCCATCGGAATCGGTGCGCCGCCGGAGCTGCCACGCTGGGTCAGGGTGATGTCGAGCAGGCGCGCGGCCTTGCGCGCATCGTCGTAGAACAGCTCGTAGAAGTCGCCCATGCGGAAGAACAGCAGCAGGTCCGGGTACTCGGACTTGGCTGCGAAGAATTGCTTCATCAGCGGGGTGTGTTCGGCGGACTTGTCTTTGGACATGGGACTCGTGGATCTGGGCATCCGGCCGCGCCGGAGGGCGGCCGCAGCGGAGCGGGTACAGGGCCGTCAATGGTAACTGCTGGGGCGCAGGGCTGCCGCCACCGGTGGCAGGCCGGTACGGCACGTAAAGGAGTCAGGCCGGGACCAGCGTGATCTGCCGGTGGCTGGTGAAAATCTCCATGACGATCTCGAAGTAGGTCGGGCCTTCGCCCCGTTGCAGGGCCTGCAGCTGGTGGGCAATGGCCTGCGTGTTGAAGCCGCCCGGTGTGTCCAGCTTTGCCTGCAGCCATTGGCGGGTGGTCTCCATGCCCAGGGCCGTGCGGCTGTGGGCAATATCGCGCCAGATCAGCGTGGCCTGCGCCTGGCCGGCCAACGCGCCATAACTGCCATGCAGCAGGTCGTCCAGCGCATCCAGGCTTCGCCCGAGCTGCCACGCCTCGCCAGCCATGAACACGCGGTTGATCTCCGCGTACAGGCTGGCGATGTCATCGATGGCGGCGCCTTCAATCTGTAGGACGATGGTCATGCGCCGACTGTAGCGTGACCCGCGCGCAGGGCGTGTGCGGCTGAACGGATTCGCTTTGCGGGCGTGGGCCGTGCACCGCATACTTCGCGGCTGCACTTCGCTGCACGGCTGTCGTGCAGCCGCATGCGCCGCTTTGCAGGCACGAGGCGAACGCTCGTTCCGCAACCTGCCAGCGCTTTGCCGCGAGCCTTTGCACAGGGCTGACGCGCGCCCTCCGGAAATTCATCCTTCAGAAACTCCCGCGCCGGCCGATGTGTACTCCGGCATTGCGCCTGTCGCGCGATGCCGTGGCTGTCCATGGTGGCGCAGCCTCGGTTCACGTTCCTGCAGCACCGCGGCTGGCAGGACGATTTCGAATGGAACGTAGCGTGGAAACAGGGAAGAAGCACCCGGGGCCGAGGCTCCATCGTGGTTGGTCGTTGATGCTCGCCGTTGCCGCATGGCCGGCGACCGCCCAGCAGGCCGGTGATCCCGCCGCGCAGGAACTGCTGCGGCAGCAGGAGCGCGAACGCGTGCTGCGCGAGCAGCAGGAACAACGCCCCGACGTCCGCCTGGAGCGGGACGCGCAGAAGGAGGGCGACCGCCTGCCGGCGCGGGAGCACCCGTGCGTACGCATCGATCGCATCGTGCTGGAAGGCGAAGACAGCCAGCGCTTCGGCTGGGCACTGGCGGCGGCCGACCCGACGGACGATCCGGCCACTGGCCGTTGCCTGGGAACCGAAGGCATCAACGTGGTGATGAAGCGTGTGCAGAACGCGATCATCGCCCGTGGCTATGTCACCACGCGCGTGCTGTCGGCACCGCAGGACCTCAACCAGGGCACGCTGGCGTTGTCGGTGGTGCCGGGCCGGTTCCGCGAGGCCGTGTTCTCCGATCCGCAGGGACGGCATCCGGCCCTCGCCAATGCACTGCCGATCCGCAGCGGCGGCCTGCTCAACCTGCGTGACATCGAGCAGGGCCTGGAGAACCTGCAGCGCGTGCCCACCGTCAGTGCCGACATCAAGATCGCGCCGGCCGACGGCGAGGGCGCGGTGCCGGGCCAGAGCGACCTGCAGATCGACTGGACGCAGCGTTCACCGGTACGCGCCAGCGTCACCCTGGACGATGCCGGCAGCCGCGGCACCGGCAAGCTGCAGGCCAACGCGACGCTGTCGCTGGACAACCCGCTGGGCCTGAACGAGCTGTTCTACATCAGTGCCGGCCGTGGCGTGTTCAACGGCCGCGGCAAGGACACCGACAGCTGGACCGCGCACTACGACGTGCCCTACGGCTACTGGCTGTTCGGTGCTACTGCCAGCGCCTACGACTACAGCCAGAACGTGGTCGGTGCCTTTGAACGCTACGAGTACAGTGGCCGCAGCCGCAACGCCGAAGCGCGGGTGGACCGGCTGCTGCTGCGCAATGCCAAGATCAAGTTCAGTGCCTACGCACGCGGCTGGCAGCGCGAGTCGAAGAACTACATCGACGATACCGAGATCGAAGTGCAGCGCCGCCGCACCGCTGGCTGGGAACTGGGCCTGACCCACAAGCAGTTCATCGGCACTGCCACGCTCGATGCCAGCGTGGCCTACCGGCGTGGCACGGGCGCCTTCCACGCACTGCGTTCGCCGGAAGAGATGGCGCAGTTGTGGGACCCGACGTTGCCGCTGGAAGGCACCTCGCGGATGAAGCTGATCACCGCCGACGCGCAGTTCAGCGTGCCGTTCCAGCTGGGCAAGCAGCGCCTGCGCTACACCGCCGCATGGCGGGCGCAGTGGAACCGCACGCCACTCTCGCCGCAGGATCGCTTCGCCATCGGTGGCCGCTATACCGTGCGCGGTTTCGACGGTGAAAGCTCGCTCAGCGGCGAGCGTGGCTGGTCGCTGCGCAACGATCTTTCGCTCGGTATCGGTGGCGGCCAGGAGTTCTACGTGGCTGCCGACTACGGCCGCATCGGCGGCCCATCCGCGCAGTGGCAGTCCGGCCATGACCTGGCCGGCATGGCACTGGGCCTGCGCGGCGGCTGGCAGCAGCTTTCCTGGGATGGCTTCGTGGGTTCGGCGCTGCGCAAACCCGCCCATTTCCCCACCGACTACACCACATTCGGCTTCAGCCTGGCCTGGCGCTACTGATCTGCCACAAGGACACGTGACATGAACACTATCTATCGTCTGGTTTTCAACCGCGCGCTGCGCGTCTGGCAGGTGGCTTCGGAGCTGGTGAAGGGCGGCGGTGGCCTGGTCGGCCATGTGCCGGGCCGGCAGAGCGCTGCGCTGTCGCCGCTGGGCTTCGCACTGATGTGCTCACTGGGCTGGGTCAGCCTGGGAACGCCTGCGCTGGCGCAGTCCGATGCGCGCATCATTTCCGATCCAAATGCGCCGGGCCGTGAACGGCCGACGATGGTGACCGCACCCAATGGCGTGCCGATGGTGAACATCACCACGCCGTCGGCGGCGGGTGTGTCGCGCAACCGCTATTCGCAGTTCGATGTGGGCCGCGATGGCGTCATCCTCAACAACGCCCGCGGCCAGGTGCAGACGCAGCTGGGCGGCTGGGTGCAGGGCAACCCGTGGCTCGCCACCGGCAGTGCACGGGTGATCCTCAATGAAGTGAATGGTCCGGCCAGCCGGCTCAACGGCTATGTGGAAGTGGCCGGGCAGCGCGCCGAGGTGATCATTGCCAACCCGGCCGGCATCCAGGTCAATGGCGGCGGTTTCCTCAATGCCAGCCGGGTGACCCTGACCACCGGCACGCCGATGTTCACGGGTGCAGGCGCACTTGAGGGCTACCGCGTCACAGGGGGCGCGATCCAGATCGATGGCGATGGCCTGGACACCAGCCGCGCCGACTACACCGACCTGATCACCCGTTCGTTGCAGGTCAACGCCGGCATCTGGGCCAATCAGTTGCAGGCGACGCTGGGCAACAACGTGGTCAGTGCCGACCACAGCCAGGCCAGTGCGACCGCAGCCAGCGGCGGGGCGCCGGCCTTCGCGCTGGACGTTGGTGCGCTGGGCGGCATGTTCGCCAACAAGATCTGGCTGGTCGGCAACGAGCACGGCGTGGGCGTGCGCAATGCCGGCAGCATTGGCGCACAGGCCGGCGAGCTGGTGGTGACGGTGGATGGCCGGCTGGAAAACACCGGTGCCCTGCAGTCGCTGCAGAACGTGCGCGTGCAGGCGCGCGGTGATCTTGCAAATGCCGGCACCATCGCCGCCACGCGCGAGGTTGCGATCGACACCGGCGGCACGCTGGACAACAGCGGCGGCAAGCTCAACGCACAGCGCCTGCGGGTCGAGGCGCAGGGCCTGCGCAACCATGGCGGCACCATTGAACAGACTGGTGTGCAGGCGCTGGCGCTCAAGGCCGACGCAGCCAGCAACCGTAGCAATGGCCTGTTGGGTGCACTGGATGCCGTAGCGTCAGGTGGTAACGGGAGCAGCGTTGGCAGCGGCACGTCGCCCGGCAATGGCGGTGGAACACCCGGAACCGGCACGCCGGGAACGCCGGGAACCGGAGGCGGCAATGGCGGCTCGGCGGGCACGCCGACGTCGCCGGAGCTGCCCCTGGCCGAGGGCCTGATCGCCATCGCCGGTACGCTGGACAACGACGGCGGCAGCATCAGCAACGGCGGCACGGTGTCACTGGCCGCACGCAACGGTCTCGACAACAGCGGCGGTCGCCTGGGCGTGAGCGCGCTGCAGGCCGGGGGGGAGCTGCGCAATGACGGCGGTATGCTGCAGGTGCATGGCGATGCCGCGTTGCAGGTGGGCCTGTTGTCGAACCAGAAGGGTGCGCTGAGCGTGGCCGGCGACCTGTCGCTGGATGCGCAGGCGCTCGACAACCGCGGTGGTGAACTGCGCCACGCCGGCAAGGCGGCATCGTCGTGGACGGTGCAGGGCCTGTTCAACAACGACGGTGGCCTGCTGGCCACCAATGCCACGCAGCTGGCCTTGCGCGCGGGCCAGGTCGGCAATGCCGGTGGCCGCATCGAACACGCCGGCGAGGGTGGCCTGCAGCTGGGTACCGGCGACTGGGCCGGCGCCGGTGGGCGTCTGAGTACCCTGGGACGCCTGCAATGGTCGGCAGGCAACGCCGATCTGCGCAACGGTTCGCTCAGTGCGGCGGCGTTCGACATCCTCGCCGCGACGCTGGACAACCGCGGCGGCAGCCTGCTGTCGCTCGGTACCGGGGCCAGTTCGGTGAAGGCCACGACGCTGGACAACAGTGCCCGCGGCACGTTGGCCGGCAACGGCGATCTGGCACTGGTCGCGACCACGCTGGACAACAGCAACGGCCTGGTTCAGCAGGCTGGCACCGGCACCCTGAGCGTGCAGGCCGATACGTTGCGTGGCAGCGAAGGGCGCCTGCTCAGCAACGGCGCGCTGGTTCTGTCCGGCGGGGACTTGGACGTGAGTGGTGGTACGACATCGGCGCAGAGTGTGCAGATCCACGCCGGGGCACTGCGCAACCGCCAGGGCCAGATCGTCTCGCAGGGTGTCTCGGCGCTGGCGCTGGACGTGCGCGATGCGCTCGACAATCAGGGCGGCCAGATCGTCGGCAACGGCGGCCTGCGCATCGCCGCCGGTCGCATCGACAACCAGAAGGGCACGCTGCAGTCGGCCGGCACGCAGGGTGTGGCGCTGACGGTGCGCGACACGCTGGATAACAGCGGCGGCGGCATTTCCGGCAATGGCCAGGTGCAGCTGCAGGTTGGCAGCCTGCTCAACCAGGGCGGCAAGGTGCTGGCCGCAGGCAGCGCTGCATTGCAGGTGCAGGTCCGCGAGCTGTTGGACAACAGCAACGGTGGCCGATTGGCCGGTACTGGCGATCTGCGATTGCAGGCGGCAAGGCTGGACAACCGGAGTGGGGCGATCGAACACGCGGGCAGCGGCACCTTGCAGATCCGGGCCGAGAGCCTGCAGGGCGCGGCGGGCCGGATCCTCAGCCAGTCGTCGCTGACGCTGGAAGGGGGCGAGCTGGTGCTCGGCGCCGGCAGCATTACCCAGGCCGAGCGCATCGCCATCGATGCGCAGCACCTGGACAATGCCGGCGGCAACCTCAGCGCGACCGGCAGCGACACGCTGCGGTTGCACGTGGCGCAGCGCGTGGACAACAGTGGCGGCACGATCGCCGGCAACGGCGCGCTGGATGTTCAGGCCGGTGAACTGATCAACCGCAAGGGCACCCTCAGCGGTGCCGGAACGGCTGACAGCACGCTGCAGATCGTCGCTGCGCTGGACAACCACGAAGGCACGATCGCCAGCAATGCCAACCGCTTGGTGATCAGCAGCGCACGGCTGGACAACAGTGGCGGCAGCATCCGCCAGGCCGGCAACCAGGGCCTGGACATCACTACCGGCCGCCTGGACGGCAGCAAGGGCACGCTGGTCTCCTCGGCCACGCTGACCCTGCGTGCTGGCGACGTGGATCATCGTGACGCGACGCTGGGCGCCGATCGCCTCGACCTTGAGGCCACTACGCTCGACAACGCCGGTGGCCGCATCATCGCCAGCGGCGAAGGCGCCAGTCGCATCAAGGCCAGGACGCTGGGCAATGCCGGTGGCACGCTGGCCAGCAATGGCGACCTGGCCCTGCTGGCACAGGCGCTGGACAACCGTGCAGGCAGGATCCAGCACGCGGGGAGCGGCCAGCTGCAGGTCTCGGCGAAGACCCTGCTGGGCAACGGCGGCAGCGTGCTCAGCAATGGCAGCTTCGCGCTGGATGGCGCGAACCTCGATCTGACCGCGGCAACCACCTCGGCGCGCCGCGTCGACATCACCGCCGATACCCTGACCACCGCCGGTGGCACGCTCACCGCAACCGGTGAAGACGCGCTGCGCCTGCGCGTACAGGGTGTGCTGGACAATCGCGGTGGATCGCTGGCCAGCAATGGCGCGCTGGCTGTCACCGCGCAGCAGCTGATCAATGCACAGGGCACGCTGCAGGGTGCAGGCGCGGGTCACTCCACGCTGGTGATCGGCCAGGCGCTGGACAACCAGAAGGGCCGCATCCTTCTCGGCGGTGCCGGCACGGTCACCGCGGCCAGCCTCGGCAACCAGGGCGGCACCGTGCATGCGGGCGGCAGCGCGCTGGTGCTGGGCGTTGACGGTCGTCTCGACAATGGCGAGCAGGGCCTGCTGTCCAGCACCGGTACGATGACTGTGGATGCCGACAGCCTCGACAACCGCCGCGGCACCCTGGTCGCTGGCAAGGACCTGAGCGCGACCACGGCGGCAGGCGTAGACAACAGCGATGGCGCGATGCAGGCCGGCGAACGGCTGCAGTTGCAGGGCAACGGCCTGCTCAACCAGCGCGGCGCGCTGCTGGGCGGCCAGCTGGACATCGATACCCGCGGCCAGCGGCTGGACAACCGCGCCGGCACGCTGGGCACGCAGAAGGGCGACCTGATCGTTCGCAGTGGCGCGATGGACAACCAGGGCGGTCGCGTGCAGTCGGCGGCCGACCTGGCCATCAACACGGCCGGGCAGGACATCGACAACCGCGCCACCGCCGGCAGCGGTGGATTGCTGGCGGCCGGGAAGCTGCAGCTGGATGGTGGCGTGCTGGACAACCGTGGCGGCGCAGTCAATGCACAAGGCGATGCGCGCTTGCTGCTGGCCCGCGTCGACAACAGTTCCGGTGGAACACTTGCCAGCGCCGCGAAACTGTCGCTGCAGGCGGGGAGCCTGGCCAATGCCAGTGGTCGCGTGCAGGCCGGGCGCAACCTCGACCTGACCCTGGACGGGCACCTGGACAACGCCGACGGCGCGATCGCTGCCGGCCAGCTGTTGACCCTCACGGCCGCCAGCGTGGACAACCGCAACACCCGTGGCGGCGACGGCACGCGTGGCTTGCAGGCGGGCCAGCTGCAGTTCGGTGCACAGTGGCTGGACAACAGCCAGGGCCAGGTCGTCACTGATGGCGGTGCGCGGCTGCAGATCAACGGCCAGCTGCAGAACACCGGCGGCGTGATCAGCACCGGCGGCAACCTGGACAGCCAGGCGGACACCGTCGCCAACAGTGGTGGCCTGCTGCGCGCCGATGGCAGCCAGACGCTGGTGGCACGTGCGCTCAGCGAAGGCGGCCAGGTGCACGCGCAGCGTGACCTCGGCCTCACCCTGCAGCAGAGCATGAGCCATCGTGGCGAATGGATCGCCAACGGCACGCTGTCGTTGAACCTGTCCGGCGACCTCGACAACCAGGGTGTCGTGCGCGGTGGCAACCTCGACCTCAACGCCCAGAACATCACCAACGCGGCCTCGGGTGAGATCTCCAGCCAGGGCACGACCCACCTCAATGCCCGTGGCCAGCTGACCAACCGCGGCCTGATCGATGGCGCGCTGACCCACCTGGAGGCCGGCGAAATCGACAATCTCGGCACCGGGCGCATCTACGGTGATCGCGTGGCGATCTCCACCGGCGTGCTGAAGAACCGCGCCGAAGAGGCCGGTGGTGCCACCCGCGTCGGCACCGTGGCCGCACGCGAGCGCCTGGACCTGGGCGTGCGCGAGCTGCAGAACACCGGCAAGGGCCTGATCTACAGCGGCGGTGATGCTGCCATCGGCGGCACGCTGAGTGCCGACCGGATCGCCAGCGGCATTGCAGGCCGGATCGACAACATCAGCTCGGTCATCGATGTGACCGGCAACCTGTCCATCGATGCGCAGGAGGTCAACAACATCCGCGAGAACGTGGCGATCGCCCCGACCCTGGTCAAAACCATCGACACTACCGTCAACATGATGGTGGCGGCGTGGCAGAAGAACTCGAAGAACACCGCAGGCACGGTCAGCGATACCAGCAATTACAAGGCCTGGGAGTTCTACTACATCGCGCCGGAAGACGTGCTGCAGGACGAGCCCTATATCGCGCCGGACGGCACTCGCCTGGGCAAGGCGGTGGTCCGCCTGACCGCGAACACCTCGCGCTTCTTCTTCGGCTCTGGTGGATTGGGCTATGACGTGCGCGGCGAGCGCTGGCGCATGGATCCGGTCACGGGTACCGTCACGATCTACTACGTGAGCAAGGGTGCCGCCGCCAATCCGGACCAGGTGCCGGGCGGCGATCCGTTCGACGTACTCAAGTCGAAGGAGAAGTTCACCTACCAGAACGACCGCCTGACGTTCTCCAGCGCCTACGGTACCTGCAGCACTACCTGCATCCAGTTCATCACCCCGGCGTCGTTGAGCAATCCCGATGCGACCATTGTCGGCCGCCGCCAGCACACGCAGGAACACGGCCTCAATGAAGAAAAGCGCGTTGCTCACCACGTGGCCCATGAGGACCAGCTGCAGCCCGGTGCCGGTGCCGATGCGGTGATCCGTTCCGGCGGCAACATGCGCCTGTCGGTGGACGAGCTGAACAACCGCTACGCGCAGATTGCTGCGGGCGGCAATCTGCAGATCGTCGGTCACGGCGCCGACAGCCGCGTCAGCAACGTCGGCCTCGAATTGTTCCGCACGCACACCTTCAACAACACCTCCATTGCCTACGACGGCACCCGAACGCAATGGACCGCAGAGTCCATCTCCGAAAAGATCGGCCAGCTGGGCGGCCAGATTACCGCCAACGGCACGTTGAGCATCGACGTCGGTGACCTGAGCAACCTCAACCAGGGGCGAAACGCGCCGAACGTGCAGAACGGTTCGGCGATGGCCAACCTCAACGTGCAGGGTCCCAAAGCGCTGCCGGATGGGCCGGGCCACGGCGGTGCGCAGGGGCCGGGCCAGTCCACCGGCACCGGTGCCGAACGCGCGCTGGCGCAGGCGGCCGATGCCGCCGGTACCCAGCAGGGCGGCAGCGTCGGCGGCGTGAGCGGCAACACCGGTACGTCCGGGCCGCGCGTGGTCGCAGCCAGTGGAGGATCGCCGGATCGCATCGCGATGGGTGCACCGGACACGCGCGCGCCGAGCGCCAGCCTGTTCAACGTCAATCCCAACGGTGGCCACTACCTGGTCGAGACCGATCCGCGCTTTACCGACCACAAGACCTGGCTGAGCTCGGACCACCTGCTGGGCCAGATGGGCTACTCGCCCGATACCGTGCAGAAGCGGCTGGGTGATGGCTACTACGAGCAGAAGCTGGTGCGCGAGCAGATCGGCCAGCTGACCGGTCGCCGCTTCCTGGACGGCTACGCCAGTGACGAGGCGCAGTACCGCGCGCTGCTGGAGGCCGGTGCCACGGTGGCCAGCGAATGGGGCCTTCGCCCCGGTGTGGCGCTGACCGAAGCGCAGATGGCACAGCTGACCAGCGACATCGTCTGGCTGGTCGAGCAGACCGTCACCCTGGCCGATGGCAGCACCACCACCGCGCTGGTGCCGCAGGTCTACCTGCGCCTGCGCCCGGGAGACCTCGACGGCAACGGTGCACTGCTGGCCGGTGCCAATGTCGATATCAAACTGGGCAATGGCCTGGTCAACTCCGGCAACATCGCCGGGCGCAAGCTGGTGACCATCGATGCCGGCAACATCGAGCATCTGGGCGGCAGCATTTCCGGCCAGTACGTCGGGCTGTCGTCGGACAAGGACATCCGTGTTGTCGGTGCCGCCGTGACGGCCACCGATGCGCTGTCGGTCAAGGCCGCGGGCAATGTCACGGTGGTCTCCACGGTGGAGACACAGCAGGGCGGTGGCACCTACCAGTACGAGACCAACCGCATTGATCGGGTTGCTGGTCTGTATGTGACCAACCCCAGTGGCGACGGCATGCTGTCGGTGGTGGCTGGCGGTGACATCAGCCTGCAGGCCGCACAGATCCGCAACGCCGCCGCCGACGGCCTGACCCAGCTGGCCGCAGGCGGCACTCTGGATGTTGGCGCGATTGCGCTGGAGGAGCGCCGCGACGCCACCTTCGATGAACGCAACCACCAGCGCAGCAGCAAGACGACACACGCTGCCTCGTCGGTGCAGGGCGCTGGCGACGTGGTGCTGGCCGCTGGCAAGGACATCAACCTTGCTGCAGCGCAGATCAATGCTGGTGGTGGCCTGGCATTGCAGGCCGGTGGGGACATCAACAGCCAGGCGCTGGTGGACAGTGAGAGCCGGGATTTTGCCAGCGCAGGCAAGCGCAGTTCGCTGCAGGTCAGCCAGCGTGATGAGACGGTGCGCGGCAGCCAGTTGTCTGCTGACGGCGGAATCGCACTCAGTGCAGGCCGCGATGTGAACCTGGTAGCCGCAGAGGTACGAAGCGACCAGGACGCGATCAGTATTGGTGCCGGCCGTGATGTGAATCTGACATCCGCGCAGGAAGAGCACACCTGGGAGCAAGACACCCAGCGCAAGAGGCGTGGGCTAACGTCCACTACGCGTACCGCAACGCACGATGCAACCCAAGACATCTTGGCCGTTGGCACGGTTTTGTCGGCTGAGCGGATCAGCATCGGCGCAGGTCGTGACATCACAGCCGAGGGCGCCAAGATTGCGTCCACTGGCGATGTAGTGATAGCTGCCAAAGGCAATCTCAGTATTGTTGCTGCGGAGTCCAGTCATTCCGAACAGCACAGTAGCGATCGCAAGAAGTCCGGGCTACTTGGGGGGATGAATGGCAGCTTCGGGGTTACCTTCGGCAGCCGAAGCAGCGGCAACAGCAGTTCCCTGACCGAGACGATCGCGGAAGGAAGCATCGTCGGCAGCGCGCTGGGCAGCGTGACGCTGACTGCGGGCGAAACGCTGCACATCGGGGGCTCCGATGTGCTCTCCAGGAACGGAATGACGTTGCTTGGCAAGAATGTGCGTATCGATTCAGCAGAACAGCACTCGGAGTACAACGACAGGAACTACTTCAGGCAGTCCGGTCTGAATGTTGCCGTGGGCGGTGCGACCGTTGATACCATTCAAAGTGCACGCGCCGTGTATGCCTTCGCCAAGCGCGCAGACGAGGTCGAGGACGATCGCCTCAAGGCGTTCTATGCGTACAAGGCGGCGCAGGGTGCAATCGCGGTGGCCCAGGCTGCGGGGCAGCAGTCGGGCGATGGCGGTGGCGGCGCCGGATTGAACGTCCGGGTGACCGCAGGAACCCAGCGATCCCAGTCGGAAACGACGATGGAGCAGACGACCCATCGTGGCAGCACATTGCACAGTGATGGCGATGTGGTGATCGCAGCCACCGGCGGTGATCTGACCGTGGTGGGCAGTAACGTGTCGGGTCGCAACGTAGATCTTGCGGCGGCCAAGGATCTGATGATCCGAAGCAGCGAGGATCGCTATGCCCAGGACAGCAGAAACCAGTCCCAGGGTGGAGAGATCGGTGTTGCGATCAGTGGAAGCAGCGGCGGCGGTGCAGCGATCGGTGTCTATGTTGGCGCCAATGCCGCGCGTGGCAAGGCCGACGGGAACGGCACCGTCCACAACGAAAGCATCATCAAGGCCGGGGATCGCCTTACGTTTGCGAGTGGTGGAGACACGACTTTGCAGGGCGCACAGCTGGTTGCCAACCAGGTTATCGGTCAGGTGGCGGGCAATCTGACGGTGCGCACAGAGCAGGACACGGATAGATACAAGAGCCAGCAGCTTGCGGCGAAAGGTGAAGCCACGATTGGCTATGGCTTCGAGGGTAGTGCCAGCGGCAGTGCCGCCATGATCGACAGTGACTACCGTAGCGTCCGAGAGCAGACGGGAATCGCCGCCGGCGACGGGGGCTTCCAGTTGCAGGTGGGGGGCAACACGCATCTGGTCGGGGCCGTCATCGCAAGCACCGCGGATCCCTCGAAGAATCTGCTGTCGACGGGCAGCTTGACGGTTGAGGATCTCAAGAACCGGGCGGAGTTCCTTTCCGCCTCGATCAGTGGCGGTACCAGTGGCGGCGGGAGCCCTTCAGACGGGTTCAACTTCAACCCCTCGGTGATGCCGGGCCTGCCAACGGGTGACAGCAAGAGCTCCACCACGCGAAGCGGCGTGGCCGACGGCACGATCGACATTCGAAATGGAGACAACAGCACGCTGGCAGGCCTGCAGCGCGGCGTAACTGGTTTGGACAACGCCAATGGATTTGCGCCCATCTTCGACGAGAAGAAGGTTCAGGAGCGGCAGGAACTCACGCAGATCCTGGGGGAGATCGGTTTCAAGGCCGTTGGCAATCTGGCCTCCAAGAAGAGTGCCCAGGCCAAGGTGGATCTGGAAGTTGCGCGCGCCAATGGTGATGCCGAGGCCGAGGCCGACGCGCTGCGGCGGATCAGCGAGTGGGGTGAAAGCGGGCGCAACAAGGTCTTGCTGCATGGCCTGACAGGCGCTGCCGTTGCGGCATTGAGTGGCGGCGATATTGGCGGCGCCGCTGCGGGTGCCACCGGTGCCGCGCTGGCCAAGGAGGCGATGACACGCTTCCTTACCGGTCAGGGCATGGATCCGCGGAGCGGTGAGTTCAACAGTCTGATCGAACTCGCCAGTGCTGCGCTGGGCGGAGTCGTGGGTGGTAGTGATGGTGCGGGCACGGCGCTGCTGGGAGATCAGTTCAACCGTCAGATGCACTGGGATCAGTACCTGGAAGCTCTGGATGTCTGCAAGGCCAATCCTGCTGTGCGAGGCTGTTCCACGATTCTTGAGATGTCGGACAACACCAAGGCCGTTGTTATTTCCGACAGCAGTGATGAGGTTGCCTATAAAGTCATAGCGAATCAGAACAAGGAGACAGGCGAGACTGTCAGCTTCACGCTGACGGAGTCAGACGGAACTCCTCGACTCATCATGCAGAAGGATGAGTACAACGATTTCGTTGTATCTGGACTGCCTCCGCCGCTTTGGGGCATGGCACCTGGCTACGCTCTGGATTTGGGGTCCTACTTTACGCACGGATTAAGGGGGCAGGCCGGTCAGGCGTTTGGCGATCTTTCCAATATATTCACCAGTGGTGAGTATTGGCGGGATATGGCACTCGCGCTGATCACAAGTGCTGCGGGTGCAAAGGGGGGAGCCTTGGTAAAGGGTGGGAAAGCACCACCTGCATCAGTCGCCTCGTCTGGCGAAGTCGCGGTGTCTCGTGGCGGATTGGCGTACCTTGATGAACCGCCATTCAATCCTGTTGGGTCGGTCGGTTCTGCACAAGTTTGGTCATCAAAAGCCAGAATAAAATATGTCGAATTGCCGACTCAGGGTAGAATAAGGTACGTTCCTCCGTCGGGATACTCTGCATCAAATCCGCTTCCCCGTGGCCCCAATAATGGATATCTGGATAGATTTGGTAATGAATGGACAAAAGGTCCGTCGCGCACTCAGGGGCAGGCTTTCGAGTGGGATGTGCAATTGTCCAGAACTGGAAAGGCGCAGTTGGGCTGGGCGACACGCGACGGGTCGCATCTTAATATTTCGCTTGATGGACGGATTACGCACAAATGAATGAAGCTATTGATTTCTATATGGAGGTTGAGGTCGTTGAGCCCCGGTCTGTATACGTTGGTCGACGTGGTGGTGTGCTGGGGATAAGTCGGGAGGAAGATGGCGTCGTCAAGGGCTATGCAGTGATGCTGCATGGGATGGATACATCTGTCTTCTTTGAGTCGGGTGACGTGGTTGCGACAGGTGTCAGGTTTGATCGATCGCATTATTATTGATAATAATTTGGATGTGATTTTAAAACTTCAATTCTGGATTGATTGTTGTCGGGCAAATTTTCGGTGCGATTTGTTCGCCGCGGTGCGGGCCTGGGCTTTTAGGGTCCTGGTGGCTCGATTTGTGATGACAAAGTGAGATTCTTGAATCCGCGGAAGCGGAGGGTTGAATTCAGTGGTTTGAAAAATTCTTGTTTTGGGGTGGGTATTTCCAGTGGATTCTCCGTTGCATGGGATGCGCCGATTGTTCCTGGCGTATCCATGGCAGCCATACCTCTGCATGCGTCATACGGTGATCTGGACGCGGCTATTGCTGCATTTCTGATCGACGCGGATGCTCAGTTGTACAGGTTTAAGGACGGGCCTGATCTTCGTCTGGAAAGGTATGGTCCTGACGAGCATGGAAACGGCGGGCTCCTGTTCTCCCTGCCTGGCGGTGATCGCACTGGTGATATGGCTGCGCTCTCTATTACGATCGGCGACTGGGGTGTGCGGGCGATCAAGGTTTACGCATTGGGGATGCCGTGGGATGTCGTTGCACGTAAGTCCTATCGTGGACTTGCAGCAGGTTCAGTTGGCATTGGAAGTCTGGTTTCAGATTTTCTTTGCTTCACCGAGTTGCATTTCGATGAAGCAGAGGAGTGGTTCTGTAGCGGAGGTCAGTACGCTGCCCTCGAAATTTCCGGTTGGGGTGTGCCGCTTGAGGATGAGCCGGAGCAGGTCGTGACTGCAATCTGCGTCGTGGCTTGAGAGTGTTTATGGTCGTTGCATTGAGTTCGAGTAAGGCCGCGCTGAGTACAGGCGGGGTGGGACTCAATAGCCGAGATGCTACGTGGTAAGCGGTCGTGAGTGATTTCGTGTCGAGTTTGGATGAAAAATAATGAGAGCAAGGATTGAACCCACCTTCGGCAGCGCCGTCGGTGAAGCGGTGCAGAGCACAGATGCAACCTCTGATGGGCCGAGCGAGAAGGACGCACTGGCGATCGTGGTAGGAGACCGGTTCTCCACCTACCTCCACTACTGGAGGCTGTACGACGCAAGCGGCGGGGCGCCAAGGCGCTGGAACTGGCCGGCATTCCTGTTCTCGTCACTCTGGTTCTTCTTCCGGCGCATGCATGCGTGGGGCGCGATCTGGTTCATCCTTTCGCCGTTGCTGATGACCACCTTCGTGCTGCTGGGGCTGCCATGGTTGTCCTTGCTCTCCTTCGTGGTGTTTCGCGTACTTGCAGGAATCCTGGCGAATCCGCTGTACCTAGCGTATTGCCGAAGGATTGTCCGCAAGGTTGATGCTGAGCATCGCGGGGCACATCGGCGGCACCTTGAGCTGCAGAAGGCTGGTGGTGTCAGCTACACCGCTCTGGTGATCGCCTTGGCGGTAACGGCCTCACAGAACACCCTGATCAAACTGATCGTTGGTTCGATATCAGAGCCAACGCCCACGCAGTCTGCTCTGCACGTGGCGGCGAACCCGCCGGATCTGCCGGACCCGCAGATAGAGGAAGCGGAGCAGGTGGAGTACCAGGAGCAAATGCGTGCGATCGCAATGACGGCGTGGCCAGCAGGTGTTCCCATCGAGGGCAATGCCTGCATTGTCGAGCTGCGACTGGCGCCCCCGGGGCGAGTGCTGGAGGCCAATGTTCTGGAGCCCTGCACGTTGAGCGAGGAGCAGCGCGAGATGATGCTGGGCGAGATCAGGCGCACGGACTTCACGATCGAGGGGAAGATGCGGTTCTTCAACAGGCATACCCTCATCGGCCTGCGCAGGTAATGAGCATTTCGCTGTTTCTCGAGGTCGAAGCCGGTGCCGACCTGGCTGCCGTGCTGCACGCTCTGGATTCGATCCAGGCCGAGTACGCCGACGGTACTGACGGTCTGCATGGGTATCTTCCAGCCTCCAATACAGGCTTCGGATTCAGCATCGTCGACCCGCCGGAAGCTGTCGTTGCGGAAGGGATTGAAGCCGAGTGGCAAGTGGGCCTGCTCGGTTCGTTTCATTTCCGCGCGAGCGGGTTTAAAAGCGCCTGGGAGGAAATCTGCAACTTCATCAAGCGTTACGCCGCGGCGTGCGGGTTCCGGTTTGTGCTCTCTTTCCAGTTCGAGAGCATCTATGCGGCAAGGCTCGGGAAGGATCTGGTCTTCCCGGGGCCAGCTGCCCCGTAATGCCGCGCAACGGGCTGGCAGGTCCCTGTCTGATCCCATTCTCGCTACCCGTGGCGATATACCTTATGGATACAGCGCCTTCGTGGGTTGTCTGATTTCACACCTGTCTGCACAGTTCCAGAGTTTTAGATCGATATAATAATACCGGCCCATAAAGTTTCCCCTGCCCGCGCCGCCATCGATCGTACGGCCATGATCAAGGGAATTGAGATGCTCGCCTTACGCAACCTCCGTGTGGGATCCCGGCTGGGGGCCGGGTTCGGTTTGCTGCTGCTGTTCATCGTGGCCATCGTCGGCCTGGCGCTGTACGGAAACCATCTGAAGTCTGCCCAGTTCTCGAAAGTGGTGGACGTCAACATGGTGAAGATGCGGCTGTTGAATGAGATGCTGGATACCAACAACGCGGTGCTGATGCATCGCCGGCTGATGGTGATCAAGCGCGGCGAGG
The DNA here is from genome assembly GCF_059337855.1 of Stenotrophomonas maltophilia complex sp. Om-AH-Sm3. Lineage (NCBI taxonomy): Bacteria > Pseudomonadati > Pseudomonadota > Gammaproteobacteria > Lysobacterales > Lysobacteraceae > Stenotrophomonas > Stenotrophomonas maltophilia complex sp. Om-AH-Sm3. The sequence continues at coordinate 362,315 of NZ_JBYBLQ010000001.1, read as the reverse complement.
ATTTCGACAAGGATTATCAGAAGGCGCAGGAGCTGTCGCAGACCTACGACGGTATCTGGGCCAAGTACATCAAGATTCCGCGCGACGCCACCGGCGATAGCCTGGTTGCGAAAATCGACGCGGCACGCAAGGCCACCGACGCCTCCACCCAGCATCTGCACGAGCGCATGAAGGCCGGTGATTTCGACGGTGCGGCCAAGGAACTGCTCGCCGAGCACGGCCTGGCGACCGCATGGAATGAGACGATCTCGACCCTGCTGCGGCATCAGGAGACACTGACCGCGCGCAGCCGCGAGGAATACCGTTCAACCGAATCCTGGACCGGCACGCTGTCGATCGTGTTCGGCGTGCTGAGCCTGATACTGGGCTCGCTGGCCGCGTGGGCCATCACCCGCAGCCTGACCCGCCCGCTGGAAGGTGCGGTGAAGCTGGCCGACGGCATCGCCAACGGGCGGCTGGACAACAGCATCGACGCGTCCGGCAACGATGAGGTGACGCAGCTGCTCAGGTCGATGCAGCGCATGCAGGCGCAGTTGCAGTCGGTGATGGCGGCGCAGGGCGAGCTGGCCCGCCAGCACGATGCCGGCAGCCTCAGCTATCGCATGGACGAGGCTGCCTTCCCCGGCGACTACGGGCGCATGGTGCACGAGACGAATGCGCTGGTCGGCTCGCATGTGCAGGTGCAGAACCGGCTGATCGAAGTGATGAAGCATTACGCCCGTGGCGACCTGTCGGTGGACATGGATCCGCTGCCGGGCGAGAAGGCGGCGATCACCCAGGCAATGGACGAGACCAAGACCAGCCTGTCGGCGATCAACGGCGAGATCCGCCGGCTGGCGACGGCCGCGGCGGCGGGCGACTTCAGCCTGCGCGGCGATGAAGATCGCTTCGCCTATGATTTCCGCGACATGGTGGCTGGACTCAATCGCCTGATGCAGACCACCGACGAGAACCTGGTGCAGGTGTCGACGCTGCTGCAGGCGATCTCGCGCGGTGACCTCACCGTACGCATGCAGGGCGACTTCCACGGCGTGTTCGCCCGCATGCGCGATGACTGCAATGCCACCGTCGATCAGCTCAAGCAGATTGTCGGCCGCATCCAGTCCAGTGCGTCCAGCATCAACCTCGCAGCAGGCGAGATTGCCTCGGGCAACACCGATCTGTCGCGGCGTACCGAACAGCAGGCGGCAAACCTGGAAGAGACCGCAGCATCGATGGAGGAACTGACCTCCACCGTGAAGCAGAACGCCGAGCATGCACGCCAGGCCAATCTGCTCGCCATCGGCGCGCACGGTGTCGCCTCGCAGGGCGGCGAGGTGGTCGGCCAGGTGGTCGCCACGATGTCGGCCATCGAAGCCTCGTCGAAGAAGATCGCCGAGATCATCAGTGTCATCGACGGCATCGCCTTCCAGACCAACATCCTGGCCTTGAACGCGGCGGTGGAAGCCGCGCGTGCCGGCGAGCAGGGCAGGGGCTTTGCGGTGGTGGCCAGTGAGGTGCGCACGTTGGCACAACGCTCGGCCGGTGCGGCCAAGGAGATCAAGGGCCTGATCGAGGACTCGGTCGGCAAGGTCGCCGATGGATCGGCGCTGGTCCGCCAGGCAGGCACCACGATGGGCGAGATCGTGGCGTCGGTGCAGCGCGTGACCGACATCATGGCTGATATCTCCGCCGCATCGCAGGAGCAGAGCTCGGGCATCGAGCAGGTGAACCAGGCTGTGGTGCAGATGGATGAGACCACGCAGCAGAATGCGGCGCTGGTGGAAGAGGCCAGTGCAGCGGCACGCTCGATGGAAGAGCAGGCCAACCTGCTGGCTGAGGCGGTTTCGGTGTTCCGCACGGGTGCGACGACGGCAGCGGCGGTGGTACGCCCCGCATTGGCAGCGGTAGCTGCGACGGTCACCCCGGTACGCCGGCCCGCTGCGCTTTCACCCCGCATCGAACCGACACTGGCGGCCAATGCCGGTGGTTGGGAAGAGTTCTAGAACGTGGCACGCCGGTAGGGAGACGGCGCCCATCACGATGGCTGATCGTGATGGGCGCGGATTTTCTTCCTGAACGCGCGATGGCCGATGAGGTGGCGGACACGTGCATTTCACTTCCGGTTGCCAACTGCGGGAGGACACTGGCGCCCTACCGGAACTCAGGAGATGGCCATGAAGACCTCGACCCGATTGCTTGTGCTGGGCACCCTGCTGGCGGCTTCGTCGGTGGCCGGCGCGCAGACGTATGGGCCGCGCGATGAGGGACGCAAGTTCAACGACGGCAGCCGCGTGGTCTGCAAGAACGTGGAAGTGCAGCGCAACTCGCGCGATCCGAACCGCATCGCCGGTACGGCCACCGGCGCGGTGATCGGTGGCCTGCTGGGCAACCAGGTGGGCGGCGGCAATGGCAAGAAGCTCGCTACCGTGGCCGGTGCTGTTGCCGGTGGTGCGGCGGGTCGCCAGATCCAGGGCAACAGCCAGCAGAAGAATGGCGACCGCGTGGTTGAGCGCCGTTGCGAGCGTGTCTATCGTTGATCGGTTGCCGACAGCGCCCGTTCCGCCTTACACATCGCAGTACTCGAACGCCGGCCCCGCGCCGGCGTTCTTCGTTCCGGACCTGTATCGCTGACTCCGGCGTCGTGCCTATACTGCGCCGACTCAACGGATGAATGTCCAGTGAACGAATCGGCTCCAGCTCCCCAACCGGCACCGCTCGCAAGGCACGACCCGATACCGGAAGCGACTGCCCATCCCCATCGGGTGCGTGATCGCACCGATGAACTCGAGCTCTTCATTTCGGGCCTGCTGGCGTTCGCGCTGCTGGCCGTGCCGGGTTATCTGTTCGACGCCTGGGCGCGCAGCAGCCTGCACACCGAAGGCATGTACTTCCAGATGCTCTGGTTCGGTTTCAGCATCAGTGTCGGCATGTGCTATGTGCTGGCAGTGGCTTTGATCATCCACCTCACGGTGCGCGGCTACTGGATCGGGCTGATCGGCCTCAGGTCGCATTTCCCCGATGGCATTGACTGGGGGCGCCTGCCAAGAATGGGGGCGGTCACGCGCGCCTTCCTGCAGGCCCGGGACGGAGGCCTAGATGGCAGCATCGAACGTGCCGACCGGCTGGCGACGATGCTGTTCTCGACCACCCTGCTTGCCGTACAGACATTGGCGGGCACTCTGGTATTGGCCGTCCTGACGCTTGGTGTGTCGATGGTGATCGGCGCGCTGTCCGGTGGCGCCGATCACGTCGCCATGCTCGCCCTGTGCACCGTGCTGGCCGCAATGTTGGCGCTGGCTGTTACCCCCGGGATCCTGGAGAAGATCGTGGCGCGGCGGCAAGCGCGCGGGCAGCCCCATGAGCGACCGCAGCGACTGCTGCAGGGCATGCTGGCGGCACTGCAACGGGTTCCGCTGTTGCGCCTGATGCAGACCATGCAGCTGACCATGCAGAGCAACCTGCGCTCGCGTTCGTTCATGGCGGCCTACCTGTTCGCGGTGCTGGTAGCGATGCTGCTGGCGGCCGTGCAGGTGATGGCGTCGTTGAAGTTCTCGCTGTTCAACCGTTACCAGATCGTCACGGAAGCGGCGGTTGAGCACGGCATGCTGAGTGCGCATTACGAATCGATGCGTTCGGCGCATGACCAGCTGCTGCCGTACCCGATGATCCCGTCGGACACGATCAGCGGTGCGCAGCTTCGTTTGTTCATTCCGCATCGCCCGCAACGCGACAATCCGCTGGCGCGCCAGCATTGCACCGCACTTCCGGACGCGCGCAATGAGGCCACCGGGCAACAGGCCGCCAATGCCGCAGTGGAGTGCCTTTCCCGGCTCTGGCAGGTCAAGCTGGACGGCACCCCGGTCGACCTGCATGGCTTCGTGCCCATGGAGCGGCGTGACCTGGATATGCGCGGCCTGGTGGGGTACCTGCCTACCCGGGGACTCGCACCCGGACGCCATGACCTGGAGCTGGTGTGGAATGCTGCAGGCGGCGAGCGGGGGGGCGGACGGCGCCGCGCGTTCCGCATCCCGTTCTGGTACGCCCCAGATCCATAAACGTGGGCCAAAGCGGCCATGCCGCGCCGCTTGAACAGGCCGCTTACGACTTAATTCCCTCCGTCCCCTTTTTTGGCGAGGAGGCGCCAGGTGGCGAGGCTACCGTAGAGCAGCAGCAGGACGGTGAGGGTGATCAGTTCGTGGCTGATGTCGGCTAGGCGGGCGTCCATCTGGTTCAGGCGCACCATCAGGTTGATGCCCGAGGTGGTCGGCAGCAGCTGTGCCAGCCAGACCAGCGGTTGCGGCGTCATCACCGCCGGCCACGACAGGTTGGCGAGGAAAAACAGCGGGATCGAGGTGGCGATGATGTACTGGAACGCGCGTTCGCGGGTACGGAAGAAGCTGCCGATGAACAGGCCGAACGCCACCGTCGCGGCGATGAACAAGGTGCCGCCCAGCAGCTGGCCCAGCGGGTTGCCTCCTCGTGGATAGTCCTGCACCCAGGCAGTGAAACCGGCGTACCAGAACAGGCCGAACAGGCCGATCAGGCCGAAGCCCAGCGCCATGCCGGCCAGCGCCGGCAGGTCGAAGCGCAGGCGCCGGCCCAGTGCGAGGCGGCGGCCGCCGAGCAGAACGCCGATGCCCATCAACAGCGTCTGGTGCACGATCAGTTCGGCCACGCCGGGCACGATGGCGCTGCCATAGCCTTCCTGCGTGTTGTACAGCGGGCGCTGCACCAGGGTGACCGGCGGTGCCTGCGGCGCACCCATGAAGGCGGCCTGGCCGACCACCGCATCACGCCCGAACGCACCCAGCGCATCAGCTACGCTGCCCAGCACCCAGCTGGCGCGGCCCAGGTAGGCACCGTTGCCAAGCAATACCAGCTTGGCCGGATGGCCGCGCAGGATGTCGCGCTCCAGGTTGGCCGGGATCACGACGATGCCTTCGGCGTGGCCGGCTTCGAGCTGCTGGCGTGCGCTGTCGACGTCCGCCGGTTGCCCGACCACGCGCGCAACACGCAGTGCGTCGAGCTTGCGCAGCAGCTCGCGGCTGGTCGCGCTGTGGTCTTCGTCCACCACCAGCACCGGCAGGTTGCCGGCCACCTGGTGCCGGTAGGCGGCTGGATAGAAGAACGAATACAGGATCACCGCACCGACCATCACCACGATCGCGTAGCGGTCGCACAGCACCGCCATCAGGGTCTGCCGCAGGCTGCGCCAGAGCATGCTCATGCGTCAGCCCCTGCGGATTGTGCGGCGGCAGGCGTGCGTGCAAAGGCGATCAGGCGCAGGCCGCCGATGCCACCGGCCACCACCGTCATCAACAGCAGCGTAGCCAGCGGCCATGCCGAAACCTGCAGCGGCGAGCCGATGAACTGCTGCTGGGTCTGCAGCTTGATGTAGGCGCTCAATGGCAGCAGCTGGTGCCAGACGCGGGTAAACAACGGCCCGTCCAGCACCGGGAAGGTGGCACTGGAAAACGCCAGTGCGGTGCCGATGCTCAGACCCACCGCGGACAGCGCGGTACCCATGTCGCGGGTGACGCCGACGAAAAACAACGCGTAGGCGGCCGTGGCCAGGTAGAACAGGGGCTGTGCGAGCAGCAGCAGGAGCACGCTGCCGGCCACACCATCGCCGCGCAGCCAGGCCAGGTAGCCGATGCCGAGCGCGCCATACAGCGAGAACAGCAGGAGGTACGGCGCGACCTTGCCGGCGATCGCCGACCACGGCGTGCGAGCCAGCCAGGCGGGCAGGGTGCCATCGCGGATCTCGCGGCCGAGGCTGCCGGCCACCGCAAGTGCCAGTACCAGTGACAGCACCGCCGGGAAGATCAGTGGCAGCAGGAACAATTCGTAGCTGCGCGCCGGGTTGTAGAGGATGTCCGACTGCACCGCGATCGGCGCCGCGCGCAGCTTGCCCGGGCCGACCTGCAGGCCGATGCGCTCGCGCAGCAGGCGTGCGTTCCATGCGGAAACCGCGTCGCCGATGTCGCGCGACGCCGACTGGCCGGTGGTCATGTAGGTGGCGTTGTAATAGGCGAACACCGTGCCCTGGCGCCCACGCAGCGCCTGCCGGGTGACATCGCGCGGCACCAGCACGATGGCGAACACGTCCAGGCTGCGCAGCTGCGATCGTGCCTCCTCCAGGTCCGCTGGCTGGCTGGCGACGCGTACGCCGGGACTGGCGTCGAGCATGCGCAGCAGCAGGCGGCTGTCACTGCTGTGGTCAAGGTCGACCACAGCAATCGGGATATCGCGCATCACCGACGGCGTGAACATCCATGCCATCACGACCAGCATCAGCAGTGGCAGCAGGGTGACCAGCAGCAGGTCGGCACGGTTGCCGCGCAGCGACTGCAGCTCGCGCCGCCACGAAGCGGCGAAGCCGTTGCGGTCCGGGCTCAGTGCTGGGGCCATGCGAACAGCACGCTCATGCCGGGGCGGAAGCCCTCGATGCGGCGTACCGGGCGCACCCGCACCTCGAAGCTGCGGACGTCATAGCCGGACGACTGGCGGGTGGTACGCCAGGTTGCGTAGTCGCCGGCCGGATTGATGAAGTAGACCTCGAACTCACCATCCAGGCCCAGCGCCGGCACGCTGCCCTGCAGTTTGCTGCCGACCTTCAGGCCCTGCATCTGCGATTCGCGCAGGTTCATCGCCACCCACATGCGGTCGATGTCGACCAGGGTGAACACCGGATAGCCGGCCGGCACCAGCTCGCCCGGATCGGCCATGCGCTTGTTGATCTCGCCCGCCACCGGCGCGCGTCCTTCCACTTCTGCTCGCGCGGCGTTGACCTCGGCCACCGCGCCCTGCGCCTGCTGTACCTGGCCCTGCGCGGCGCGCTTGTCCTGCTCGCGGGCGCCGGCCAATGCCATGTCGTACTGCGCGCGGGCGGCGCGGGCCAGTTCGCGCGAACTGGTGGCCTGGGCATGCGCTTCATCGCGCTTCTGCCGGGTCATCACCCCTTCGTTGTACAGGTTCTGCACGCGCTGGTAGGTCGCTTCGGCCAGCGTCGCGCCGGCTTCGGCCCGCTTCCAGTTCGCTTCGGCGGCGCGGATGTCTTCGCTGCGCGCGCCTTCGTCGGCCTTGTCGGCCACCGCCTGCGCAGCCGCCAATGCGCCGTGCGCCTGCTGTTCCTTGGCAGCCACTTCGGGGCTGTCGAGCAGGAACAGCACCTGCCCGGGCTGCACGCGATCGCCCTCGCGCACCTTCAGCTCGGCCACGCGTGCGGTGATCTTGGCGGCCACGTTGATCGTGTCCGCATCGGCCATGCCCTGGATCTGGTCGGCCGGGCTGCGCCAGGCCAGCCACAGGCCGAGCACCACCGCGACCAGCAGGACCACCAGCAGGATCGGTCCCAGCCGCCGCTTGCCGGGGGGAGTCGTCGCATCGTCGTGCAGCACATCACTCATGGTCGATCACCTCGTCCGCACGCCGCCGGAATTCTTCGAAACGGTCCATCTGTCCACTGATCTCCAGCAACTGTGCCAGCGCAATGTCGTATTGGTAGGCGGCCTGTGCGCGCTCGACACGGGCGCCGCCCAGGCCGAGCCGCGCATCGATCACATCCAGCGAGGTGGCCTGGCCTTCGCGGAATGCCAGCTCCTGCAGGCGCAGGTTTTCGTGTGCCTGGGCGATGCTGCTGTCGAGCAGCACGAACTGCTGGCGCGCGGTCTCAAGTTCGTTCCAGGCCTTGCGCACGCCCAGTGCGACCTGGTTCTCGGCCTCGCGCAGGCCCGCTTCGGCCTGGTCCTGCTGCGCACGCGCGGCGCTGATCTGCGCCGGCCGCGAGTTCGGCGACAGGAAGGTGTACTTCAGGCCGATGCCGAACGCCCAGTCCGGGTCGGTCAGCATCTCGTCGCGGCGACGGAAGTCGTACTGGCCGAAGGCGAAGATCTGCGGCTTCAGCTTGGCCTGCTGCACGCGCACGCCCTGTTCGGCCTGCGCCACCATCGCCCGCAAGCGCGCGATCTGCGGCTGGCGCGCCTGCGCCGTGCGCTCGAAGCTGGCCACCGGTTCCATCGGCACGCGCTGCACGAACAGCGGCGACACCGGCTGCACCTCGCCACCACTACGCAGCAGCGTGGCCAGCGCGGCCTTCAGCGTAGCCAGATCGTTCACCGTCTTCTGGTATTCGCGCTCGGCCTTGTCGCGGGCCACGGTCGCCTGCAGGCGCTGGGCGCGGGTGGCGAAGCCCTCGCGCTCCAGCTTTTCTGCATCGGACAGGTGGCGGTTGAGGCCGTCGCGCACGTCGCGGCGCACGTCCACCGCCTGCTCGGCCAGGCGCTGGCCGAAGTAGGCCTGGGCCAGCTGCACGGTCAATGATTGGCGCTGTGCCTCGCGCTCGGCGTTGGCCTGCTCATGGGCGGCGCTGGCCGCACGTTGCGCGGCCGGGATCACGCCGCCGGTGTACAGCGGCAGCACCGCGGTCACTACCGGGCGTGTACGCCAGTCGCGCTCGGTGAACGACAGCGGCGAATCGATTCCGAAGGCTTCAGCCACGGGCGCCAGCGAACCCAGTGGCAGGGTCAGGGTCTTCTGGAACTGCAGGCGGCGCACTTCGCCGGTGATCTCCGGCAGGCGCAGCAGGCGCGTGGCGTCCTGCAGGTCCTGCTTGTTGCGTACCGCTGCATCAGCGGCTGCCAGCGCATCGGAGACCTGCTCCAGGCGTTGGCGTGCCTGTTCCCAGTCCAATGCGGGGGCGTCGTTGCTGTTCTGCGCGGACGCAGCGGTTGGCAGGCAGGTCGCCAGCACCAGCGCCAGCGCGGCCTTCGCGCGGTGCATCCTTGTACGTCGGCCGATCACGCCCATGCCGTCCCAGTGGTAAAGAAGTGCGCAAACGGTAGTGCGCGCGGCGTGAAGCCCGAGTCTGCGGTCATCGGATTGTCCTCAACGAAGGGTGCCGCTGGCCGCAGTGCGCAGCGCCTGGGTGATGTGCTGCAGCGTGCTTGAGCGCACGGCGGCATGTTGCCAGTACAGCGGCACATCCAGCCAGCGGCGGGGTTCCAGTACCACCACGCGGCCGGCGCGCACGGCGGGCGCGACCAGGGTTTCCGGGGCCATGCCCCAACCGAGTCCGCACGCGGCAGCTTCGACGAAACCGGTGGAAGAGGGCAGGTAGTGTAGCGGCGGCTGCAGTCGCGCGCGGGTCAGGCGCCGCACGAAGCGCCATTGCAGTTCATCCTTGCGGTTGAACACCAGCATCGGTGCGCGCGCCAGGGCCGCGGCCTGCATGCCATCGTTGAAGTACTGGCGGGCGAAGCCGGGCGAAGCGATCGCGTGGTAACGCATAGCGCCGAGCGGGTGCACGTTGCAGCCCTTCACCGGCTGGCTTTCGGCGGTCACTGCGCCGAGCACGCTGCCATCGCGCAGCAACTGCAGGGTGTGGTCCTGGTCGTCCATGCGCAGGTCGAACAGGTAGCCGTGGCGCTGGTGCAGGTCGGCGATGGCGGGCACGAACCAGGTATCAAGCGAGTCGTCGTTGACCGCCAGGGGGATCGGCGTGCGCGCGGTGTCACTGCCACGCTCGGGCAGCAGCTCGGCCAGCGCCTCGGCTTCCAGCGCCTGCATCGGCCGTACCCGGCGCAGCAGCGCTTCACCCGCGGCGGTGGGGCGGCACGGTGCCTGGCGAACCAGCAACACCTGCCCGAGCCTGTCCTCCAGGGCCTTGATCCGTTGCGACAGTGCCGACGGGCTGATCGACAGGCGGCGTGCCGCAGCCTCGAAGCTGCCTTCTTCCAGCACCGCAGCGAATGCGGCCAATTGTGGATGTACCAGATCCATGCCGGTGCCCCTTCAGTTTTTCTGCACAGGATAAAGAAAAACCAGATTGTCTTAACCGGCCGTTGGCCGCACCCTGCGCATCCCCTCGCTGCCTGGCTTGTCCTGATGTGGATCGCCGCTACCGCCGCCGGCCTGTTCGCAGGTGCCGGCCTGATCATCGCCATCGGCGCACAGAATGCCTTCGTGCTGCGCCAGGGCCTGCAGCAGCGGCATGTGGGCAGGGTGGTGCTGGCCTGCGCCGGCGCGGACATCGCGTTGATCCTGGCCGGCGTCGGTGGCATGGGCGCGCTGGTGCTGCAGTGGCCGTTGCTGCTGCAGGTGCTGCGCTTCGGTGGTGCGGCGTTCCTGCTCTGGTATGGCGTGCAGGCGGGACTGCGTGCGTGGCGCGGTGGTGGCGTACTGGCCGCCACCGAGGCGCAGGCCGGCAGCGGACGGGAGGTGCTGCTGACCTGCCTGGCCTTCACCCTGCTCAACCCGCACGTCTATCTGGATACGGTGGTGCTGCTGGGCAGCCTGTCCACGCGCTACCCCGGTGACCTGCGCTGGGCGTTCGCCGCCGGTGCGTGCGCCGCCAGCGTGGCCTGGTTCTGCACGCTGGGCTATGGCGCGCGCCTGTTGCAGCCGGTGTTCCGCAGGCCGAGTGCCTGGCGGGTGCTGGATGCAGGCGTGGCGATGTTCATGCTCTGCCTGGCCACGCTACTGCTGTTGCGTCCGCTCTAGGCCGCGTCCACCGCGCACAGTGGCGCTTCGCCGGGGCGCAGGGTCAGTACGCGCACACCGTTGCGGGTGACCGCCACCGTGTGCTCGAACTGCGCCGACAGCTTGCCGTCGCGGGTGTAGACCGGCCATTGGTCCGGCTGCTGGCGGATGGCCGGCCTGCCCTGGTTGAGCATCGGCTCGATGGTGAACACCATGCCTTCTTCCAGCACCAGGCCGGTGTTGGGATGGCCGTAGTGCAGGATCTGCGGTTCCTCGTGCATTTCCTGGCCGATGCCATGGCCGCAGTATTCCTTCACCACGCTGTAGCCGTGGCTGCGCGCGTGGCGGGCGATGGCGTGGCCGATGTCGCCCAGGCGTGCACCGGGGCGCACCGCAGCGATGCCTTTCCACATCGCCTGGTAGGCGGTCTGCACCAGCCTGCGCGCGGCGTAGTCGACCTTCCCGACCAGGTAGGTGGTGCTGGAGTCGGCGATGTAGCCGTTCTTCTCCAGGGTGATGTCGAGGTTGACGATCTGGCCATTGCGCAGCACGTCGGTGGTGCTGGGCACGCCGTGGCAGACCACGTTGTCGATCGAGGTGTTGAGCACATACGGGAAGCCGTACTGGCCCTTGCTGGCCGGCCGCGCCTGCAGTTCATCGACGATCATGCGTTCGACGAACTCGTTGATCTCCATCGTGCTGCGGCCCTGCAGCGGCAGCTGGTCGAGCGCGGCGAACACCTGCGCCAGCAGGCGCCCGGATTCGGCCATCAGCGCGATTTCGTGCGGCTGCTTGATCACTGCCACGTCAGGCCCGCCCGGGTGCCAGCGCCTGTGGCTGCACGCCGGCTGCGCGCAGTTCGCTGGCGACGATGTCCTGGAAACTCAGCGTGGGGTTCATTTCGCACAGCATGCCGACCCGGATCCAGAAGTTGGCCTGGGCGTTGATCGAGCGGCTGGAGACGGTGCAGGCACGGCGCAGCTGGTCGTGCAGGGTGTCATCGATGTTGACGATGCCCATCGGCGGTCCTGGAGTGGGAATATACGAAGCGTATATGTTTCGTATATCCGCCTCAAGCCCACGTTGTTCAGTCCAGGTGGGTGGCAAAGCGCAGGCGGTTGCCGTCGGGGTCGCGCAGCAGCATTTCGCGGCTGCCCCAGTCGGTGTCATGCGGTGGCTGCTCGATCGGCACGTTGGCGGCGCTGAAGGCGCGGTACAGGCTGTCGACGTCGTCGACGATGAAGTACACCGCGCCGCCTACCTCGCAGTCACCGCTGTGCTCGGTGAGGAAGATCGTCTGGCCGTCCCGGGTGAGTTGGGCGAACAGCGGGAAGCCGGACTCGAAGCGGTGTTCCCAGTCGACCACGAAACCCAGCCCCTGCACGTAGAACGGCAGGGTGGTGTCGGCGTGGCGCATGCGCAGTTGCGGGATGACGGTCTGGGGCATGGCGGCGGCTCTTGGGGACAGGAGCCCAGTGTAGTGCCGGCCGCTGGCCGGCATTCCCGTGAGCCCGGGAACAACGAGGTTGCCGGCCAGCGGCCGGCACTACCGAAGCCACGCCGGCCAACGGCCGGCATTGCCGACGCGGTCAGCAGGCCGTCGGTGCGGCGGCGATTGCCGCCAGCAGCTCGCGGTTGACCTGCTGGTGACGCGCCTGCCAGACGGGAAGATCATCGGCGCTGATGTCCGGTTGGCCATCCAGCGACGACAACCAGCGCTTGAAGCGGCTCTGGTAGTTGGCCAGCGAGACTTCGCCGGTGATGTCACTGCCGACCAGGCCACCGGCGCGCAGTGCTTCGATCACCACCAGTGCGTGTTCCAGCTGGAAGCGGCCCTGGTCCCAGTTGCTGCGCGCAACGTCCTCGGCGAATACATCCTTGTCGATCGACAGGTAGGTCGGCTGCGGGGATGCGGCCTGCTCGGCGGCGAACGCGGCGACCAGTGCCTCCGGGTGCTCGAAGCATCGGAACGCACGGCCCATGCCGAGGCGGTGGCCCCAGCCCACGTCCACGTCCATGCACCAGTACGTCAGGCGTCCACCCATCAGCGGTCGCCAGTGGTTCTCCCAGGCATGACCGAGGCCGATGTCGCTGGAAGTGATGCCGAGCACATGGATGTGCGAGATCTGCGGCAGCTTGCTGGCGGCGTTCACCCACGAGCCGCAGTGCATGCCGAGCGGGAACCGCATGTTGTCCGGATGGTTGTCCAGCACCACCAGCTGGAACGGGGCCTGCCCATGCATGCGGCGCAGCAGTGGCAGGCTCAGGTGGTGGAAGTCGCCGCTGCCGAGCATGACGGTTCCGAGCTGGGCCGGCAGTGGTGCCAGCACGTCAGCGGCGAAACGGTCGAGGGTGACATTGCTGCAGGAAAAGCGCAGCGGGTCATGCCACTGCGGCAGGGCCAGGGTCTGTGCCTGTGGCAGCGGCAGCACGCCACCGTCCAGGTCCAGGATCAGCGGGGAACGCAACGGCATCGTTCAACCGCCTCCATCAGGTTCGCCCTGCAGGTGCGGGGCCAGCTTGCGCAGGGCGGCGCGCAGCAGCGGGGAGCGCGCGTGGATCGCGTGCCGGGTGGAGGTGAAGCGCGCACCCAGTTCGGCCTTGATGCGCGAGTCGGTCCAGCCGGCCACGTAGTGGCTCAGGCCGTGCTGCAGCGCGTACTCGAGGTTGTGCATCCAGCTGACCGCGTACAGGTTGTGCTCGCGCGACTGCGGATAGGCCAGGCCGATGTACTTGTCCACCAGCTTGCCGGCATGCACGTAGCACAGGTTCCAGCCGATCAACCGGCCCTGGTGGCGGTACAGGAACATCCGTCCCTGGCCCTGGCTGTCGGCCAGCAGGTACTGGAAATAGGGCAGGTCGAGCTGGTCGAAATGCACCGCGCTCTGCGCGTATACGCCCAGGTACAGCGCGTACAGTTCGGCCTGCAGTTGCGGGTCGGCCAGGGCCGGGTTGCCGGTGGCGATGCAATCGATCTGCAGGTCATCGCGCGAACGCAACTTGCGACGGATGTTCTTGCGGCGCGAGGATGACAGGCGGCCGAGATAGTCGTCGAGCGAATCGAAATCGATCGCCACCCAGGCCAGCGGCATGCCTTCCAGTTCGACGAAGCCGCGTGTCAGCAGCGCCTGCAGGAAGGCGCCGCTGTGTGCGTTGGCGGCGTCGTCCAGCAGCGGTGAATCGATCGCCAGGTCCTTGACCACCAGCAGCCGGGTATCGCCGATCGCGTGACGTGTCACGTCCTCGGCCAGCGCCTCCGGCGCCACGTGCGCCGGCAACGGGGTGTACTCGGTGCTGGTGGCACCGACGAAGCGCGTCTTCCAGGTGATCCAAGGCCGCCACAGGCGCGACAGCGGCAGGCCGAGCAGCCTGCCGCGCAGTTCGTCGTCCATCGTGGTGGTCAGATCCAGCGGCGCACGGAAGGTCGGCAGGCCGCTGGGAAGGCGGCCCGCCTCGAATCCGAGCGGCGGGTGGGCCAGGAAGCCCTCCAGCAGCGCGGCCGGTTCCAGCGCGGTGCTGGATGCGCGTGACGTCATTTCCATCGGCACGGGAACCGGCAGCGCATCGACCTCAGCCCTTGGCCTTGGTCAGCGCCTGGTCGAGCAGGGTGATCGCCAGGTCGATTTCTTCGTAGCTGATGTCCAGCGACGGCGCGAAGGTGATCACGTTCTTGTACCAGCCACCCACGTCGAGCACGAGGCCCATGCGCTTGCCGTCGTGCAGCAGGTCACCGGCCAGGCCGATGTCGACCATGCGGTCCAGCAGCTCCTTGTTCGGGGTGTAGCCGTCGGCCTGGCAGATTTCCGCACGCAGCGCCAGGCCCAGGCCGTCGACGTCGCCGATTTCCGGGTGGCGCTTCTGCAGGCCGCGCAGGCCGTCGAGGAAGTACGCGCCCTTTTCCGGCACGGTGCGCTCGTAATCCATTTCCTTGCCCAGCTTCAGCACTTCCAGGCCCAGGCGGGTGCCCAGTGGGTTGGAATTGAAGGTGGAGTGGGTGGAGCCCGGCGGGAACACGGTCGGGTTGATCAGCTCTTCGCGCGCCCACAGGCCCGACAGCGGGTTCAGGCCGTTGGTCAGCGCCTTGCCGAACACCAGCACGTCCGGGGTCACGCCGAAGTGCTCGATCGACCACAGCTTGCCGGTGCGCCAGAAGCCCATCTGGATTTCATCGACGACCATCAGGATGCCGTACTTGTCCAGCACGCGCTTGAGGCCGGTGAAGAAGTTGCGCGGCGGGATGACGTAGCCACCGGTGCCCTGGATCGGCTCGACGTAGAACGCGGCGTACTCGGCCTGGCCGACCTTGGGATCCCACACGCCGTTGTACTCGCTTTCGAACAGGCGCTCGAACTGCCACACGCAGTGGTCGGAGTACTCGTCCGGAGTCATGCCCTTCGGGCGACGGAAGGGGTACGGGAACGGGATGAACATCGCGCGCTCGCCGAAGTGGCCGTAGCGGCGGCGGTAGCGGTAGCTGGAGGTGATCGAAGACGCACCCAGGGTGCGGCCGTGGTAGCCGCCCTCGAAGGCGAACATCAGGCTCTTGCCGCCGCGCGCGTTGCGCACGATCTTCAGCGAGTCTTCAATGGCCTGCGCACCGCCAACGTTGAAGTGCACGCGGCCGTCGAGGCCGAACTTCTCGTGCATGTCCACGGCAATGGTCTTGGCCAGCTGCACGCGGGTCGGGTGCAGGTACTGGCTGGCGACCTGCGGCAGGGTGTCGATCTGGTCCTTCAGTGCATCGTTCAGGCGCTTGTTGCTGTAGCCGAAGTTGCACGCCGAGTACCACATCTGCAGGTCGAGGTAGGGCACGCCCGCGCCGTCGAACATGTAGCTGCCTTCGCCGCGCTGGAAGATCTTCGGCGGATCGACGTAGTGGACGGTATCGCCGAAGGAGCTGTAGCGGGCTTCGTCGGCCAGCAGCTGCGCATCGGAGGCAGCGGCGGCGGCGTTCTTGTCAAAAATGTTCATGCAGTTCGGTTCCGTGAAGGACGTTCGAAAGGGGTAACAGGGGAGCGCGCCTGGAAGGGAGTGCTCAGGCGGTGGCCAGCAGCAGGGGCAGTGCGGCGGGCTGCGGGCTGGCGTCGAGACGACGTGGCTGCAGCAGGCTGCCATCGAGCAAGCGCGGCAGCAGTGCGATTGCATCGTGGAAGGTGTCGATGGCGGCATGCTCGATGCCGGCATGGGTGCAATGGGTGATCAGGCGGCGCTTGGCGAACACGAAGTCGGCATCTTCGGATACACAGAAATCCGAACTGCCGTCGCCGATCATCAGCACGCGCGGTGCTTCGTTGGCGCGCGCCTGTGCGGCGCAGGTGCATTTGCAGGTGCCACTGCGGCAGCCTTCGGCCTGGTAGGGCGATTCCAGTTCCCAGTGGTCATCGCACCAGCGCAGGTGGTTGGCCACCACCGGCAGCTGCGCCAGGCCGTGGTTGGCGAGAATGCGATGGATCGCATAGTCCAGGCCGTCGCTGACGATGCGCAGTGGCAGGCCCAGCTGCTTGGTGCGAGCGACGAAGGCGACGAAACCTGGATCGATCTGCACCTGGTCCAGATGGGCATCAAGCGTGGCCGGATCCAGTTCCAGCAGCCGCACCTGGCCCTGCATGCATTCACGCGAGCCGATCTTTCCCGCCTTCCACTGTTCTTCCAGTTCCTGCCAGCCCGGCTGGCCGTACTTTTCCAGCAGCGAGTCGATG
Source organism: Stenotrophomonas maltophilia complex sp. Om-AH-Sm3 (assembly GCF_059337855.1). Taxonomy (NCBI): domain Bacteria; kingdom Pseudomonadati; phylum Pseudomonadota; class Gammaproteobacteria; order Lysobacterales; family Lysobacteraceae; genus Stenotrophomonas; species Stenotrophomonas maltophilia complex sp. Om-AH-Sm3. Next base: position 346,155 of record NZ_JBYBLQ010000001.1, on the reverse strand, counting down.
ACATCTTCGAGGCTGATGGTGCCGTCGAAGTCACACAGGATGCTCCAGTGCATGGGCAGGTCCGTCGATGAGAAAGGCGTCCGGCACATTGCCGGGGCAGGCTCAATGTAGGCAGGCCGCCTTTCTCGTTCCTTTCCTGTTGAAAGGCGCTTTTGACAGGCTGGGGAAGCGTTCAGGAAAGTACATGGATGAATGCGCGGAGCGCAGGCCACGGGCGCACGTGCGGGTCAGGCGCGGGCCAGGACCTGCAGTATTTCGTCCGTCTCCTCACGGGTCTGCCAGGCGCTGTTGCCAAGGGTGAGCATGCGTGCGGCGAAGTCACGTGCATTGGGCACGTCCTCCTGCGGCACGATGCCACGCAGGTAGGCGTAGTCGGGCAGGGCATGGATGAACATGCGGCTGGCACCGAGGCCGCGCGGCCACAGGTCGTCCAGCGCGGCATCGCGCGCGCGCTGGCTGGGCAGCAGCAGCATCAGCATCGGCCAGGTGCCGCCGCTACCGGCCAGGCCATCGACCACCTCCACCGCTGGCAGTTGTGCCAGCTGCACGCGCAGCTGCAGTGCGCGCAGGCGCCCGGCCTGCAGGAACGCCGGCAATCGCCGCGCGGCATGGGCACCGATGTTCTGTCGCCATCGACTGACCCGGTGCTGCGGTATGTCCAGCGGGAAAATGTCACCGACCGCGTCTTCCAGATCGCCACGCTGCAGTGCGCTGCGCAGCGGATTGCCGTACACCAGCGACAGCAGCGAGGGGCGATAGCAGGCGGCAAGGCCAAGCAGCTGCACACTGCGAAGCAGCTCCCAGCGCAGGTTGAAGCGCACCTGTTCGGCGGCATGCTCGGCCAGTTCGGCGCGCAGTTCGTCATCGCGGCTGACCAGCAGGCCGCCTTCGTGCAGGCTCAGCCCCTTGCCGGCGGCCAGGCTGAAGAATCCGATGTCGCCACGCAGGCCGACACTGCTGTTGCCCACCCGTGCGCCCAGCGCCTGTGCGGCATCTTCGATGACCCAGGCGCCGGCGCTGTGGGCGATGTCGCAGGCCCGTTCGACATCGGCGATGCGACCGCCGAGGTGGGTCGGCAGGATGGCCAACGTACGCGCATCGGCCAACCGTTCGAGCTGGCCGGGATCGAAGTCGAAGTGGCCGCGCCGGGTATCGCACAGCTGCACGCGCAGGCCGAGGCTGTGCACCGCGATCGGCACCAGCGGGCAGGTGTAGGCCGGCATGATCACCGTGTCGCGCCTGGGCGCGCGCTTGCGCAGGGTGCGCAGGGCGATCAGCAGCGCGTGCGTGCCGGAACAGGTCAGCTGCAGCGGCGGTGTGCCCAGCTGGTTGGCCAGGATCCCGCGCAGGTCACCGCCACCGGGAAGGAAATCGGTGGCCTGCATCGGCAGGCCGGCGGTCGGTGGCAGTTCGCGCGCGAACAGGCTCATCGCAACGCGCTCACGAAGCGTTTTCGGTGGGACTGTGCGGGTCGTCCGCTTCCGCGCGGGCGAGGCAGACGATGCCGGCCACGATCAGCACCGCACCGACCAGGTGGTGCAGGGTGAGCGGCTCTTTCAGCAGCCACGCCGAGAGCAGCAGTACGCTGATCACCTCCAGGTGCGAGGCCGCGAATGCGGGGCCGATCGGCGCATGCCGCAGCAGGCTCATCCAGGTGAAGAACGCGCCGACGTAGCCGAGGATGGCGCCGTACACCCAGGGCTGCGACAGCACGCGCAGCAGCCAGGCGGTGTTGGCCTCGACCGGCAGGGCCGCCTCACCGGCGTACTTGAAGCACAGCTGGGCCAGGGTGTCGAAGGCCATCAGCAGCGGAAAACCGATCACATACAGGCGCCTCATGAGCCGGCCCCCACCACCGCCACGCCTGCTGTGACCAGCAGCATCCCGGTCACCCGCAATGGCGTGAGCTTCTCGCGGAACAGGATGCGGCCGGCGATCATCAGCGCCACGATGTTGATCGAGCCCAGCAGCACGCCCTTGGACAGCGGAACCAGTGACAGGAAGGCGATCCAGGCGACGAACTCAAGCACGTAACAGGCGATGCCGATCCACAGCCAGGGGCGGCTGAGCATGTGCTTCCAGCGCTGCAGTCCCTCGCCCTCCTGCGGGTCGCTGGCGGCGGCCTTGAAGGCGAGCTGGCCACCGGTATCGAGCACGACATTGGCCAGCCACAGCAGCGTGGCAAGTGCCCCCATCTCAGGCCACCGCCTTGAGGACGCCGCTGCGTTCACCGATCCCGGTGAAGAAGCGCGCGCTGCGGCGGATCACCTCGCGGCGTTCGCGGTCGATCGTGATCATGTGGTAGCTGTCCTCCAGCACCACCAGTTCCTTCGGGCCACTGACCCGCGACATCACCAGTTCGGCATTGCCCATGCTGGCCACGTCGTCTTCGCGGGCGTGCATCACCAGGCACGGGGCGGTGACCTGGTGCAGGTGGCGGCGGGTCCAGTTGCTCAGCGCACGCATCTCGGCCAGCGCGTGCCAGGGATTGCCCGGAAGGCCTGCCGCCGCGCTGTCGCCGGACAGCATGGCGGCGCTGACCTGCGCACGCAGGCGCTCGTCGCGCAGGCCGTACGGCGGTTCTTCCATGAACATGCGGTCGCGGCCGATGTTGAAGCGCTTGAACCACGGCAGCAGGAACGAGAGGCGGGCGACAGCGGGTATGTTCCAGCCGTCGTAGCGGAACGTGGCGCCATACACGCCGACGCCGGACACCCAGTCCGGTCGTCGAGCAGCAAGTGCCAGCGACAGCACCGCGCCCATCGACAGGCCACCGACGAACAGCTGGTCGACCTTGCCGCGCAGGCTTGCCGCCGCATCTTCCACGCCCTGGTACCACTGTTCCCAGGTGGTCGCCAGCAGGTCATCCACGGTGCCACAATGGCCGGGCAGCTGCACGCCGTGTACGGTGAAGCCGGCGTTGTTCAGCCCTTTGCCCAGCATGCGCATTTCCGCCGGGGTACCGGTCAGGCCGTGAACCAGCAGCACGCCCTGCGGGCCACCGGGGAGGAAGAAGTCGTGCGAGTCGGTCACCTGGCGGCTCCGGGACGGCAGTGGGGAGGGTCAGGATCGCAACCGCGATTTTCGCCAGCCTTTCAGCGCCCCGGTCCGGGTCAGGGGGCCTTCAGCAGCGGCAGTGTGATGGCGACCTTGAGTCCGCCGCCGGGGCGGTTGAGGAAGGTCAGGCGCCCGCCGAAGTGCTCCACCGCCTCGTGGGCGATGGCCAGGCCCAGGCCGGTGCCGCTGGCGGTGGTGCCGGGGGCGCGGAAGAAGCGCTCACCCAGCCGCGGCATCACGTCCTCGGGTACGCCGGGCCCGTTGTCCTCCACGTACAGTTCGACGTCATTGTCATCCAGCGCGTGCACGCCGACGGTGACGGTCGCATCGCGGCCGGCATAGCGCAGCGCATTGTCGATCAGGTTGTCCAGTGCTTCCTGCAGCTGGGCACCGTTGCCGAGCACGCGCAGCGGCTGGGGGCTGCCGCGGTAACCCAGATCGATGCCATCGCGGATCGCTTCAGGCACGCGTGTACCGACCCACTGCGGCACCCGTTCGCACAGGTCCAGTACCTCCACCGTCTCCGGCACGGTCTGGGCCCGGCTCAGCGCCAGCAGCTGGGTGCTGACCCGCGCGGTGCGCTGGTTGAGCCGGCGGATGTGCTGCAGTGCCTCGCGCACCGTGTCCGGGTCGCCATGCGCCAGTGCCTGGTCCACGTGCAGGGCCATGCCGGCCAACGGCGAGCGAAGCTGGTGCGCAGCGTCGGCGATGAACCGGTTCTGCAGGGTGATCATTTCCGCCTGGCGGGCAAACAGATCGTCGATGGTGCTGATCAGTGGCTGGATTTCCTCCGGCACGTCGGCGTCGGAGATCGGCGCCAGTTCGCCGCGGCGCTGCGCGAGGCGGGTCCTCAGCGGGGTCAGGATGCGCAGGCCATGGGTCACCCCGAACCAGACCAGCGCGGCAGTGCCCAGCGCCAGCATGGTCATCAGCGGGATGATGATCATCAGGATCTCGCGCGCGCGCTGGCGTCGTTCGGCCATGCTTTCGGCCACGGTCACCGCCAGTTGGTCCTGCGGATCGTTCATCGCACGCGTGCAGACGGTGGCCATGCGCACCGGCTGGCCGTTGAGAATGCCATCGTACAGGGTGGGGTCCACGCCGGTGCATTCCTGCGAAGGCGCGTAGGCACTGAAATCCGCATTGCCGCTGAGTGTCCCCTGGCGGCTGCTGTCCACGTTGAAATAGCGATGGCCGTCGGGCTCGTACTCGATCAGGAAGCGCGCCTGCGGAGACAGGTCGCTGGTCACCGGCATGGTGCTCAGCATCTGTGCGAACGAGTGCGTGTCGTCGATCAGGTTGCGGTCGTGGATGCGGTTGGAATAGTCCAGCGCAACGTAATAGGCCAGGATCGTATTGAAGGTGAGCAGGCCAAGCATCGGCAACGCCAGGAAGGCGAGCAGGCGCCGTCGCAGGCTGGGGGGGCCGCTGATCACGGGGCGCTGTCGTCCTGTGCGTCTTCCAGCATGTAGCCCAGCCCACGCACGGTGCGGATGCCCATGCCGCCCGGCTGCAGCTTGCGGCGCAGGCGGTGCAGGGCGATGTCCAGGCCGTTGTCGGTCAGGTCCTGGCCCCAGTCGCACAGCGCTTCCACCAGCTGCGCGCGTGACACGATGCGCTCTGCACGCACCGCCAGCGCCGACAGCAGCCCGAACTCGCGTGCGGTCAGTTCAAGTGATTGGTCGTCGATCCATACGCGGTGCCCGGCCAGGTCCAGGCGCAAGCGGCCGATGCGCAGGTCCGGATTGCCATTGCTGGTGACCCGGCGCAGCTGTGCACGCACGCGGGCTTCGAATTCGTCCAGTGCGAACGGCTTGACCAGGTAGTCGTCGGCACCGAGGTCGAGCACGCGCACCCGCTCGGCCAGGCCGTCACGCGCGGTCACCACCAGCACCGCCAGGCCATCGCCACGCTGGCGCAGTCGTTGCAGCACGTCGCGGCCATCCAGTTGCGGCAGCCCCAGGTCCAGCACCAGCAGTGCGTACTGGGTCGAGCCCAGTGCTGCATCGGCGTGCGCACCGTTGTCGACGTGGTCGACCACGTGCCCCTGCCGGCGCAGCGAGGCGCACAGGCCGGAGGCGATGTCCGGGTCGTCTTCAGCAATCAGAACGCGCATGCGCGGGGGCTCCTGTAACGGTCAGGCCCACCGGCTGGGCGGGGTGGGCCTCTCGGCTGCCGAAGGGTAGCCGCAAACCGGGTGAAGGTGGAGCGCGCCGGCACCTCCCGGCGCCGTCACGCTGTCCCTCCATTCAGTCCTGCAGCCCCGGCTCACCCCGCGCCAGCGGCAACCGGGAGCCATCCAGCAGGCCACGGCTGAGCTTGCCCTCCTCGATGAACAGCAGTTCGCCGTTCTCGCCGTTCTTGATGCTGCTGTCGATGGCGATCACGCGGTCGCCGTGGAAGCTGCTGACGTGTGGCATCGAGGTATGGCCGACCACGATGCGCTTGAGCTGCAGGCGGTCGAGCACGGCCTGCACACCCGCGGTGTCGAGGCGGCCATCGAAATAGCCGCGGTACCAGATCGGGCTGGTCTTGCCGCCATACAGCGGTGCGGTGGCCGGGTCGGCCTTCACTTCGGCCCTGGGCAGGCCCAGCGAGGCCTGATAGGCCGCGTTGGTGCGTGCCGGGTCCAGCGCTAGCTGCACCGCCTCGGGCGAGATGCCGCCGTGCAGGAACAGGGTATCGCCGATCTTCAGCAGCACCGGTCGGGTGCGCAGCCACTGCCCGATCACCGAGTCGGCGCCATACAGCTGCGGGTAGCTGCGGCCCAGCAGCTGGGCGCTGCGCAGGTACTTCGGGTTGACGTAGCGCAGGTCGTCATACAGCACCATGGTTTCGTGGTTGCCGAGCACGAAGTGCACGGCGCCACCGGCGGCGGCCGCCTGCTGCTGCAGGCCGTAGAGCAGCCAGAACGCCTCGGTCACCTGCGGGCCGCGGTCGAACACGTCGCCGGCGATGACCAGCGTGTCCTTGCCCAGCGCCCAGCGATCCTGCGCGTCGATCACGTGATGGGCACGCAGCAGGCGCACCAGCAGCCCATACTGGCCGTGGATGTCGGACAGCGCGACGATGCGCGGTGTGGCCGGCAGCACCGAGACCGAGGCTGCATTCGGCGCAGCCACATGCACGGTGTGTTCGTAGCCGCAGCGCGGTGCGATATCGGTCCCTGTTGCCCCGGAGGCAAGCGTGCGCGATTCGACCTTGTCCGCGCAGATCCATTTCGCCTTCAGCTGCTTGCCGTCGCGGAACACGTACGGGCCATCGGCCTGTACATGGTCAGCAGGCGCGGCGACCTCGCGGGCCTGCGTGGCTCCAGCGGCACAGGCCAGCAGGGCCAGCGGCAGCAGGCGGGCAAGGCGGAACAGGGCGCGATGCGGCATGGGATGTTTCCTTGGCGGGCAATGAAGAGGCAGGCCCGAAGGCCCGCCCTTGATGCTACGCCGTCGCTGCGCCAGCCGCATTGCCGTTCCGGTCGGTCCGGCATGCGGCCGTCGGCTCAGAACTTCGCGCGCAGGTTGAACAGCACGCGGCGCGGTTCGCCCCAATAGCCGGAGTTGAAGAAGCCGACGTTTCGGTAGTAGACCTTGTCAAACAGGTTGGTGACCGTCACGCCCACGCTCAGGTTGTCGTTGATGCGGTAGCGGCCCATCAGATCGAACAGCACGTAGCCGCCCTGGCTCATCCGACCGGTGGCCGTGACCGGCGCACCGCTGGCGGTGAAGCGGCCGGTGGGAATGGGCTGCATCTGGTAGATCTCGCTCTGCACGCTGACACCGCCGCCCAGCGTCCACTGGCCATGGGTCCAGGTGGTATTGAAGCGGGCCAGGTGCATCGGGCTGGTGCTGGCGAAGCGGCTGCCATCGGGGTTGCTGCTGTAGCTGTAGGTGTAGCCGCCGGTCATGCTCCAGTGGTCGTTGATCGAACCGGAGACTTCGAACTCACCGCCCTGGGTGGTAATGCCACGGCTGGCGATGTACGGCGAACTGCCATCGGGCAGCTTGATCTCGCCACCGTTCGGGTCCAGCTCGGCCACGTTGTCCTGCTTCATGTAGAAGCCGTTCAACGCCGCGTACAGGCGGCCGCCGAAGAAGTCGGCCTTCAGGCCGTACTCGTAGTTGCCACCGGTGGTGGGGGCCAGCAGCTGGTTGTTGATGTCGCGCCGCGCGGTGGCCTGGAACACGTCCGAATAGCTGGCAAAGGCGGTGATGGTGCTGCTCAGATCATACAGCACGCCCACGTATGGGGTCAGCTCATGGGCGGTGGTGCGCGCGCTGCGGCTGGTGAACACGCCGTCGGTGTTGTAGTTGTCGGTGGTGGTGCGGTAATCGGAATAGCGCGCGCCGGCGATGATCTTCAGCGGATCGATCGGGTTCAGGCGCACGGCGGCGTAGTAGCCGGTCTCGGTGGTGTTCACCGTGCTGGACGGGATGCCGTAGTTGTACGTGGTCGGCTTGCCGATGTTGCCGTCCCAGCTGAAGATGCTGGGGAAGGCGGCCACGTTGTACGGGCGCGAGGTGATGCCGGCGCGGATGGTGTCCAGGTCACGGTCGTAGTGGTTGATGCCCACCACCAGCTCGTGCGAACGGCCGATCAGCTGGAACGGACCGGACGCGTACAGGTCGAAGGCATCCTCGCGGGTTTCCGACACCGAATAGGTATCGGCAATGCGCAGGCCCAGACCGGTGACCGGGTCGGCCCAGTTGCCGGTGTTGGAGCCGGCCAGCAGCAGCGAATCGGTATCGGTGGCGCGGTGGTTGTACGCCAGGCGGCCACTCCAGCCGGCGCCGAACTGCTGTTCCAGGGTGGCGAAGTAGTTGGTGCTTTCGCGGTTCCACTCGTTCCAGCGCGCTGCGGCGCTGTAGGAACGCGGCATGTGCGCGCGGCTGCCATCGCGGAAGTACAGCGGCGAGGCGCTCCAGGCGCCGCCATCGGAACCGGTCTTCAGGTAATCGATGCCAGCACGCAGGCGGGTGCTGTCGGTCAGGTCGGCTTCGATCACCCCGTACAGGCTGGGCGACTTGTCATGCTGGAAACGTACCCAGCTTTCCTTGTCGGTGTAGGCGCCGACGAAACGCCCGCGTACGCGGCCACTCTTGCTGAGCGGGCCGGACACATCCACTTCGGCACGCTTGTAATCCCACGAACCGGCGCTGAGGCTGGTGCTGGCCTGGAAGGTTTCGGTCGGGCGCTTGCGCACCATGTTCACCGTGGCCGACGGGTTACCCGAGCCGGTGACCAGGCCGCTGGCACCGCGCACCACTTCAATGCGCTCGTAGATGGAGGTGTCGCTGAGGATCGAGTTGCCGCCGGCACCGGTGGTGTAGTTGGTGGGAATGCCATCGAACATGAAGTTGTTGATGGCAAAGCCGCGCGCATTGAACAGCGTGCGGTTGCTGTCATACGACTGGATGGTCACGCCGGGCGTCTGCTGCAGCACCTCGGAGATCGTGATGAGGTTGAAATCCTCGATGCGCTGGCGGGTGAACACGGTCAGCGACTGCGGGGTCTCGCGCAGGGTCAGCGGCAGCTTGGTGGCGGTGTTGGTGCCATAGACCTGGTAGCCCTCGGTGCGCTGGGTCACCATCACCCGGTCCAGTTCGGTGGTGGTCGGCGCACTGTCCTGGGCAAATACCGGCGCGGCGGCGCAGGCGAGCGACAAGGCGAGGGCGTTCCGGCGCAGGGCGCCAGAGTGCGTGTGCTTCATGCAATGACCTTTCTAGTTCAGGAACGGGAAGACGGGCGTGGCGCCGGCTTGGCCGGGCTGCGGAAACTGAGCCAGAGCACCATGGCCCCGGCGCCTGCGGCGAGCACGCCACACCAGCCCACGAAGCCCTGGGCAACGCCCCAAGCCGCGATGCTCGGTGCCAGGCTGGCCGCCAGCGCGGCCGCGCCCAGCAGGCGCAGCAGGCGGCGGCGCGGCGCGGCGGGGGCATGACCGGTGACGTCGCGATGGTGGCGTTCCATCGCCAACGCCAGACATACGAAGCCGACGGTCGCCAGCAGCAGGGCGAGCGCGCTCATGCGCTGGCCTCGGCAGCCGGGGCGGCGCGTGCGGCACGTGGCTTGCGTTGCGCCGGCACGAAACGATGCACCTTGCGCGCTGCCCACAACAGGCTGGCGCCGATCAGCAGCAGGCCGATGTCGATGCCGGCCCGGGCGCCATCACCGTTGGCCAGCGCAGTGACCGCGCCCCCCTGCCAGGCCGCCAGGTTGTACAGCGGCAGGCCCAGCGCCAACACGCCGGCCAATGCCAGTTGTTCCACCCAGCCGCGACGGGCCGGACGGAATAGCGCGTGCAGCAGGCAGGCCGCCCACGCGTAGAAGAACACCTTCACTTCGGCATCGCTGCGGTTGGCCAGCTCCACCGGCAGCAGGCGGTTGCCCCACAGGAAGGCCAGCATGGCGACCGGCAGGCCGCTGACGAAGCCGATGTTCAGGCGTTCCACGATGCGGAAACCCAGATGCGGACGCGCGGGGTCGGGCAACTGGGTGCGGCGCTTCACCGTCCACAACACCAGCCCGGTGGCGACCATCAGCGTGCCGGCCACGCCGGACAGGAAGAACAGGCAGCGCATCGTGGTGGGCGCGAAACGTGCCGCGTGTAGTCCGATCATGCCGTCGCGGGTGACCACGGCGGCCGAGCGCGGCGGGGCAGCATCGAGCAGTTCGCCGCGCGCGTCGAAGGTGAGGGTGTCGTTGGCCCCGGCAATCTGGTCGGCCTGCTGGCGGCGCACGGCAATGCGCATCGACGCATCGCCTGGCTGGTCGATCTGCAGCGACGCGGCATGGCCACCGCCCCACTGCAATTCCGCACGGCGCAGGACCTGGGCCAGTGCGGGCGGCGCAGCGGCTACGCCACTGGGTTCGACCTTTTCCGCGCGCGGGAACAGTTCGGCGAAGAACGCATCGCGTCCACCGGGGTAGTTCGCGTCCACCGCCCACGGCATGTACAGCGTCATCAGGGTGATCAGGCCGGTGTAGGTGATCATCAGGTGGAACGGCAGCGACAGCACCGCCAGCGCGTTGTGGCCGTCCAGCCAGGTGCGTTGGCCCTTGCCGCGGCGGAAGGTGAAGAAGTCGGTGAAGATCTTCTTGTGGGTGATGACCCCGCTGATGATCGCCACCAGCATCAGCATGGAACAGGCACTGATGAACCAGCGCGCCCACAACACCGGTACGTAGTGCAGATCGAAATGCAGGCGATAGAAGAAGTTGCCACCGCGTGTCTCGCGCACCTGCACCGGGGTGCCGTTGGCATCCAGGGTGGCTTGGTTGGGATTGCGCTGGCCACGCCGGCGTTCCTTTTCGCCCTTCGCCTGCCAACTGACGGTGGTGGCACTGCTGCGCGAATCGGGCAGTTCGATGCTCCAGCGCTGCGCGTCCGGTGCAGTGTGGGCCAGGAACTGCTGGGCTTGGGTGACGGCGGTCGTGGCCTCGGCGGGCAGGCCGATTTCCGGCTGCATCCAGCGGGTCAGTTCTTCCTTCCAGTACGATGCGGTACCGGCAATGAAAATCAGGAACAGCACCCAGCCGACCACCAGGCCCGACCAGGTGTGCAGCACCGATTGCGATTGGCGGATGCCGCCCAGGTTGTCGGCGCTGCTCATGCGTAGTTCCCGCGCAGCAGCCAGGCGATCAGTGCAGCGAGGGCGCCCGCGGCCAGCAGGCCCACAGCGGCACGCAGGGTGCTGCGCGCGGCGTAGGCCCAGATGGCGGCCAGTGCGTAGACCACGAACGCGGCCATGGTCGCCACCAGGGTGGCATCGGCCTTGGCGCCCGGCAGCAGACGCGCCAGTGCGGCGGCCCAGCAGGCAGCCACGGCGTAACCGCCCAGCAGCGCCAGCAGCCCGCGCGCCCACAGCAGGCCATGACCGTTACCGCGCGCCACGCGCTTGGCCGGCGCAGCGCCGGCAGCAGAAGGAGAGGTAGGAGCGGGCATCGCCGATGTCAATGAGAACCGTGTGCAATTGCAATTGAATGCTATTTGACACCGGTGACCCTGTCGAGTCCCCCATTCGGGGGGGCGCCGTTTACAGCTTGCGCACCACGGTAGCGTGCGCCGGCAGTGGCTGTCCGTGGGTGTCCAGCGGTTGCATGTAGGGCACGGTTGAGCCGTTGTCACGCTGGACCAGGGAAGAGTGGGCTTCGCCAGCGCCGAAGCGATGGCGTTCGCCCCACTGGCGCAGCGCGACCAGCAGCGGGAACAGCTCCTGGCCGGCGGCGGTGAGCACGTATTGCTGGTAGGCCGAACCATCGGAGGCCGGCTGCAGCTGCAGGATGCCCGCCTCGACCAGCCGGCGCAGGCGGTCGCTGAGGATGTTGCGCGCGGCGCCGAGGCTGCGCTGGAAGTCGCCGAAGCGGGTGATGCCATCGAAAGCATCGCGGATCACCAGCAACGCCCAGCGGTCACCGAGCAGGTCGGCGCTGCGGGCGACGGGGCAGGGGCTGTCGGCGTGCATGGCAGGTTCCGCAGAAGGTGGTTGCAGTTTAAAACCAATGCCGCTAGCCTGCATCAAGTTTCAAATTGCAACTACATGATGAGCCTCGCCCCGACACCCCGCTCCCTGCTGGTCCTGCTCGCGGTCGCCGCCGGCGCCAGCGTCGCCAACGTCTACTACGCGCAGCCGCTGCTGGACCAGCTCGCGCGCGCCTTCGCGCTGGACCGGGCGGTGGCGGGTGCGGTGGTGTCTGCCACCCAGGCCGGCAGCGTGCTGGCGCTGCTGGGCCTGCTGCCGCTGGCCGATCGTGGTGACCGTCGACGCCTGCTGCGGTTGCAGTTGGTGGCACTGGTGCTGGCGTTGCTGTGGCTTGCCGCGGCACGCACGGCAGTCTGGTTGTTGTCGGGCATGCTGCTGGCCGGTTTGCTGGGCACGGCGCTGACCCAAGGACTGATCGCCTACACAGCCACGCTGGCACCGCCCGAGCAGCGGGGGCGCGTGGTGGGCGCCGTGCAGGGTGGGGTGTTCATCGGCCTGCTGCTCGCGCGTGTGCTATCGGGGGCAATCGCGTCTGCGCTGGGCTGGCGCGCGGTCTATCTGCTGTCGGCGATGGTGATGGTGGCCTTGGCGGCGCTGTTGTGGCAGCGCCTGCCCGCCGTGCCGGTGCCGGTGGTTCCCCCGCGCTGGCGCGAACTGCTGGATTCGATGCTGGGCATGCTGCGCAACGACCGGACCCTGCGTGAGCGCGGTCCGTTGGCGCTGTTGCTGTTTGCCGGGCTCAATGTGTTCTGGGCGGCGGTACCGCTGCCGCTGTCGGCTCCGCCGTTGCACTGGTCGACCGCGGCCATCGGTGCACTGGGCCTGGCGGGCGTGGTAGGGGCGCTGCTGGCGGCGCGGGTCGGGCATTGGATGGATCGCGGCTTCACGCATCGGGTCAGCGTCGGCGCGTTGATGTTGATGCTGGTTGCCTGGTGGCCACTGCTGGGCTTGCCGCGTTCGCTGGTGCTGTTGTTGCTGGGCGTGGTGGTTCTGGATCTGGGCGGACAGGCGCTCCACGTCGCCAATCAGGCCCTGCTGCTGCGTGCACCGGCGGAACAGCACGGTCGCCTGGTGGCGCTGTACATGTTGTTCTATGCGATGGGCAGCGGTGCCGGTGCGGCGGCCGGAACCTGGATGCAGGCCCGTCACGGCTGGCTGGCGGTGTGCCTGCTGGGCGCGGGCATCGCCTTGCTGGCGCTGCTGTGGTGGGCGGCAGCGCTCAAGGTATCGGCGGGCGCACGAACCGGTAGCGTCGGCTGCCGGTAGAGTCGACCGCTGGTCGACTGCTCTTCCTTTGGACCCGGGAAACCCCGCGCTGCGCGCGATAGTCGACTAGCAGTCGACGCTACCATCGCCGGGATTCTTCATTTCCGCCGGTTCAGCGCTGCAATGCACGCCGCCCCGGCGCGTCCTGCAACGCATCGCTGGCCACCACCACACGGTTGCGGCCGCCGCGCTTGGCCGCGTACATCGCGGCATCGGCGCGCGACATCAGGCGTTCGTAGTCGGGGTGCCCGTCGTGGCCGGCTACGCCGATGCTGGCGGTCAGTTCCAGCACCTGCCCGTTGGCCAGCACCACCGGCGACCGCGCAATCTGCCGCCGCAGGCTTTCGGCAATCACCTCAGCCTGCGATTCGCTGGCTGCGACCAGCACCACCACGAACTCTTCGCCGCCGTAGCGGAACAGGTAGTCACTGCCGCGCGTGAGCTGGCCGAGCAGGCCGGCCACATGCTGCAACGCGCGGTCGCCGGCATCGTGGCCGTGGCCGTCGTTGATCGCCTTGAAGTGATCCAGGTCGAGCAGCAGCAGCGAGAACGGCGTGCGATTGCGCGTGGCCAGCTCGATCTCCCTGCGCAGCACGGTAGGCAGGAAGCGGCGGTTGAGCAGGTTGGTCAGGGCATCGCTGCCGGCATCCAGTTCACCGATGCGTTCGAACAACAGCGTCATCAGGGTACGGATGGCGGCCAGGTCCTCGCGAATGGCCGGCAGCACCGCCAGTCGTTGCGCCGGGGTGTCACTGCTTGCCCGCTGCAGGTTGCCGTCGATGCGGGCCATCAGCTGGCCGACCTGCTGGGTTTCGCTGCTCTCGCCGAAGCTGGGGATGCCCTTGTGGGTGAACCACAGGCCGAATTCCGAGGTCGCCAGGCTGGCGCTTTCGCCGACCTGCACGTGGCCGGCGAGTGCGTAGAGCAGGGCGTTTTCCCAGTCCAGCAGCAGTGCACGCTGGCGCTCGCGTTCGGTGCTGACATTCTGCACCAGCGAAAACAGCCGGTAGGCAGCATCGGCCCGGGTGGAGCGCTCGCGCGCATGGGTGTAGGCCAGGGTCATGCCTTCCATGGCGATGTCCATGATCGCGCTGAGGCAGTCGATGGCGGCGAACGCGGTGGCGCTGTCGGGGGCGTCGTCGCGCAGGCGCACGAACAGTTCGTGCTTGAGCACGCGTGCGCCGCGGGTGACCAGGTCGACCGGAATACCGACCCGTGCATGCACATCACCGATCACCCGTTGCGAGGCAACGGTGCCGGCAATGCCGTCGGCATCGGTGGTCAGCAGCTGCATCAGCCAGCGCTGCATGGCCGGCTGCAGGCGCTGCTTGACCTGGTCATGGGACAGGAAGCGGCGTGCACGCGCGTCCTGCAGCAGCACTTCGTAGAAGCGTTGGGCCAGCGCCGGTGGTGCATCGGCGGCGGCATCGCGCAGCAGCGCGGTGGCGGCCGGCCCGGCCTGCTGCAGGCAGTGCTGCCAGGCCTCGGCCAGCGGCTGGCTGGCATCGTCCAGTTGAGGTGGTTCCACGTCGATCTCTGACTGCGTACGCCAAACCACGGGTATCGGCCGTGGTGGCGTGCGGTTGATGGCGGGTAAGCCGGCCAGTTTAAGCGCGATGCAGGGTTGCACGGTGCGCAAAGCACATCGGCGCCACTGCGGCAATGAGTGAACGCATTTGAGAATCACTCGCATTGATGGGAGAATGCGCGCACGGATCGGGCCGCAGGCGACTGCAGCGACGCTCCGCCTCCCCCTCGTCGTTGCCTCAAGCCCTTTGCCAGAGGCCCCGTTGCCCTGCCAGAAGGTCCAGATCATGTCTCCTGCCGTTGTCCTTTCGCCGCGCCCGCTGGCGCTTGCCGTTGCCGCCCTGCTGGCGGGCAGCGCCCTGACCGCCCAGGCTGAAACCGACGCCACCGATATCGACACGGTGCATGTCACCGCCTCGCAGATTGCCCGCCAGGCGTTGGGTACCTCGACCATCACCGCCGAGGACATCGCCAAGCGCCCGCCGGCCAACGACATCGCCGAACTGCTGCGCACCATGCCGGGCGTCAACCTCACCGGCAACAGCGCCTCGGGCCAGTACGGCAACAACCGCCAGATCGACCTGCGTGGCATGGGCCCGGAGAACACCCTGATCCTGGTCGACGGCAAGCGCATCGGTGCGCGTGATGCCGTGCGCATGGGCCGCAGCGGTGAGCGCAATACCCGCGGTGACACCAACTGGGTGCCAGCGGAAATGATCGAGCGCATCGAAGTACTGCGCGGCCCGGCGGCGGCGCGCTATGGCTCCGGTGCGTCCGGCGGCGTGGTCAACATCATCACCAAGCGCCCGACCGGCGACCTGACCGGTGCGGTCGACCTGTATGGCCTGGTGCCCGAGCACAGTGCCGAAGGTGGCAGCGAGCGTGTCGGCCTGCAGTTGAGTGGGCCGATGACCGACACCCTGTCGTTCCGCCTGTACGGCAACCTCAACAAGACCGACGCCGACTCACTGGACCTCAACCGCCAGTACGCCACCAACCCAAACGCAGTGCCGCCAGCTGGCCGCGAGGGCGTCAAGAACCGCGACGTCAACGCGCTGCTGCGCTGGGACGTGACCGCCAACCAGGTGGTGGAGTTCGAAGCCGGCACCAGCCGCCAGGGCAACATCTATGCCGGTGACCGCGCGGTCAGCACCACCGGTACCTCGACCGGTGTCGACCTGGCGGCACTGGCCGAAGGCCAAGCGGAAACCAACCGCATGTACCGCAACACCGGCGCGATCACCCATCGCGGTCGCTGGGGCGACGTGACCTCGCGGGTGACCGCCGCGGTGGAAGCGGTGAACAACTCGCGCATCAACGAAGGCCTGGCCGGTGGCCCGGAAGGCAGCTTCAACGGCACCGACTGGTCGACCTCGCGCCTGCGCAACTACCAGCTGGATGGCGAAGTGAGTTTCCCGACCACGCTGGGCGGCGCCGAGAACATCTGGACGCTGGGCTTTGAATACCTGGACAGCCGCCTGACCGACCCGTATTCGATGAGCCAGTCCAGCAGCAGCGGCGGCGGCATCCCGGGGCTGTCGGCCGATCGCGGGCGCGGCAAGGCCGATGCGCAGACCACCGCGGTGTTCGTGGAAGACAACATCTACCTGGGCGAGCGCTGGATCGTTACCCCGGGCCTGCGCTTCGACCACCACAGCCAGTTCGGCAACAACACCAGCCCCAGCCTCAACGCGCAGTTCCGGATCAACAGCGACTGGGTGGTGAAGGGCGGCATTGCCCGCGCGTTCAAGGCGCCGAACCTGTACCAGTCGAATCCGGACTATCTCTACTACACCCGCGGCAACGGCTGCCCCAATGCGCTGCCGAGCCTGGGCGCCGGTTGCTACATGCGCGGCAACGCGGACCTGAAGGCGGAAACCAGCCTGAACAAGGAACTGGGCATCGAGTGGGCACCGCAGAGCGGCTGGCAGGCGTCGTTGACCTACTTCCACAACGACTACAAGGACAAGATCCAGGCCGGCTACACCCAGATCGGGCTGACCGCCGACACCAAGGGCCGCATCTTCCGCTGGGAGAACGCGCCGAAGGCGATCGTGCAGGGGCTGGAAGGCAACCTGGTCATTCCGCTGCTGGGCGAGCAGGGCAACCGCCTGAAGTGGAGCAACAACTTCACCTACATGGTGGAAAACGAGAACAAGACCACGCGCCAGCCGCTGTCGGTGATTCCGAAGTACACGATCAACACCATGCTGGACTGGCAGGCCACCGACAGGCTGTCGCTGCTGCTGACCGGCACGTTCTACGGCAAGCAGGAACCGGCCACCACCAACATCAACAATGATCCGCGCTGCACCGGCAGCTGCGATCCCTCGATCGCGCTGCAGGACCGGGGTGCCTACAACATCTGGGGCGTGAGCGCCCGCTACAGGGTGACCGAGACGGTCAGCTTCGGCTTCGGCGTCAACAACCTGGCCGACAAGCGCCTGTTCCGCGAGGCCAACAGCAGCGATGCCGGCGCGGCGACCTACAACGAGCCCGGCCGCGCCTACTGGGCCAGCCTGCGCTTCGGGTTCTGAGCATACGCAAGTGCGAATCCGCCGTGGCCGCCGGGTCCTGCCCGGCGGCACCGGTGCTGCAAGCCCGCAATGTTATAAACACCGTAATAGTCTCCCCCGCCAGCACGGCGTAGCCTGCACCGCATCGCAAAGGAGCTGTTGCCATGGGCCACGACCACGATCACCTGCCGTCCCAGATCCGCCACGAGAAACCCTTGTGGTGGGCGCTCGGCCTGACCTCCACCTTCCTCGTCGTCGAGGTGGTGGGCGCGTTCTGGACCAACAGCCTGGCGCTGCTGTCCGACGCGGCACACATGGCCACCGACGCGCTGGCGCTGATGATCGCGCTGGTTGCGGTGCGGCTGAGCCGGCGCCCACCCGATGCGCGCCGCACCTACGGCTATGCACGGCTGGAGGCGCTTGGCGCGATGATCAACGGTGCCATGCTGTTCGTGGTCGCCGCCTACATCCTGTGGGAGGCGGTCGGCCGTTTCCGCCAGCCGCAGGAGATCGCCTCCTCCGGCATGCTGGTGATCGCGGCTGCGGGCCTGGTCATCAACCTGATCTCGATGCGCCTGCTGCAGGCGGGCAGTGGCGAGAGCCTCAACGTGAAGGGCGCCTACCTGGAAGTATGGGCCGACATGCTCGGCTCGGTGGCAGTGATTGCGGGCGCATTGTTGATCAAGTGGACCGGATGGAAACCGATCGACCCGATCCTGGCCGTGCTGATCGGCCTGTGGGTGCTGCCGCGTACCTACGTGCTGATGCGTGAGGCGATCAACGTACTGCTGGAAGGCGTGCCCAAGGGCATGGACGTGGCCAGGGTGCGCGACAGCCTGTCCGGCCACGTCGCAGTCCTGGACGTGCATGACCTGCACGTGTGGGCGCTGGCTTCCAGCACGCCGGCGCTGACCGCGCACATTGTGATGCGCGACGGCACCGACGCCGATGCGTTGCGCCGCGAGCTGGGCGGTCGCCTGCATGATGACTTCGGTATCGAGCACGTGACGCTGCAGATCGAGGCGGACCACTGCGGCGAAGCCTGTGGCGAACCGGCGCCGGCCAACGGCGGCGGACACAAGGGCCATGAGGGCCACGACCACGGCGAGGACGCGCAGGGCCATCGTGGCCACGTGCATCGTTGATCGACGATTGACGCGCGCGCCGGGAGATGGCCGGCGCAGCTATTCGTCCCGCCGCGAGGCCAGCCGATCCGCCAGCCGGGTTGGCTCCGGCAACCGGTAGCCGCGCAGGGTGCGCTGCACCCAGCCCAGCGCGGTATCGGCACTGACCCGATGGCCACCGGCCACGAACAGCGGCTTGCAGCGCACCTTGCTGCGCAGCACCCAGCCCAGTTGCTCGTCGCCATCCAGCAGCGGTGTATGCGCACCAGCTTCGGCGCCCGGTTCGACGAACCTTCCCACCAGATTCGATTTCGCCACGCCGATGCTCGGCAGGTCGGTGACCACGCCCAGATGCGCGGCGACGCCCAGCCGGCGCGGATGGCTGATGCCGTGGCCATCGACGAACACCACGTCCGGTGCCCGCGGCAGCAGCGCCAGCGCGGCCAGCAGCGCCGGCAGCTCGCGGAAGCTGAGCAGGCCGGGGATATAGGGCATCACCGTGGGGATGCGCGCGATCTCCTGCGCCACGGGCTGCAGCGTCTTTGCATCCAGCAGTACCGCCGCGGCGCGGGTGATGGCGCCGTTGTCCTCGAAGCCGACATCCATCCCGGCCAGCCAGCGCACGTTGCGTGGCAGGCGGTCCTGGCGCTCCACGCGGCCTGCCAGTTGCAGCTGCTGCGCACGGGCGGCAGCGACGCTGCCTTCCCAGCGTCCGGGGTCGATCACCGTATTCATGGGTCACAGCATCGCACGGGCGGCGCCACGGCCCGGTGAGCGGCGGCCGGGCTACAATGGCGGCCTGCCTTTCCTCGCGTTGGAGACCCTGCAGTGACCCGTAGACTCGTACTGTTGCGCCATGGCCAGAGCCAGTGGAACCTGGACAACCGCTTCACCGGCTGGGTCGATGTCGACCTGACCGAGCAGGGGCGTCGCGAAGCGGCCGCCGCCGGCCGCCTGATGCGCGATGAAGGCCTGCAGTTCGACGTTGCGCACACCTCCGTGCTCAAGCGCGCCATCCACACCCTGCAGGGTGCGCTGGCCGAGCTGGAGCAGGACTGGCTGCCGGTGAACAAGTCCTGGCGCCTCAACGAGCGGCACTACGGCGGCCTGCAGGGGCTGGACAAGGCCGAGACCGCGGCCAAGCACGGCGAAGAGCAGGTCAAGGTCTGGCGTCGTTCGTACGACATCCCGCCGCCGCCGATGGACCTGGAAGATCCGGGCCACCCGATCCATGACCGCCGTTACGCCGGCCTGGACCGCAACGCGCTGCCGGGCACCGAATCGCTGGCCACCACCCTGGACCGCGTGCTGCCGTACTGGCACGACGCCATCGCACCGCAGCTGAAGGACGGCAAGACCGTACTGGTCACCGCCCACGGCAACTCGCTGCGTGCGTTGTACAAGTACCTCAACAACGTCTCGCGCGAGGAAATCCTCGAGCTGAACATCCCGACCGGCATCCCGCTGCTGTTCGAACTGAACGATGACCTGACCGTGCAGTCGTTCCGCTACCTGGGCGACCCGGAAGCGGCGCGCAAGGCCGCCGAAGCCGTAGCCAACCAGGGCAAGGCGAAGTAAGAAGCAGAAGGCCGGCGCAAGCCGGCCTTCGCTTTTGTAGAGCCGAGCCCACGCTCGGCGGCTTTGGGCTTTTGCCGCAGGTAGCATGAACCCGGAACGGAGAGCAGTCGAGCATGGCTCGACTCTACAGAAGCCGCGTGCTGTGACCTTTGGCCGGTCCCCAACCTCACGCCCCCGGCTACCCTGTGAAATTACCCGCAGGAGAGCCTCATGAACGTCCGCAACCTGGTCCCGCTGGGCCTGACCATCGCCATCGCTGCCTCGCTGGCCGCGTGTGGCAAGAACGAAACCGCGCCGGCGGCCAGTGCCGACGCCAAGCCGGCCTTCGACCTGTCGCAGATCAAGACGCCGCTGATCTCGCTCAACAGCGCCGACCTGGATCCGGCCATTTCGGCCTGTACCGACCTCAATGGCTTCGTCAACAGCAAGTGGCTGAAGGCCAACCCGGTGCCGGGAGACCAGACCACCTGGGGCAGCTTCGAGATCCTGCGCGAGCGCTCGCTGGAAGTGCAGCACGCGCTGGTGCAGCAGGCCGCCGCCAGCCAGGCCAAGGCCGGTTCGGTGGAAGCCAAGATCGGTGACATCTGGAAGACCGGCAACGACGAGGCCAAGATCGAAGCCGCCGGCCTGGCGCCGCTGCAGCCGCAGCTGGACAAGATCACCGCGCTGAACGACACCGCCGCCATCACCCAGTATCTGCGCGACAGCCAGGCCGAAGGCAAGGGCGTGTTGTTCTCGCTGTTCGCCAATGCCGACTACAAGGATTCGGCCAACGTCATCGCCTATGTTGGCCAGGGCGGCCTGGGCCTGCCGGAGAAGGGTTATTACTTCGACGATGCGCAGGCCAAGATCCGCGACGCCTACGTGGCCTACATCGCGCAGGTGCTGACCCTGTCCGGCGTGGACGCGGCGCAGGCCGCCGAGCAGGCCAAGGCCGTGATGGCCTTCGAAACCCGCCTGGCCAAGGCCTCGATGTCACGCATCGAAATGCGTGACCCGGCCAAGCGCTACAACCCGCTCAGTGCCGCCGACGCGGACAAACTGACCCCGAACTTCAGCTGGACCGCGCTGTTCGACACCCTGAAGGTACCGGCCGCGCAGAAGTTCTCGCTGGCGCAGCCGGGCTTCTTCGGTGAAATGGACAAGATGCTGGCCGATGTGCCCGCCAGCACCTGGCAGGCCTACCTGCGCTTCCACACCATCGACGATGCCGCGCCATACCTGAGCAGCCAGTTCGAGAAGGCCAACTTCGATTTCTACGGCACGACCCTGCGTGGCCAGAAGGAAATGCAGCCGCGCTGGAAGCGCGTGCTGGAGTCGGTCAACGGCGGCATGGGTGAAGCCCTGGGCCAGCTGTACGTCGACGCCGTGTTCCCGGCCGAGTCGAAGGTCGCCATGCAGCACCTGGTGGAAAACCTGTCGCAGGCGCTGAAGGCGCGCCTGGAGCAGCTGCCGTGGATGGGCGAAGAAACCAGGAAGAAGGCGCTGGAAAAGTGGGCCAGCTTCACCCCGAAGATCGGTTACCCGGACAAGTGGCGTGACTGGGCGGGCCTGCAGACCAACGGCGACAGCTACCTGGGCAACATGCAGGCAGCACGTGCGTTCAACTACCGCTACATGCTGGACAAGATCGGCAAGCCGGTGGACAAGACCGAGTGGGGCATGACGCCGCAGACCGTCAATGCGTACTACAACGCCACCAAGAACGAGATCGTATTCCCGGCGGCGATCCTGCAGGCGCCGTTCTTCGACGCCAAGGCCGATCCGGCGCTGAACTACGGCGGCATCGGTGCAGTCATCGGCCACGAGATGATGCACGGCTACGACGACTCGGGCAGCCAGTTCGCCGCCAACGGCAACTTCGACAACTGGTGGACGGACGCCGACCGCAAGGCCTTCACCGAGCGTACCGACCAGCTGGTCGCGCAGTTCGACGGCTACGAGTCGGTGCCGGGCGTGTTCGTGAAGGGCAAGCTGACCCTGGGCGAGAACATCGGCGACCTGGGCGGCCTGACCGTGGCCTACGACGCGCTGCAGATGGCGCTGAAGGAAGACCCGAAGGCCAATGTCGAGGTTGATGGCCACAGCCAAGACCAGCGCTTCTTCATGAACTGGGCCACCGTGTGGCGCCGCAACTTCACCGATGGCGAGCTGCGCGTGCGCCTGAACACCGATCCGCACGCGCCGGCCAATTTCCGTGCCAACGGTGCGCCGTCGAACATGCCCTCGTTCGCTGCTGCATTCCAGTGCAAGGCGGGTGATGCGATGGTGCGCGCCGACGACAAGCGCGTGGTGATCTGGTAATCGATCACCCGTGATGCGTGGAGCGAAAGGCCCGGCGAACGCCGGGCCTTTTGTCTTCCAGGCCGGCAGCGCAGCGCCGGCTGGTAGAGTCGACAGTTAGTCGACTATCGCGCGCAGCGCGGGATTTTCGCGATCTGGACGAAGAGCAGTCGACTAACAGTCGACTCTACAGGCGGGTCGTTTCACCGTCGGGAAGATCTCAGGCCAGCGCCGGTTCCCGCTCCAGCATGCGATGGAAGCGTTGCAGCACGTACGGATCCACCAGCCCGCCGGCCTGCTCGTCGATGATCCGCAATGCGGCCTCATGCTCCATCGCATTGCGATACGGGCGCACGCTGGTCATCGCATCGTAGGCATCGGCGATGGTGACGATGCGCGCACCCAGCGGGATGGATTCGCCGCGCAGCCCATCGGGGTAGCCGCTGCCATCGAAGGCCTCGTGATGGGCGCGGATCAGCCGCGCCACCGGCAAGGCGTCGCTGCGGCCGGTGGCCAGGAAGATGTGTTCGCCGCGTACCGGATGCTCGCGCATGATCGCGCGCTCCTCATCGGTATGCCGGCGGGGTGCCAGCAGCACATCATCGGGTATGCCGATCTTGCCGATGTCATGGAAGCGCGCGGCCAGGCCGATCTGCGCACGGGCCTCGTCATCAAGATCGCAGTGCGTGGCCAGACACTGCGCGAGCAGGCCAACGCGGTCGCAGTGGTGGCGGGTGTAGGCGTCGCGCATCTGCAGCGACATCGCGAGGGCATCGATCAGGCAGGCCTGCGCGTGCAGCAGGTCGGGGGCGGGTACGGCGTCAGGGAACATGGTCATCCGCCCGCACCGGGTGGGGGCCGGTGCGGGGTGTTCGGGGGGTGATCAACCCGGGGCGAGGGTGGTCAGAAGGGCGCGGGCCGCGTTGAAGCGGTCTTCCGGCAACGGCAGCGGGTGCTTGATGCGCAGCTTGTCGGGCCCTTCCATGGCATAGAGGTTCGGTTGTTTCTGGATCAGCTGGATCACCGCCATCGGATCGATGTTCGGCTTGGACTCGAACACGATGCGGCCGCCGTTCTCGCCCAGGTCGAGCTTGCGGATGCCCAGCGTATTGGCTTTCAGCTTCAGCTCGGCGATGGCGAACAGGTGCTTGGCTGCATCCGGCAGCAGGCCGAAGCGGTCGATCATCTCCACCTGCAGTTCGCGCAGTGCATCGCTGTCGCGCGCGCTTGAAATGCGCTTGTACAGGGTCAGGCGGGTGTGCACGTCCGGCAGGTAGTCTTCCGGGATCAGTGCCGGCACATGCAGCTCGACCTCGGCGCCGCGCACTTCCTCACCGGCATCCAGGTCGGGCAGCTTGCCCTGCTTGATGCTGCGTACCGCGCGTTCCAGCAGCTCGGTATACAGGCTGAAGCCGACCTCGGCCATCTGCCCGCTCTGGTCCTCGCCAAGCAGTTCACCGGCGCCGCGGATTTCCAGATCGTGGGTGGCCAGGGTGAAGCCGGCGCCCAGCTCGTCCATCGAGGCGATCGCTTCCAGGCGCTTCTCGGCGTCGGGGGTGATCGCGCGACGGTCGGGGGTGATCAGGTAGGCGTAGGCACGGTGGTGCGAACGGCCCACGCGGCCACGCAGCTGGTGCAGCTGGGCCAGGCCGAAACGGTCGGCACGGTTGATGATGATGGTGTTGGCGTTGGGGATGTCGATGCCCGATTCGATGATCGTGGTCGACAGCAGCACGTTGAAACGCTGCTTCTGGAAATCCAGCATCACCTTTTCCAGTTCGCGCTCGGGCATCTGCCCGTGGGCGATGCCGATGCGTGCCTCCGGCACCAGCTCGGACAGCTCGCGCTGCATGCGGCCGATGCTCTCCACATCGTTGTGCAGGAAGTACAGCTGGCCACCGCGCGCGAGCTCGCGCTGGAAGGCTTCGCGCAGCAGCGCGTTGTCCCACTGGGTGATGAAGGTCTGCACCGCCAGCCGGTTCGGCGGCGGCGTGGCGATGATCGACAGGTCACGCAGGCCGGCCATGGCCATGTTCAAGGTGCGCGGGATCGGCGTGGCGGTCAGGGTCAGCAGGTGCACATTGGCGCGCAGCGCCTTCAGCGCCTCCTTCTGGCGCACGCCGAATCGCTGCTCCTCGTCGACGATGACCATGCCCAGGTCCTTGAACTTCACGTCAGGCTGCAGCAGGCGATGGGTGCCGACGATGACGTCGATGGTGCCAGCGGCCACCTTCTCCAGTTCGGCCTTGATTTCCTTGCTGGTCTTGAAGCGCGACAGCACTTCGACCTTCAGCGGGTAATCGGCGAAACGGTCGCGGAAGTTGCGATAATGCTGCTCGGCCAGCAGCGTGGTCGGCACCAGCACCGCCACCTGCTTGCCGGCACTGGCCGCAGCAAATGCAGCGCGCACCGCCACCTCGGTCTTGCCGAAGCCGACGTCGCCGCAGACCACGCGGTCCATCGGCTGGCTGCTGGCCAGGTCGCGCAGGGTGGCATCGATCGCAGCCAGCTGGTCGGGGGTTTCCTCGAACGGGAAACCGGCGGCGAACGGCTCGTACATCGCGCGGTCGACCTGCAGTGCCAGGCCTGCACGCGCCTGGCGGCGGGCCTGGATTTCCAGCAGTTCGGCGGCGACATCGCGCACCTTCTCGGCGGCCTTGCGCTTGGCCTTGCTCCACTGCTCGCCACCGAGCGAATGCAGCGGTGCGGTTTCCGCCGAAGCACCGGAGTAGCGGCTGATCAGGTGCAGCTGGGCGACCGGTACATACAGGCGGTCGCCCTTGGCATATTCGATGTCGAGGAACTCGCCGGGCATGCCGCCGACGTCCATCGCGATCAGGCCACGGTAGCGGCCGACGCCATGGTCCTCGTGCACGATCGGCGCACCCTCGGTCAGCTCGCCGAGGTCGCGGATGATCGCCTCCGGCTCGCGGCCGGCACGGCGCGTGCGGCGGGTGCTGCCGGCGCGCTCGGGGAACAGCTGGCGCTCGGTCAGCACCGCGATGCGCGGGTCGTCCAGCGCGAAGCCATCTTCCAGCGGCGCCACCGCGATCGCGAAGCGCGCATCGCTAGCGAGGAAGCTGGGCAGGTCGGCCACCACCGGCGGCTTCAGCTCGGCGGCCTGCAGCACTTCCAGCAGTGCCTCGCGGCGGCCGGGCGAATCGGCGGCGATCAGTACCCGGCCCGGATAATGGCCGAGGAAGGATTTCAGCGCATCGCCGGCGGGGGCTTCGCGTGCGGCCACCGGCAGCGGGGGCAGCGGCTGGTCGCCCAGCGCGTGCGCGTCGGCGATGCGTGCGTGGTCGGCGGCCCATACCTCGATGCGCGGGGCATCGTTCAGGCGCTCGCGCAGCAGTTCCGGCGACAGGTACAGCGCCGACGGCGGCAGCAGCGGCCGTTCCACATCGTGGCGGCGCTGCTCATAACGCTCGCCGGTCTGCGCCCAGAACGCCTCAGCGGCTTCGCCGGCACCGGCACAGACCACCGGCAGGCTGCCGCTGGGCAGGTAGTCGAACAGGGTTGCGGTGCGCTCGAAGAACAGCGGCAGGTAGTACTCGACGCCGGCCGGGGCCAGCCCGGATTTCAGGTCCTGGTACAGCGCGCTGCGCCGGGTATCGACATCGAAGCGCTCGCGCAGCGTGGACAGCACGCGGGCGATGCTGGCCTCGTCCATGGGCACTTCGCGGCCCGGCAGCATGTGCACGGCCTCGACCTTGTCCAGCGAACGCTGGCTTTCCGGATCGAAGGCACGGATCGAATCGATGTCCTCGTCCAGCAGTTCCACCCGCAGCGGCTCGTCGGCGCCCATCGGGAACACGTCGAGCAGGCCGCCGCGCACGGCGAAGTCACCCGGGTCCATCACCTGCGGCACGTTGCGGTAGCCGGCGCTTTCCAGGCGGCGCTTCTCGGCTTCCAGATCCAGGCGCTGGCCGACCTTCAGGTCGAAGCTGCCACCAATGACGTAGCTGCGCGGGGCCAGCTGCTGCAGCAGGGTCTGCACCGGCACGATCACCAGGCCACGCTTCAGCGTGGGCAGGCGGTGCAGGGCAGCCAGGCGCTGCGAGATGATGTCCGGATGCGGGCTGAAGCGGTCGTAGGGCAGGGTTTCCCAGTCCGGGAAGGCGACCACCGGCAGGGCCGGGTCACCGCCGAGCAGGGTCTGCAGATCGGCTTCAAGCTGGTTTGCGCCGTGGTTGTCACGGGCGATCACCAGCAGCGGAGCGTCGTGCACGCGCGATGCCTGGGCCAGGTACCAGGCCAGTGCGGTGGGCGAGGCGGGGGCGCGCCACCAGGCGCGGAGCTGGCCGGCGCGCGGCAGCGGCGGGGCGGGGTATGAGGTACGCGACATGGACCCCGGATTTTAGCAGAAGCCCGATCCGGTCCCGGTGCATCGTGCCGGCCCGTTGCCGGCAGCCTCATCTGCCGTTGGGGCAGCGGAATGCCGGCCAGCGGCCGGCACTACCGGGAGACGTGGCCGGGCAGGGCCCGGCGCATCCGTCAGTTGTCCAGCTCCAGCACCATCCGGACCAGGCCTTCGGCTCCGGTCGGGTGCGGCACCGGCTTGAAGCCCAGCGACGCGGCCAGCTGCTTCATCGGTTCGTTCTCGGCGGCAACGTCGCCGTACAGGCGGTCCAGGTACTTGCCACGGCCCCACTTCACCAGCTTGCGCATCAGCTGCCGTCCCAGTCCTTGGCCGATCAGGAAGCGGCTGATCAGGATCGCGTACTCGGCTTCACGGGTGCCGGGGATGATCGAGGCCCGGGCGACCGCGCCGACCACCGCTTCGCCCGCGGGCAGGGACTCGGCTGCGACCAGGGTGATCTCGGTCTTGGGGTTGGGGTGGGTCAGACGCTGGGTGGTTTCCGGCGACAGCTCGGTCACCGCCTGCAGGAAACGATCACGGATTTCTTCCGGCCCGAACAGGCTGAATGCCGCTTGCAGCGGTGCGCCATCTTCCGGGCGGATGGGGCGGATCAGCAGCTCGTGGCCGCTGGGAGCCTTGAAGATCTCATGCCAGGGCGGCATGCGGTTGCGAGTGGCCATACCGGGTGATTCCTTGGTGGTCCATCGATTGTGGCATCACCGGGGCTGCGTTCCGTGAACGAAAGGCTCACGGCGGTACAGCCTCGTGAAGGCCGTTATTCGGGGGCTTTGAGCCAGTCCAGGCGGGTGCTGGCCCCGGGTTCGCCCAGGTGCTGGCGCAGCGCCGGCAGGGCCGGACCGACCACGCGGTCGAACTGCCACGGCGGGTTGAGCAGCAGCATGCCGCTGCCGTTGAGGCGCAGCGGCGAGTCGTCGGGGCGCACCAGGAACTCGATCGTCATCGCCGATTTCACCGGCAGGGCGGTGGCCTTGCGCAGGAAGTGCAGGATGGTGCGGCGCTGCTTGATCGGGAACCAGACCGCACAGGTGGCCTGCGGCCAGCGTGCCAGGGTTTCGGCCAGGGCGGCCAGCACCGCCTGGTACTCGGCATCCTGGGCTTCGTAGGGCGGGTCGATCAGCACCAGGCCGCGGCCGATCTTGCTGCCGTTGAACTTCGGCGGCAGCAGCGAACGCAGCAGGGCATAGCCATCGCCCGCCCGAACGTCGACGCGGCTGTCATGGGCGAACAGGGCCTTCAGCGTGGCCGTTTCGGCTTCCTGCAGCTCACAGACCGCCATGCGGTCCTGGGGGCGCATGGCCTGCGCGCTCAGCAGCGGCGAGCCCGGATAATTGGTCAGTGCGCCCACCGGATTGTCGGCCTGCACCGCCTTCAGGTAGCGCTCGACTACTTCCGGCAGCCTGGGCTGGGCCATCAGCCGCATGATTCCGGATTCGGCCTCCAGGGTCTTGCGGCTCTCTTCGCTGGCCAGCAGGTAGCGGCCAGCACCGCCGTGGGTGTCGAGCACGAAGAACGGGCTGTCCTTGCGCTTGAAGCTGTCGATCAGGGCCAGCTGCACGATGTGTTTGAGCACGTCGGCGTGGTTACCGGCATGGAAGGCGTGGCGATAGTTCATGGGCCGCAGTGTACGGGGCGGCGGCCGCAGCGGCTATGCTGCGCGCCATGACAGCTCCTGTTGCCCATGTCCTGGTGGTCGAGGACGAAGCCGCCATCGCCGAAACCGTGCTCTATGCGCTGCGCAGCGAGGGCTATGCCGCCAGCCACTGCCTGCTCGGTGGCGAGGCGCTGCAACGGCTGCAGGCCGGGGATATCGACGTGGTGGTGCTGGACGTGGGCCTGCCCGACCTGGGCGGCTTCGAGGTGTGCCGCCGGCTGCGCGCGCAGCCCGGGCCGGCGGCGCAGCTGCCGGTGATCTTCCTGACCGCCCGCAACGATGAAGTGGACCGCGTGCTCGGCCTGGAACTGGGCGCCGACGATTACATGACCAAGCCGTTCTCGCCGCGTGAGCTGGTGGCGCGGGTGCGTGCGCGCCTGCGTCGCGCCGCACCGGTCGCGGCAGCCCCCGGCGCCGATACGGGCTGGCAGGAACATGGTGCCTTCGCCATCGACCGTGAAGGCCGGCGCATCCGCTTCCGCGGCCACGCGCTGGACCTGACCCGCTACGAGTACGCGTTGCTGGAAGCGTTGCTGCAGCGGCCGGGTGCCATCCTCAGTCGTGCCCAGTTGATGGATCGCGGCTGGGACAGCAGCGCCGATAGTGCCGACCGCACCGTCGACACCCATGTAAAGACGTTGCGCGCCAAGCTGCGCGCAGCCGGTGCCAGCGACGACCCGATCCGCACCCACCGTGGCCTCGGCTACGCGCTGGAGGTCTAGCCGATGCGCCTGGTCCTGAAGCTGTTCCTCGGCTTCTTCCTGATCACCGGCATCGCCGCGTTCTTCGTGATGCGCGTGTTCGTCAACGAAGTGAAGCCGGGTGTGCGCCAGGCGATGGAGTCGACCCTGGTCGATGCCGCCAACGTGCTGGCCGAGATGGCGGCGGCCGATGTCAAGGACGGCACCATCCGCAGCGGCAGCTTCACCCGCAACCTCGCCAAGGCGCGGCAGCGTGACCTGAAAGCGATGGTCTGGCGCTTTCCCAAGCGCTCACTGGACTACCGGGTGACCATCACCGATGCCAAGGGCATCGTCATCTACGACTCGCTGGGCCGCGACCTGGGGCGTGACAATTCGCGCTGGAACGATGTCTACCGCACCCTGCGTGGCGAGTACGGCGCCCGCTCCAGCCCGGAAGTGCCAGGCGAAGAAGGCGATACGGTGATGCATGTGGCGGCGCCGGTATACGACCCGGCCGATGGCCGCACCCTGATCGGCGTGCTCAGCCTGGCCCAGCCCAATCGCAGCATCGATCCGTTCATTGCGGCCAGCCAGCGCGCCATCATCGAGCGCGGCGCCTGGCTGATCGGATTGTCGGCGCTGGTCGGCGTGCTGGTGACGATGTGGCTCACGACGGGCCTTGGCCAGCTCAGCCGCTATGCACGGGCGGTCAGCGCCGGCGAACCGGTGCCACCGCCGCGGCGGCGCCGCGACGAGATCGGCGACCTGGGCCAGGCACTGGAAACAATGCGCCGCAAGCTGGAGGGCAAGGCCTACGTCGAGCAGTACGTGCAGTCGCTGACGCATGAAATGAAAAGCCCGTTGGCGGCGATCCGCGGTGCCGCCGAGCTGCTGCAGGAGCCACTGCCGGAGGCCGACCGCGTGCATTTCGCACGCAGCATCGTCGATCAGCAGGAGCGGCTGACCGAGACGATCGACAAGCTGCTGGCGCTGGCCGAAGTGGAACAGCACGGCTGGCTGCAGACCCGCGATCCGATCGCGCTGCCAACCTTGCTGGCCGATGCGGCGGCGGCGGCGCAGGTGCGTGCGCAGGCGGCCGGCGTGCAGGTTCGCATCGGCAGCGTGCCCGACATGCGCGTGCAGGGTGATGCCTATCTGCTGCGGCAGGCGTTGCACAACCTGATCGACAACGCCATTGCCTTCTCACCGCCCGGCGCGGACATCGCGCTGCAGGCCGAGGTGGACGGGCAGGGCGTGCGCCTGCAGGTAGCGGATCGCGGTGCCGGCATTCCCGACTACGCGCGCGAACGGGTGTTCGAACGCTTCTATTCGCTGGCCCGCCCCGGCAGCGGCCGGCGCAGTTCCGGCCTGGGCCTGCCGTTCGTGCAGGAAGTGGCTCGCCTGCATGACGGACGCGCCAGCCTCGACGCCCGCGATGGCGGTGGCACGGTGGCCAGCCTGTGGCTGCCGTTGGGTGCAGCGGGCCAGCGCCCGCGCCGCTGACTTCACACTCGCTTCAAATTCGCCACAAACCCTGCTCACCGCAGCGGTCCATCCTGCAGCCCTCTCCAACGAGGATGGACCATGAAATCCCTGAAGATGCTGCTGCGGTTCGCCATTGTCGGCGGGCTGATCCTGTTGTTGCTGGTGCCGCTGATGATGATCCGCGGGGTGATCACCGAGCGCAGCCAGTACCGCGACGAGGCCTTTGCGCGGGTGGCCGACAGCCGTGCCGGCACGCAGCAGCTGGTGGGCCCGGTGCGGGTGGTGCCGTGGGTGGAACGCAAGCAGGTTGAACTGGTTGACCCGCTGGGCGTCAAGAAGACCGAGGTGCAGGTCACCGAGGGGCACTGGCTGCAGATGCCGGCGTCGCTGGAGGTGGGCGGTGAGATGCTGCCGAGCCAGCGCGAAGTCGGCCTGTTCAAGGTGCCGGTGTACAGCTGGAACGGCCAGATGAAGGCGAGCTTCGCCGCTGACGACTATCCCGTGAAGGCAGGACGCACGTATGGCCAGCCGTATGTGGCGGTGGGCGTTTCAGATGTGCGCGGCCTGGTCGGTACACCGAACCTGCGCGTGGATGGCAAGCAGCTGCGCCTGCTGCCGGGCGTCGGCGTGGCCAGCGAAGTTGGCCGTGGCCTGCATGCGCCGGTGGCCGGTTTCGCTGCGGATCAGGGCGGCACGCTGGCGGCCAGCACCGTTGAACTGGAGCTGCGCCTGGATGGCAGCCGCATGCTGTCGGTGGTGCCGGTGGGCGATGACACCCACATCGCGCTGCGTTCGAGCTGGCCGCATCCGTCGTTCAGCGGTGCGTTCCTGCCCAACGAGCGGCGCGTTGATGCACAGGGATTCGACGCGCGCTGGGCGGTGTCATCGCTGGCCTCCGACGCACAGCGGCAGCTGCGCAATGAAGGTTCGGTCGACTCGCAGGCGGTGACGGTGTCGCTGGTCGATCCGGTCGATACCTACACCCAGGCCGACCGTGCGTCCAAGTACGGGGTGCTGTTCGTGCTGCTGACCTTCGTCGGCTTCATCCTGTTCGAGCTGATCAAGTCGCTGCGCATCCACCCGCTGCAGTACCTCATGGTCGGCCTGGCGCTGGCGATCTTCTTCCTGCTGCTGATCAGCCTGTCCGAGCACATCGCGTTCTGGAAGGCCTACCTGGTTTCGGCGGTGGCCTGTATCGGCCTGCAGGCGGTGTATCTGGCCAACGTGCTGGGCCATTGGAGGCGCGGCCTCGGCTTCGCGGCCCTGCTGACCGTGCTGTACGGCGCGCTGTATGGCCTGCTGGTGTCGGAGAACAACGCACTGCTGATGGGGTCGCTGCTGCTGTTCGTGATCCTGGCGCTGGCGATGTGGGTGACCCGCCGGGTCGACTGGTACGCGCTCGGCGCGAACCTGAAGTAAGGAGCACGCCATGGGCTGGCGCCAGGGATTGCGGCAACGGGCACGGCAGGGCATTCCGGCCCTGCTGGAAGTGGATGCGCTGCTGCAGGCACATGGCGTGCTGGCGGCCCTGCCGGGGGCGCGGATCGCCCCCGGTCTGGTCCGCTTCCAGCTGGCGGCGGTGACCTGCGAAGGATTGCAGGGGCAGGGATTGCGTTGGCTGCAGGGTGCGCGGCAGGGACGCGGCGCGGTGGCCGGGCGGGTGCCGCGCTATCGGCCATGGAAGGCCGGCGCGGAGGCATTGGCCGAGATCGGCATCGGCGGCCTTCCGGATGACTGGCCGGCACACGCGGCGGTGTACGGCTGCAGCAGCGTCGACCGGCGGCACTGGTTGCTGTTGCTGCCGGAGCGGGCGCAGTTGTGGTTGGGATGGAGCGGGTGATTCGGCTTTTGCGGGTACGAACCAAGACTCTGCTGTGGGTGCGAACCAACCACTCTGCTGTGGGTGCGAACCTCGGTTCGCACGCTTCCGCGCCGCCCATGACCGATGGGACGGTATCGCCGCGCCCCGGCTGGCTAGACTCGATGGGTTGATGATCGAGCCGAAGGGCAGGGGTGCGATGTGTTGAAGTGGGGCGTGCTGGCCGTAGCGCTGGCGATGGGTGGCAATGCAGCGGCGCAGCAGCGCGAAACGGTGGACCTGGACATGGTCAGCCGCATCCGCCAGGAGGCATTCCACCGTTCGCAGGTGATGGACACCTTCAGCTATCTCACCGAGCGCATCGGCCCGCGCCTGAGCAATTCGCCGGCGATGGGCCGCGCCAATGCGTGGACCCGCGGCAAGTTCAACGAATGGAAGCTGGACAACGTCCACGACGAAGCCTTCGATGATTTCGGCCGTGGCTGGGAATTCACCTCGGCGAGCGTGGAAATGCTGGGTGACCGCGTGCAGCCGCTGCATGCGCTGCCCAAAGCCTGGACCCCCGGTACGAAGGGCCCGGTCGAAGGCGAGCTGGTGCAGGTCGACATCAAGAAGCCCGAAGACATCGAGAAGTACCGCGGCAAGCTGCGCGGCAAGATCCTCCTGCTGGGCGAGGCACGCGAATACAAGCGGGGCACCGAGCCCGATTCGCACCGCCACGACGCGACCTCGCTCGAGGGCCTGCAGGAGTTCACCCTGCCCAAGGACAAGGACGCTACCGCCGAGCGCGCCAAGCGGGTCAAGGAGTACCAGGAACGCCAGCAGCTGGCGGCCAAGGTCAATGCGTTTTTCGTCGAAGAGGGCGCGCTGGCCTCGATCAGCATCAGCAGCTGGGACAACGGCATCATCCGCGTTGCCGGCGGCGGTTCGCGCAAGGCCGGTGAGCCGGTGGGCATCCCGGAACTGGCGATGATCAGCGAACACTTCAATCCGCTGGTGCGCGCGCTTCAGGCCAAGCAGACGGTGCGCCTGCGCGTGGATGTAGCGGCGCGCTTCACCGACGAGGCCGACCAGCCCGGCTACAACACGCTGGCCGAGATCCGCGGCAGCAGCAAGCCCGATGAAGTGGTGATGATCGGTGCGCACCTGGATTCGTGGCACAGCGGCACCGGTGCGGCCGACAACGCGGCCGGCGTGGCGGTGATGATGGAGGCGATGCGCATCCTCAAGGCCACCGGCGCCAAGCCCAAGCGCACCATCCGTGTGGCGCTGTGGAGCGGCGAGGAGCAGGGCCTGATCGGCTCGCAGGCCTACGTCGCCAAGCATTTCGGTCGCTTCCCCGAACCTACTGACGCGGCGCAGAAGGCGCTGCCGGCGTCGCTGCGCGAGCCGACCGGTGCACTGCAGAAGACCCGCGATTACAGCAAGTTCCAGGTTTACTTCAACATGGACAACGGCTCGGGCCGCTTCCGTGGCATCTACGCGCAGGAAAACCTGGCGGCGATGCCGATCTTCGAAGCCTGGCTGGCGCCGTTCCATGACGTCGGCGCCACCACCGTGGCCACCCGCAACACCGGCAGTACCGACCACATCAGCTTCGACCGCATCGGCCTTCCGGGCTTCCAGTTCATCCAGGACCGGCTGGACTACTTCACCAACGTCCACCACAGCCACCTGGACACCTGGGACCACGCCGAACCGGAAGACCTGAAGCAGGCCGCGGCCATCGTCGCTTCGTTCGCCTACAACGCCGCAATGCGCGAGCCGTCCTTCCCGCGAAAGGCAGAACCGTAAAAGGGGACGGAGGGGATTAAGTCGTATCTTCCCTCCGCTTCCCGGTTGCAGCACCCCAAGGCTGGGCAATCGCGACTTAATCCCCTCCGTCCCCTTTTTCCGTCGGGGGCGGTGGGCTGGTAAAATCGGGGGATTCCCGTTCCTCGAGCCGTCCATGACCTGCCGCACCCGCTTCGCCCCCAGTCCCACTGGCTACCTGCACATCGGTGGTGCCCGCACCGCGCTGTACTGCTGGCTGGAGGCCCGTCACCGCGGCGGTGAGTTCGTGCTGCGCATCGAGGACACCGACCGCGAACGCAGCACCCAGGGCGCAATCGACGCCATCCTGGAGGCGATGGAGTGGCTGGGCCTGGACTACGACGAAGGCCCGATCTACCAGACCGACCGCGTCGCCCGCTACCAGGAAGTGGCCGAGCAGCTGATCGCCGAGGGCAAGGCGTACTACGCCTACGAGACCCGCGAGGAGCTGGATGCCATGCGCGAGGCCGCCATGGCCAGGCAGGAAAAGCCGCGCTACAACGGCGCTGCGCGCGATCTGGGCCTGCCCTACCGGGACGACCCGAACCGCGTCATCCGCTTCAAGAACCCGCTGGAAGGCACGGTGGTGTTCGATGACCTGATCAAGGGCCGCATCGAGATCGCCAACAGCGAGCTGGATGACATGGTCATCTTCCGCCCGGACGGCTACCCCACCTATAACTTCGCGGTGGTGGTGGACGACTGGGACATGGGCATCACCGAGGTCATCCGCGGCGACGACCACATCAACAACACCCCGCGCCAGATCAACCTGTATGAAGGCATCGGCGCGCCGGTGCCCAGGTTCGGCCACATGCCGATGATCCTGGACGAGCAGGGCGCCAAGCTGTCCAAGCGCACCGGTGCGGCTGACGTGATGCAGTACAAGGACGCCGGCTACCTGCCCGATGCGCTGCTGAGCTACCTGGCCCGCCTGGGCTGGTCGCATGGTGACCAGGAGCTGTTCAGCCGCCAGGAACTGATCGACCTGTTCGACGTGAAGGATTGCAATTCCAAGGCCTCGCGCCTGGACATGGCCAAGCTGGGCTGGGTCAACCAGCACTTCCTGAAGACCGAGGACGTGGCCGCGATCGTGCCGCACCTGGTCTACCAGCTGCAGAAGCTGGGGCTGGACGTGACCGCCGGCCCGGCTCCGGAGGATGTGGTGATCGCCTTGCGTGAACGCGTGCAGACCCTGAAGGAAATGGCCGAGAAGGCCGTGGTCTGGTACCAGCCGCTGACCGAGTACGATGAAGCGGCGGTGGCCAAGCACTTCAAGGCCGGTGCCGAGGTGGCGCTGGGCAAGGCCCGCGAGCTGCTGGCCGCGCTGCCGGAATGGACCGCCGAGTCGGTGGGGGTGGCCCTGCATGACGCGGCCGCAGCGCTGGAGATCGGCATGGGCAAGGTCGCCCAGCCGCTGCGCGTGGCCATCACCGGCACCCAGGTCAGCCCTGACATTTCCCATACCGTGTACCTGGCCGGCCGCGAACAGGCCTTGAAACGCATTGATGTGGCCATCACCAAGGTAGCAACGGCCTGAGGCATCCTTGCCAGGCCCGAACCGGAGAACACGCATGCCCGCCAAGACCGCCACTGCCTGTACCGCCCCGCACCACCACGTCCACGACGCATCGGATTTCGTGGCGGTGGTCGAGCGTGTCTCGCGCGAACGCGGGCTGCGCCTGACCCCGATCCGCGCCAACGTGCTGAAGCTAATCGCCGAGGCCGGCAAGCCGGTCAAGGCCTACGAGCTGCTGGAATGGGTGCGCAACGGCAAGGGCGTGGGCGCTGATGCCCCGCCCACCGTGTACCGCGCGCTGGACTTCCTGATGGCCAATGGCTTTGTGCACAAGCTGGAGTCGGTGAATGCCTTCGTGGCCTGCCACCATCCCAGCAGCGCCGCCCATTCGGTGCCGTTCCTGATCTGCAACAGCTGCCACAGCGCAGTGGAGCTGGAAGACCGCGAGATCGTCAGCCAGCTGGAGAAGCGGGCCAAGGAACTGGGCTTCCAGCCGCAGGCACAGACGCTGGAAGTGCACGGTCTCTGCGCGCGCTGCGCGGGCTGAGCAATGGGTCCTGGGGTCAGATCCCTTTTGCCTTGGCAAAAGGGATCTGACCCCCGTTTCATGACAAACGCTAGTCCATCGGTTTGCCTGCGGTATCCACCCGCACGATCACCGACATGCCGGGCCGCAGCTGCGCGGCCAGCTTCTGGCCTTCATCGATCGATATCCGCACCGGCAGCCGCTGCACCACCTTGGTGAAGTTGCCGCTGGCATTGTCCGGGCGCAACACGCTGAACTCCGATCCGGTGGCGGGCGCGATCTCCTGCACGCGGCCCCTCAGCACCTGGCCCTGGAACGCGTCCACCGAGAACGTGGCCGGCTGGCCGATCGCCATTCCCCAGGTCTGGCCTTCCTTGTAGTTGGCCACCACCCACAGTGTGTCAGGTACCAGGAACAGCAGCTGCGAACCGGCGGCGACATACTGGCCCACGCGCACGCTGGCTTCACTGATCTGGCCGTCGCGCGGTGCGTGGATCACCGTGTTGGCCAGGTCGATGCGGGCCAGTTCCAGCTGCGCCTGTGCGCTTTCCACCTGGGCCTCCAGGCTCTTGCGCGCGACCTGGGTCGACACCAGTGTTTCCTC
Organism: Stenotrophomonas maltophilia complex sp. Om-AH-Sm3; assembly: GCF_059337855.1. Lineage (NCBI taxonomy): Bacteria > Pseudomonadati > Pseudomonadota > Gammaproteobacteria > Lysobacterales > Lysobacteraceae > Stenotrophomonas > Stenotrophomonas maltophilia complex sp. Om-AH-Sm3. Next base: position 309,844 of record NZ_JBYBLQ010000001.1, on the reverse strand, counting down.
GGCGATTCGGATCTGCGCCTGCGACTGCTGCACGCTGGCCTGCGCCGAGGCTTGGCTGGTGCGGAACTTGTCGCGGTCATTGATTGACACCAGCTGCTGCGCGGCCAGTTCCTCGTAGCGCTTCAGCTCGTTGCGCGCGCGCTGCAGTTCGGCCTGGCCGGCCGAGAGCGTGGCGCGCGCCGAGGCGATCTGCGCACGGTTCTGCGCCTGCGACTGGTCGGAGTTAGCCAGCGCCGCACGCGCACTGTCCAGCGTCGCCTGCGCCTGGGCGACGCGTTGGGCATAGATGCGGTCATCGATGCGCAGCAGCGGCTCGCCCTGCCTCACATGCTGGAAATCCTTCACCAGCACTTCGGTCACATAGCCGTTGACCTGTGGCGCCATCACGGTGATCTGGCCGCGCACATAGGCGTTGTCGGTCACCATCACGCTGCTGGTGAACGGCCACAGGTGCCAGGCGCGCAGGATCAGCGCAATGCCCAGCAGGGCCACCACCACCATCACCACCACGCTGCGCGCGCTGGGCTTGAGATACTTCGGCGCGACCGCCGGTTCAACGGGCGTGGGCGCAGGCGCCGCGTCGGTCGGCGGCGGTGGGGTCACATTGTCGGCGTCGTCGGGTCGGGGCGGAACGGGGGGCATGGCGGAGGACTCAGCGGTGCGCGGCCGGGGTGGCCGCAACGGGTGAAGTGGGGTGGCGCTTGCGCCATTGCTTGAGCACGGCGGTGCGCAGCGACAGCAGCAGCAACCAGCACAGGAAACCGATCGCCAGCCAACCGCTCAGGGTGAACACATCATTGAAGCCGCGCACATTGGCTTCGCGGCGCGTAGTCTGCGCCAGCTGCGCGCTGCCCTGCGCGCTGCGCAGCACCGGGTCGGTGATCTGTGCGCTGTACAGCTGTTGCTGGATGCGCAGGCGTTGTGCCACCACCGGATCGGCGGGGTCGAGCTGGCTGGTCAGCGCGCTGGAGTACAGTTGCTCGCGATGCAGCTGGAAGGTGCCCAGCACTGCCGAGCCGGCCAGGGCGCCCAGTGTCTGCGTGATCGACAGCGTCACCAGGAAGGTGATCATGTGGTCCACGCCCTGTTTCAACGCAGCGGAAATGCCGAGCATGATCAACGGGCCCATGAACATGCCGGCGCCGACCGAGGCCAGGAACTGGCTGGCGTAGAAATCGTGCGGCCGATCCATGCTGGTGCGGTGCTGGTCGAAGAAGGCGGCAGCGCCCAGCAGCAGGATCGCCATCAGCAGCTGGGCGATCAGCCGCTTCGGGCCGAAGGTCAGCGAGGCACCGGCGATGCCCACGATCACCCCGGCCAGGATCACCACGAACAGCGGCCGCATCTGGTCAGGCCCCATGCCGAGCGTGCGCATCAGGTTGACCACGCCATAGGACTGCTCGGTGGTCAGGAAGCGGATCAGGAAGGCGCCGACGATGAAATGCAGCACCGGCAGCGTCGACAGCCAGCGGATCTGCAGCAGCGGATTGCGCCGGTAGTGCTCGATGATGAAGGCGGTGGTGGACAGCACGATCGAGGCGATCAGCGCCCAGCCCAGCCACGACGTGTTGAGCCACCAACGGGTGTAGCCCTGCGCCAGTACGATCACCAGCAGCGCAACCGCCGGCGCCAGCAACGCGAAGGTAAGGAAATCCAGCGGCTCGAAGGCCTTCACCTGGATGCCGGGCGGCAGCTTCAACACCACTACGGCGGCGAATGCGCACAACGCAAGGCCGGCCTCGAACGAATACAGCTGGTGCCACTGGCCGGTATCCACCAAGCCTGGTGAAACGATCCAGGCGATCGGCACCGCCAGCTGCGAAAGGCCGACGCCGACCACCAGCAGGTTGCCGGTAAAGCGGCGGGGCAGGGCCTGCAGCATGTACAGCGTGCCCAAGGTCGAACAGGCCGCGCCGGCGAAGCCGCTGGCGGCACGGGTCAGCATCGTGGTCTCGAAGCTGCCGACGAACAGGTGCAGCACCGCCAGCGCCGCGTACAGGCCCAGCCCGATTTCGGCGAACAGGCGGATGCCGTACTGCTGGCGGAATTTGAAGGCCAGCAGGTTGGCGGTGACATTGACCATTGCATAGGCCGCCACCAGCCAGCTGCCCTGGGTCGGGGTCAGCGCCAGCTGGCCCTGCAGGAACGGCAGGTTGGCAGTGACCAGCGCATTGCCCAGCCCGCCGGTGATCGCCACCAGCAGCGATACCAGCGCATAAGCCACACGCCGGTACGGTGGGTGCCAGGGCATCGACGCCGAGCCGGGCATGGTCGGCTTCTCGTGCTCCTCCCAATCCGGAACCGGCTTCAGATACGGCTGGACCATCAGCGGGCCTCGCTGGTTGCTCCCTGGAGACCCCCGCGCAGCAGCTGCAGGGCGCGCCCGGCGAGGTGGGCGCGCTCGTCGCGGGTCTTGCCGCGCAGGGCTGCGCCCAGCATGCCCGAGATCAGTGAAATATCCGTCTTTTCCAGGTCGGCACGGCACAGCCCGGCGGCCTTGGCGCGCGCGATCGGTTCCTCCAGCAGGTCGCGCACGGTCTCGCGCGCAGCGCGCATGGACGGCACGTCCGAGTCGACCGCACGCCAGTAATCGGCCAGTGCCGGCGAATCGATGATGCGCTGGGCCATGCCCTCGAACACCTCGAACAGGGCGTCATCGCGGTCGCCGAGCTGTTCGACCTGGCGCCGGATGCGGTCGACCGTGCGCTGCAGCAGCGCCTGGATCAGCGCGGTGCGGTCGGGGAAGTTGCGGTACAGGGTGGCGCGGCCCACCTGGGCGCGTTCGACCACCAGATCCAGCGGGGCGGTGACGCCATGTTGGCCGAAGACATGATCGGCAGCGTCGAGGATGAGGGCACGGCGGGCAGCAGCATCGGCACGTTGGGCAGTCATGGAATTATTTTCGGACAAAAGTGTCCGATTGGCGAGACATTGGGTGACGGGATTGTCCGCTTGTTGTGGTACGCACATCTTTGTGACGGATGTGTGATGGTGTCGCAGCGATATGTAGGAACTCCACGGCTCCCGGAGGGGGCAGTAGAGCCACGCCATGCGTGATGAGCATCTGGAGCGGATGGGAGCTGGCTAGCGGCTCACTGATCCACCTTTCCAGTTTTCTTCCTGCTCTTGATGAAATCAATGAACCCCTTCTTGTGGCCCTCAAAGACACGACGGCCGTACTTGCGGTAGTGCGGTTCAAATAGTGTGTAGGCCCCATCCAGGTCTCCGGACTCGAACTGGATGGTGGCGGCGAGTTCGTCCATGGACACGCTCGCAGCTTCGCCCTCTCCATAGATGCCTCTGGCGACCATCGCCCACGCTCTGGCCTTCTCAAACTGAGCGGTATCGCGATAGAAGACAGCTATTCCATACGATGTAATCTGGCCGTAGTCATAAGCAGACTTCGGCTCCGGAATCATGTCCCAGCTTTCAAGGAAGCAATGCTCTGCCTCCGCAATATCGCCGGCCAGCCAAGCGGTTCTGCCGCGCTTGGCAATTGCAAGGAAGCGTTCTTCCAGTTCGGCATCGAGACTCAGGGCCATGCAAATGTTTCCGCTCAGTTTTTCTATTGGATTGATACCGGGCTGAGTCTAGCCGCGTAGTAGATGGTGACGCATTGGTAGTGCGCCGCTTTCACCAGTTCATGCCATATACGACAAAAAAAGGGGGCCTTTCGGCCCCCTCAGGTAATGTTCCGACGGCGTAGGCCGATCAGAAGAACGCGCGGATACCGAATGCGACGCCACGGCCCGGCAGCGGCGAGTAGTCGCGCAGCAGAGAGGTATGCGGACGCACTTCGCGGTTGGTCAGGTTGCTGCCATCCAGGAACACCTCATAGCTGTTACTGGCGTTGCGATCCCAGCGGTAGGCCAGGTGCGCGTCGACCAGGGTGTAGCCGTTGCTCGGCTCCTCGTTCTGCGCGACGTCCTTCTGGCGGCTGTAACGCACCGCACCGACCGAGGCGCGCCAGCCGTCCTTCGACCAGCGCAGGTCGGCACCGACGCGGGCCGGGGCGATGCGCGGCAGGTAGCCGGTGTTGGCAAGTTCCACGCTGTAGTTATGGTTGTGGTCGCCATGCGGAACGGCAATGTCGAGGTTGCGGCTGCCGCTGCCATCCAGCTTGGCTTTCACGTAGTCACCGAACAGGCGCAGGTCCCAGTCACCGGCGCCGCCCTCGAACAGGTGCACCAGGGCCTCGGCCTCGGCACCGCGGAATACCGCGTCCTGCTGGGTCCACGCACGAACTGGCAGGCCCTCGGTAACGCCGGTGTCGGCCAGGTAGATGAAGTCCTTGAACTTGGTCTGGTAGACCGAGGCGGAGAAGTCCAGGCGCTCGCTGTGGGTGTGGATGCCCAGCTCCACGCGCTGGCCGCGCTCGGTCTTCAGGTTGCCGTCGCCGATCTCCAGCGAACGGGTAGCAATGTGCGCGCCGGCGGCGTACAGCTCTTCGTTGGTCGGTGCACGCTCGGAGCTGTCCACGCCGATGCGCAGGTCGACCGCGTCGTTGAGCTTCCAGATGCCGGCAGCCGAGAGGTTGGTGGCGCCGAAGGTGCGGCGCCGGTAGTCACCGGTCGGGTCCAGCTTGACCTGGTCGTGGCGGCCGCCCAGTTCCAGCTTGAACGGGCCGAACTGCTTTTCCTGCAGTACAAACAGGCCGATGTTCTTCGTACCGGTATCCGGTACGAACGCTTCTTCACCCTTGGCGCCGAAATCACTGTTGCCGAACTGCAGGCCGAAGGCGCCGTCCCAGCCACCGATCTGCTGCTGCACCGCTTCCAGGCGCGCCTCGATGCCACGGTTGGTGAAGCGGGTGGAGGGCGTGCCGGCCTCCAGCTCCACGTGCTCGTAGTCGGTGTAGGCCACGCGTGCGTTGATGTTCTTCAGGAACGAGACCGGGTTGTAGATGCCGGCCTTGGTCTCGAAGCGGTTCTGCACCATGTCGATGCGCACGTCATGCTCGTCGCCGCCTTCCTCTTCATCGCCGTGGTCGTGGCCGTGGTCATGGCCGTGATCGTCGCCGTCGGCGTGCACGTGTGCGCCGTTGGGAATGCCGTAGTTGGTGCGGTAGGTGCTGGCCGACACGCCGAAGTAGCCGCCTTCGCCCAGCCAGGTGGCGCCGACGCCGCCGGCGCGGGTGCGGATGGAGCTGTTGTCGAGGCGGCCGCGACGCGGCTCTTCGCCTTCCTCGCCCGCGTGGTCGTGGCCGTGGTCGTCGTGGTGGTCTTCCAGGCTGTCGATCACCGCATAGCCGGGAATGCGGTAGTCGTCGCCATTGCGCACCAGGCCGTCCACATGAAGCACGACATTGCCGCTGACGCCATCGAGGCGGAACATGCCGCTGCGCTCGTTGTTCACCGAATTGCCACGCAGCTCGGCGCGGCCGCTGAGCGGGCGCTCGGGCAGCTCGCGCGCGATGCGGCCGTCGACCACATTGACCGCACCACCGATGGCACCGCTGCCGAACAGCAGCGTGGCCGGCCCCTTCAGCACTTCGATCTGGTCAGCCAGGAACGGCTCGATGCTGGTGGCATGGTCCGCACTGACGGTGGATGCATCCATGTTGCCCATGCCGTTGGACAGCACCGCAACGCGTGGGCCTTCCTGGCCGCGGATGATCGGGCGCCCGACGCCGGGCCCGAAGAAGGTGCTCTGCACGCCGGGCAGCTTGGCCACGGTATCGCCGAGGGTGCCGGCCTTCTGTTCGTCCAGGCGCTCACCGGCCAGCACCTCCACCGGGCGCGCAAGGGATTCGGCATCGCCCTGCAGCGGCGACGCGGTGACTTGCACCGAGGACAGCTCGGTCAGGTGGCGGTCACGATGGGCGGTGTCCTGACCGGCTGCAAAGGCGACGGACGGCAGCAGGGCGGCGAGGGCCAGGGCCAGGGAATGCGGCTTGAGCCGTGCGGTGTGGGCGGGCATGGATGGATCCTTTGTTACACTGTATCAATCGCGGGGCGCACGAATCCCGTCGATGGGACAGGGGGAGGGAAAGCGTGCGGGTCGGGAAGGGATGTTATATTATTCCATAACGATTCGCCGACCCTGCTGGAAGTCATGTCCTTGTCCTCACGCCTGCGCCACCTGCTCGACCGTTTCGGTGCCACCGGTTCGATGCTGTGCGCGGTGCATTGCGCAGTCATCCCGGTGCTGCTGGCGGCAGCGCCCTCGCTGGGCCTGTCGTTCTGGCTGAGCGACGGCGTTGAACAGGCGCTGGTGCTGTTCGTGACCCTGCTTGGGCTGTTCAGCCTGGTCTGGGGTTACCGCCGCCATGGCGCGCTGCGTGCGCTGGGCTTCCTGATCCCCGGCCTGGTCGCGCTGTGGGCCGGCGTGCTGTACGAGCCGCTGCATCACAACGCCGTGCCGCATGCGGTGGTGATGACCATCGGTGGCCTGCTGGTGGGCGTTGCCCATCTGGTCAACCTGCGCCTGAACCACGGCCACGTACACGACGCCAGCTGCGCGCACTAGGCGCTCCATGATAGGATTTTCGATCGTGCGCGGGGGCGCCCAGCAAGGCGGCCCCGCCGAACCCGTGTCAGTACGGGGTAACCAGATTTCACACTTGAGGAGTTGAAGACATGGGTAAGGGTGACCGCAAGACCGCCAAGGGCAAGCGCTACAACGCCAGCTACGGCAACGCCCGTTCGCATACCGCGAGCAAGGTCGCCGTAGGCGCCGCCGCCCCGGTTGCCAAGAAGACCGTGGCCAAGGCTCCGGCGAAGAAGGCCGTGGCGAAGAAGGCCGTCGCCAAGGCCTGATCCGGCCGCGCGACTGGTCCAAGGAAGAACGCGGCGCCTGGCGCCGCGTTTTTTTATGCATGATTTTGCAGAGCCGAGCCCATGCCCGGCTGGCGCAATGCAGCCGAGCGTGGGCTCGGCTCCACAACCGGATCAGCGCAGGGTCTTCTTCAGCGTTTCCGGGTTGCCGTCGTTCGGCGCGGCTGGTACCTGCAGAAGGTGTGCCAGCAGTGGATAGACATCGACATTGTCGAAGCCATCGATCACCAGGCCCTGGCGGAACGACGGGCCACTGGCCACGAACACCGCGCGCATGGACGGCAGCGCGTTGTCGTAGCCGTGCGAGCCGCGGTCCTGCTGTTCGCGCTTGGCGATCTTTTCCTGATGCAGGGCATCCCAGCCTTCATCCATCATGCAGACAATGGCGGGAATGCGCGGATGGGTGCCGTAGTGCAGGCGCGCCGGCAGTTTTTCTTTCTTCCAGCATTCGTAGTGCGCGTGGCGGCCGAGCAGAGCGCGTTCGGCGGCGGCTTCATGGCCGACCACCGGTGCGAAGCCGACCGACTGGCCCTGGCTGACATTGCGCGCAATCGCCGGGTCGACCATCGATTCGGTGGCGATCACCTGGCCAGCGGGGACACTGGCCATGCCATGGTCGGAAACCACGATCACATTGGTGGTTGCGGCCAGCCCACGTTGCTGGAGTCCGTCGAGCACCTGGCCGACGATCTGGTCGGCGCGCACGATGGCGTCGGCGTACTGCTTCGACTCGGGGCCGTAGTTGTGACCTGCCTTGTCCACGTGTTCCATGTACAGCGTGGTCAGGCGGGGGGCATCGGCGTCGGTCTGTGACAGCCAATCGAGCACGATGCCGGCGCGCTGTTCCAGCGGTTCCTTGCCGTCGTAGATGCGCCACTGGCTGGGGCGTACACCACGGATCTCCGATTCGCTGCCCGGCCATGACGTGGTGGCCGAACGCACGCCAGCGTTCTCTGCGCCGACCCAGATCGGTTCGCCGCCCCACCAGCCACTGGTGGTAACCGCCTTGCGGTTGCTCAGTTCAAAGCGGCCCAGGGTTGCATCGTCCATGCTGTTGTTGACGATGCCGTGGTGGTCCGGGCGCAGGCCGGTGACGAGGGTGTAGTGGTTGGGGAAGGTCAGTGACGGATAGGACGGGGTCATCCAGCGTGCACGCACGCCGCCGTCGATCAGTCGCTGCAGGTTCGGGGTCAGGCCGCGATCCAGCGCGTCGGCACGCAGGCCATCGATGGAAATCAGCAGCAGCTTGGGCGGTGCCGCTGTTGCAACAGCGGTGGGAACAGAGGCGGAAGGGGCGGGTGCGGTGGTGCAGGCGGCCAAGGGCAGCAGCAGCGCCAGCGCGCAGGTCAGGCGTACGGAAGTCATCCGCGCATGATAGTGCGAGGTAATGACGCGCCCAAGACACGGCGCACTATCGCGCGCCGTCTCCGCGCATTTTTCCTTATCCCCGCGCCTGTCGGCGCGCCCCCTTCAACAAGAAGGGGGCTTTTTCTCCAGACAGTTTACAGACGCTTCCATACACGCATGGCGTGGATCTACCGCGTCGACCAAGGTCGACACCTACCCACCGCCGCGGGAATCTGTCGAAAGTGGGGCGGTGTGGGTGGGCAGGACCGTTGGCGCCATGGATGGCGCCATCGAGCCCCCATGGATGGGTTTACGGCGTGTCCTGCCCACCCATACCGCCCCACCCAACGCGTAGAAAAACGGAGCTGTATTGGCTCTTGACCTTGCCGTTGCCTCTGCGGGTGCCGGGCGCAGCCCGGCCGGCCCTCTCAGGCGAACAGCGGGGCCTGGCGCTGTTCCAGCCGCAGCAGCGCGGCCTTGGTTTCCAGGCCGCCACCGAAGCCGGTCAGTGCACCGTTGCTGCCGATCACGCGGTGGCAGGGCAGGATGATCGGCAATGGATTGCGGCCATTGGCCGCGCCCACCGCGCGGGTCGCGCTGGGTTGTCCCAGGTGCTGCGCCAACTGCAGATAGCTCCAGGTCTGGCCGAACGGAATCAACGCCAGCGCCTGCCACACGCGCAGCTGGAACGGCGTGCCGCGTGGTGCCAGCTGCAGGTCGAACCGGCTGCGTTCACCGTGCAGGAACTGCAGCAGCTGTTCGCGTGCCTCCGGCAGTGCATCCGGTGCGTAATGCCAGTCATCGCGCCCGCGTGCGGGGTGACGGTTCTCCGGAAACAGCACGTGCGCAAGACCACGCTCGTCACCGGCGATGGTCAATACGCCGATCGGGCTGTCGAAACGATCGAACAACAGGGTCATGTCGGTTCTCCAACGAACGTGCCGGACAGGTGCCACAGGTGCAGCACCGCGTAGGCGCGCCACGGACGCCAGGGTTGCGAGCGCGCTTCGGTCGCGCGTTCGCTCAGGCGCTGGCCCTGCGCGTGGCCGAGCACCTGCTGCAGTACAAGATCGCCGGCCGGGAAGGCATCGGGCTGGCCGAGGCCACGCAGGGCGATGTACTGCGCGGTCCAGGGGCCGATGCCGGGCAGTGCAACGCAGCGCGCAACGAATTCCTCCAAGGCCTGGCCGGGCCCGAAGTCGAGCCGGCCGCTGGCGCAGGCGGCGGCCAGGGCGCGCACGGTGGCGGCGCGGCTGCGCGGCAGGCCGATGGATTCCAATGGTGCCTCGGCCAGTACCTCGGGCGCTGGAAACTGGCGATCGAAGTCGGATGGCATGCCCGGCAGGTGCGCGCCATAGGCGTCGACCAGGCGCCGCGCGAAGGTGGTGGCCGCGGCCACGCTGACCTGCTGCCCGAGCACCGCGCGTACGCCCACCTCGAAGCCATCCCAGCCGCCGGGCACGCGCAGCCCGGGGCGCTCGGCGATCCCGCGCGCCAGCAGAGGTTCCTCGCCGAGCGCGGCATGCACCTGCTGCAGGTCGGCATCCAGATCGAACACCCGACGCACGCGGCGCACGATGTCGGGGATCAAGCGCGGATCCACCGCGCCCAATTGCAGGCGAAGTTCCGGCCGCTTCGAATCGGCGGTGACGCGCAGCAGGGTGGGGCGCTCCGGCGCGCCCAATACGCGCTGGTAGCTGTCTTCACCGATCAGTTCGATGCCGGGCAGGCTGCGTTTGCGCAGGAAGGCCAGCATGCGTGGGAAGTCCAGTGGTGGACGGTAGCCCAGGCGCAGCACCAAGCCGCCATCATCTGCAGCCAACGGTTGATGCTGGCGACGCAGGGCGGTCGGCGCCATCCCACAGCCCTGCAGGAACGCGGTATTGAAGCGGCGCAGGCTGTTGTAGCCGGCAGCCAGCGCGACGTCGGTCACCGCCAGCGTGGTTTCGGTCAGCAACTGTTTGGCCAGCAACAGGCGATGGGTTGCGTGGATCTGCCCGGGCGTTGCGCCGAGATGTTCGACGAACAGGCGCTGCAGTTGGCGCGCGCTGAGGCCGAGCTTCGTTGCAAGATCGGCCACCGGCTGCTCCTGCAGGAAGCCGCCGTGGATCAGCGCCAGTGCGCGCTGCACGGTCTGTCCGGCCAGGGCCTGCTGGGCCTGCGGTGCCAATTCCGGGCGGCAGCGCAGGCAGGGGCGGTACCCGGCGGCCGCGGCGGCCGCGGCGGTGGGGAAGTAGGTGATGTTGCGCGGCTTCGGCGGCGGTGCCGGACACACCGGGCGGCAATAGATGCCGGTGCTGCGCACGGCGGTGAAGAACACGCCGTCGAAGCGTGCGTCGCGGGCCAGGCGGGCGCGGTCGCAGGCGGCGGTGTCGAGGGCGAGAGGGGAGTCCATGGCGCCAGTCTAGGCCCGCGCGGGCGGCGATACTCGCCACATTCGGACATGGATACTGAAGGGGGGCAGGCTGCGCTGCGCCCTGCACCCGCGGTAGTGCCGGCCGCTGGCCGGCAACGGCAACGGCAGAAGCTGGTTTTCTGTGGGGAGGCGGGGTGGGCCCGGTTGCGGGAGACGCCGTAAACCCGTCCTTGGGGGCTTGGCCGCGGCATCCATGCCGCGGACACTCCCGCAACCGGACCCACCCCGCCTTCGACAGGTTCCTGCGATCTGTCGGAAGGGCATCCCGCTCTGGTAGGTGTCGACCTTGGTCGACACGCTTCCCCAAGGGTCAGAAGGGGTTCATCACCACGCACTGAATGCGCGGCCTGGACGGGTAGACTGTGGCTCCTGCTCACCTGAAGACCGGTTGCCCGATGTCCGCCAAACTCCGCTGGTTGCCCCTGTTGTGCCTGGCCCTGGCGGGCTGCAGCCAGCTGGAGAATCCGGGCAATGTGACTGCCGCCGACAAGGCCGCGCGGGCGCCGTCCAGCGATGGCGAGAACATGGTGTCGATCAATGCGGCTGACGCACCGCCGCCGCCGGCACCGCCGCGCAGCCGGGAGGACCGGCCGTGGCCGCAGGCGCAGCTGGAGAATGGACGCGCCTGGATCAGTTGCAGCACCGAGTACGCCGGCGAGGCTGGCGACGGTGTCGAGCTGGAAGGCCTGCAGCGCGAGCAGATCACCCAGGCCCTGGCCCCGTGCGCCGAGCGTGGCCTGATGCGCGTGCGCTACGCCGGCAAGATCAATCCGGGCTTCGCCGAGATGATGTGGCGTCTGGCGGTGGTGGCCGACCAGCAGAAGATCCACAAGCGCATCCTTGACCTGGATTCCAGCGGCGGGCAGGTGGAGTCGGCGATCGTGGCCGGTGACAGCATCGGTGAATCGGGCTGGACCATCTGGGTGCGCGAAGGCTCGATCTGCCACAGCGCCTGCGTGTTCGTGCTGGCCGCCGGCGACAACCGCCTGCTGTCGGGCAAGGTCGGCATCCACCGCATGATGCGCATCAGCTCCAAGGCCACCTCGCGCGCCGAGCTCAACCGCGAGCTGCACGAGGTCTACGACAACGTGAAGGACTACCTGCAGCGCAACGGCGTGGCGGTCGGTGTGGCCGATCTGATGATGACCGTGCCCAACCGCAGCCTGCGCCTGCTGACTCCGGACGAGCTGCGCCAGTACGGCCTGGATGGGACCAATGCGGTGCAGGATGATCTGGAACGGATCAAGCAGATGCGTGCCTGCGGCGATGATTTCGTGCAGCGCAAGGACGCGTTCCTGGTCGCCTTCGACCAGCAATGCAAGCGCGAAGGCGCCGACATGGAGTCGATCAACAGCTGCGGCCAGGCGTTGAAGCAGCGCTTCGGCTTCCCGGACGCGGTCTGCCCCGACGAAAGCCCGCTGTCGGAGATCGATGTGGCGACGCTGCCACCAGCGCCGCCGGAGCCGCCGCCGGTGGCCGAACAGGCGCCAGCAGAGACCGGCACGCCGGCCGCGCAGGCCGATGCGGCGGCGGTGGAAGGCAACGCCCACGCGCGCTGACGAACCGCTCACTGCGCTGGCGTAGACTGCGGTCCTTTCCTCCAGAACCGGCGGTGTCCATGAAGCGCGTGCTCCTGCTGCTGTCCCTGCTGCCCCTGACTGCGTTGGCGCAGGCACCTGCGCCGGCCACGCCTGCACCGGCTCCGGCACGCCCGGCCCCGGCATCGCCGGCGGCTGCGAAGCCCGCCACTGCCGGCGCCCCGGCGTTGACCGCTGCGCAGCAGGCCCAGGTGCAGAAGCAGGACGCGGAAATGGGCGCGGCTGCGTTGAAGGCGGCGCAGCTGGTCGATGCCAACCGCGCCGGCGAATTGTGGGATGGCGCTTCGGCCGTCGCGCGCCGTGCGGTGCCGAAAGCCACCTTCGTCAGCCAGTTGGCCGCCGAGCGCACGCGCCTGGGTGCGCTGGCCGGGCGTGGCCAGCCGACCATCACCCGGGTCAAGTACAGCCCCGGCGCCGCAGTGCCGGAAGGGTTGTACATCAACGTCAGCTTCCCGACCCGTTTCGCCAACAGCGCACAGCCGGTGCGCGAGCTGGTCTCGTTCCGCTTCGACGAAGACCAGGTCTGGCGCCTGGCCGGTTACAGCCTGCGCGCGTCGGCACCCTGAGGAGATGAACGATGGCAACTGAACTGACAATGCTGGCCTGGTCGATCGTGCTGGGCTTCGTCTACATCTTCGCCACCTCCACCGTGGTCACCCGCGAGCGCGGGATGAAGTGGAATGCCTCGGCACGCGATGGCGATGCAAAGCCGCTCAGCGCGCTGGCCGGTCGCCTGCAGCGTGCGCAGGCCAACTTCCTGGAAACGTTCCCGTTCTTTGCCGCTGCCGCCATCTCGGTGGTCGTGGCCGGGCGCAGCAACGACACCACGGCGCTGGCTGCGCAGGCCTACGTCTGGGCGCGTGTGGTCTACCTGCCGCTGTATGCCGCGGGCGTGCCCTACCTGCGCAGCCTGGTCTGGCTCGTATCGCTGCTGTCGATCCTGGCGCTGGTGTTCGCACTGCTGTAGCCGGGCCTGATCCAGATCAAGGCCAGTCATGCGCGCGGCGCTATGCTGGCCCGGACTGAATCAACGGCAGGAGGCGCGCATGCGCAGGATGGACGTGGTGGTGGTCGGCGCCGGACCGGCGGGCCTGTGCTTCGCGCGTGCGCTGGCCGGCAGTGGCCTGCAGGTCGGGCTGGTCGAAGTGCAGCCGCGCCAGGCCCTGGCCGAAGCCGCCTTCGATGGCCGCGAGATCGCGCTGACCCATGCCTCGCGGCAGAGCATGGAGCAACTGGGGCTGTGGCAGCGCCTGCCGCAGGCCGAAGTCGCCGAGCTGCGCGATGCCAGGGTGATGAACGGCGGCTCGCCGTTCGCGTTGACCTTCGCCAGCAGTCAGGCTGATGGCCAGCCGCTGGGCTGGCTGGTGCCCAACCACCTGATCCGCCGTGCTGCATGGGATGCCGTGCAGGGCCAGGATGGGCTGGAGCTGTTCGACGGGCGCAAGGTGCTGGGCGTGCAGGCCGATGCGCAGGGCCACGTGGTCAGACTCGATGACGGCAGTCAACTGCACGCGCGCCTGCTGGTCGCGGCTGACAGCCGCTTCTCCGCCACCCGCCGCATGCTTGGCATCGGTGCGCAGATGCGCGACTTCGGCAAGTCGATGCTGGTATGCCGCATGCAGGTCGAGCGCGACCATCACCATACGGCCTGGGAGTGGTTCGGCTACGGCCGCACCATGGCGCTGCTGCCGCTCAACGAGGGCCAGGCATCGGCGGTGATCACGCTGCCGCCGCGGCAGATCGAAGAACTGCTGGCGATGGACGAGGTGGCTTTCGGCGAGGCCATCAGTGCCTGCTTCGAGCATCGCCTGGGCCGCATGCAGCCGGTGGCCACAGCGCAGGCGTATCCGCTGGTGGGGGTGTACGCGCACCGTTTCGTCGGCGAGCGTTCCGCGCTGATCGGCGATGCCGCGGTGGGCATGCACCCGGTCACCGCGCACGGCTTCAATCTGGGACTGGCCAGCGCACAGCGGCTGGCACAGGGCATCGTCGCGCAGCAGCGGCGCGGTGCCGACATTGCCGCCGCCGGCATGCTGGCCAGCTACCAGCGCGGTCATCGACTGGCGTCGCGGCCGCTGTACGAGGCCACCAATGCGATCGCCAGCCTGTACACCGACGATCGCCGCCCGGCACGCCTGCTGCGGGCCGCGGGCCTGCGCGTGGCGCAGGGCGTGGCACCGTTCAGGCAGCTGATTGCCTCGCACCTGACCCAGCGCGTGGCCTGAACACTCTCGGATCAGCCAGCGGCCAGCACGCGGATCTGGCTGTCGGCGAACTCGACCACCTGGCCTGCGCGGATCTTGCAGGCCTTGCGCAGTTCGACCTCACCATCGACCCGCACCTGGCCCTCGCTGATGACCATCTTGGCCTCGCCGCCGCTGGTGACCAGGTCGGCCAGCTTCAACAGCTGCTTGAGTTCGACGTAGTCGCCGTCGAGGTCGAATTCGAGAATCTGCATGGAGCGAGGGGTCCTGGAAAGAGGGCGCAGGCCAGCGGCCGGGCCGGAAAGAAGGGCGCGTATTGTGCGCCAGCACGGGGCATGACGGCACGCGCATGGAAAGCTGTACGCCTCGTTCAGGATCAATGCGGTATCATTCCGCTCTGAGCGAGTGAAATCTCCTCCGACCGAGCAGCGCCAGGGCACGCGATAAGAAGGGCGCCCAAAGCGCGGACCATCACCCTTTTTATCGCACTGCCAGGAAGACGGCAGTGCCTTCGGAGTTCCCCATGTCCCAAGATTCCCAAGCGCCGCTGCAGTTCGCGCAGCTCGGCCTGTCCGAGCCCGTGATGCAGGCGGTCACCGCCATCGGCTACGAAACCCCGTCGCCGATCCAGGCCGCTACCATCCCGGCGATGCTGGAAGGCCGCGACGTGCTGGGCCAGGCCCAGACCGGTACCGGCAAGACCGCTGCGTTCGCACTGCCGGTACTGTCCAACATCGACCTGCAGCAGATCAAGCCCCAGGCCCTGATCCTGGCGCCGACCCGCGAACTGGCCATCCAGGTTGCCGAGGCGTTCCAGTCCTATTCGTCGAAGATCCCGGGCTTCCGCGTGCTGCCGGTGTACGGCGGCCAGCCCTACGGCCAGCAGCTGTCGGCGCTGCGCCGTGGCGTGCATATCGTGGTCGGTACCCCTGGCCGCGTGATCGATCACCTGGACCGCAGCACCCTGGACCTGTCCGAGCTGAAGACCCTGGTGCTGGACGAAGCCGATGAAATGCTGCGCATGGGCTTCATCGACGATGTCGAAGCGGTGCTGAAGAAGCTGCCGGAGCAGCGCCAGGTGGCCCTGTTCTCGGCCACCATGCCGCCGCAGATCCGTCGCATCGCGCAGACCTACCTGCAGGACCCGGTGGAAGTGACCATCGCGGCCAAGACCACCACCTCGGCCAACATCCGCCAGCGCTACTGGTGGGTGAGCGGCATGCACAAGCTGGACGCGCTGACCCGCATCCTGGAAGTCGAGCCGTTCGACGCGATGATCATCTTCGCGCGCACCAAGGCCGGCACCGAAGAACTGGCCAGCAAGCTGCAGGCGCGTGGCCTGGCCGCTGCCGCCATCAACGGTGACATGCAGCAGGCCCAGCGCGAGCGGACCATTGCCATGCTGAAGGAAGGCAAGCTGGACATCCTGGTCGCCACCGACGTGGCCGCCCGCGGCCTGGACGTGGAGCGCATCAGCCACGTGCTGAACTACGACATCCCGTACGACACCGAGAGCTACGTGCACCGCATCGGCCGTACCGGCCGTGCCGGCCGCAGCGGCGAGGCGATCCTGTTCGCCACCCCGCGCGAGAAGGGCATGCTGCGCCAGATCGAGCGTGCCACCCGCCAGCCGATCGAAGAGATGCAGCTGCCGAGCGTGGAAGCGGTCAACGACACCCGCATCAACAAGTTCACCTCGCGCATCAGCGAAACGCTCGGCGCCGGCGGCCTGGACTTCTACCGCCAGCTGCTGGAGCGCTTCGAGAACGAGCAGAACGTGCCGGCCATCGAGATCGCCGCCGCGCTGGCCAGGATGCTGCAGGGCGATACCCCGTTCCTGCTGCAGCCGCCGGTGCGTGCCCCGCGTGAAGAGCGCGCGCCGCGCGAGCGCTTCGACCGTGGCGACCGCCCGGAGCGTGGCGATCGCTTCGACCGCAACGAGCGGGGGCCGCGCTTCGAGCGTGGCCCGCGTCGCGACGACGCCGAAGGTGGTTTCGAGCCGCGTCCGCGCCGCGAGGTTCCGCCGCGTGGTGCGCCGGAGCAGGGCATGGAGACCTACCGCATTTCGGTGGGCCACCAGCACGGCGTGAAGCCGGCCAACATCGTCGGCGCCATCGCCAACGAAGCCGGTCTGGAAAGCCGCTTCATCGGCCGCATCGACATCCACGACGACTTCTCGCTGCTGGACCTGCCGGCACAGATGCCGCCGGACGTGCTGTCGCACCTGCAGAAGGTGTGGGTGTCCGGCCAGCAGTTGCAGATGCGTCCGCTGGCGGCCGGTGAAGAGATCAATCCGGCCCCGCGCCCGTTCAAGCCGC
Source organism: Stenotrophomonas maltophilia complex sp. Om-AH-Sm3 (assembly GCF_059337855.1). Classification (NCBI taxonomy): domain Bacteria; kingdom Pseudomonadati; phylum Pseudomonadota; class Gammaproteobacteria; order Lysobacterales; family Lysobacteraceae; genus Stenotrophomonas; species Stenotrophomonas maltophilia complex sp. Om-AH-Sm3. The sequence continues at coordinate 293,185 of NZ_JBYBLQ010000001.1, read as the reverse complement.
GCTTCGACAAGCGTGGTCCGGGCGGCCCGGGTGGCCCGCGTCGTGGCGGCCCGGGTGGTCCGGGTGGCCATGGGGGCGACCGCGGCGGTGACCGCGACAGCCGCCCGCCACGTCGTGATGGCTTCAAGCCGCGCGGCCCGCGCAGCTTCTAAGCCGCACCCGCAGCCGTCAAGAACAACGCCAGCCCCCGGGCTGGCGCACAGGAAAAGGGGACGGAGGGGATTAAGTCGTATTTGGCAGGCCATGCGCTTATGCCGAAAACGACTTAATCCCCTCCGTCCCCTTTTTCGCATGGTCAACACATTGCCGGTCATAGGCTGGCCCGGTTCCAAAGGAGGTTGTCACCGCAGCACATTCGGGGGGATCCGGGATGGGTAGGAGTGGCACGGACCAACACAGCCGGCGGGTGCCGATGACCCGGGGGCTGGGACTGCGATTTGCGTTGTTGACCGGCATGGCGATCGGACTGGTCGCACTGTCGGCGTTGATCCAGGAACTGCAGGCGGCCTCCACCGCCTGGATCGCCGGCCAGGGATACTGGTCGCGCGGTCAGCAGGATGCGACCGCCGCGCTCAGTCGCTACCTGGCGCGCGGTGATGTCCAGGACCTGGACGATGCACGCCAGGCCCTGCAGGTGCCGTTGGGCGATCTGCAGGCGCGGTTGGCGCTGGAACAGGCGGAGCCTGACGAAGAGAAGGCCCGGCAGGGCTTCCTGCAGGGGGGCAACGCGCACGCCGACATTCCGCGCCTGGTGTTTTCGTTCCGCTACGCGCGGGATATCGGTGCCTTCCGCGAAGCGACCGCGTTATGGCGGCAGACCGACGGGGACCTGATGGCGCTGCAGCGCCTGGTCGATGAGTTGCAGCGGCGGCACGAGGGTGGCCCCGTAGTGGCAGCCATGCGTGACCACTACCTGCAGCAGCTGCGCGATCTGGACCAGCGGATGAAGGTGCAGAGCCAGGCGTTCTCGCAGGCGCTGCTGCGGATGGCGACGCTGGTGAGGCTGGCCACGTTGATGGTCGCGGGCCTGTCGGTGCTGGCGATCAGCCTGATGGCGGTGGCCCTGGCGCGCCGCGTCGGCAAGGACCTGACCGAACACGAGAGCCGCTTCCGCGCAGCGTTCTACCAGGCCAACGTCGGCATGCTCAAGCTCGATACCGAAGGCAAGGTGATCGAGGCCAACCAGGCGATGGCCGACATCCTCGACCATCGTCGTGACATGCTGCTGCAGCTGTCGCTGGCTGACCTGCTGATGGACGGCGAGCTGGTCATTGATGGGGTGGGGCGCATCGATTGGGACCGCCAGCTGCGCCCGAGCGAACTGCGCTTCCGCCGTCGTGATGGCAGCCTGGTCTGGGGCCGCTGGAGCGGCACCGGTGTGCGCAGCGCCGGCGGTGGCCTGTCGGTGTTCGCGATCATCGAAGACGTCAGCCAGAACCATGCACTGGCGCGCGAGATCGAGCACCACGCCAGCCATGACCCGCTGACCGGCCTGATCAACCGGCGCGAGATCGAACGCCTGCTCGAACGCGCGCTGCTGCAGGTGCGCAGCGAAGGTGGTACGCACGCGCTGTGCTACATCAACCTGGACCATTTCAAGCTGGTCAATGACAGCTTCGGCCATGCCGCCGGCGACCAGATGCTGCGCAGCTTCGCCGATTACCTGGTGGCGGCGGTGCGCGATGGTGACTGGGTGGGCCGGCTGGGTGCGGACGAGTTCGCGGTGTTCCTCGCCCATGCCGGGCAGGACGAGGCCAAGCGCGTGCTGCAGCGCGTGATCCGCAATCTGGGGCAGGCGACGTTCCCGGTGAGCGAGGGCAGCCCGCAGTTGAGCTGCAGCATCGGCGTGGTCGAGGTCAGCGCCGATGCACCGGATGTGAACTGGTTGATGAGCGCCGCCGACAGTGCCTGCTATGCGGCCAAGCAGGCCGGGCGCAACCGCGTGCACTGCTTCAACGAGAACCGCATGGCGCTGGAGGAACGGCGCCGGGAAGCCGAGCGGCTGCAGGGCGTCAGCCTGGCCATGGCCGAGAACCGCATGGTGCTGTATGCGCAGCGCATCGCCCGCGTCGGCGATCCCACCTACCTGCACTACGAGGTGCTGGTACGCATGCGCGGCAGCGATGGCAGCCTGCACCTGCCGGGCCAGTTCATGCCGGCGGTGGAGCGCTATGGCATGGCCGTGGCGCTGGACCGGCACGTGCTCGGCCTGCTGTTCCGGCACCTGCAGGTGTGCCCGGCGCATGTGCGGCAGCTGGGACTGTGCAACGTCAACGTGTCGGCGCAGTCGATCGCCGAACCCGGCTTCCTCGCCTTCGTCTGCGACCTGCTGGAGCGCAATCGCGCGCTGGCCTCCAAGCTGTGCTTCGAGATCACCGAGACCGCAGCGATCAGCAACCTCAGCCAGGCGCGCGCGTTCATCGATGCGGTGAAGGCGCGCGGCTGCCGGATGGCGCTGGACGATTTCGGCTCCGGGCTGTCCTCGTTCGGCTACCTGCGCCAGCTGCCGGCCGACATCCTGAAGATCGACGGGGCCTTCGTGCGCGACATGGATACCGATCCGGTCAGCCACGCCACCGTGCGCGCGATCAGTGAACTGGGGCGCGAGCTGCAGATGGAGGTGGTGGCCGAATGGGTAGAGACCGCCGAAGTCGCCGCCGCGCTGACCCGGCTTGGGGTGCAGGGCCTGCAGGGCTATGCGGTCGAGCGACCGCAGCCACTGGAACGGATGACCCTGGCCGACCTGCGGCCGGTGCGCCTGGTGGCGGTGCAGGGCCCGCCTGCCGCAGGTTGAACGCCGTCGGCGACTTTGGTCTACACATGCGTTGCAGCCGCGGCTGCGATAATGCCCGCCAGGGGCGACGCGCAGTGGGCGCGGGCGTAAGCAGGAACAGGACGTGGCGTGGGCGGCAGGCAGTGGCAGTACGGAACAGGGGCGGTGCTGGTCGTGCTGTTGGTGTGGTTGGCCACGCCGTGGCCACTGTGGGCCGCTGCCGTCGAAGCCGGCCGCGATTACCTGCTGGTCGGCGCAGCCACCGATGAACCCACTCCACATCGCGCATGCACGCCGGACATGCTGGCCGGTCGCCGGCAGCAGGTGCAGGTGCCTGCGCCGCCGGGCGGCTGGTCGGGGCAACCGCAGGCCCTGGACGTGTTCAATGTGTTCGCTGGCGAAGTCCGCGTGCAGTATGGCGATCGCGAGATCTGCGGCAACATGCACGATGCCCGTACCCGAGACTCACGCTTCCGCGCAGGCATCGGGCTGGTGGCGGTGCCGCCAGCGGGCAGTCACGATCCATTCCTGGTGTCGTGGCAGACGCCGTTGAAGGCGCGTTGGGTACCCACCCTTCGGCTGGGCGCGCCCAGTCCCGTGCAGCAGAACGATACCGCCCGCCTGCTGGTGCGCGCGGCCTGCATCGCCGTGGCGATCGCACTGGCGTTGTCGGCACTGATGGCCTTCCTCACCACCCGCGACCGCAGTTTCCTGGTCTACATCGCCGGTACCACCGTGCTGGTGCTTTGGCAGGCCATCCTCGGTGGCCTCAGCGGCTATCCGGAACCCTGGTTGCCGGTGGGCGAGCGCGGTGCCTGGTGGCTGCTGGTGTTGACTGCGGCCACGCAGGCCTTGGTGCTGCCGGCGCTGTGGCGGCTGAATGGCGGTGATCGCCTGTTGCCGCGTTCGCGTCCGTTCCAGCTGGTGGCGCTTTGGGGATTGCTGGTGTTGGCTGCACTGGTGCCCTGGCTGCCATGGGACAGCCTGGCCTGGGTGGCGCAGGGCCTGCAGGTGTCCTATCTGCTGGGCTGTGGCCTGGCGTTGATGGCCGGGGTGTGGGCACGGCTGCGCGGTGACCGCTGGGCGCAGGCGGGGCTGGCGGCGCTGGCGCCGATGCTGGTGTTGATCCTGGCCGACGCCTGCCGCGCGGCGTGGTTGCTGGAATACCGCGTGGAGGCCCTGCAGCTGGCGGTGACCTGGCTGCTGATGATGGCCGCCTACGCACTGAACCAGCGGCTGGGCCGCCTGCGCCAGCAGCGCGATGAACTGCGCCAGCTGGCCGAGACCGATGGCCTGACCGGCCTGCCCAACCGCCGTGCCGGCCTGCAGCAGTTGGCCCGCCACCTGGAGCGGGTTGACCGCGAGCGTGGCCCGCTGGTGATCGGCTTCCTCGATATCGACCTGTTCAAGGAGATCAATGACCGCCATGGCCACGCCGTGGGTGACCTGGTGCTGGTGGCGGTGGCGCGTGCATTGCGTGCCGCGGTACGCAGCCAGGACCAGGTAGTGCGGATGGGCGGCGAAGAGTTCCTGCTGCTGATGCCGGGCATGCCCCGCGAGGCGGCGTCGGCGCGCCTGGATCGCCTGCGCCAACGCATTACGGAGGCGGCCCGGGCGCTGCAGGTGCCCGGCCTGGAGGTCACCGCCAGCATCGGCCTGGCGCAGTGGCGGCCGGGCGAGGACGATCTCGCCGCGCTGCTGCGCCGGGCCGACCATGCCATGTACGTGGCCAAGCGTGCCGGCCGCAACCGGGTGTTCGACGGCGAAGAACTCGATCCACCCGGCCTGGCATGAAGCGCGGCGGGCGGCGATGCCGGATAATAGGGCGATGACCACCCGACTCAACAAACACATCGCCGACACCGGCTTCTGCTCCCGCCGCGAGGCCGATCGCCTGATCGCCGCCCGCCGGGTCACCGTCAACGGCCATCCGGCCGGCACCGGCGCGGTGGTGGGCGAGGAAGACCAGGTGCTGGTGGACGGCCAGCCGCTGCGCGCGCGCGTGGCCCGCAAGCCCGGCGCCCGCCGCCACGTCTACATCGCGCTGAACAAGCCGGTCGGCGTCACCTGCACGACCGAGACGTCGGTCAAGGGCAACATCGTCGACTTCGTCGGGCATGAACAGCGCATCTTCCCGATCGGCCGCCTCGACAAGGAGTCCGAAGGCCTGATCCTGATGACCAGCAACGGCGACATCGTCAATCAGATCCTGCGGGCCGAGAACGGCCACCAGAAGGAATACCTGGTGGCGGTGAACAAGCCGGTCACCGATGAGTTCCTGCGCGGCATGGCGCGTGGTGTTCGCATCCACGACCAGATGACGCTGCCATGCAAGACTTCGCGCATCGCCAAGTTCGGTTTCCGCATCACCCTGCAGCAGGGCCTGAACCGGCAGATCCGCCTGATGGCCGCCGAGTTCGGCTATCGCGTGACCCAGCTGCGCCGCGTGCGCATCGACAACATCAAGATTGGGGCGCTGAAGCCGGGCCAGTGGCGCAACCTGACCGAGCAGGAGCTGCAGGGCCTGCTGCCGAAGCAGCTGGACTGGTAGTGCCGGCCGCTGGCCGGCTGCAATGGGCGCGCGGTGTATCCGGGATGCCGGCCGACGGTCGGCACCACCGCCATGCGGATTGCGCACCGGCTTCCGCTAGACTTCGCGGTGACCTGCCGGAACGTGACGTTGCATGATCAAGCCCGACAAGCCCGCCAACGAAGCCCTTCGGCTCGAGGCGCTGTACCGCTACCGCATCCTCGATTCGGAGCGTGAAAAATCCTTCGACGACCTGGTGGTGATCGCCAAGGCGGTCTGCGGCACCTCGATGGCGGCGGTGACCCTGATCGATGTCGAACGGCAATGGTTCAAGTCGATCCAGGGCATCGATGCGGCGGAAAACCTGCGCAGCGAATCGATGTGTGGCCATGCCATCCTGCAGCCGCAGCAGATCATGGTGGTCGAGGATGCGCTGCAGGATGCGCGCTTCCACGACAATCCGGTGGTGGTCGGCGATCCGCACATCCGCTTCTATGCCGGCGCGCCGCTGATCAGCTCCGACGGCTTGCCGCTGGGTACGCTGTGCGTGTTCGACGCACAGCCGCAACACCTGGCCAGCGACAAGGCCGAGGCGCTGGCCGCACTGTCGCGGCAGGTGATGCTGGTGATGGAGTTGCGCCGTTTCGCGCTCGACATCCAGAACCACATGCTGGAACGCGATGATTATGAGCGCCTGCTGTCGGAGTACCACGACGTGCTGCTGGCGCAGAACGCCGACCTGGCCGAGCAGAGCCGCACTGATGCGCTGACCGGCCTGCCGAACCGCCGCGCGATGGCAGCGGCGCTGGACGAGGCCGTGGCGATGACCGGGGAGCAGCCCGCTGAGGCCTGCGTCGCGCTGCTGGACATCGATCATTTCAAGCACATCAACGACTTCCAGGGCCACGCCACCGGCGACCGCGTGCTGGCCGAACTGGGCGCGCTGCTGCGGTCGCACTTTGCCGGCCGTGGCATGGCGGCGCGCTATGGCGGCGAGGAGTTCGTGGCAGTGATGCCCGCAACCGACCTGCGCACCGCCGAACTTCAGTGCGAGTTCCTGCGCCTGGCCGTGGCCGACCTGCCACTGGGCTTCCCGGTCACGATCAGTATCGGCATCGCCCAGCACCAGCCCGGTGAAAGCGTGGACGACACGCTGGCACGTGCCGACAAGGCGCTGTACCGGGCCAAGGGCAATGGCCGCAACCGGGTGGAAGTAGCGGGCTGAAGCGCCCCGCCCGGTAGATCCACGCCATGCGTGGATGCTCTTCCCGATTCACATCGCGTCGCAGCGCCTGCGATCAAGAGCGGGCAGCATGACGCTCTGTCTTCCCGGACGCCGACCATGCTGCAGACCCTGGCCATCGCCCACTATCGCTCGCTGCACGGTTTGGTATTGCCGCTGCAGCAGTTGAATGTGGTGACCGGCGACAATGGCAGTGGCAAGTCCAGCCTCTACCGCGCGCTGCGCCTGCTGGCCGAGACCGCGCAGGGCGGCGTCGCGGCGGTGCTGGCCCGCGAAGGTGGGCTGGGCTCGGCGCTGTGGGCGGGCCCGGAAAAAATAGACCGTCGGGTTGCTGCCGGCGAAATCCCCTTGCAGGGCGGCCCACGCCAGGAATCGGTGGGATTGAAGCTCGGCTTCACGACCGACGAATTCGGCTACGCCATCGATCTCGGCTACCCGCCGCCGAGCCGTTCGCCGTTTGCGCTGGACCCGCAGATCAAGGCCGAGGCGATCTGGGCGGGGCCGTTCCTGCGCAGCGCCAACCAGCTGGTCGATCGTCGCGGGGCGATGGTGCGGCAGCGCCATGCGCGCGGTTGGGATCTGGTGGATGACCGGTTGTCGCTGTTCGACAGCCTGTTCACCCAGGTCGGCGATCCGCAGCGCATGCCCGAAACGATCACCCTGCGTGAGTACATCCGTTGCTGGCGCTTCTATGACCATTTCCGCAGCGATGGCGATGCCCCGGCGCGGCAACCGGCGATGGCCACGCGCACGCCGGTGCTGCATCACGATGGCCGGGACCTGGCGGCGGCCTGGGTGACCATCCTCGAGGTCGGTGACCCGGTTGCGTTGGCACGCAGCGTCGACGACGCGTTCCCGGGCGCCACGGTCGGTTTCGAGGAGCTGGATGGACGCCTGGCGCTGCGCTTCCACCAACCCGGGTTGCTGCGGCCATTGTCGATGGCCGAGCTCTCCGACGGCACGCTGCGCTTCCTGCTGCTGGCGGCGGCGCTGCACACACCACGCCCACCGCCGCTGATGGTGCTCAACGAACCGGAGACCAGCCTGCACCCGGACCTGCTGCCGGCGCTGGCGCGGCTCATCATCGCAGCCAGTGCGCGCAGCCAGGTATGGGTGGTGTCGCACGCCAGCCGGCTGATCGCGGCGTTGGAACAGGCGCCAGGGTGCCATTCGCTGCATCTGTACAAGGAACAGGGCCGCACGCTGTTGAGCGGGCAGGGCCTGCTGGATGCGCCGGCCTGGCATTGGCCGCAGCGTTGATGCGGCCATCCACGCCATGCGTGGATGCACTCAATCGGCGATGTTGCGCGCTTCGGCCGTGCCAAGGATTTCCGGATGCTGCACCGGCTTGCGGCGGTTCAGCAGCGGATGCAGGAACACCGCGCCGACGATGATCGCCACGCCCAGGTAGAACCACGGGGTGACTTCGTGCTGCTCGCGCAGCAGCACCACCGCCAGTACCACCGCATAGACCGGCTCCAGGTTGGTCACCAGCTGCACCGTGTAGGCACTCAGGTGGCGCAGCGCGACCAGGGCCAGGGCGAACGGCAGCAGCGTGCAGAACCCGGCCAGCACCAGCAGCAGGATCCCGTCGTGCAGATTCGGGACCACCCACAGCGGGCTGGCCAGCGCCGGCAGCAGATAGGGCATCAGCGGCGCCAGCAGGGTCAGTGTGAGGGTGCCGGCACCCAGCTCCAGCGCGGTGACCGTGAGCGGATCGGCATGGCTGACCATGCGCTTGTTGAGCGAACCGAACACCGCCACCAGCAGCGCCGAGATCGCGCCGATCAACACACCCAGGCGCATGCCATCGGGCACGCCACCGACCACCAGCGCAACACCCGGCAGCACCGCCAGGCCAAACGCCAGCTCACGCAGCTGGAACGGCCGCTTGGCCACCCACGGCTCGATGATCGAGGTGAACACCGGTGCCAGTGCGATGCAGGTGGCAGCCACCGAGGCATTGGCCAGCTTCACCGCGCCGTAGAACGTCAGCCAGTGCAGGGCGACCAGCGCGCCGATACCGGCGTAGCCGGCGACCAGCCGCGGGGGCAGGGTGCGCAACCCGCGCCAGACCCGCGGCAGCAGGGCCAGCATCGCCGTCACCAGCAGCATGCGCCACCACACCAGCGGCAGTGCGGGCAGGGTGATCAGCTTGCCGAGGATGGCCGTGATGCCCCACAGCAGGACACAGAAATGGATCTGCCACAGCGCTTTGCGGGTGTCGGGTGTGCTCATCGGCCTATTGTGAGGCAATCGTACGGTCGCCGGCGACGCCTGTGGCATGCTCGCGGAAACTCCTCAGGGGAACCCTGCAATGGCTGCCAACCGCTCCGCCCTGCGTGCATGGGCAGCACTGACTGCACTGGTGGCCGCCACCGCGTTGCTGCTGCAATACCTGTTGCTGCTACGCGGCCCCGGGGCGGCTGCCGGGGTCGGCATGGCGACACTGCGCTTCGTTGGTTACTTCACGATTCTCAGCAACGTGGCGGTGTGCCTGGGATGCGTCAGGCTGATCCGTGCGGGTGTGCTGGACACGACTGTCGCCGCGGTGATCGCGTTGTGCATCGGGGTGACCGCGTGCATCTACGTGCTGGCGTTGCAGGGGCTGTGGCAGCCCACCGGGCTGCAATGGTGGGTCGATGCCGGCCTGCACTACGCTGTGCCGGCGCTGTACCTGCTGGGGTGGTGGTGGCTGCTGCCGCATGGGGCGCTGCGCTGGCGCGCGCTGGGCGGCGTGCTGCTGGTACCGCTGGTCTACCTTGGCTGGGCGATGCTGGTCGCTGCAATGACCGGACAGGCGCCGTATCCATTCCTCGAACTGCAACGCCTGGGCCTGGCGGCCTTCCTGCTCAACGTGCTGCGCGTTGCCGGCGTGTTCGTGGTGGGGTGGACCCTGCTGTGGGGGCTGGACCGCTGGCGCCGTCGATGAGGCGCTGCAGGGCCATCGCTGCGGCCGGGTTGCGGGCCTTGCCGGCACCGATGCACAGCAGGTAGACCTCGCGCGGGGTTTCCGGGGCGGACCCGGCCAGGCAGGGCAGGTCGTCCACCGGCTCGCCGCGTGACCAGCGTCGCGCGCGTTCAGCCCAGCGCTGCTGCACGGGTGCAGGCAGGCCCTCGTTCAAGCGGGCCTGGCTGCGCTTGATCCGCGCGTAGACGAAGCCCGCACTGACATCGCCATGCAATGGCGCCTCGTCGCTGTCCTCGATCACCAGCGCCACGCCGTGGCGGCGCGCGGCGGCGACCAGTGCCGGTCCATGTGCTTCGGCGTTGCGCACTTCCAGAGCGTGCTGCAACGGCACGCCCTCGAGCTGCTTCGGCAGCTGCGCCATCAGCGCTTCCAATGCATCGGCGTCGGCCGGATGGTGCGGATCGAACTGCCACAGCAGCGGGCCGAGCCGGTCACCGAGTGCAAGTGCCGCCTGCAGGAACGGCGTGGCCGCTTCCACGGTGCTGGACAGGTCGCGGCGCTGCACCAGGTAGCGTGGCGCCTTCATCGAGAAACGGAAGCCTTCCGGCGTCTGCGCGGCCCACTGCGCGCACTGGGCCGCAGTGGGCGTGCGGTAGAAGGTGCCGTTGATCTCGATGCAGCGCAGGGCGCGGCTGGCATGGGCCAGTTCCTCGCGCTGCGGCAGTCCCACCGGATAGAACATGCCGCCGCGCCACTCGGGAAACACCCAGCCGCCGATACCGCAGCGGATCGCCATCCGGCCAGCAGCGGTCACTGGCTGTGGTCCTCGCGCCAGGGGTCGTAGCTGCCGAACCACCACAGGTAGCCTTCAGGATCGGCACAGGCGTAGCCGCGGCCACCGTAGTCCTGGTCGGCAATGTCGATGACGATGCGCGCTCCAGCCGCCTTGGCCCGCGCATAGTGCGCATCGACATCGGTGACGATCACGCAGGCACTCTGGGTCTGGCGGCCGCCGACTTCTCCGGGCAGAACCGCGTGTTCGCTCCACGCGCTCTGGTTGTTGGCCGAACCGAGCATGATCATGCCGTTGCCGAAGGTGAGCTGGGCATGGAAAACCGTATCGCCATCGGCATACACGGCCTGGGCATGGAAGCCGAAGGCCCGCTGCAGCCAGTCGATGGCGGCCAGCGCGTCGCGGTAGCGCAGGCACGGAATGATGGTGGAGCCGTTGCTTGATTGGCCGTTTCCGCCCATGACACCCCCTCCTATGGCACGGGGCAGGGTGCATCGGCGACCGTTACCATCCTGCGAAACCCCGGTGACGGCCTGCACATGGCCGCGACCCCTGTTCGGAGATGGTGCTGGATGAAAACCTGGATCGGAGGAGCCGTGCTGCTGGCGTGCACGACCATGGCCAATGCGGCGACCCCGCAGCAGCTGCAGGACCTGGATGCGACCGTCGAGCGCGTGCGCACGCAGTTCGACGTGCCCGGCATCGCCGTGGCCGTAGTCAAGGATGGCCAGGTGGTGCTGGAACGTGGCTGGGGCGTGCGCGAGCAGGGCAAGCCGGAACCGGTGCAGGCCGACACCCTGTTTGCCATCGCTTCCAATACCAAGGCGTTCACCGCCACCTCGCTGAACCTGCTGGCCGAGGACGGCAAGCTGAAGATGGATGACAAGGTGATCGATCACCTGCCGTCGTTCCGCATGTCCGATCCGTTCGTGACCGGGCAGATGACGATCCGCGACCTGCTGTCGCATCGCAGCGGGCTGAGCCTGGGCGCCGGTGACCTGCTGTTCTGGCCGGCTACCTCCTACAGCAACGCCGAAGTGGTGGAGCGACTGGGCAGGGTGCCGCTGAAGGGCGGCTTCCGCGAAAGCTATGCCTACGACAATATCCTGTACGCGGTCGCCCAACAGGTGATCGAGCGCGTGTCCGGCATGAGCTACCAGCAGTTCCTGCAGACGCGCATCTTCGACAAGGTGGGGATGGCCGGCACGCGCTACAACGCCGACCACCTGAAGCCAGGTGACAAGGCGGCGGTCGGCCACGCCAAGTACGATTTCAAGGACCTGCGCACCGTTGCACCGCTGACCTGGTCGAACAATGCCGGCGCCGGTGGCATCTATTCCAGCGCGCACGACATGGCGCGCTGGATGCAGGTGCAGCTGGCCGGAGGCAAGCTCGCCGATGGCACGGTGCTGTTCAGTGAGAAGAGCCAGCAGCAGATGTGGCGGATGATCACCCCGCAGTCGATCCCGGCGCCGAGCGTGCCGGAGCTGGCACCGGCGCGGGCCAACTTCGCCGGCTATGGCGAAGGCTGGAGCCTGAGCGACTACCGCGGGCAGAAGCTGGTCTGGCACACCGGTGGCTGGCCGGGCATGGTCTCGCGGTTGACCCTGGTGCCCGGCGAGAAGCTGGGCGTGGTGGTGCTGACCAACCAGGAAGTGGGCGCGGCGTTCAATGCGATCACCCTGAGCGTGCTTGACGCTTACCTGGGCGGAGAAAAGCACGATTGGGTGGACGCCTATGCCAAGGCCGTGGCCAAGGGCCAGGACAAGGCCGACGAGGCCTGGGCCAAGCACCAGAGCGCACGCGACAAGGGCAGCAGGCCATCGCTGGCGCTGGCCGGCTACACCGGCAGCTTCCATGACCGCTGGTATGGCGACATGCAGATCAGCGCCGAAGGCAAGGGCCTGCGCCTGCGCTTTGCGAAGACCGCGCAGCTGAGCGGGCGGCTGGAGCACTGGCAGCACGACACCTTCATCGTGCGTTGGGACGACCGTTCGCTCAACGCCGATGCGTTCGTGAACTTCAGCCTGGACCCGGATGGCAAGGTGCGCGAGGTGCGCATGCAGCCGATTTCCGACCTGACCGATTTCAGTTTCGATTTCCAGGACCTGCTGTTCACCCCGGTCAAAGAATGAGGGTCGTGCCGGCCAGCGGCCGGCACTACCGGCGCCGCGGCATCGTCGGCCGGCGTACACATCCGGCGTGGGATACTCCGCCGGCTATTGATGGCGAGGGAATGCGATGTTCCGTTGGTTTGAATCCCTGATCCCGGTTTTCCCGCCCGTGGATGGGCGCATGCCACCGCGCAAGGTGCTGCCGTTCTACCTGCACTACCTGCGCCCGGTCTGGCCGGTGCTGCTGGCGACCCTGATTGCCGGCCTGCTGCTGGCGCTGGTGGAAGTGGCCATGTTCGACTACCTGGGCCGTATCGTCGACATGGTCGCCGAGCAGCCCGGTGCCGATTTCTTCAAGCGCCATGCCAATGAACTGGGCTGGATGCTATTCATCACGGTCATCGCGCGGCCGATCCTGGTGGGCCTGCACAACCTGCTGGTCAACCAGGCGATCGTGCCCGGCCTGAGCAACCGCTCGCGCTGGCTGATGCACAACTACGTGGTACGGCAGAGCCTGAGCTTCTTCCAGAACGACTTCGCCGGCAGCGTCGCCAACAGGGTGATGCAGACCGGTACCTCGCTGCGCGAGTCGGCGGTACAGATGGTCGATTCGCTCTGGTACATCGTGGTCTATACCGGCACGGCGCTGTACCTGTTCGCGCAGGCGGACTGGCGGTTGATGGTGCCGCTGGTCCTGTGGCTGCTGGCCTACGCGGTGATCATGGTCTACTTCGTGCCGCGCGCGAAGGAACGGGCCTGGATTGCGTCCGAAGCGCGCTCCAAGGCGATGGGCCGCATCGTCGATGGCTACACCAACATTCCCACGCTGAAACTGTTCGCCCATGGCGGGCGCGAACAGGCCTACGTGGCCGAGTCGATCCAGGAACTGGCGGTCAAGCACCGCGCGCAGACCCGGGTAACCACCGGCATGGACCTGACCATCGCCATCGTCAACGGTTTCCTGATTGCCGGCACCTGTGGGCTCGCGCTGTGGCTGTGGAATGGCGGCCATATCACCGTGGGCGCGATCACGCTGGCGACCGGCCTGGTGATCCGCATCCACAACATGTCCGGCTGGATCATGTGGACCATCAACGGCATCTTCGAGGACATCGGCACGGTGCAGGATGGCATCACCACCATCGCCCAGCCGCTGACCGTGCAGGACCGCGGGGACGCGGTGCCGCTGCAGGTGACCTGCGGTGGCGTGCACTTCCAGGACATCCACTTCCATTACGGCAAGAAGGGCGGCGTGATCGCCGGCCTCGACCTGGTGGTGAGGCCGGGCGAGAAGATCGGCCTGGTCGGTCCTTCCGGTGCCGGCAAGTCGACCCTGGTGAACGTGCTGCTGCGCCTGTACGACCTGGAGAGCGGCCGCATCCTGATCGACGGCCAGGACATCGCCTACGTCACCCAGGAAAGCCTGCGCCAGCAGATCGGCGTGGTCACCCAGGACACCTCGCTGCTGCATCGCTCGATCCGCGACAACCTGCTGTATGGCCGCCCCGATGCGACCGAGGAGCAGCTGCGTGCTGCCGTAGCCAAGGCGCGTGCCGAAGCCTTCATCGATACGCTGGTGGACGGGCAGGGGCGTCGTGGCTACGACGCGCACGTCGGCGAGCGCGGCGTGAAGCTGTCCGGTGGCCAGCGCCAGCGCATCGCCATTGCCCGCGTGCTGCTGAAGGACGCGCCGATCCTGGTGCTGGACGAAGCGACCTCGGCGCTGGACTCGGAAGTGGAAGCGGCGATCCAGGACAGCCTGGATGAGCTGATGGGCGGCAAGACGGTGATCGCGATCGCGCACCGGCTCTCGACCATCGCGCGCATGGACCGGCTGGTGGTGATGGACCAGGGCCGCATCGTCGAGACCGGCAGCCATGCCGAACTGATTGCGGCCGGTGGCCTGTACGCGCGCCTGTGGGCGCGGCAGACCGGTGGTTTCGTGGCGGCCGATCAATGAGTACTTCCGGGGTCGGAGCCCTTTCCTTCGGAAAAGGCTCCGACCCCGGCGTGCTTCTGGAGACCTGCATGATCCGCGCCCTATGCTTGCTGTTTCTGCTGATCGCGCTGGCCGTGAGCACTGCGACCGCGATGGCCGCACCCGTTGCCGACGAGCAACTGCAGCAGGTCATCCTGCTCAGCCGCCACAACCTGCGCGCACCGGTGGTGGCGTCCGGCGCACTCGCCAAAGCGACCCCTGAAACCTGGCAACGCTGGGACGTGGCACCGGGCGAGCTGACCACCAAGGGCGGCGTACTGGAGGTCTACATGGGGCGCTACATCGGCCAGTGGCTGCGCCAGGCGCAATTGTTGCCGGCGTCGGGTTGCCCGCAGCCGGTTGACTTCCACGCCCATGCCAACAGCCTGCAGCGCACCCAGGCCACCGCGCAGTTCTTCGTTGCTGGCGCCTTCCCGGGCTGCCCTGCTGCGGTCGAACAGCGCACGCCGCTGGGGACGATGGATCCACTGTTTGATCCGGTGATCCATAACGATGACCCTGCCTTCCGCGCCCGCGCGCTGGCGGCAATGCAGAACGCGCTGGCGGCAGCGGATCTGGCCCCGGCACTTTCCGTGGTGGAGGAAATCACCCGTTACCCGCAGTCGGCGGCCTGTGCGGGGCGCAGCGACTGTCATCTGGTGCCGGCCGATACCTCCTTCAGTGCGGAGCCGGGCAAGGAGCCTCGCGCCGCCGGTTCACTGGCACTGGCCAGCGGGCTGGTTGATGCCCTGTTGATGGAGCATTACCAGGGCAGTGGCATGCGCCGCGACGGTTGGGGGAGATTGAACACCCGGGCCCAATGGCAGGCGCTGGCGCAGATCCGCAACCTCTACCAGGACATCCTGTTCGGCACCGCCGAGGTGGCGCAGGATGTCGCCGGACCGCTACTGACCCACGTCAATGCGTTGTTCGCTGATCCGGCGTCACCGAAGGTGACCCTGCTGGTCGGCCATGACTCCAACATCGGTTCCGTGCTGGCGGCGCTGGGCATCACCGACTACACGTTGCCGGGCCAGTACGAGAAGACGCCGATCGGTGGCCTGCTGCAGTTCGAGCGCTGGCGTGACCGCCAGACGGGTGGCGAGCGGTTTCGCCTGGCCTACGTCTACCCGACCACCGCACAGTTGCGTGGCGCACAGCCGCTGACCGAGGCGCAGCCGCCGGGCCATGTCGCGTTGCGGGTGCCGGGCTGCGCGGCGCAGGGCTGCACCATCGCGGAATTCCAGCGTCTGCTGCAACCGGCAGCCCGCTGAGGCGCGTCACCAGCGCAGGGGCGTGCGCACGATGCCGTGCGTGGCCATCAGGGTAAGGTCACCGCCCAACCGCGGCGAATGGAACGGTCCGCGTGCATGCGCGGCATCGAACAGGCCGCCATCGGGTGAGCGCAACCGGTAGAACTCGCCCCATCCGCTGGCCTGCAGGGGCAGTTGTGCAACACCGGTCTGCTGGTTGAACCACGCTGGGTCCTTGCTGCCTTCGATGACGCGACGCGCCAGGCGGTCGATGGCGTGATCGCGTCTGGCGTACCAGTCCTGACCGCGCAGCCGCGCCAGCTCCGCCATCATCACCAGCGGCGTCAGCGCGTAGTCGTGGTAGTGCAGGGCACGTTGCCCGCGCGCCATTTCCAGCGGCAGGCTGCCATCGTCCTGGATGTCATCGATGCCCTTCTGGAAGGCTGCATGACCAGCCTGCCAAAGGGTCTGGTCATCGGTGACCAGGCCGGTGGCCAGCACGCCCAGGCCGCCCCAGTAGTAGTGATTGTTACGGCGCCGTTTCGGGTTGTCCCAGTAGGCCAGGTTGGCCCTTGCCAGCTGCTGCAGCCACGGATCGATGCGCGCGCGCTGCTGCGGGTCGGCCTGGTCATGCACTTTCAGGTAGGCCATGGCCACCGCATCGAGCATCCACTGCCGCATGTAGAACGACTGATCGTTGTTGACCCGGATCATCTGCCCGAGCATGGCGCCCTCGTCGGCCCACGCACCCAGCCAGTTCAACGTGCACTGCGCCGCTGCCGGGTCACCGCTGCGCAGATAGTCGTCGCTCATGTGCGCCACGTCGGCGGCATAGCGGTCCAGCGGCGCGGTGGCATCCTTGTTCTGCTGGTGCAGTGCCGGGTCGATCACCGAGCCGGCCTTGTCGGTGTAGTAGCCCAGGGCACGGATGTCGGGCTGGCCAGCGGGTGGCGCAGGGCACGCAGCAAAGGCACAGGCGCTGGCCAGCAGTGCGGGCAGCAGTGCAAGGCGGAGCAGAGGGAGAGACATGGATGCCGGTGGAAGGGGGAACCCGGCGAACGATGCGCCTGGCTCCGTTGCCGGCATGTGATGCGGCGATGGCGTGGCGATCCTGTGCAAACGGAACGGCCCGGGTTTGCCCGGGCCGCTCTCGTTCAACTCACACCTGCGCGATCACTCGATCGGCTGGTCCAGCATCAGCTGGCGGGCGAAACGCACCGGCGGTGCGCCGTAGGACAGCACCTGGTCGTGGTACGCCTTCAGGTTGAACTTGTCGCCCAGCTTCTCCTGCACTGCCTTGCGGGTGTCGAAGTGTTCCTGCGCACCGACGAAGTAGGTCGGCAGCTGTGCCGACGTCAGCTGCGCGCGCACCCACTTGCCGGCCGCTTCGCTTTCCTGCTGGAACGCGTCGTGGGTCATCAGGTGCATCGCCTTTTCGCGATCCCAGTTGTCCACGTGCACGCCCTGGTCGAGGATCGCGTTGGAGATGGTGCGCAGGTAGAACTTCAGCTGCACCAGGTGGAACAGCGGATCGTTGTTGAGGTAACCCTGCTCCTGCATCATGCGCTCGGTGTAGACCGCCCAGCCTTCGGCGAACAGGCCTGAACGCAACACCGCACGCAGGGTCGAGGGGAACTTGGCCGAGTGCCAGCCTTCCAGGTAATGGCCCGGAGTACCTTCATGGATGCTGAGCAGGTGGATCATGCGCGAGTTGTACTCACGCAGGAACGAGTCGACCTGTTTCTCGTTCCAGTCGTCCGGAATCGGCGACACGGCGTAGAAGGTCTTCAGGTTCTTGTCCAGCGGGCCCGGCGAATCGCAGTAGGCCACGGCCACGCCACGCTGGAATTCCGGCATCAGGATGATGTCCACCGGCGCATCGGGCAGCGTCATCAGATCGTGCTCGCGTACGAACGCGGTGGACTGCTCCAGCGCGGCCTTGGCATCGTCGACCACCTTGTCGCGTGCCGGCTTGTCGGCGTAGGCCAGTTCCAGCGCGGCCTCGATCGCCTTCTGCTGCTGCTCGTCGGTCGGCTGGGCCGGCATCTCAGGTGCACCCGGCTTGTCCTTCAGCACGGTCTGCGCGATGCCGTACATGTCCTCGCGCACGCGCTTGAGTTCGGCGCGCGCACGCTCACCGATCTCCTGGCGCGACAGCGAGGAGCTCAGCGCGAATTTCAGCTTCTGGTCGTATTTCTCCGCACCGATGCGGAAGTCGCCCTTGGCGTTCGGTACCAGGGTCTTGTCCAGCCAGGTCTGCTGCTCGTCCACGGCCTTCTTCAGGCCGTCGATGGCCGCTTGCAGACGCTGCTGGTCGGCCTGCGGCAGTTCGCCGATGTGCGGGGTGATGAAGGTATCGACGATGCTGAGGATGCCCTTGTTCTGCTTGGCAACGGTCTCGGCGTGGATCTTCGGCACGCGGGCCGGGTCCAGGTTCTCGCGGGCCTGGGCGAAGATCGCCGGCAGCTTCTCCATGCGCGCGGTGGCCGCCTTCAGGCGCTCCGGCAGCGGTGCGAACTCGCGCGCCATCAGGCCGTAGATCGCGCTGCCGGCGATGCCGTTGTACAGTTGCGGGTCCCACTTGCCGGACTGCAGCACTTCGGCGTTCCAGATTTCCGACTGCAGCTGGTTGCGCAGGATCGCTGCGTCCACCTGGTTCTCACGGCCCAGCTTGGCCACCTCGATCTTGTCCAGCTCGCCCAGCAGCGCCTTGTAGGCGGCCACGGTCTTCTGCTGGCCGGCGGCACTCAGGTCGTCCAGCTCGCTGTCGTAGCGGTGGTCACCGATCTGGGTGGCGCTGACTGGCGACAGCTGCATCCAGGTGTCCAGCGCGCGCTTGGACAGATCGGCGAAGGCGGCGTCGACCGCCGCGTCACCGGCCTGCTGGCTGGCGGCCGGGGTGGAAGCATTGGTCGGGGCGTCGGCCGGCTGGCAACCGGCCAGCGCGGCGACCAGGGCGAGGGCAAGAAGATGCGGGCGCATCGGCATTCCTGTACGGGGTCAAACCCTGAGCATAGGGCCCCGTCGCTGCTTTGTCCCCGTGCCATAGGATTACCATGGGCGGATTCAAGGACCCTCCAAAGGAGCGCAGGACATGGAATACCAAGGAAGCTGTCATTGCGGCAGGATCGCATTCACCGTACAGGCCGAGGCGCCGATCAGCGACGTCATCGACTGCAACTGTTCGATGTGCCGGCGTCGCGGCAGCCTGCTGTGGTTCGCTCCGCGTGCGGCGTTCCAGCTGGCCACCGATCCGGCTGACGTGGCCACCTACCACTTCAACAAGGCCCACATCGACCACCACCACTGCCGCGAATGCGGTATCGCTCCCTACAGCGAAGCGGTCGATCCGCGTACCGGCACACCGATGGTGGCGGTGAACGTGCGCTGCGTGCCGCAGGTCGATCTGGCGGGCCTTTCGGTGACCTCCTACGACGGAGCGGCACTGTGAGGCCGGTGCGAGCGTGGACGCGCAGGGCGGCGCTGCCGGTACTGCTGCTGGCGCTGGGCGCCTGCGCCAAGCAGGGCGACATGGTGGGGGATGCGGGCGCCACGGCCGCGGAGGCGGCCATCGCTTCGCCGGAAGGCGCCTTCCTGGCCTACGAACACGACGTGCAGGTGCAGCTGGAAGCGGCGCAGATCGCACCGCGCATCCAGCAGATCGCTCAGGCCTGCCAGAGCGCGAAGTTCGGTGACTGTGCAGTGTTGCAGGTCGAGCAGCACGGCGGCGAGCAGCCCAGCGGTGAAGTGAAGGTGCGCATCGCCCCGAAGGGCACCGAGCCGCTGATCGCGATGGCTGGTGAAGGCGGCAAGCTGCAGTCCCGCAATACGCGCGCCGAGGATCTCGCGCAGGCGGTGGCCGACACGGCATTGACCAAGGCGCGGCTTGAAAAGGAGCACGCCCGCCTGCTGTCCTACCAGGACCGCAAGGACCTGAAGGTCGAAGACCTGATGGCGATCACCACGCGCCTGTCGGAGATCGAGGCGGGTGTCGAGCAGGCCAACAAGGACGCCGCGCAGCAGCGTCGGCGCATCGATACCCAGCTGGTGGCGATCCACTTCGACACCACCTCTGGCCAGCGCAGCCGCAGTGAGATCGGCGAGGCGCTGAGCGAGTCGGGCAGCATCCTCAGCACCAGCATTGCGTTCCTGATCCGCGCTGCTGCCGCGCTGCTGCCGGTGGCGGTGCTGGCCTTGATCGCGGCCTGGGGTGTGCGGGCATGGTGGCGTCGCCGCCGTCGCAAGCTACCGCCCAACCCCTGAGATGAAGGCCGATGCCGGCCGTCAGCCGGCATCAGCCCTCGTCGGTCTCGTACTCGACGAACACATCGAGTTCCAGCGCCAGTTCCTGCACCGCATCGCGCACCTTCTGCGCGGTGCTTTCATTGCCGACTTCCACTTCCAGCTCGTGGATGCCCGGGCCGATGTCATCGGACAGCCCGGCCGAACTGGAATCGTCGTCGTCCATGTGCGGCATCAGGTCGTCGGTTTCTTCGACATGTTCGATGCCGTCCAGGCCGAGCAGCAGGTCGCTGATGGCGCGGGCGTCGTCTTCGGTTCCGGTGATGCGCAGTCGCAGCATGGCCATGGCATAGGTACGTTGTGGGTTCGCCAGCAGCCTAGCCAGCGTGAGGCAAAGAACGGGTGAGGGCGCAGTCAGGCGTGCGTTGCCGGCCGCCCGAGCAGGCTGTCCGGCAATGCCGGAATCGGCGTGCGCTCGTCCTGCGCCTGTTCCAGCAACCAGTCGATGAACAGGCGCGCGGCCGGGCTCGGCGGTTGCCCTTCTGCGTGCACCACGTGATAGGCATAGCGCGCCTTCAATGCCGGGCCGGGCAGGCGTACCACCTCGTAGCGCTGCAGGTAGGGCTGGGCGATGTGGGTGCGCGCCAGCACCGCGCCCATGCCATACACCGCTGCACGCATCGCGTCGGTGCTGTCGGCGAAGGTGTGCATCGGCGGCATCGGCGACGGCGGACGCGCGCCGGCGTGGCGGAACCAGTCGCGCCAGCCCTGCGGCGACAGGTCGGTCAGCAGCGGCAGCTCGGCGATGCGCGCCGGATCGACCAGCGTTTCGACCCCGGCCAGTGCCGGTGAGGCCACCGGGAACAGGTAGTCATCCATCAGGTGCTGCGCACGCAGGCCCAGCCATTGGCCCAGCCCGTAGCGGATGCCGACTTCCGGTCCGTTGTCGTCGTAGCGATCCAGCCCGCTGCCGGTGTGCAGCTCGATGCGGATGTGTGGATAGGCCTGGGTGAAGCGTGGCAGTCGCGGCAGCAGCCAGCAGTACGAGAGCGAGCGCAGCGTGGTGATCCGCAGCGGCACGCTGTCGGCATCCGGTTGCAGGTGATGGGCCACCGCCGCGACATCGGTGAAGGCGGCGCTGGCGGCGTCGGCCAGCTGCCGACCCTCGGCGGTCAGGCGCACGCCGCGGGCGTGGCGCAGGAACAGGCGAACTTCAAGTACTTCTTCCAGGCGGCGCACGTGGTGACTGACCGCGCTGGCGGTCAGGTGCAGCTCCTGCGCGGCCTGGGCGAAATTCTGGTGGCGTGCGGCGACCGCGAACACGGCCAGTGCGGGGAGCAGGGAAGGACGGAGCAGCATGTCGAGCCTCAAACCATATTTGTGGCTGACAGCGATACTACGCGCTTGTGCGGCGGGCGTCTGCGCCTGATCCTATCTGCCTTGGCGAGGAACAGACGATGGACGGAGGCAGGACATGAATGCGATCCCACAGGCGGCCGAGCGCGACTGGCGCACGCCGCTGGAATTGACCCTGCTGGGCGCCATCTGGGGCTGCTCGTTCCTGTTCATGCGGGTGGCGGTGCCGTCGTTCGGCCCATTCGCGCTGGTCGAGGTACGGCTGGTGCTGGGCGCGCTGGTGCTGCTGCCGTTCCTGTGGCGCGCCCGCGCGCAGTTCCCGCCGCGGCGCTGGCTGTGGTTGGCACCGATCGGCCTGATCAACTCAGCGCTGCCGTTCGTGCTGTTTGCCTATGCCGCCGAGCAGGCGCCGGCCGCGATCGGTGCGATCTGCAATGCGATGACGGTGCTGTTCGCTGCGCTGATCGCGTTCGTGTTCTTCGGCGAGAAGATCGGCATGCGTCGTGCCGGGGCGCTGCTGGTCGGCTTCGCCGGCGTGGTGGTGCTGGCCACGGCCAAGGTCTCCGGCCTGAGCATCGGCACCGCAGTGCTGGCCGGTGCGGCGGCATCGCTGCTGTACGGCCTGGGCGTGAACCTGGTGAAGCGGCACATGACCGGGTTGCCGTCGGCCGCCGCCGCGGCGGCAACGCTGTCGTGCGCCTCGCTGTGGATGCTGCCGATGGCGGTCAGCCACTGGCCGCAGGCGGCGATTCCGTTGAAGGCCTGGGGCGCGGCGATCGCATTGGGCGTGGCCTGTACCGGGCTGGCGTTCCTGATGTTCTATCGCCTGATCGGTCGTATCGGCCCGTCGCGGGCGTCGACGGTGACCTACCTGATTCCGTTGTTCGGTGCGGCGTTTGCGTGGTTGTTCCTGGATGAGCCGGTGACGCTGCAGATGCTGATTGCCGGTGCGTTGATTCTGGGTAGCGTGGCGGTGAGTCAGAAGGGCTGAGGCGTTTGGCGCGTGGCACGTGCTGAAGGCGCTTCACTGTTCATGGGCGTCACTTTTCTTTTCGCGCGAAAAGAAAAGTAACCAAAAGAAACGCGCCGCCAGGTTGCGAGCCGCCGTGCTTCGCACCTCGGTCCCCTGCGCTTCTCGGTGAATCAGGGGGCGGTGCCGAACTCGCTGCGCTCAGACATCGGCACCTCTTCGCCCCAGATTCCCCTGCGATGCTCGGCTCGCTCAAGGCGGACCCAGTTCAAAGGCCACGGCTGCACCCAGTAGATCCACGCCATGCGTGGATGCTCTTGCTGTTGATCTTGACCTTCCAGTCCGCCTTGAGCGAGCCGAGCACCGCAGGTCCGGCGAGGGCGAAGAGGCGCGGGTGTCTGAGCGCAGCGAGTTCCCGCGCCGTCCCTCGACGGGCCGAGGAGCGGAGGGTACCGGTGCGCAGCACCGGCTCGCGACCGGCGGAGCGTTTCTTTTGGTTACTTTTCTTTGCGCACAAAGAAAAGTAACGCCCATGGACAGCGAAGTACCTTCAGCACGCGCAACGCGCAACGCGCAGGAAGCCAGGCTCCTACCGCACCGGCACCGGAATATTGCAGAGATCGATATGCCCCGCCGGGCGCTTGTAGAAATCATCCACGCGGTTGCGCCGCGCCTCCACCGTATCGGCGAAGGTCTTCGAATCGGTGCGCAGTACCTGGATCGGCGTGCGCTCGGCCGCCGGCACGTCGCTGGCACGGCGGATCGACACGATCGGCGTGCGCAGCTTCGGGTCGGTGTAGAAGCCCATCGGCGCCGGTCCGCGCGGCGTCGCGCTGAGCAGCTCCATGCCCTTCAGCACGCGACCGACCAGGGTGATGTTGCGGTCCAGCTGGCGCGGCGACTGCCCGGTCACCACGTACAGTTCGGCGCCGATGCTGCTGTCCTCTTCGTTGCTGCGGCCCGCGCCCAGCATGCCGTAGCAGTGCGCCAGCCAGGCCTTGCCGGCCTGCGGGTCCTGGCCGACCGGGAAGCCGTCGACGAAACCGGTCTGCGCGGCCCAGCCATCGCGATCCGGCAGCACGTTGACCTTCAGGCCGGCGCTGGCGCGCTCGAACTCGGCCGGCAGCTTGCGCGCGGCGCTGCCGAACGGCCTGGCCTTGGCTGCGTCATCGGCGTCGGCATCGCCGAACTGCACCACGAAGTTGTCCTGCGAGCGGTAGATGCTGGTGCCGTCCCAGAAGTGCTCGTGGGCGAAGGTCTGGATGTTGGCCACATGGCGCGGGGCGAACTGCGGTGCCAGCTCGATGATGACCCGACCGGCCGGCAGGTCCATGTACAGCAGGTTGGCCGGGTCCGGGGTGCGCCAGTCGCTGGCCGCCGAGGCGTCGAGGATCTGCTGAGGGCTGCGGTAGGGCGTGGCCGCGCTGGCCATGGCGGGCAGCAGGCAGGCGAGGGCGAGGCTGGTCAAGGCAAGGCGACGGCGGTGCGGCATGGGAACCCCGGAACATGAACGAGGCTTCGATTCTGCGCGAGCAATTCGGTCACGCCAACCGGCAGAGTGACTAACGACACATTCGCTATACCGAACTTCGCACTACTGTGGACTTCAACGTAGTGGAGGACCGGCCATGTCCGAGGACGATGTCCACCTGAAGAAGTTCCAGAAGGAGCTCAGCGCCGGAACCGTGTCGCTGGCCCTGCTGGCGGTGCTGGCCCGCGCCGGGGAGCCGCTGTACGGCTATCTCATTGCCAAGGAGCTGGAGCGGGTGGGCGAGGGCGTGCTGAGCGGCAAGCAGAGCGCGCTGTACCCGGTGCTGCGCAACCTGGAGGGCGCCGGGCTGCTGGAAAGCCATGTGGAGCCATCCAGCAGTGGTCCGCCCCGGCGCTACTACCGCATCAATGAACGTGGCCGCGAGGTGCTGGCGCAGTGGCGCCAGGCGTGGCAGGCCACCCGTGATTCCGTCGATTCCGTGTTGGAGGGGGTACCGCAATGAACGACCCGAGCCTGGCAGGCCGCGCCCTGCCGACCACCATTCCGCAGTACCTGGCGCAGCTGCGCGCTGCGCTGGAAGGTGCCGATCCGGCGATGGTGCAGGACGCGTTGTACGACGCCGAGGAATACCTGCGCTCGGAGCTGGCCGCGCAGCCCGGCCGCAGCGAGGCCGAGGTGATCGCCGACGTTGCCGGCAGCTATGGCGCGCCGGACGAAGTGGCCGACATCTACCGCGAGACCGAAGTGACAGTGAACCGCGCGCTGCGCACGCCGCGTGCGGATACCGCGCCGGTGCTGCGTGCGGCGGCGGAAGCCAGTGGCGTCGAGCCGGCCTCACCGCCGCCGGCGCCGGTGCAACGCTCGCTGCTGGCGCGCTTCTTCGGCGTGGTGGCCGATCCGCATACCTATGGCGCGCTGTTCTACATGCTGCTGTCGCTGGCCACCGGCATTTTCTTCTTCACCTGGGTGGTGACCGGCCTGTCGCTCTCGCTCGGCCTGTTGATCCTGATCGTCGGCATTCCGCTGACCGTGCTGTTCTTCGGCTCGGTGCGCGGGCTGGCGCTGCTGGAAGGGCGGCTGGTGGAAGCATTGCTGGGCGAGCGCATGCCGCGCCGTCCGCGCTACACCGACCGCAGCCGCACGTGGCTGCAGCGCATCGGCGACATGTTCACCGATGGCCGTACCTGGCTGACCCTGCTGTACTTCGTGCTGATGCTGCCGCTGGGCGTGATCTACTTCACCATCGCGGTGACGCTGCTGTCGCTGTCGCTGAGCCTGATCTGGGCGCCGGTTGCGGCGATCTTCAGTGGCGACATCCCGGGTGTGTACATCAACGACGTGAATGTACTGCCGATGGCGGCCTCGCCGCTGGTGGCGATCGCGGTTGCCGCGGCGGGCGCGCTGCTGCTGCTGCTGACGATGCACCTGGCACGCGGCATCGGCAAGCTGCACGGGCTGATCGCCAAGAACCTGCTGGTGCGGTTGTAATGGTCAGGGGTCGGATCCCTGTTCGGAGAACAGGGCTCTGACCCCGGATCCCATCATGCTGGGTCAGAGCCCTTTCCGTTGGAAAGGGATCCGACCCCACGGCGGGGAGTTACCCCGCCTTTCGCCGCAACGGAGTGACGTTGCTCTTCTTCTTCGTGGCCTTCGCCGCAGGTGCTTCGGCATGCGCGGCGAAGAAGTCGCGCACCTTCGGATACACCACCTCGCGCCAGCGACGGCCGCTGAAGATGCCGTAGTGGCCGGCGCCTTCGACGATGAAATGCTCGCGGCGGTCAGTAGCAATGCCGGTGCACAGCGCCTGCGCTGCTTCGGTCTGGCCAAGGCCGGCGATATCGTCCAGTTCGCCCTCGATGCTCAGCAGCGCGGTATCGCGGATCGCCGACGGGTCGACCTTCTCGCCGTTGACCACCCACTCGCCACGCGGCAGCAGGAAGTCCTGGAACACCACGCGGATGGTATCCAGGTAGTACTTGGCCGGCATGTCCAGCACCGCGTTGTACTCGTCGTAGAAGCGACGGTGCGCGTCGGCGTCTTCCAGGTCGCCCTTGACCAGGTCGGTGTAGAAATCCCAGTGCGAACTGAAGTGGCGGCTGGGGTTCATCGACAGGAAGCCGGCGTGCTGCAGGAAGCCCGGATACACGCGGCGGCCGGCGCCGGGATAGCTGGCCGGCACGGTGTGGATGACGTTGTTCTCGAACCACGACAGCGGGTTCTGCGTGGCCAGGTTGTTCACCGCGGTCGGGCTGCAGCGCGCATCGATCGGGCCGCCCATCATCACCAGGGTGCGCGGAGTCGGCTCGCCACGGCTGGCCATCAGTGAAACCGCGGCCAGCACCGGTACCGTCGGCTGGCACACGCTGACCACGTGCAGGCGTTCGACGCCCAGATGGCGGATGAACTCCTGGATGTAGGCGATGTAGTCGTCCAGGCCGAACTCGCCTTCGTTGGCCGGCACCATGCGCGCGTCCACCCAGTCGGTGACGTACACACGGTGGTCGCGCAGCAGCGTGCGCACCGTATCGCGCAGCAGCGTGGCGTGGTGCCCGGACAGCGGTGCCACCACCAGCACGAACGGCTGGTTGAGCATGGTGTGCAGCTGGTCGGCTTCATTGCTGTGGCGCTTGAAGCGCAGCAGCTTGCAGAACGGCTTGCTCACTTCCTCGTGCACGACGATCGGCACGCGCTCGCCGTCGACCTCGATTTCGTTGATGCCCCACTCGGGCTTCTCGTAATCCTTGCCGATGCGGTGGAACAGCTCATTGACCGCCGCCAGGCGATCAGCGCCGGGCATCTGCGACCACCAGTGGCCCGGGTTGGCGAAGAATTTGGCGTTGGCCTGGGCCTGGTGCACCCAGGGGGCGAGCAGGTTGCGGGTCAGTTCGTGCAGTTGATAGAGCATGACGACCGAATATGTATGGTCATATGTTGCCGCGCAGCATATCCCATCCGGGTGTCCCGCAGGTTAAGTTGGCTGAAAATAATGAATCCGGATTCACATCCGTTCCAGCGCGGCGGCATCGCCTGCCAGGGCGGGGCCCAGCCAGCAGTGCGACCCTACCGGCTGCAGGCCGTGCCGGGCCAGCGTCCGCCGATACCAGCGTGCTGGGCGGGCCTGGAAGCCGTCGTGGTCGCCTTCGAACGCGTCCTCGGCGGCGAAGGTCTCCAGGAAGGCCACACCGCCGGTCAGCTCGGCCACGCCGGCCAGGCCGGCGCGCAGCTCGCGGTCGGGCACGTAGTGCATCACGTCCGAACACACCAGCAGGTCGACCGGGGCGCAGGGCCGTAGCCAGGCGAAGTCGCCGAAGCTGGCCAGGTGCAGGTTGCGGGTGCGGCCGTAGCGGCGCACAGCGTACTCGCTGCTGTCGAAGCCCAGGTATTCGACCTTCGGACGCAGCTTCAGCAGCGGTGCGCGCCAGGCGCCTTCGCCGCAGCCGATGTCCAGCACACTGCGGATCGGTCGTTCCAGGTAGTACTCGGCACTGGCCACGGCCAACGCGACCTTGCGCGCCAGGCGGGCGCTGCCGCCGATGTCGGCGCGGCGGTACCAGCGTTGGAAGTAGGCGGCGTCGTAGGTCTTGTCCATGGGGCGGTGCGCGGTCGGGGGAAACGGCGCCTATCGTACGGCGTTGCGCCCCCGGGTGTGGCGGACCCGCAGTAGAGCCACGCCATGCATGGCTGTCCTGATGCGGCGATTGGACGCGGCAGCCACCCATGAGGTGGCTCTACTGCGACAATAGGCGCCCATCTACGCCAGCCGCCGGAGCGAGCGCATGCAGAGCTACTACTGGGTCAAGACCTTCCACATCGTGTTCGTGGTGGCGTGGATGGCCACGGTGTTCTACCTGCCGCGCATCCTGGTCAACCTGGCCGAGACCGCAGGCCAGCCGGCGGTGACCGAGCGCCTGCAGCTGATGGGCCTGCGCCTGTACCGTTTCGGCCACTCGATGTTCGGCCTGGCCTTTGTGCTGGGCCTGGTGCTGTGGCTGGGCTACAAGGTCATCCCGGATTTCCCGACCATGGTCGCGCCGGGTGGCGCTGGCTGGCTGCACGCCAAGCTGGGCCTGGTGGTGGTGCTGCTGGTGTATTTCAGCTGGATCGGCCGTCTGTTGAAGGGCGTGGCCAAGGGCAGGGCGCTGCCGTCGTCGCGCGCGCTGCGCTGGATCAACGAGATCCCGCTGCTGGCGTTCATTCCGATCGTGTGGCTGGTGCTGGCCAAGCCTTTCTGAACGGGGCGCGCAGCGCATCGCACAGATGCATCCACGCATGGCGTGGATCTACTGGGTGCAGCTGTGGCTTTTGATGTTCAGGTCCGCCATGAGCGAGCCGAGCATCGCAGGTGAAACAGGGGCGAAGAGGCGCCGATGTCTGAGCGCAGCGAGTTCGGCGCCGTCCCCTGATTCACCGAGAAGCGCAGGGAACCGGTGCATAGCACCGGCTCGCGTTCGGCGGCGTGTTCTTTGGTTACTTTCTTGCACGAGCAAGAAAGTAACAAGCCGATGAATCAGGCCGCTTCGTACGTGCCGTAGCTGCGCAGGCGGGTGTAGCGCTGCTCCAGCAGCTGTTCGGTGGACAGCTTGTCCAGCGCGTCCAGTTCGTTCAGCAGCACGGCCTTCAGGCGCTTGGCCATCTGGGTCGGATTGCGGTGGGCGCCGCCGGTGGGCTCGCGCACGACCTTGTCGACCAGGCCCAGGCTCTTCAGGCGCGGCGCGGTCAGGCCCAGCTGCTCGGCGGCTTCCTTGGCCTTGCCGGCGTCCTTCCACAGGATCGAGGCGCAGCCTTCCGGGGTGATGGTCGAGTACACCGCGTATTCCAGCATCACGGTGCGGTCGCCCACGCCCAGCGCCAGCGCGCCGCCGGAGCCGCCTTCACCGATCACGGTGCAGATGATCGGCACCTTCAGCTCGGCCATCTCGATCAGGTTGCGCGCGATCGCTTCGGACTGGCCGCGCGATTCGGCGTCGATACCCGGCCAGGCACCGGCGGTGTCGATCAGGGTCAGCACCGGCAGGCCGAAGCGCTCGGCCATCTTCATCAGGCGCAGCGCCTTGCGGTAGCCCTCCGGCTTGGGCATGCCGAAGTTGCGCTTGATCTTTTCCTTGGTGTCGCGACCCTTCTGGTGGCCGATCACCATTACCGCGCGGCCATTGATGCGGGCCAGGCCGCCCATGATCGCCTTGTCGTCGGCGAAGGCCCGGTCACCGGCCAGCTCCTGGAACTCATCGAACATGACGCGGATGTAGTCGGCGGTGTACGGACGCGACGGGTGGCGGGCCAGCTGCAGCACCTGCCACGAGGTCAGGTTGCGGAAGATCTGCGCGGTGCGCATGCGCAGCTTGTCCTGCAGCGCGTGCACTTCCGCCTCGACATTGACCGCCGGCCCGGCACTGGCGTTGCGCAGTTCCTGGATCTTGGCTTCCAGGTCGGCGATGGGTTGCTCGAAGTCGAGGTAGTTCGGATTCATCGGAAGCCGTCGTGTAAAGAAGGGGGCAATTCTAGCCGAATGCGTGCAAACCACCCGTACGCCTTCGTCTGGAAGGCGACGGTAGCGCAGCCGGGCAGGCGGCGCCAGTCAGCTCAGGGCACCACCAGGGCGCTGCGGCCCATCAACTGGCTGCGCTGGGAAACGAAGTCGTTGTAGGCCTCGTTGGCCTCCCGGCCCAGGCCGCTGCCCAGGGTGGCAGTGGCCGAGGTGAAGGCCATCTGCGCAGCGAAGTCCTGCTTGCGCAGGGCCTTCTGTTCATCGGCGGTGGTGGCCTTCAGCCATCGCGCGTAGACCTCGCGAAGCGGCGCGGCATGCGCCTCGAAGGCCGGTGCCAGCGCCGGCAGGCTGGCCGGTGCCGGTTCAAGGCTGTATGCCGGGGCCACGTAGCCGGCCGGCTGTTCGCGCTTGAACGCGCCCGGCTCGCCCATGCCTTCCTCGACGTAGGCGATGAAATCCGGTGCCGTGAACACCTTGGCGACGATCTGGCCACCACTGGAATCGACGTGGGCGACCACCTTTTCCTTCGGGAACGGTTCGCGCACGCCGTAGGTCCAGGTCTTGTCGATGAACAGTTCGTGGTGCTTCTCGAAGGGGCCCTCGAAGTCGACGCCGCCCAGCTCGATGCCAGCCTTGCCGGTGCCGAAGTTCTTCAGCTTGCTCTCGTCGGTGACGTAGATCTCGCGTGCGATCACGTATTCGCTCAGGGTCGGGTTGATCAGGCCGCCACGACCGTCGACGTAGACGATGAAGCGCACGTCGCCGAGCGTGTCGGTATGCAGGCGATGCTCGCCAACGGCCAGCGAGACCGGGCGCGAGCCGTGCGCGGCCACCGGCAGGTCCTGGCCGTCGATGCTCAGCGCCAGCGGCGTGTCGGTCGGGTTGTCGATCTGGAACTCGATCTTCGACGGCGAGCAGGCGGCCAGCGCCAGTGCGGCAACGAACGGGAACAGCAGGGTCTTCATTGGCGATCGTCCTTGATGTCTGGAACGGAAAAACTGGAACACGAAGCAGCCAGCCTCAGCTGGCCCACGGCGGGCTGTAGCGCACCTTCAGCGTACGTACGGCGGGGTCGGCGCGCAGCGCCTCCATCAGCTTGGAATCGATGCGCACTGCGCTCTGCCCGGAGACATCCAGCATGCCGGCGACACCGCCGTGCGGGCCCTTCAGCAGCAGGTCCAGGCGCAGCGGCGTGCGCCCCGGGCGATGGCGGTCGAGCAGGGCATTGATGCGCTCCCAGACCGGGCGCTGCTGGCGCAGGTCCAGGCGCAACGACAGCCGCGTGGCGTAGTTGGCGCAGACTTCGTCGAAGTCCCAGCACTGGCGGATGCGCAGTGCGTAGCCGCCGTTGAATTCGTCCTCGCGCAGGCCGCCCTTGACCACCAGGATGCGGTCCTTGGTCATCAGGTGGCCGAACTCGGCCATCGCATCGGAGAACGCGCTGCACTCCACGCGGCCGCGACCGTCCTCCAGCTGGATGAAGATCTGGCTCTCACCCTTGCGGCGCACGCCGACCACCTGGCCGGCCAGCACGGTCTGCACTTCCGGGCGCCAGCGCTTCTCGCCGCCACCGCCGCCGCCGCCGCTGTTGGCGCTCCAGATCTTCTCCACCGAACCCAGGTCGTTGCCGACCAGGTCGCGCACATCGTCGCGCCAGGGATCGAACGGGTGGCCGCTGAGGTAGAAGCCCAGCGTGTCGCGCTCGCCGTTGAGGCGCTGCAGCAGCGGCCATTCTTCGGCTTCGGGCAGGTCCAGCTGGATCGACACGGTGCTCGGATCGGGCCCGCCAAACAGCGAATTCTGCCCGGACGCACGCTCGCGTGCCATCTGGTCGGTGGCCTTGATCACTTCCGGCAGCTGCAGCATCAGCGAGGCACGGTTGCGGCCGAGCTCATCGAGCGCGCCACAGTTGATCATCGCTTCCAGCGTGCGCCGGTTGAGCTTGGCCGAGCCGACGCGGGTGCAGAAGTCCAGCAGATCCTTGAACGGTCCGCCCTTCAGTCGTTCCTCGACCACCGCTTCGCAGGCGCCCTGGCCGACGCCCTTGATCGCGCCCAGGCCGTACTGGATCGTGTCCGGTGTGACCGCTTCGAACATGAAGGCCGACTGGTTCACCTTCGGCGGCAGCACGGTCAGGCCGAGGTTGCGCACCTCGTCGAGGAAGCCGACCACCTTGTCGGTGTTGTCCAGGTCCGAAGACAGCGTGGCCGCCATGAACTCGGCCGGGTAATGGCGCTTCAGCCAGGCGGTCTGGTAGCTGACCAGTGCGTATGCAGCGGCGTGCGACTTGTTGAAGCCATAGCCGGCGAACTTCTCCATCAGGTCGAAGATTTCGTCGGCCTTGGGGCCGTCGACGCCGCCCTTGGCTGCGCCTTCGCGGAAGATCTCGCGGTGCTTGGCCATTTCCGCCGGCACCTTCTTGCCCATCGCGCGGCGCAGCAGGTCAGCGCCGCCCAGCGAGTAGCCGCCGACGATCTGCGCCATCTGCATCACCTGCTCCTGGTACACCATGATGCCGTAGGTGTCCTTCAGGATCGCTTCGGTGCGCGGATCGGGATAGATGATCTCTTCCTGGCCGTGCTTGCGCGCGTTGAAGGAGGGAATCAGGTCCATCGGGCCGGGGCGATACAGCGACACCAGCGCGATCAGGTCTTCGAAGCGGTCGGGGCGCGCGTCCTTCAGCAGGCGGCGCATGCCCGAGGATTCGAACTGGAACACCGCGCCGGTGTTGCCATTGGCGAAGATGTCCTTGTAGGTGGGCGCATCGTCGAGCGGGATCGCGGCAATGTCGACCGGCGGAATGCCCGCGCGTTCGTGGCGCTTGTTGATCGCCTTCACTGCCCAGTCGATGATGGTCAGCGTGCGCAGGCCGAGGAAGTCGAACTTCACCAGGCCCACTTCTTCCACGTCGTTCTTGTCGAACTGGGTGACCGGGTTCTTGCCGAGCCCATTTTCGTCGTGTTCTGCGTACAGCGGGCAGAACTCGCTCAACGGCTCGGGCCCGATCACCACGCCACCGGCGTGCTTGCCGGCGTTGCGGGTCAGGTCTTCCAGTTGCAGCGCCAGGTCGATCAGGTCGCGGACATCGTCCTCGGTCTCGTAGCGCTGGATCAGTTCCGGCGAGGCCATTTCCGAGCTCGGGCCTTCCTTGCCCTTGCCCAGCGCATCCTTCAGGTGGATGCCCAGGATGTTGGGGATCAGCTTGGAAACGCCATCCACCAGGCCGTACGGGAACCCGAGCACGCGGCCGGAGTCGCGCACCACCGCCTTGGCGGCCATGGTGCCGTAGGTGATGATCTGGCTGACGCGCTCGCGCCCGTACTTGCGGGCGACGTAGTCGATCACCTCGTCGCGGCGGTCCATGCAGAAGTCGATGTCGAAGTCGGGCATCGACACGCGTTCGGGATTGAGGAATCGCTCGAACAGCAGGTTGTACGGCAGCGGGTCCAGGTCGGTGATCTTCAGCGCCCACGCCACCAGCGAACCGGCACCCGAACCACGGCCGGGACCGATCGGAATGCCCTGGTTCTTGCCCCACTGGATGAAGTCGGCCACGATCAGGAAGTAGCCGGGGAAGCCCATCTTGATGATGGTGTTGAGCTCGAACTCCAGGCGCTCGAAGTACTCCTCACGGGTCTTGCCCGGCGCCAGCGGATTCTTCTCCAGGCGCTCTTCCAGGCCATCGCGCGACATCTTCTGGATCCAGGTGTCCAGGGTCTCGTCGTCGGGCACCGGGTAGTTGGGCAGGAAGTAGGTGCCCAGCCGCATCTCGATGTTGCAGCGCTCGGCCAGCGCCAGCGTGTTGTCGATCGCATCGGGGATGTCGGCGAACAGCGCGCACATCTCCTCGGCCGACTTCAGGTACTGCTGGTCGCTGTACTCGCGCGGACGCTTGGGATCGTCCAGCACGCGGCCGGTGGAAATGCACACGCGCGCTTCGTGCGCGCTGAAATCCGACGGCGACAGGAAGCGCACGTCGTTGCTGGCCACCACCGGCAGGCCGCGCTGGCCAGCGGCCATCAGCGCGAACTGGTTGAAGGTTTCCTCGCCCTCGCGGCCGGTACGGGTCAGCTCCAGGTGCAGGCCATCGCCGAATACGCGCTGCCAGTCGGCCAGCTGCTGCTCGGCCAGTTCATGCTTGCCGTCCAGTGCCAGGCGCCCGGCCAGGCTCTGCCGGCCGGCCAGCGCGAACAGGTTGGCGTTGCCGGCCTTCAGCCAGTCCGGGTGGATGGCCACACCGCCTTCCGGGCGATGGCCTTCCATCCAGGCGCGGGTCAGCAGCCGCGACAGGCTCAGGTAGCCCTCGCGGTCGCGGCACAGCAGGGTCATCCGCCACGGGTCCTGGCCTTCCTCGGCGATCAGCACGTCGGCACCGGCGATCGGCTTGATGCCCACGCCTTCGGCCGCCTTGTAGAACTTGACCAGGGCGAACAGGTTGTTGAGATCGGTCACCGCCAGCGCGGGCAGGCCGAGCTCCACCGAGCGCGACAGCAGGTTGGCCTGCTTGGCCTTCTTCGGGTCCGCCTGGTCCGGCTTGGCCGGCACGCGGATGGTCGAGTCCGCCAGCGAGAACTCGGTGTGGACGTGGAGATGTACGAAGCGGGAGTTGGACATGCCGGACCAGGTTGGAGCGCGCGGGCCCCGGGTGCTGACGGAGGTTCGTCGCCGGGGTCGGGAAGCGCTGGAATGCCCGGTCAGGGTAGCGAGGGCAGGGGGTTGCCACAAGGCTTGACAGGGGCACGGCGTGGCGCCGGATTCAGGCGTGCGGGAGGCCGCCTCCTGTAGCGCCGAGCAGGCTCAGGCGATGGCCGCGACAGCCGGCGCTTCCAGGCACTCGCGCACCGGGGCGAAGCTGCGCCGGTGCTCCACGCAGGGGCCGTGCTCGCGCAGGGCGGCCAGGTGGGCCGGAGTGCCATAGCCCTTGTGCTGCTCGAACCCATACTGGGGGTGGCGGGCGTGCACGTCCTGCATGTAGCGATCGCGCGAGACCTTGGCCAGGATCGAGGCGGCCATGATCGCGCGGTCGATGCCATCGCCGCCGACCAGCGCCTGCGCCGGCAGTACCAGGCCCTTGGGCACCACGTTGCCGTCGATGCGGGCGAAGCCGGCCACGTGGGCGACCGCTGCAACGACGTCACGCATGCCCTGCAGGGTAGCCTGGTAGATGTTCAGGCGGTCGATGGTGTCCACGTCCACCAGCACCACATGCCAGGCCAGGGCGCGCTCGACGATGCGGTCATGCAGCTGCTCGCGGCGGGCAGCGGTCAACTGCTTGGAATCATCCAGGCCGTTGATCCGTGGCCGTGACGGATCGAATACCACCGCCGCCACCGCCACCGGCCCGGCCAGCGGGCCACGCCCGGCCTCGTCGACACCGGCGACCAGGCGCTCCGGCTCGACCACTGCCGTACCGTCGAACAGGGCCAGGCTTGCTGCTGCGGCGTGGCGGCGGCTCATGCCTGCGCCTGGTCGCGCATCAGCAGCTCGCCGACGGCATCGGCGGCACGCGCCGAGGCGTTGCGTCGCAGGCGCTCGTGCAGGCGCACATAAGTGTCCTGCAGGTCGATCACCCGCTGCGGGTGGTCGAACCACTGCTGGATGGCCGCGGCCAGCCTGTCCGGCGTGCAGTCGTGCTGCATCAGCTCCGGTGCCAGGTCCTGGCCGGCCAGGATGTTGGGCAGGGCGAAGCGGTCGACCTTGATCAGGCCAAGCGCCTTGACCAGTCGATAGGTCAGTTCGTTGACGCGGTAACCGACCACCATCGGCCGCTTCACCAGCATGGCTTCCAGGGTCGCGGTGCCGGAGGCCAGCACCACCACGTCGGCGGCGATCATCGCGTTGCGCGCCTGGCCGTCAAGCACGTGCGAGTAGGCCACCGGCAGCGCCGAGCGCGACAGCTGTTCTTCGATCAGCTGCCTGCAGGCCGGGTTGGCGGCAGGCACCACCACATGCAGGCCCGGAATGCGTTCGGAGACCTGCCAGGCGGCTTCGAAGAACGGTTCGCCCAGGCGCGAGATCTCGCCGAGGCGGCTGCCCGGCAACACCGCCAGCACCTTGGCCGAGGCCGGCAGGCCGAGCGCGGCGCGTGCTTCCTCGCGGTTGCCTTGCAGCGGAATGTCATCGGCCATCGGGTGGCCGACGAAGCGCGCGTCGATGCCGTGCCGGGCATAGATCGGCGGCTCCATCGGGAACAGGCACAGCACCAGGTCGGCGCTGCTGCCGATTTTCTCGGCGCGCTTTTCGCGCCAGGCCCAGACCGACGGGCTGACGTAATGCACGGTGCGCACGCCACGCTGCTTCAGCCAGCGCTCGATGCCCAGGTTGAAGTCGGGGGCGTCGATGCCGATGAACACGTCCGGCTGCCAGTCCAGCGCACGCTGGCGGAACGCCGAGCGCAGCTTGAGCAGGCGCGGCAGGTGGCGCAGCACTTCGGTCAGGCCCATCACCGCCAGCTCGCTGGCATCGTGCCAGGTCTGGCAGCCGGCGCTGCGCATGACATCGCCGCCGATACCGGCGAACTCGGCATTCGGGAAGCGTGCCTTCAGTTCACGCACAAGGCCCGCACCGAGCAGGTCGCCGGAGGCTTCGCCGGCAACCAGCGCGATCCGCAACGGGCGCTCGCTGAGCACCCGCTGCGCGGGAACGCTGCCGGCCATCGAGGCCAGCGGGATCACCGCGGCGCCGGCCGGCGCCTGGCCGGTCGAGCTGCTCATCGCAGCAGGGGCCTCTCGGCGTGCTCGATGAAGTCCAGCATCGCCTTCACGTCGTCGCTGTCACGCGCCTGTTCGGTCAGCTGCACCTTGGCCTCTGCCAGCGGCAGGCCCGCAACGTACAGCGTGCGGTACGCACGCTTGATGGCCGAAATGCGGTCAGCGTCGAAGCCGCGCCGCTTCAGGCCTTCGCTGTTGATGCCACGCGGGCGTCCCAGCGAATCGGTACCGACCATGGTGAACGGCGGTACATCACCATTGGTCAGCGCGCCCATGCCGAGGAAGGCATGCGCGCCGATGCGGCAGAACTGGTGGGCACCGGCGAAGCCGCTGATGATCACGTAGTCGCCCACGGTCACGTGGCCAGCCAGAGTGGTGTTGTTGGAGAACACGCAGAAGTTGCCGACATGGCAGTCGTGTGCCACGTGCGTGTAGGCCAGCATCCAGTTGTCGTTGCCGATGGTGGTGATGCCGCCGCCGCCGCCGGTGCCACGGTTGAGCGTGACGAACTCGCGGAACACGTTGCGATCGCCGATCACCAGTTCGGTGCGCTCGCCGCCGAACTTCTTGTCCTGCGGCTCGCCACCGATCG
This sequence comes from Stenotrophomonas maltophilia complex sp. Om-AH-Sm3, assembly GCF_059337855.1. NCBI lineage: Bacteria > Pseudomonadati > Pseudomonadota > Gammaproteobacteria > Lysobacterales > Lysobacteraceae > Stenotrophomonas > Stenotrophomonas maltophilia complex sp. Om-AH-Sm3. The sequence continues at coordinate 256,743 of NZ_JBYBLQ010000001.1, read as the reverse complement.
CGGCATGGCCGACGAAGCGGTTGTCGCGGCCGATCCGGGTCGGGCCGTGGATGCTGCAATGGGGGCCCACCACCGTGCCGGCACCGATTTCAACGTCGGGGCCGATCAGGGTGAAGGCGCCCACCTGGACATCGTCAGCCAGGCGTGCGGCCGGGTCGATGACGGCGGTGGGGTGGATCCGCGGTGCGTTGTCAGTCATTGCTGCCTCCAGTGGATCAGCCCTTGGCGCCGGCACACATGACCTCGGCCGACGCGACGACTTCGCCGTTGACCTTGGCTTCGCCGTAGTACCAGCCCATGTTGCGGATCAGGCGCTTCATCTGCACGTCCAGCATCAGCACGTCACCGGGCACGACCTGCTTGTTGAAGCGGGCGTTTTCCACCTTGACCATGTAGAACAGCTTGGACTGCGCATCGCGGCCGAGCGTGAGCTGGGTCATGACACCGCCAGCCTGCGCCAGCGCTTCGATGATCAGCACGCCGGGCATGATCGGGCGGCCCGGGAAGTGGCCCTGGAAGAACGGCTCGTTGATGCTGACGTTCTTCTGCGCCAGGATCCGCTTGTCCTCGACGTCGAGTTCAAGCACCCGGTCCACCAGCAGGAACGGGTAGCGATGTGGAAGCAGTTCCTGGATCTGGCAGACGTCGATCGGAAGCTGCAGCGAATCGTTCATTCTTTCTCCTTGCCAGCAGCCAGAACGCGGCGAGCCAATGCGTCCAGCTGCTTGAAGCGCGCGGCGTTCTTGCGCCACGTGCGGTTGTCGGTCAATGGGGTGCCGGACGAGTACTCGCCCGGCTCATGGATGGAGTTGCGGACCACCGACTTGCCGGTGATCACGACCTTGTCGCAGATCTCGAGGTGGCCTACCACGCCAACGTGGCCGCCGAGCAGGCAGTAGCGGCCGATCTTGGCGCTGCCGGCGATGCCGGTGCAGCCGGCAATGGCCGAGTGCGCGCCGATCTGCACGTTGTGCGCGATCTGCACCAGGTTGTCCAGGCGCACGTCTTCGTCCAGCACGGTGTCTTCCAGCGCACCACGGTCGACGCAGGTGTTGGCGCCGATCTCGCAGTCATCGCCGATGCGGACGCCGCCGAGCTGCGGCACCTTGATCCACTTGCCGGCGTCCATCGCCAGGCCGAAGCCATCGGCGCCGAGTACGGCACCGGGATGCACGCGCACGCGCTTGCCCAGCCTGACCCGGGTGACCAGGGTGACCCGTGCGATCAGTTCACAGCCGGTATCCAGGCTGCAGTCCTCGCCGATCACGCTGCCGGCGCCGATGATGCAGTTCTCGCCGATGACGCTGCGCGCACCGACAGAGACGAACGGACCGATGTGCGCGCTGGCCGCAACCTTGGCGCTGGGGTCGATCACCGCGCTGGGGTGAATGCCCGGCGGGCGGGTCGGCGCGATGTCGAACAGCGCGGCGATCTTGGCGAAGGTGGTGTACGGGTCCTTGGCGACGAGCGCGGCGCCGGGAGCGGACTCGGCGTCGTCGGCACGCAGGACCACCAGCGAAGCCCGGCTGTCGGCCAGCTGGGCGCGGTAGCGGGGGTTGGCAAGGAAGGTCAGCTGGCCAGGACCGGCATGGGCGAGGGTGGCCACGCCATGGATGGCGGTAGCGGGATCGCCATGGACCTGCAGGCCGAACTGCTCGGCGAGTTGCTGGGCGGTGTAGGTGGGAGTATTCACGGCGGGAGTTTAACGTGTGGCGCCATTTCGGTCATGCGGTGGGGCATATGCAGCCAACGGCAGGGCCCCTCACGGCCGGCAGAGCCAGTGTCATGGGCTGGGTCGGACGGGGCGGGGCTGCGGGGGGCGGCGCAAGTACGTCCATGTAGCCTTGGTCGCCGCATCCATGCGGCTCACACCCCCGCAGCCCCACCCCGTCCGACCTCCGACGGCCTGGCGCGAGTGCCAGCCACGGAAAAACAGAAAAGATCAAAAGCAGAGCGGGCGCTTCCGGCATCTAGGCCAAACGAAAACGCCGGGCAGAGCCCGGCGCTTCGCACCCCGTCTGGTGGAGAGCCCCCCTTTGTTAAGGGGGGCGCGCCAGCGGCGCGGGGGATAGGTGGAATGCGGGGGCAGTTCTGGCGAACCGCCTCGCGGTTCGTCAGAACTGCCCACCGAACGTGAATTGCAGGCGTTCGATCTTGTCATCGTCTTCCTTCTTCAGCGGGAAGGCGTAGCTGATCGAGATCGGGCCGACCGGGGCGCGCCACAGCAGGGCCACACCGGTGGATACGCGCAGCTCGTTGGCCTTGAAGTTGTCCACGCCGGTATACACGTTGCCGAAGTCGACGAAGGCTGACACGCGCGCCGACGGGCTGTCGAACAGGCGCGGGAAGTAGGCCTCCACCGAGCCGACGGTCTTCAGCGAGCCACCCAGCGGCTGGCCTTCCGGATAACCAGTCGTGACTTCGCGCGGGCCGAGGGTGTTGTCCTCGAAGCCGCGTACCGAGTTGGTACCACCGGCGTAGAAGTTCTCGAAGAACGGCAGGCCGCTTGCGGTGACGGTGCGGGTGGTGCCATCCGGATTGGACAGCGTACGGGTGTAGTCCTTGCCGTAGGCATCGCCGTAGCCGATTTCGGCGCGGGTGTTGATCACCAGCGATGGCATGATCGGCCAGTACTTGCTGATCTGGTAGTTCAGCTTGTAGTACTCGATGGTCGAACCCGGCAGCGTGGTTTCCAGGCCCACGCGCTGGTAGGTGCCGCGGGTCGGCATGAAGTAGTCGTTGCGCGAGTCGCGCGCCCAGCCCAGCTCGGTGCGCCAGGCATGGAAGGTGCGCTTACCGACGGCGTTGATGTAGTCGATGATCGACTGCGGGGTGGAGCCCTGGTAGGTGGTGATCTGGTTGCTGTCAATGCCGAACATCAGCGAGACGGTGTCGGTCTCGGTCAGTGGCACGCCGAACACCACCTGCGCGGCACCGTTGGTGCTGTTGTACTGCGCGGTGTTGAAGTCGGAGTAATCCAGTTCGCGCCAGGACAGGTTGTAGCCCAGCGACACGCCGTCATCGGTGAAGTACGGGTTGGTGTAGCTGAAACCGTAGCGCTGCAGGTAGCTGCTGCGCGAGGCTTCGACCGACACGCGGTTGCCGCCGCCGAGGAAGTTGTTCTGCGACAGCTGCACCGAGGTGGTCATGCCGTAGGACTGCGAGTAGCCCAGGCCGAACACGAAGCTGCCCGAGGTGGTTTCCTTGACGTTGTAGACGACGTCGACCTGGTCGTTGCTGCCGCTGACGGCCGGGGTCTCGACTTCCACCGATTCGAAGTAGCCCAGGCGCTGCAGGCGGATCTTGGAGCGGTCGATCGCGGCCTGCGAGTACCAGCTGTTCTCGAACTGGCGCATTTCGCGACGCATCACTTCATCGGAGGTGCGGGTGTTGCCGCGGAACAGGATGCGGCGCACCGACACGCGCGGGCCGGGCACGACCTGCATGTTGATGGCCACGGTCTGCTCGGCGCGGTTGGTGGTCGGGATCGGGTTCACCTTGGCGAACGCGTAGCCGATGTTGGACAGCGAATTGGTGATGGTGTCCGAGCTGAACTCCAGCAGGGCACGCGAGAACGTGTCGCCGGACTTCTGGATCACCATGCGCTCGACGTCCTCCTGCGGGAGGATGGTGTCGCCGCTGACCTTGATCTCGGAGATCTTGTACTGCGCGCCCTCGGTCACGCCCGCGGTCAGGAACATGTCGCGCTTGTCGGGGCTGATCGAGACCTGGGTGGAATCGATGCTGAAATCGACGTAGCCGCGATCCAGGTACCAGGAGTTGAGCTTTTCCAGGTCGCCGGACAGCTTTTCCTTGGAGTACTGGTCGTCACGGCGGTACCACGACGCCCAGTTGTGCTCCTTGGACTCCCAGGTCTCCAGGATGTCCTTGCTCTCGAACTTTTCGGTGCCCACCAGGTTGACGTGGCGGATCTTGGCGGCCTTGCCTTCCTTGATGGCGATGGCGATGTCCACGCGGTTGCGGTCCAGCGGGCTCACCGTCGGGGTGATGTCGACGTTGTACTTGCCACGGTCGTTGTACTGGCGGCGCAGTTCCTGGGTCACGCGGTCCAGGCTCAGGCGATCGAAGGTGCCGCCCTCGGTCAGGCCGATGTCGGACAGGCCCTTGAGCAGCTGGTCGGACTTGATGTCCTTGTTGCCGGTCACGGTCAGCTTGTTGATCGCCGGGCGTTCCTTGACGGTCACCACCAGGATCGTGCCCTGGCGGTCCAGCTGCACGTCTTCGAAGAAGCCGGTCTTGTACAGGGCGCGGATCGTCTCGCCGACCTTGTTGTCGGTGATCGTCTCGCCGCGTTCCACCGGCAGGTAGGTGAACACCGTGCCCGAGCTGATGCGCTGCAGGCCATCGACGCGGATGTCGCTGACAGTGAAGGGCTCGGCTGCCTGGGCCAGGGCGGGAGCGCCGGTGACGGCGGCGAGGGCGAGGGCCAGCAGGCGGCGATTGGGGAGTCGCGTCATGTCACGTCCGGTAGGAAGGTCGATTTCATTGGTGCGGGATGCCGACGCTGTAGACGGCAACAACGTGGAAAAGTTCATCGCGGGACCAGGCCGAGGATGTCGTTGTAGAACGCCAACCCCATCAGCCCGGCCAGCAACGCCAGGCCGATGTATTGGCCGGCGGCGATGGCACGCTCGCTCAGCGGGCTGCCCTTGACCAACTCGATAAGGTAATACAGCAGGTGGCCGCCGTCCAAGATCGGGATCGGCAGCAGGTTGATGATGCACAGGCTGAGCGACAGCAGGGCAAGGAACTGCAGGAACCAGTCGAGGCCGCGCTTGGCCGAGACATTGGCCACGCGGGCGATCGTGACCGGCCCGGAAACGTTCTGCAGCGAGGCCTTGCCGGTCACGATGCGACCCATCATGCCCAGCGAGTCGGCGGCCAGGCGGCCGGTCTCGCGCACCGCCACGGTCACCGCATCCAGCGGGCCATAGCGCAGCAGGGTGTCATAGGCGGGGCTGTAGCTGGTGGGGAAGCCGACGCCGATCTGCCAGACCGGATTGCCCTTGCCGTCCTTGCCCTGGCGCGGGGTGACTTCCAGCGCCAGGCGCTCGCCGCCACGCAGGACCTCGATCATTCCCGGCCCGCCGGCACGGCCCAGGGCCTGGATCTCGCCGATCACCTGGTCGACGCTGTCGATGCGCTGGCCATCGATGGCCACGATCAGGTCGCCTGGCTGCAGTTGCCCTGCCACCACGGAGTCCGCAGTCAGCGACTCCACTTGGGCCGGCTGCAGCCACGACTGCCAGTGCAGGCCAGCCAGGATCGGCACCCGCCGCTCATCGAAACCCGCCGGCAGCTGCGACAGCGGCAGGGTGCGCGTGCGTACCTGGTCGGCCGTATCCAGCACTTCCAGCTTCACGTCGCGGCGGTCCATCGCGGCTGCGGTCAGCGCCATGCTGGCCTCGCCGAGGGTGACCACCTGGCGGTCGTCCACGCGCAGTACGCGGTCGCCGCTGGCCAGGCCGGCACTGGCGGCGATGCCGCTGACACGGCCGATGGTAGGCGAGTAATCCTGCTTGCCAATCACGAACATCGCCCACAGCAGCAGGATGCACAGCAGCAGATTGGCGATCGGGCCGGCGGCAACGATCGCGATGCGCTGCCAGACGGTCTTGTGGTTGAAGGCCTGGCCGCGCTCGTGCGGGTGGACTTCGACCTCGCGTTCGTCGAGGAACTTCACGTAACCGCCCAGCGGGATGGCGGCGATGGCGAACTCGGTGCCGTGCCTGTCGCGGCGCGACCACAGCGGCCGGCCGAAGCCGACCGAGAAACGCAGGATCTTGACCCCGCACAGGCGCCCGACCCAGTAATGCCCGAACTCGTGGAAGGTGACCAGCAGCCCGAGGCTGACGATCATCCACCAGACCGATCCGATGAAGTCAGTCATGCAGGCTCACAGTGGTGGGCAGGGGCGGCGGCGTCATGCTGGGCGAGGCGGTCGTTCAGGCGGCGTCGATGGCGTTCAGGGTGAGCTGGCGTGCCCGCTGGTCGGCGGACAACAGGATCTCCAGTGTATCGGCTGGCTGGGTCGGCAGTGTTGAAAGAGCGTTAGCAACCAGCGCCGGGATCGTCAGGAAACCGATACGGCCCTGAAGAAACGCTGAAACCGCCTCTTCATTGGCGGCGTTCAGCACCGCCGGTGCGGTGCCGCCGGCCTGCATCGCCTGCCAGGCCAGCGCCAGGCAGGGGAAGGCGTCAGTATCCGGGGCCTCGAAATCCAGGCGGCCCTGGGCCAGCAGGTCCAGCCCGGCCACGCCCGATTCGATGCGCTGCGGCCAGCCCAGGCCGACGGCGAGAGTGGTGCGCATGTCCGGCAGGCCCATCTGGGCCAGGGTCGAGCCATCGACGAACTCGACCAGCGAATGGACCAGGCTCTGCGGGTGCACCAGCACCTCGATGCGCTCGCCGGGCACGCCGAACAGGTGGTGGGCCTCGATGACTTCCAGGCCCTTGTTCATCAATGTCGCCGAATCGACCGAGATCTTCGGCCCCATCGACCACTTGGGGTGGGCAACGGCCTGGGCCGGGGTGACCTGGGCCAGTTCGGCGCGGCTGCGGCCACGGAACGGGCCGCCGGAGGCGGTCAGCAGGATCCGGCGCACGCCGGCGCCGTCGACACTGGCATCGCGCGAGCGCAGGCACTGGAAGATCGCGCTGTGCTCGCTGTCGATCGGGATGATTTCGGCACCGGCACGTTCGGCCGTCCGGGTCAGCAGTTCGCCGGCCAGCACCAGCGATTCCTTGTTGGCCAGCAGGATGCGCTTGCCGGCGGCCGCGGCAGCCAGGGTCGAGGACAGGCCGGCCGCGCCGACGATGGCCGCGACCACGGTATCGCAGGCATCGCTGGCGGCCAGCTGGTCCAGCGCGGCCTGGCCGGCATGGGCCTCGGTGGCAAGGCCGGCCTCGCGCAGGCCGTCACGCAGTTCGGCGAACAGCGATGCATCGGCGATCACCGCGTGCGCGGGTCTGTGCTGGCGGCACAGCGCCAGCAGCGCCTGCACCTGGCGGCCGGCAGCGAGCACCGTGGCCTGGTAGCGGTGCGGGTGGCGGGCGATCACGTCCAGCGTGGAGGCGCCGATCGAGCCGGTAGCGCCGAACACGGCGACCCGGCGCAGGTCTGCAGCAGCATTCATGGTCAGAACCCGAAGATTTCCTTGCCCAGCGCGAACACCGGCACGGCGGCGAGGACGCCGTCGACCCGGTCGAGCACGCCACCGTGGCCCGGGATCAGGTGGCCCGAGTCCTTGGCGCCGGCATGGCGCTTGATCAGGCTCTCGAACAGGTCGCCCAGGACCGAGGCGAACACCGCCACCACTGCGGTGATCAACAGGCCGGGCAGGTGTGCGGCATCGATGCCAGCCAGCCAGCCCAGGCCGAGGGCCACGGCGACACCGGCCAGCAGGCCGCCGAACAGGCCTTCCCAGGTCTTGTTGGGGCTGATCCGCGGCGCCAGCTTGTGCTTGCCGAAATGGCGGCCAGCGAAATAGGCGCCCGAGTCGGCCGCCCACACCAGCGCCAGCGCAGCCAGCAGCCACAGGTGGCCCTGCTGGCCCGGCGGATCGCCGCCGGCATGGATCAGCACCAGCGCGGCCCAGGCCGGGACGATAGCCAGGGTACCGGCCAGCATCTTCAGGATCCGCGAGGGTGCCGACGGCTGTGCACCGAAGTTGAAGAAGCGCAACCAGACCAGCGCGGCCAGCCACCAGGCGACGCCGGCCAGCGTGGTTATCTGGAACAGGACCAGGGTGCTGCCATCGGCCCAGACCAGCAGCACCATCAGCAGCAGGTTCAACACCAGCAGCACGGTGCGCGCCAGGGTGTCTTCGATACCGGCCAGCTTCAGCCATTCCCACAGGCCGATCAGCAGCACGGCGGCGGCGGCGGCGGCCAGCCATTGCGTGGGCAGCAGCAGGATCGCCGCAATGGCTAGCGGCGCCATGATCAGCGCGGCAAGGACTCGGGTCTTGGTCATGGGCTGGAAGTCTCGGTGGCCAGTGCGGCAATCTGGGCGCTGGTCAGGCCGAAACGACGCTCGCGACCGGCATAGGCGTCGAGCGCCTGCTGCAGCTGCCCGGCGTCGAAGTCCGGCCACAGGGCCTCGGTGAACCACAGTTCGGTATAGGCGAGCTGCCACAGCAGGAAGTTGCTGATGCGGGTGTCGCCGCCGGTGCGGATGAACAGGTCCGGCGGCGGCAGGTCGGCCAGGGCCACCTGGCTGCCCAGCAGCGCTTCGTCGATCTGCTCGGGCAACAGGCGACCGGCCGCCACTTCGACGGCCAGGGCGCGCGCGGCGCGGGCGATGTCCTGGCGGCCACCGTAGCTGGCAGCGATCGACAGGGTCAGGGTGGTGTTGTCGGCGGTGCGCTGCTCGGCCAGCTGCATGCGGCTGACCAGCCCGGCGCCGAAGCGCTCGCGTTCGCCGATGAAGCGCACGCGCACGCCACGCCGGTGCAGCTCGTCCACTTCGCGGTCGAGTGCACCGAGGAACAGCTTCATCAGCGCGTCTACTTCCTCCTGCGGCCGGCCCCAGTTCTCGCTGGAGAAGGCGAACAGGGTCAGCGCCGGAATGCCCAGTTCAAGGCAGCGCTCGATGGTGCGGTTGACCGCGCGCGCGCCGGCACGGTGGCCGATCACGCGGGGGCGACGGCGCTGCTGTGCCCAACGCCCGTTGCCATCCATGATGATGGCAATGTGGCGGGGCAGGGAGGCAGGCAACGGAGGCGGGACTGAAGGCATCGACTTCAGACCGACAGCAGTTCTTTTTCCTTGTCGGCAACGACCTTGTCGACGTCCTTGATGTTGGCGTCGGTCAGCTTCTGGATGTCGTCTTCGCCGCGCTTCTTCTCGTCTTCGCTGATCGCCTTGTCCTTGACCAGCTTGGCGATTTCCTTGTTCGCGTCCTGACGGATGTTGCGGATCGCGATCTTGGCGCCTTCCCCTTCCTTCTGCACCTGCTTGACCAGCTCCTTGCGGCGCTCTTCGGTCGGCGGCGGCATGTTGATGCGGATCGCGGTGCCCAGCGTGTTCGGAGTGAACTCGGCGTTGTAGAGACCCTTTTCGATCTCCTTGATCATGCCTTTGTCGAACGGGGTGACCAGCAGCGAGTGGGCGTCGGCGTTGGAGATCGACGCGACCTGGTTCAGCGGGGTGCTGGCGTTGCCATAGGCGCTGACCGTCACGCGGTCCAGCAGGGCCGGGGTGGCACGGCCGGTCCGGATGGAGGTGAGGGTGTGCTTCAGAGCGTCAATGCTCTTGGCCATGCGCGTCTGCGCGTTGTTCTTGATGTCGTTGAGCATCGCCCGGTCCTGGATGTATCTGGAATCGGGCGATTATAGGCGAATACGGGACGCTGCCGGGCCTGAATCGGCCCGGTCGTCGCTTTGCGCTCAGGCTCAGGCGGGGTCGCGGCCCTGGACCAGGGTGCCGATGTTCGCGCCGTTGAGGATCTTCAGCAGTTCGCCCGGCTGGCCCATGTCGAACACGCGCATCGGCAGGTCGCTGTCGCGGGCCAGAGCGAAGGCCGCTGTGTCCATCACTTCCAGGCCGCGGCGGATCACTTCGTCGTAGCTCAGGCTGTCGAAGCGGACCGCATCGCTGTGCTTGTTCGGGTCCTTGTCGTACACGCCATCGACCTTGGTGGCCTTCAGCAGCAGGTCGGCGCCGATCTCGATCGCGCGCAGTGCGGCGCCGGAGTCGGTGGTGAAGAACGGGCTGCCGACGCCGGCAGCGAAGATCACCAGGCGGCCCTTTTCCAGGTGGCGGATGGCGCGGCGGCGGATGTAGTCCTCGCACACGTCGTTGATCTTGATCGCGCTCATCACCCGGGCCTTGGCACCCAGCTTCTCGAGGGCGTCCTGCATGGCCAGGGCGTTGATGACGGTGGCCAGCATGCCCATCTGGTCGCCGGTTACGCGGTCCATGCCGCCGGCGGCCAGACCGGCGCCGCGGAAGATGTTGCCACCTCCGATCACCAGCGCGACCTCGGCACCGGCCTGCTGGGCTTCGATGACCTCACGGGCGAGGCGATTGATGATCTTCGGGTCGATGCCGTAGTCCTCGTCTCCCATCAGCGCCTCCCCGGACAGTTTCAGAAGGATGCGGCGATAGGCGAGCTTGGACATGGGGACCTCGGGTGCGTGGAAATCGCGGGCGATTCTACGCGCATGCGGCGTTGTGCCAAAGTGTTTTGTGCACTGCGGCGCAGAATCCGGTGGTTCGCCCGGTCGGCCGGGGCGTCCCGTTCAGCCCAGTTCGGCGCTGGCCGTGGCCGACAGCTCGTCATGGCCCAGCGCCCCCGGCGAGCGGGCGATCACCCGGTTGCGGCCCAGGTTCTTGGAGCGGTACAGCACGTCGTCGGCCGCGCGCAGCAGGTCCTGGACGTCGGCGAAGCGCTCGTAGCCGCCCTGGGTGGCCACGCCGGCGGAGAAGGTGACGAACAGCGGCCCGCCCTCCAGCTCGGCCATCGGCGTGGCGACGATGTTGGCCAGCACCCGGCGGATCACGTCCAGGGCCACGCTTTCGCTGGTGTTGGGCAGCAGCGCGACGAACTCCTCGCCGCCGAAGCGGGCCACGGTGTCGCTGTTGCGCAACTGGCCCTGCAGCTTGCCGGCGAAGGCGCGCAGCACCTCGTCGCCGGTCAGGTGGCCGTGGGCGTCGTTGATCTTCTTGAAGTCGTCCAGGTCGATGAAGGCCACCGACAGTGGCCAGCCCTGGCGGCCGGCACGCAGGAATTCCTGCTCCAGCACCGCTTCCAGCTGGCGGCGGTTGAGCACGCCTGTCAATGCATCACGATGGGCCTGGTCGGCCAGGCGCTTGGCGCGCGCCTCGAATTCGTCGGCACGGCGGCGTGCCTGGTCGGCATCCTGCAGTTCGCGCAGGTTGCGCAGCGTGGCCAGTTCCTGCGCATGATCGATCAGCTCGCGCACCCGCGCCGGAGAATTGAGGCCGGCATCGAACAGGCTGGCGATGTCGGGCAGGGCCTCGCTGATGCGGGCCAGCACCTGGTCGAAGCGCGCGCTGTCCAGCTCCAGGCGGTCGTGCACCTGCTGCAGGGCGCGCTCGCGCGCGGCATCGGCGTCGCTATCCAGCCAGATGTCGGCCACTGCGCCGGACAGTTGCACGCAGGCCTGGAATGGCGATTCGGCGGCGTCCTCGTCCTCGCTGTGGCTGATGCTCTCCACCAGGTAGCGGGGCAGGCCCCATTGCTCGGCCACCCAGGCGCCGACGTCGGCGTGGCTGCAGCCCAGCGCCTCGCGCTCGAGGGAAACCAGGTCGATGTTGTCGCGTGCTTCGCGCAGCAGCGGCAGGTAGCGCTCCGACTCGGCCTGGGCCAGGCACAGCACGCCCAGGTCCTGCAGCAGTCCGGCCAGCATCAGCTCCTCCAGCCGGCGCAGGCCGCGCGCCTGGCCCAGCTGGCTGGCCGCCAGGGCACTGAGGATGCTGCGCTTCCACGCGCGCTGGCGCAGGTCATGATCGGCGCCACCGCCGGTCAGGCCCTGGGTGACGGTGAAGCCGAGGGCGAGGCTGATCGTGGCGTTCAGGCCCAGCATGGTCAGCGCCTGGCCGAGGTTCTCGATGCGGCGGCGGCTGGCATACAGCGGCGAATTGGCGATGCGCAGCATGCGAGCGCTCAGCGCCATGTCGATGGCGATGATGTCGGCGGCGGTGGCGATGTCCGCTTCCGGGTCCTGAGCCAGTTCGATGATGCGCAGGGCAATACCGGGTGGCGAAGGCAGGTTGCGGCAGAGCGCCAGGGCAGCTGTCAGCTCGGGAGGCATGTCGGGTCGTTCAATTCCATTGGGGCAAGAATACCTAGGAATGCATCACAGTCCGCGATTTTCGTTCCTGCTAAGTGACTGAGGATTCCCTGCGGCTGAGTATCGGCTTGATTCGAGTGCAACGCAAAGGTGCCGGTTGTGCGCACCAACGGTGCGCACCCACCGATGGGCCATGGGTTAATCCCTAGGCCCATGCATAAAAAAAGAGCCGCGGTTTCCCGCGGCTCCTTCTGGTCGTTTCACAGCCGAAGGGCTGGAATCAGACCTGCATCGCCTTGGCAACTTCGGCGGCGTAGTCTTCCACCACCTTTTCGATGCCTTCGCCGACGATCAGCAGCTTGAAGCCTGCCACGTCCGCGCCAGCGGCCTTGACCACCTGCTCGACGGTGGTGTCGCCCAGCACGTAGGTCTGGCCGTACAGGGTCACGTCGCTGACGATCTTGTTGATCTTGCCGCTGATGATCTTTTCCAGGATGTCGGCCGGCTTGGCCTTGTCCTTCTCGGTCATCTTGGCCAGCTCGATTTCCTTTTCCTTTTCGACGAACTCGGCCGGAACGTCCGCAGCCTTGTTGTGCGGCGGCTTCAGCGCGGCCACGTGCATCGCCAGGCCACGGGCCAGCTCGACGTCGCCGCCGATCAGGTCGACCAGCACGCCAACCTTGCCGTTGGTGTGGACGTAGGCACCGATGTTGCCGGTGGTGTCGACCTTGACCATGCGGCGGATCTGGATGTTCTCACCCAGGGTCTGCACGGCGGTGGCGCGGGCTTCTTCAACGGTGCGGCCGTCGGCCAGCGTGGCGGCCTTCACGGCTTCGACGTCGGTGGCGCCCGATGCCAGGGCAGCGGCAGCGACGGCGTTGACGAAGGACTTGAAGTTGTCATCGTTGGCGACGAAGTCGGTTTCCGAGTTGACTTCGACCAGCACGGCCTTGCCGCCGTCCTGGGCCAGGCCCAGACGGCCTTCGGCGGCCACGCGGTCAGCCTTCTTGTCGGCCTTGGCAGCGCCGGACTTGCGCATGGCTTCAGCAGCGGCGTTGATGTCGCCGTTGGCTTCGGTAAGCGCCTTCTTGCATTCCATCATGCCGGCGCCGGTGCGCTCGCGCAGTTCCTTGACCAGGGAAGCAGTGATTTCCACGGGATTACCTCACGAAAGAAAGGGGTTGGGCCGGCATGGTGGCCGGCCCGTGTGACACGGTCCTGTCACGCGCCGGGGGGCTGCGTGCAGGGAGGGTGGACGCCGGGCGTCCACCCGGGGCCTGGATCAGGCCTGGGCGTCGTCGCCCTTCTTGGCAGCCTTCTTGGCCGGAGCGCGGCGGGCCGGCTTCTCTTCGCCTTCAGCAGCGGCTTCAGCGAACTCTTCCTCGCGCACCGAAGCGGCGTGCGGGGCAGCGGCCTTGCCTTCCAGCACGGCGTCGGCAGCGGCGCGGGCGTACAGCTGCACAGCGCGGATGGCGTCGTCGTTGCCCGGGATGGCGTAGTCCACCAGTTCCGGGTTGTAGTTGGTGTCGACCACGGCGATGACCGGAATGCCCAGCTTCTTGGCTTCCTTGATCGCGATGTCTTCGTGGCCGATGTCGATCACGAAGATGGCGTCCGGCAGACGGTTCATGTCCTTGATGCCGCCCAGCGAGGCTTCCAGCTTGTCGCGCTCGCGACGCAGGCCCAGCACTTCGTGCTTGACCAGCTTCTCGAAGGTGCCGTCGGTTTCACCGGCTTCCAGTTCCTTCAGGCGGGCAACCGACTGCTTGACGGTACGGAAGTTGGTCAGGGTGCCGCCCAGCCAACGCTGGTTCATGAACGGCATGCCGCAACGCTCGGCTTCTTCCTTGATGGTTTCGCGGGCGCTGCGCTTGGTGCCCAGGAACAGGACGATGCCGCGCTTCTGGGCAACCGACGAGATGAAGTTCATCGCATCGTTGAACAGCGGGACGGTCTTTTCCAGGTTGATGATGTGGATCTTGCCGCGGGCGCCGAAGATGTACGGAGCCATCTTCGGGTTCCAGTAGCGGGTCTGGTGGCCGAAGTGGACGCCGGCTTCCAGCATCTGACGCATGGTGACCTGGGGCATTGCAATACTCCTGATATGGAACCAGCGATTCCGCCCGCGGGATAGGTATGCGGGACGCGTGGAAGCGCGATCGGTTCCGGGGTTGGGCTTCCCTGCTGCTTCCGTGGCCGAACTCCTCGCGGAGCACCCCGGCACGGATGGGGGCAGCAGGTGTGGATTCACCGGTGACGTCCGGTGTGGACGGGCTCCCGCGCACGCAGGCGGCAGGAATCCGGTCGATTATAGCCCGCTGGGGGCGTCCGCTGCAATTGCAGGGTCAGATGCGGCCAGATCGACCTCGCGGCCGTCCTGCAGGCGGGCCCGGAAGTGGCCGCCCACATAGCCATCGGGGCGGGCGGGCAGGGGCCAGCGGCGTTCATGGCCTGCGAGGATATAGCCGGCCAGCCCGGCCACCAGCAGCGACGATTGGCCGTCGGCCGCTGTGAATCGCAGATCGTGCAGGCGGCCATGCAGCGTACTGGAATTGCTGAGTCGCAGCATGGCCTGAGGCCCATGTGCCTCGACGCGGGCCTGCAGCCGGGCATGCAGCGCTGGCGCCGCTGGGCCGCGGAACAACGGCAGCGAGTAGCGGGGCAATCCCGGCAAGGCCGGCGCCAGTACGATCCGATAGGCCTGTTCACCCACCGATGCTGGCGGACCGCCTGGCAGCAGCCAGACGCGCTGGGTGCTGCCAGGGGCCAGGTCCAGCCGCGCAGGGCTGACCCGGATCCGGTCGCTGGGCTGCAGTCGTTCGGCGTCCAGTTGCTGCTCCCAAGCCAGCACCTGCACCTGCCCCTGCCAGCGGCCGGGCCCCGGATTACGCAGCCACAGTTCGGCGCGGCCGCCTTCGGCGGGTAGCTGCAGGGTGGTCGGCAACAGCTCCAGCGCCGCCGAGGGCTGCGCCAGCAGCAGTCCAAGCAGGATCAGCAGCGCGCGCATCAGTAGATGAGGGTCACGGAAGGCATTGCGCTGTCGTCTGTCGCCGGTGGTGCGAGGTCGCGGACCTGGGGCGGCACCTTGGGGGCGTCACTGCGCTGGTGTGGCGCCGCGCAACGGGGAGCGCCGGCATCGTCGCTGCAGGATTCGACCACGGTCAGCCGGATCTGCAGCGTGCTGCTGCGCGGTTCGGCGCGGGCCGGCGTGCTGGCGACCAGCATCGCCCCGATCAGAAATGCGCGAACCACCTGCCACCCACCGTGCTGAAAGACTCGCTGCGCGGTATCGGCCGGATGCGCCGCAACTGTAGCGCCGAGCCCGCGCTCGGCACGGCCTTCGTCCGGTGGGTGCCGACCGTTGGTCGGCACGCAGGTCAGTAGGTGATCGTCACCGTCACCAGGTCGTTGTAGGTGCCGGCCGGGGGCTGGCCGGTGACCGGCGGTACCCGGCCGTATATGGTCAGCTGCTGTGCGCTTCCGGTGCCGGTGCTGCTGGCCGTGTCGACCGTCAGGGTGTTGCCCCAGCGCTGGCTTCGTGCCGGATCCCGGTACAGCTCGTAGGGCAGGTAGTAGGTGCTGTTGCCGATGGTGGTGGCCATGCGCCGGGTGGTGGTGGCGGCGGGATTGTTCCGGCCGTTGTTCAGGCCGACCTGGAAGGCGGTGTTCTTCAGGCAGGTCAGGGTGAGGGTGGCGGTCTGGTCGATGTTGGCCGGGATGCCGCCGGTGACGTTGCCGAAATTCATGTTGGTGGTGACGTAGCTGCCGCATTGCGGCAGCACGTTGGCGGTGGCGGTGAAACTGAAGGCCGCGCTCGCGCTGTTGGTACCGGTGGCGCCGCCGTTGCAGGTGGCGGGAACGGTGGCGGTGCCGAGCAGGACTTCGTTCCAGGCCCAGGTCAGCACCACGCTGGCGCCGCTGAAAGTGCTGCTGTACGCGCCGGAGGCCAGGACCTGGTTGGCCGGAATCTGACCGAACAGCTGCACAGTCTGCGCACCGCTACCGCCGGTCAGCAGCGGTACGTTGTAGCTCATGGTCAGCTCCTGCGCTGGCGGCGTGCCGCGCGGGACCAGGCCAGTGACCTGGCCGAAGCTGGCGTTGTTGTACAGCTGGAAATTCATCGTGTCGCTGGTAGAGGTGGCCATCGTGCGGAACGTGGAACTGCTGCCGCCGCCACTGCCTGCGCCGATGCCCACGCAGACGCGCACGCCGGTGGTGGCCAGCAGGCTCAGCGCGGCGGTGGTGCAGGTCACCGTGATGTTGAGGTTGGCCGTGCTCGGGCCGGGTGCATTGCTGTTGATGTTGCCGAAGGGCAGGGTCGGATCGGCGACCGCCGTGCAGACCGCGGTGGCGCCGGCCGGCGCCGCTGCCAGCAGGCCGGCCCACAGCAGCAGGAAGAGCAGCAGCACCCTCATGGCGCCACCTCCGGAATGCACTGCTGCGGTGCCGGCTTCGGGCGGGCACCGGACGCCACCACCTTGGGCAGGTCCGGTACCTTCACCCGGCACGGGCCATGGCTGGTGGTGACGTACAGCACGCTGCCGGCGGCGACATCTTCCAGGTAGAGCAGGCCGTCGTAGCCGACCGTAGCCTGGCGGCCATCTGGCAGCTGTACCTCGCTGCCCACCTCCAATGGCTGCCCGTCCATCGCCAGCAGGGTCAGGCTCAGTGACGACCGCGAACGCAGCTGGAAGGTCACGCGGGTGCCGGCGCGCTGGCGCGGCGTGACCCAGTCCTCGATGCGGTCGGCACGCATGTCTTCGGGCAGATCCAGCGTGTCGATCGAGACCCGGTTGCGCTGCCAGGACAGCAACGGACTGACCAGCAGCAGGCCGCGATCGTCGGTGACACCGATCAGGCGGTTCTCCAGCCGCACCGGGACGCCGCCGATGCCATTGGTGCTGATCACCGCGAACGCATCGGATACCTCGCGCGTGGCGAAGGCGTGCCCGCCCATCCATACCAGGCTGCCGCTGGCACTGGCGTAGGCATAGTTGAGCCCGCCCTGGCGCGAGGCGCCGAATGAATAGCGGCCGACATCGTTGAGGATGCCAACTTCGGCCAAGCCGCCGTTACCGTCCTCGCCGTGGCGCAGCTGTGCGCGCCAGCCGACGCCGCCGGCACTGCCATCGCCGGGCACCGGCTGGGTCACGTCCGCCACCCAGCTCTGGCTGTCGCCGTTGCGCTGGCTGGAGAGGCTGGCCTGGCGATTGTTGCCCAGGCTGGCAGTCATCGACAGGTAGATGCTGCGGTCATCGCTGCGGTCCAAGTTCTGGTTCACCGACAGGTAGGCCGACCAGCGTTGGCTCCAGGTGCGCGACCAGAACAGGCTGGCATAGCGGTTGTCGTCGCCGTCGGGGTAGCGCAGGCGCAGATAGCTGGCGCTGAGCGTGCCCAGCCGCAGCAGGTCCAGGCCGACCGTGGCCTGCTCGCTGATGCTTGGTGGCAGGTTGCCCTGCAGCGCGCCCAGGTCGCGGTAGTCGCCGTGGCTGCGCACGCTGCGCAGATTGACGTTGAAGCGACGGTTGTTCCAGCTGTAGCCCAGCGCCCATTGCCCACCCTGCAGGCCGTGGTAGTTAC
Organism: Stenotrophomonas maltophilia complex sp. Om-AH-Sm3; assembly: GCF_059337855.1. Classification (NCBI taxonomy): domain Bacteria; kingdom Pseudomonadati; phylum Pseudomonadota; class Gammaproteobacteria; order Lysobacterales; family Lysobacteraceae; genus Stenotrophomonas; species Stenotrophomonas maltophilia complex sp. Om-AH-Sm3. The sequence continues at coordinate 239,383 of NZ_JBYBLQ010000001.1, read as the reverse complement.
TGTGCGCATAGGCGGCATTGAACACGCCGGCGGCGCCGAGCAGCCACCAGCCGCCAATGCCGCCCTGGGCCAGGCCGCCGCCGCCTTCGGCATGCGCCTCGCCGGTGAACGCGTCGGTGACACCGCCGCGCCAGCTGGCGCTGGCCACCGTGCGATCGTCATAGGCGAAGGAGCGCTCGCCGAAATCCCGGCGCAGGTGGCCGACGCCGACCGACCAGTCCGACAGGCCCTTGGCCAGCAGCTGCTGGGTACCGTAGAAGCTGAAGTCCAGCGTCTGCATGCGTCCGAATGCGTCGGTCACCACCACCTGCGCGTTGCCGGTGCCGCTGATGCCGGGCTGTGCTGCGAGCTGGAAGGGACCGACCGGCACCTGCCCGCTGTACTGGCGCAGGCCATCGACATACAGCTCGACCGTGGAGGGCACCACGGCCTGGCCGAGGAAGCTCGGCGTGGGCGTCAGCACGCGGTAGGGCTGCAGGCCATAGTTGCGGCCGATCTGCAGGCCACCCAGGCGCACGGGGCGGGTCCAGTCGACGAACCCACTGTAGAAATCGCCGACCTCCAGGGTCGTTGCGCTATCGGGGAAATCCAGGCTCCAGCGTGTGTCCAGGCGCACGCTGGAGCCGCGCCAATGGCGATCGCCGGGTTGCTGGTAGCGGCGGCTGATGGCGGTGTTCTCGAAAGTGCCATTGCCGATACCGAACACGCGCAGCTCCGAGCTCAGGCTGAGGGTGCCGAGCGTGTCCACCCGGCTGCCGTAGACGTCGTAGTTGAGCAGCACGCCGGGCGAGGCGCTGCCGGTGGGGGCGCGCGTCTGCGGGCGGCTGAGCACGGTGGTGGGCAGTGTCAGCTGGTCCAGCGGCACGTCCAGCGCCAGGGTCTGCATGTGGGCGTCGTAGCGCACCACCGCACCGCTGATCTGGTCCAGGTAGACCGGTGCATCGCCGCTGGCGTTGAAGCCGAGCTGGCGCAGCACTTCGGGGCTGGCCTGCAGCCGGCCACGGTTCTCGGTGAACGGCAGCAGGCCGCGCGGCGTGCTGTTGAGCGACACATCCAGGTACAGCGTCTGGCTGGCGGTCAGTGGGGTGGGGGCGGGCAGGATCGCATCGGCCGACACGCCGGACACATCGGCGGCCTCGGTCGCCGCGGGAGCCAGGGCAGCCAACAGCGCGCCCATCAACGCCTCAGCGAGCCGGTGGGGGCGACAGCGGCGTCTGTTCCGACTCGCCATTGAGCTTGGCCGTGATCTGGTCGTTGTCGCGGTCGATCGCCGTGCGTTCGATCGGCCAGCGCATCACCTGGCCGGGCAGTACGTAGCCCAGCAGCCCGGGATGGACGATGCGCGGGCGCGTGGCGCTGCCCAGCGCGAGATCGGCGATCTGAGCGTAACTGTTGCCCGAATTGGCTACTTCGACGCCGTTGCGGCCGTCCGCCAGCTTTACCAGCCGGGCCTGCAGCTGCGGCGCCAGCGTGCCGGCCGAGGGCTGCACGAACACCGGGATCGAATAGCGCAGGACGAACTGCATGCCACCCGCGCGGGTGGCCAGGTCGGGCACCTCGTCAACGATCAGGCGGTAATGTTGCTGTGCCGCTGGCGGTTCCTTGTCCGCACGCATGACCCGCACCAGCTGCTGCTGTCCGGCGGCCAGTTCCTGCATCGGTGGAGTGGCCATCAACGCATCGGTGGGCAGCAGCTGTTCCTGGCCGTCCTGCTGCACCCAGCGGAACACGCGTACCTGCAGCTTCACCGGCGAGGTGCCGCTGTTGGTCAGCCACAATTCGCCGGCACGCTGGCGGGCTTCCAGCTGCAGGCTGGTCGGGGCCACCTGCAGGCTGGTGGCGCCGGCGGCCGCGATGGCAAGCAGGTACAGGGCGAGCAGCGCCACGCCGGTGGCGCGCCACGGGCGGGATCCGGCCATGCGGGCGTGCTCCATCAATAGGTGATCGTGGCGGTAACCGTATCCAGGTAGCTACCGGCGGCCGGGTTGTTGGTGCTCAGGTTCAGGATCTGGCCGTAGACGATGTAGGGCACGGCCAGGCCGGTGCCGATGCCGGCCTGGGTGTTGGTGCCGGTTGTGGCGCCCCAGACCAGGGTATGTGCGGCATCCTGGTAGAGCTGGTAGCCGACATAGTTGTTGGCGGTCACCGCCGCATTGGTGTTCTTCATCCGCCGGGTGGTGACGTCGTTGGCGGTGCTGGCATTGGCGCCCGCATTCAGCGAGATCGTGTACGGGGTCAGTGCCGAGCACTGGGCGGTCACCGTGCCCTGGCCCAGGGTGGGCGTGGCGGTGGTCGAGGCCGCGGTGCCGAAGTCCACATTGGTGGCCGCCGCCGCCGTGATGGTGCAGGCCTTGGTGACCACCAGGGTGACATTGAAGGTGGTGGTATCGGCGGCCAGTGCCGGGCTGGACAGCAGGAATCCGGCCACGGCCCATGCCAGCGGGGATCGAACTGGGGATCGCATGAACAACCTCCCTGACCCGAAGGTCCGTTGAACAAGGCGAAGACGGCACGTTCGGTGCCGCTTTGACGACGGTGGGTCCAGCTTAGGAGGCGTAAGTGTCTGTAATCCGTGATAATTAGGCAGACGAAAGAGCGGAGGCCATCACGCTTTCACTTTCCTTGCCGGAACCGTGCATGACCCGGATCGGCAGTTGGGTGGCGTTCGTTCAGATTGCGGCCGGATCGGCGATAATGGGTGCCATGAGCGTGAATCTGAAAACCCCGCAGGAAATCGAGATGATGCGCATCGCCGGCCGCCTGGCCAGCGAAGTGCTCGACATCGTCACCCCCCACGTCAAGCCCGGTGTCACCACCGAGGAACTGGACCGCATCTGCCACGACCACATCGTGAACGTGCAGGGCGCGATTCCGGCCAACGTCGGCTACCGCGGCTTCCCGAAGACCGTGTGCACCTCGGTCAACAATGTCATCTGCCACGGCATCCCCAGCGAAGGGAAGGTGCTCAAGGATGGCGACATCATCAATATCGACGTCACCGTCATCAAGGACGGCTGGCACGGCGACACCAGCCGCATGTACTTCGTCGGCACCCCGTCGGTGATGGCGCGCCGCCTGGTGGAAACCACATACGAAGCCATGTGGCGCGGCATCCGCGCGGTGCGCCCGGGCGCCACCCTGGGCGACATCGGCCATGCCATCCAGAGCTATGCCGAAGGCGAGCGTTTCAGCGTGGTGCGCGAGTACTGCGGCCACGGCATCGGCAAGATCTACCACGACGAGCCGCAGGTGGTGCATTACGGCCGCCCGGGCCAGGGCCTGGTGCTGCAGCCGGGCATGACCTTCACCATCGAACCGATGATCAACGAGGGCACCCGCTACAACAAGGTGCTGCCGGATGGCTGGACCGTGGTGACCAAGGACCGCAAGCTGTCGGCGCAGTGGGAGCACATGGTCGCGGTCACTGAGACCGGCGTCGACGTGCTGACGCTGTCGCCGGGCGAGTCGCAGGTCTCCTGACGATGCTGCCGGCGAGTTCGCTGCTGGACACGCCGGCCGCGTCGCTCAACGACCCGGACTGGGCTGCTGCCGCGCGCCAGGCGCTGCAGCAGGCCGACGCGCGCCTGTATCGCCGCTTCGACCAGGGCGACAACATCGAGCGCCTGCTGGCGCTGCGGGCGCGCGCGGCCGACCATCTGATCCGCCTGGCCTGGCAGCGTTGCCTGCCGGCCGACAGCGGCCTGTCGCTGTTCGCGGTCGGTGGCTATGGCCGGGGTGAACTGTTTCCGCGTTCGGACATCGACCTGCTGGTGTTCGGCGACCCGCCCGCACAACTGGCGCATGAAGCGGCATTGGCACGCCTGTTCGCGCTGCTGTGGGACTGCGGATTGGCGGTCAGTCATGCGGTGCGTTCTGCATTGCAGTGCCGCGAGGCGGCGGCTGACCAGACCGTGCTGACCGCGCTGATCGAGGCGCGTCCGATCCTGGCTGATGATGCAGCGCGCCGTGCGCTGCGCGAGGCCATCGACGACCGCGAGCTGTGGCCGGCGCGGACCTTCTTCCTGGCCAAGCTGGAAGAACTGCGCAACCGCCACCAGCGTTTCGGTGATACCGCCGACAACCTGGAGCCGGACCTGAAGGATGGCCCGGGTGGCCTGCGCGACCTCAACACGCTGGGCTGGATGGCGCTGCGCGCGTTCGGCGTACGCGATCTGGAGGCGCTGGTCGGGCTGGGCCATCTGGGTGCCGACGAGGCGGCCGCGCTGAAGCGCGAGCGTGCGGTGCTGGCGCGGCTGCGCTTCGGCCTGCACCTGGTCGCGCGCCGCCCGGAAGAGCGCCTGCGTTTCGATTACCAGAAGACCCTGGCCGCGCGCCTGGGTTTCGAAGACGATGCCGAGAATCTCGGTGTCGAGAAAATGATGCAGGGCTTCTACCGCGCCGCGCTGGTGGTGCGCCGGATCAGCGACCGCCTGCTGCAGCGCTTCGAGGAGCAGTTCGATGGCGAGGCCCAGCCGGAACCGCTGACCGTGGGCTTCTCCCTGCGCCGCGGCTACCTGGCCGCCAACGAGGCCGACTGGCCGCGCGGTGACATCGGCCAGGTGTTCGCCCTGTTTTCCAGCTGGGCCAACAATCCACAGGTGCGAGGCCTGCATTCGCTGACCGCGCGCGCGCTGGCCGAAGCGCTGCCGTTGTTGCCGGCCTACGACCAGGCCGATGCCGATGCACGCGAGCAGTTCCTGTCCCTGCTGCGTGGCCAGCGCCCGGTCGATACGCTTTCGCGCATGGCGCGGCTGGGTGTGCTTGGCCAGTGGATCCCCGCGTTTGCCCAGGTCAGCGGGCGCATGCAGTTCGACCTGTTCCATGTCTATACGGTCGACCAGCACACGCTGATGGTCCTGCGCAACATCGGCCAGTTCGCCAGCAGCCGTGCCGACGAACGCTTCTCGATCGCGCACGAAGTGTGGCCCCGCCTGCGCAAGCCGGAACTGCTGCTGCTGGCCGGCCTGTTCCATGACATCGCCAAGGGCCGCGGCGGCGACCACTCGGAGCTGGGTGCGGTGGACGCGCGTGCGTTCTGCCAGGCGCATGCGCTCAGTGGCACTGATACCGAGCTGGTGGCATGGCTGGTCGAACAGCATCTGCGCATGTCGGTGACCGCGCAGAAGCAGGACATCGCCGATCCGGTGGTGATCCATCGCTTCGCCACCCTGGTCGGCAGCCGCGACCGCCTGGACTACCTGTACCTGCTGACCTGTGCCGACATCGCCGGCACCAGCCCGAAGCTGTGGAATGCCTGGAAGGACCGCCTGCTGGCCGACCTGTACTTCGCCACCCGGCGCGCGCTGCGCGAGGGGCTGGAGCATCCGGTACCGGCCGCCGAACGCGTGGCCGAGGCACGTGACAGCGTGCGCGCACTGGTGCGCGAGCAGGGTTACGACGACGCCACCATCGATCGCCAGTTCGCGGTGATGCCGGATGAGGGCTTCATTCGTCTGCGCCCCGAGCAGCTGGCCTGGCAGGCAGCCGCGCTGGTACCGGTGAAGCAGGGCCAGGCGCTGGTGAAGGTGCGCCGGATCAGTGTGGATGACCCGGCGCTGGAAGTGTTCGTGCACTCGCCCGACCGCGACGGCCTGTTCGCCGCGATCGTGATGACCCTGGACCGCAAGGGCTATGGCATTCACCGCGCACGCGTGCTGGACGGTCCGGCCGATACCATCTTCGATACCTTCGAAGTGAACCCGGCCGACACGTTTGCCGATGGCAGCAGTGCCAACCTGGAGGCGGCGCTGCGCGAGGCACTCAGTGGTGACCTGTCGCGCCTGCGGCCGTCGCGCCGTGTGGTACCGCGGCAACTGCGGCACTTCCGCTTCGCCCCGCGCATCGAGTTCCGCGATGAACCGGGCGCAACCCGTTTTGCCCTGGTCGCTCCCGACCGTCCCGGCCTGCTGGCCGATGTGGCGTTCGTGCTGCGCAACCAGGGCCTGCGCGTGCATGATGCGCGCATTGCCACGTTCGGCGAGCGCGCCGAAGACACCTTCGTGATCAGTGACGAACACGACCTCCCCCTGACTGAACCTGCCCGGCAGCAGCTGCATGACGCAATGCTGGCCTGCCTGGACCCTGATCGAAACGCCGGAGACCCCGCCTGATGGCCACCAAGCCCGCCAAGAAGACCGCCGCGACCCCCAAGAGCGCAGCGGCCCGGAAACCTGCTGCAGCCGCACCGGCCGCAAAGAAGGCCACTGCGCCGAAGAAGGCCGCTGCGGTGAAGGCCCCGGCGAAGAAAATGGCTGCGGTCAAGCGTGCTGTGAAGAAGCCGGCCCCGGCCAAGAGCGCCGAAGCCGTCCGCGCCGAAACCATCGCCCGCAAGTCGCTGCGCAAGCCGTCGGCACCCGGCGTGGAAGAACTCAAGTTCGGCATCGAAAGCGCCTTCGAGCGCCGCGCCACGTTGACCCTGCATGAGCTGGAAGGCTCGACCAGGCCGCTGGTCAACCGCGTGATCGACGGTCTCGAGAGCGGTGAATTCCGCGTCGCCGAGCCGGACGGCCAGGGCGGCTGGAAGGTCAACGAGTGGCTGAAGAAGGCCGTGCTGCTGTATTTCCGCGTCAACGACATGGCGGTGGTCGATGCACGACCGGCACCGTTCTGGGACAAGGTCGAATCGCGCTTCGCCGGCTATGACGAAGCGAAGTTCCGCCGTGGCGGCGTGCGCGTTGTGCCCGGTGCGATCGCCCGCCGCGGCACGTACTTCGGCAAGGACGTAGTGCTGATGCCGAGCTTCACCAACATCGGCGCCTACGTCGGCGAAGGCACCATGGTCGATACCTGGGCCACCGTCGGTTCCTGCGCGCAGATCGGCCAGCACTGCCACCTGTCCGGCGGCGCCGGCATCGGCGGCGTACTGGAGCCGCTGCAGGCCAGCCCGACCATCATCGAGGACCACTGCTTCATCGGTGCGCGTTCGGAAGTGGTGGAGGGCGTGGTGGTGGGCCACCACAGTGTGATCGGCATGGGCGTGTTCCTCAGCCAGAGCACCCGCATCTACAACCGCGCCACCGGCGAGATCAGCTACGGCTACATCCCGCCGTACAGCGTGGTGGTGTCCGGCTCGCTGCCGAGCAAGGACGGCACCCACTCGCTGTACTGCGCGGTGATCGTCAAGCAGGTTGATGCCAAGACCCGCAGCAAGACCAGCGTCAACGACCTGCTGCGCGGCCTGGCCGACTGAAGGTGAGTGCGCCGGAGGACCTGGCGCAGTCCGCGATCTACCGGCATCCGTCCGACAACGCGTTCGGACGGATGCTGCCGCGCCTGCTGCACGCTCCGCGCTGGACCCGGTTGCGCCGGGCACTGTCGAGGCGCTGGCCGATGCCGGTGCTGGTCAGCGACGTGCGCGACGTGGTCTACGCGAGCTGGTGGGTCGATGTGCGCCATGCCCCGCCAGCGCCACCTGGCCATCACTACATGGTCCATGCAGGACGCACGCCTTATACCGTTCTCAGCTATCGCCATGGCCACTTCGGGCCGGCGCTGGCGGGACCGCTGCGCTGCCTGATGCCGTCGCCAGGGCAGAGCAACTGGCGCTGGTACCTGCGCCGTGACGATGATCCGGGCGGGACCCCGGTCGTGCTTTTCGATCGCAACGTGATGGACCAGCTGGCCTTCGTCGCCGGCGCGCGCGCTTTCAGCGATGCCATGCAGCCCCACCTGTCCACGCGCTTCGAGCATGTGGTGCGCGCCGATGGCGATGGGCACACCCTGATCGAAGGCGGGCAGGGCAGTGCGCCTGCCCTGCACCTCCAGTGGCGGGCCGCTGCGGGCTGGGAGGACGGGGCGTGGCGGGGGGCCTTCGGTGGCCATCAGGCCCTGCTGCGCTTCCTGACCTGCCAGGATGAGGCCGTTGCGCGCACCTGTGACCGGCGCTGGGCCAGCACCCGCATCGCGCTGCCGGTGGATGTCGACAGCCTGCAGCCGCTGCAGCTGGAAGGCGAACTGCAGTGCCCGCGCCTGCAGGCGATGGACGTGGCGCTGCACGAGGGGCTGGCCTTCCGGCTGCCAAGGGTACCGTTCCGGGTCGTGTCCGAGCGCCTGTTGTGAGATTCTGGGCCTCTGTTTTCCAGCATCACAGATAGCCATGAGCACCACTGTCTACGGTTTGAAGAACTGCGATACCTGCAAGAAGGCGACCAAGTGGCTGGACCGCTTCGGCGTGCAGTACACCTTCGTCGACTACCGCGACAACAAGCCGAGCCCGGAAACACTGCTGGCGTGGGCTGAGCAGCTGGGTGGCCTGGCCGCGATGGTCAACAGGTCCTCCACCACCTGGCGGCAGCTGCCGGACAACCGCAAGGCCGCCGATTCCGAGGCCGAATGGAAGCTGCTGCTGCGCGAGTACCCGCAGCTGATCAAGCGCCCGCTGGTGGTCACCGCCGACGGCACGGTCAGCCAGGGTTTCAGTGACAATGGCTTCAAGGCCCGCTTCGGCGTGGGTGACGCGTGAGCGCGGTCCTCGACCTGACCTGCGAGCTGATCGCACGGCCCTCGGTGACGCCCGATGATGCCGGCTGCCAGGCACTGCTGGCGGCACGCTTGAAGCAGGCCGGGTTCCAGTGCGATCACCTGCGGCTGGGCGAGGTCGACAACCTGTGGGCGACCCACGGCCAGGGCGCGCCGGTGCTGGTGCTGCTGGGCCACACCGACGTGGTGCCGGCGGGCCCGCGCGAGGCCTGGGCCAGCGACCCGTTCACGCCGCAGATCCGTGACGGCGTGCTGTACGGCCGTGGCACCGCCGACATGAAGGGCAGCGTGGCGGCGTTCGTGGTGGCGGCCGAGCAGTTCGTGGCCGCGCATCCCGATCATCCCGGCACGCTGGCGGTGCTGCTGACCAGCGACGAGGAGGGCGATGCCATCGATGGCGTGCGCCACGTCGCACGGCTGTTCGCCGAGCGCGGCCAACGCATCGACTGGTGCATCACCGGCGAGCCGTCGTCGACCGCGACGCTCGGTGACCTGCTGCGCGTGGGCCGTCGTGGCAGCCTGTCGGCCAAGCTGCGGGTGCAGGGCGTACAGGGCCATGTGGCGTACCCGGAGAAGGCACGCAACCCGATCCACCAGGCGGCGCCCGCCCTGGCCGAGCTGAGCGCACGGCGCTGGGATGACGGCTACGAGAGTTTCCCGCCGACCAGCCTGCAGGTCTCCAACATCCATGCCGGTACGGGCGCCAACAATGTGATTCCCGGCGAGCTCGAGGTGGATTTCAACATCCGCTACAACCCGCACTGGGATGCGCCGAAACTGGAAGCGGAGATCACCGCGCTGCTGGATCGGCATGCCCTGCAGTACACGCTGAAGTGGCATCGCAGCGGCGAACCGTTCTACACCCCGGAAGGCACGCTGCGCGCCACTGCGCGTGCGGTGCTGGCCGAGCACATCGGCCGTGCACCGGAGGAAAGCACTGGCGGCGGCACCTCCGATGCCCGCTTCATCGCGCCATTGGGCGCGCAGTGCATCGAAGTGGGGCCGGTCAACGCCAGCATCCACCAGGTGGACGAGAACGTGCGCGTGGACGAACTGGAAGCACTGCCCGGGCTGTACCAGCGGCTGGTGGAGCGGCTGCTGGTGTGAGGCATGGCACCGGGCACGGCCCGGCGCTACCCCTGTGGGTGCCGACTGCTGGGTGCAGACCGTTGGTCGGCACACCTTCACCTGGTTGCCAACGCAACGGTTGCGCCGTGCCGGAAACCGGGGTAGGGTCGATGCCATGTCGATCCGCCTGGCCACCGCCGTCAATAACAACAACCGCAATAATCTGCGCGCGAATAATCGTGCGCGGCCGATGCGGGACTGCGCCCTGGGTAGATAGACAGCACCACACGCCCGGACACCAGAAAACCCGCATCGGTCGATGCGGGTTTTTTTGTGCCCGGGCGCAGCCTGCCCGGGCCTGGATGGCCGGTCGAACACCCTCCCACCCGTGAAATTCCCCCAACAGGAGCTCCCCCATGTGTTCGATCTTCGGAATCTTCGGCCTGCAGGCCGGTGACGATCTCCCGGCCCTGCGCCGCCATGCGCTGGAACTGTCGCAGCGCCAGCGCCACCGCGGCCCGGACTGGAGCGGCGTGTATCTTGACGAAGGTGCGCTGCTGGTCCACGAGCGGCTGGCCATCGTCGACCCGGCCGGCGGCTCGCAACCGCTGCTGTCGGCCGACGGCCAGCTGGCGCTGGCGGTCAACGGCGAGATCTACAACCACCAGCAACTGAAGGCCGCACTGACCACCGCCTATGACTTCCAGACCGGTTCGGACTGTGAAGTGATCAACGCGCTGTACCGCCAGGGCGCTTCGCCGGCGCAGTGGCTGGAGCAGCTCAATGGCATCTTCGCGTTCGCGCTGTGGGACCGTGGTGCCGGTCGTGTCTTGGTGGCGCGCGACCCGGTGGGCGTGGTGCCGCTGTACTGGGGCCACGATGCCCAGGGGCGCCTGCGAGTGGCCTCGGAAATGAAGGCGCTGGTCGATACCTGTGCCGACGTTGCGCAGTTCCCGCCGGGCCACTATTTCGACAGTGCCAGTGGTGAGCTGGTGCGCTACTACCAGCAGCCGTGGCGCGACTACGCTGACGTGCACGGCCGCCAGGCCGACCTGGCCGAGCTGCGCCAGGCATTCGAGCACGCGGTGGAACGCCAGCTGATGAGCGATGTGCCGTACGGCGTGCTGCTGTCCGGTGGCCTGGACTCGTCGCTGGTGGCGGCAGTGGCCGCGCGCTATGCACGTCGTCGCATCGAGGATGGGGGGCAGACCGAAGCCTGGTGGCCGCGCCTGCACTCGTTCGCGATCGGCTTGAAGGGCTCGCCCGATCTGGCCGCCGCTGCAATCGCCGCCGAAGCGCTGGGCACCGTGCATCACGGCTTCGAGTACACGTTCGAGGAGGGCCTTGATGCGCTGCCGGAAGTGATCCGCCACATCGAGACCTACGACGTCACCACCATCCGCGCATCGACGCCGATGTTCCTGCTGGCGCGGCGGATCAAGGCGATGGGCGTGAAAATGGTGCTCTCCGGCGAGGGCAGCGACGAGATCTTTGGTGGCTACCTGTATTTCCACAAGGCGCCGGATGCGCGTGAATTCCACGACGAGCTGGTACGCAAGCTCGACGCGCTGCACAACTACGACTGCCTGCGCGCCAACAAGTCGATGATGGCCTGGGGCGTGGAGCCGCGGGTGCCGTTCCTGGATCGCGAATTCCTCGATGTGGCGATGCGCTTCGACGCCGCGCACAAGATGGTCGGTGCGGGCGTTGGTGGCCGCCGCATCGAGAAGGCGGTGCTGCGCGAGGCGTTCGAAGGCTACCTGCCGGACAGCATCCTGTGGCGGCAGAAGGAGCAGTTCAGCGATGGCGTTGGCTATGGCTGGATCGACGGGCTGAAGGCGCATGCCGAAGCCCAGGTGAGCGACCGTGTGCTGGCAGCGGCCGACAAGCGCTTCCCGCACAACCCGCCGCAGACCAAGGAGGCCTACTACTACCGTCATCTGTTCGAGCAGTTCTTCCCGAGCCGTGCGGCCGCCGAGACCGTGCCGGGTGGCAAGTCCATCGCCTGCTCGTCGCCGGCGGCGATCGCGTGGGATGCGAGCTTCGCCGCAGCTGCAGATCCGTCGGGGCGCGCGGTCGCTGGCGTGCACGAGCAGGCACTGGCGTAAGCGCCGAAAGGGGACGGAGGGGGGGCGGGGCGCCTGTGCCACTAACGACTTAATCCCCTCCGTCCCCTTTTTGTATGATCGCCCCCCTGCACATTGGGGAATGTTCATGGACGTACACAGCGGGGGCCAGGTGCCACCGACGAAGTGGGGATGGCGCTACCTGGCCTGGGCTGGGGTGCCGTTGCTGGCCGGCGTGCTGCTGGCCCGTTATGCCGGTCCGGCGGCGCCCGAGGCTGGTGCCCGTGCCACGGCCACGGCCACGACCATGGCCGAAGCCACCTGGGCGCAGCATCTGGCGTCGCCGCTGGGCCTGTTCCTGTTGCAGCTGCTGGTGCTGTTACTGGTAGCCAAGGGCGCCGGTGCGCTGCTGAAGCGGCTGGGCCAGCCGGCGGTGATCGGCGAGATGGCGGCCGGCCTGATGATGGGCCCGCTGGTGCTCGGCAGCTTGCTGCCGCAGTTGCACGGTGCGTTGTTCCCGGCCAGCTCGTTGGGGCCGCTTGGCATGCTCAGCCAGCTGGGCGTGCTGATGTTCCTGCTGGTGGCCGGTGCCGAGCTGGACCTGGCGGCGCTGCGTGGACGCCGGCGTTTTGCCTTTACGGTCAGCCATGCCGGCATCGCGGTGCCGTTCGTGCTTGGCGTCGCCCTGGCGATCTGGCTGTACCCGCAGCACGGCCCACAGGGGGTGGGCTTCACGGCATTCGCACTGTTCGTCGGCATTTCGATGAGCATCACCGCCTTCCCCGTGTTGCTGCGCATCCTTGCCGATCGCGGCATCACGCAGACCCCGCTGGGTCAGACCGCCATCGCCTGCGCTGCATTGGGTGATGCCACCGCGTGGTGCCTGCTGGCGCTGATCGTGGCCGCCGCCCAGGCCAGCGGATGGCTGCCGGCCAGCCTCAACCTGCTGTGCGTGGTCGCGTTCGTGGCGCTGATGCTGGGGCTGGTGAGGCCGTGGTTCGCCCGCCAGCAGATCGCGCCGGGCCGTGAGGGGCGGTGGCTGTTGGGCATCCTGCTGCTGTCGCTGGCCAGTGCGCTGGTCACCGAGATGCTCGGCATCCATGCGCTGTTCGGTGCGTTCGCAGCGGGCGTGGCGGTGTCGTCCAATGTGCAGTTGCGCGAGCTGCTGATGGCGCGCGTCGAACCGTTCGCGGTGACGCTGCTGCTGCCGCTGTTCTTCGCCATGACCGGCCTGCGCATGCGCGCCGATACACTGCAGGCCAGCGATGGCCTGTTGTGCGTGGTGGTGATCGCGGTAGCCACGACGGGCAAGCTGCTGGGCACCTTCAGTGCCGCACGCAGTGCCGGCATGCCCGCCCGTGAGGCGTGGCGGCTGGGTGCACTGATGAACACCCGTGGCCTGATGGAGCTGATCGTGCTCAACCTGGGTTACGAACTTGGCCTGCTCGGTGACCGGCTGTTCGCGGTGCTGGTGATCATGGCGCTGGTGACAACGGCGATGACCGGGCCACTGTTGAACCTGATCGAGCGGCGCAGGGGCTGAGCGTTGAACGGTAGTGCCGGCACCAGCGTCATGGTGTGCTGCGCCTTGCCGGGCAGGAACGGCGTCGGCCGGCCATGCACCCAGTCTTCGTGGCCGGCACCCCAATAGGGCGACAGTGGATGCCCACTCTGGCCGCCGGGCATGTGCACGATGCCGTCGGCCTCGTGGCCCGGTGAAACCACCATGCGCTCGGAAGCGCCGAAGTTCGGCGTCTGCACGCGCGGCATGTCGCGGTCGCCGGGCAGGCGGTCGGCCGGCATGCACAGCCAGCGTTTGGCGATGTCCGGCAGCGCCCGTGCGATGGGATGGCAGATCGCCGCGGTGTTGCGTTCGCCCCAGCTGCGTATGGCCAGCGGTCCCTGCCTGGTCAGCTCACTTTCGGTACGGCGTGCGGCGTCGATCAGCAGTGCATCCCAGCTGTCGAAGGCCGGTGGCAGCAGATTGGCCGGCCGCTGCTGCAGCATCGGCCAGGCCACGCCTTCCAGCTGCGCCAGGCGCGGCTCCAGATAGTCATCGCCCAGCTGCGCATTGGCCGGTGCCAGCAGTGCATCGGACAGTGTCTTCATCACCTGCGTACGGAACTCACGCACCACCCGGAAGCTGACTGAGCTGGCCGAGGCACGGCCGCCCCATTGATGGCTGGCCTCCTTCAAGCGCTTCAGTGCAGGGTCGTCACTGCGTTCGATGACGTCGTGCAGCAGCGCCCACCAGCGCTGCAGGAACACCGCGCGATCGTCGAGCTGGATCGCCAGCAGGTCGTGTTCATCGAAGCGCTCCTGGATCGCCAGCAGGTCGCGGATCTGCCGCGCACGGGCACCCAGGTCATAACCGCCATTGCCGACGGTAGCCAGCGCCTCGCCGTCGAGGACGCGGCCGTTGGCGGTCCACAGGCGATGGTTGGGTGGATCGATCAATGCCGGCGAGGCATCGCTGCGGATCGGCCAGGGGGCGCAGTCCTGGTTGTGGGCGGCGTTGAAGCCGGCCGGCGCGCAGCCCGGACCGCGATCCGGGCGGGCGCCGATCAGGCGCCAGGCGATGCGTCCGGTGCGGTCGCCGATCACCAGGTTCTGTGCGGGAATGCCGGCGTGGTCGGCGAACTGCAGGGCTGCGTCCAGATCACCGGCGCGGGCCAGGTCACCGAAGTCCAGGCGCACCGCACCGGGCAGCTGGGCGACCCAGCGCAGCGCGTCGCCGCTGCCATCGGCATGCGTGTGCAGGATCGGTCCCCAGGCGGTTTCGCGTACCGGGAACAGCACATCCGCCCGGCCGGCCACCGCAATCCGTTCTTCATGCACCGTCACTGCGGCATTGGCCGGTTCGGTGCGGTAGTCCGCGGTGTCGATGTAGCTGTTGGTGAAACCCCAGGCGACGTGCCCGTTGCTGCCGACGATCACGGCCGGAAGGCCGGGCAGCGAGAAGCCGGTGACGTCGACCTGGCCGCCAGCGGCCTGCGGGTCGGGGTAGCGCAGGCGCACGCGGAACCACAGGCCGGGTGCGCGCAGGCCCAGGTGCATGTCGTCGGCAACAATGGCGCGGCCGTCGGCGGTGAGCGCACCGGCCACCGCGAAGTTGTTGCTGCCGACGGCGTCGGCTTCTTCCTGCCCGGTGCCCGGTTTTCCCTTCAGCGTGCGCAGGTCCAGCTGGCTGGCATCGGGCAGCGTGGCGTTGCCGGTCGGTTCGCCGAACAGCGGTGCATCCCATTCAGTGCCGTCGTGGGCGATCAGTGCGTACAGCGCCGACGGCACCACCGCGCGGATGCGGCTGAGCGCAAGCTCGGTCTGGTTGCCGGGATCCTGCAGGTCGGCGTACATGGCCAGCCCGGCCAGCACGCTGTCGCTGGCCTGCCAAGGCTGCGGTGACTGCCGCAGCAGCAGGTACGCCCACGGCCGCACGGAGAGGTCGGCAAGGCCTTCGTTGACGCCGTCCACGTAGGCGCGCACGGCATCGCCGTTGTCGCCCAATGCAGCGTCCATGTGTGCCTTGGTGCGTGCGCGCAAACGGTGCACGCGCATGCGCTTGTCGGCGTCGATGGCCTTCGGTCCGAACAGTGCGGACAGTTCGCCGGCGGCGCTGCGGCGCATCAGGTCCATCTCGAAGTAGCGTTCCTGCGCGTGTACGCGGCCGAGTGCGCGCATCGCGTCGGCCTGGCTGCCGGCCGTGATGGTGACCACGCCCAGCGCATCGCGTTCGAGGGTGACCGGCTTCGCCAGTCCCGGCAACGCATGCTCGCCGTCCAGATCGGCCAGGCTGCCGCGCAGCAGCAGCCACAGCACCAGGGCGGTGACCAGGACGATGGCGATCAATACGCCCAGCACCCAACGCCATGTACGTCGCATCGCACGTCCTTTCCGAACTCGTGGGCCGATTGTAGCCGCAGGCGCAACTGCGACTGATTCCGATTAGATCACCGTATTCTGAAATGCGGCACCCTATGCCATATCGATTCACAGGAGCCCCCCCATGAAAGGCAACCCGGACGTCATCGCCTGCCTGAAGGAACTGCTGCGTGGCGAGCTCGCTGCCCGCGACCAGTACTTCATCCATTCCCGCCGCTACGAGGATCAGGGCCTGTTCGCACTTTACGAACGCCTGAACCACGAGATGGAAGAGGAAACCCAGCACGCCGATGCGCTGCTGCGCCGGATCCTGTTCCTGGGCGGCGACCCGGACATGCGCCCGCATGCCACCGAGCCGGGCAAAACCGTCGAAGAAATGCTGCAGAAGGATCTCGACACTGAATACGCGGTTCGGAACAATCTCGCCGCCGGCATGAAGCTGTGCGAGGAGAAGGGTGACTACGTGAGCCGCGACATCCTGCTGGCCCAGCTGAAGGACACCGAGGAAGACCACGCCTGGTGGCTGGAACAGCAGCTGGGCCTGATCAAGCGCATCGGCCTGGAGCTGTACCAGCTGAGCAAGATCGACGGCAACGGCGCCCCGGCGCACTGAGCCGACACCGCTTTTTGTAGAGCCGAGCCAATGCTCGGCTGCCTTCCGGTAGAGCCGACCGCTGGTCGGCTGGTTTTCGTTGGAGCAGCCGACTAACAGTCGGCTCTACCAGAAGCGGGAAGCAGCCGACCAGCGGTCGGCTCTACCGGGAGCCAAAGGCAGCCGACCCGCGGTCGGCTCTACCGGAAGCACAGCGTTCTGTCGCCCGCCAGCACCGGAGCACCGCCAGCCAGCCTTCGCCCGCCAGCCGCTCCACCGCCCGCCAGCCGACAACGAAAAAGCCGGGGACTGCCCCGGCTTTTTCGTGTCCGGGGTCAGATCCGTTTTCGACGAAAACGGCTCAGATCCCAGGCTCGGAATGCATGGCACGACGACGGAGATTCAAGTCGGAGACGGGGCTTCATATCTCCTCAGCATCGGAGAGATCTTGGTATCCCACGGGAGTCAGTCCAATGAAGTCGACCGGAACTCCGTAGGGGTAGCAGAAGGGTAGTCGTCCCTCTGCAAAGAGCATCGACCACCTTTCAAGCTCCCAGAACGTAATCTCTGGCTCAGAGGCGAGAGGGCCTTCCCCCGACGAAGCTTCGACTGGGAAGTGTGCGGCGAGATGATCCAATGCGTACTGTTGCAGCACTGGGAGTCTCGAGAGCTGTTCCATCACGAAGCCGACTCCAGCCATCAGCTGACCACCTTCCGACATCTGGATCGAGAAGAAGGTGCCGTCCCCGGCAGGCAGGCGTCCTTGGGCGAACCAGCCTGTATCGCGATCGCCAACGATGTGCAGTTCGCCAAGGTCTTGAACCTGAATTGTTGAAGGCATCATTCGGCAGTTGGTCGTGGCGTCAATTATTTGATTGTGATGCAGAAACGCAAATAGCCGGGACTTCCCCGGCTATTTGCGTTCAGCTGGTCAACAATTGTCGCTTATGCCCTGTTCGTCGATCGGCGCCAACCGAGGTTGGCGTCTACCGGGGCAAGGCGTGTCAACAAAGGTTGACACCCGCCAGGGGCAGGGCCCAAGCCCTTATTCCACCGACAGCCCTTCCACCTTCTGCCAGCCGCGCGGCAGCAGGTGGCCGCGTGTGGCGCGGGCGCCGAGGTAGGCGTCGAGCTCGTTGAACTTCAGCCCCATCGTGCGCTGGCCGGCGCGGACCTGCAGGGTCTGCCCCGGGCTGATCGCCACGATGGCGACCACACGTTCGGTGGCGAGCTTGGCCTTCGGGATCTCGATGATCTTGTTGCCCTTGCCCTTGTCCAGTTCCGGCAGGTCGTTGGCGGCGATCGCCAGCAGGTTGCCGGAGCTGGTCACTGCCACGATGCGGTCGGTGGCGACGTTGGCCACTGCCGACGGGGTCAGCACCGACGAACCTGCAGACAGGTTCAGCATCGCCTTGCCGGCCTTGTTGCGGCCGATCAGGTTCTCGAAGCGGGTGACGAAGCCATAACCGTGGCTGGAGGCGAGCACGAAGCGGGTGTCCGGCTCGGCGCTGGCCAGGGTCACGAAGCTGGTGCCCGGTGCCGGCGAGAAGCGGCCGGTCAGCGGTTCACCATTGCCGCGCGCGGAGGGCAGGGTGTGCACCGGCGTCGAGTAGGCGCGGCCCTCGCTGTCGAGGAACGCGACCTGCTGGGTGCTGCGTGCGCGCACCGCGCCCTGCAGTCCGTCGCCTTCACGGTAGGACAGGGCAGATGCATCGACGTCGTGGCCCTTGGCGGCACGGATCCAGCCCTTCTCCGACAGCACCACGGTCATCGGTTCGCTCGGCACCAGCTCGGTCTCGTCGATGGCCTGCGCCGCCTGGCGCTGCACCAGCGGCGAACGGCGTGCGTCGCCGAACTTCCTGGCGTCGGCGGTCAGTTCATCGCGGATCAGCTTCTTCAGCTTGGCTTTGCTGTCGAGGATGCCGAGGATCTTCTCGCGCTCCTTGGCCAGCTCTTCCTGCTCGCCGCGGATCTTCATCTCTTCCAGGCGGGCCAGCTGCTTCAGCTTGGTTTCCAGGATGTACTCGGCCTGTTCCTCGGACAGTCCGAAGCGCGCGATCAGCGCCGCCTTCGGTTCGTCCTCGGTACGGATGATGTGGATCACCTCGTCCAGGTTGAGGAAGGCGACCAGCAGGCCTTCCAGCAGGTGCAGGCGGCGCTCGACCTTCTGCAGGCGGTGCTGCAGGCGGCGGGTGACGGTGTTGCTGCGGAAGGTCAGCCATTCGCTGAGCAGCGTCTTCAGGTTCTTCACCTGCGGACGGCCGTCCAGCCCGATCACGTTGAGGTTGACGCGGTAGCTGCGCTCCAGGTCCGTAGTGGCGAACAGGTGGCCCATCAGCTGGTCGGCGTCGACCCTGTTCGAACGCGGCACCAGCACCACGCGCACCGGGTTGGCGTGGTCGGATTCATCGCGGATGTCTTCCAGCCACGGCAGCTTCTTGGCGCGCATCTGTGCGGCGATCTGCTCGATCACCTTCGACGGCGACACCTGGAACGGCAGCGCCGTGATCACGATGTTGCTGGCTTCCTTGGTGAAGGTCGCGCGTGCACGCACGCTGCCGTTGCCGGTCTCGTAGATGTTGCGCAGGTCATTGGCCGCGGTGATGATCTCCGCGCTGGACGGATAGTCCGGGCCCTGCACGTGTTCGCACAGATCGCGCACGCTGGCGTCGGGGTTGTCCAGCAGGTGCAGCAGCGCGCTGACGATCTCGTTGAGATTGTGCGGCGGCACGTCGGTGGCCATGCCCACGGCGATGCCGGTGGTGCCGTTGAGCAGCAGGTGCGGCAGCCGCGCCGGCATCCAGGTCGGCTCCTGCAGGGTGCCGTCGAAGTTCGGTGCCCAGTCGGTGGTGCCCTGGCCCAGTTCGCCCAGCAGCACTTCGGCGATCGGGGTCAGCTTGGATTCGGTGTAACGCATCGCCGCGAACGACTTCGGGTCGTCGCTGGAGCCGAAGTTGCCCTGGCCCTCGATCAGCGGGTAGCGGTACGAGAACGGCTGCGCCATCAGCACGAGTGCTTCGTAGCATGCGCTGTCGCCGTGCGGGTGGTACTTACCGATGACGTCACCGACGGTGCGTGCGGACTTCTTCGGCTTGGACGCGGCATTCAGGCCCAGCTCGCTCATCGAATAGATGATGCGGCGCTGCACCGGCTTCAGGCCGTCGCCGATGAACGGCAGGGCACGGTCCAGGACCACGTACATCGAGTAGTCGAGGTAGGCGCGTTCGGCGTACTCGCGCAGCGGCAGTTGTTCGAATCCGTGGAACACGGGGCGGGCAAGTTCGGTCATGCGGCGTTGTTACCTATGTCGGGAGGCGGCGACGGCGGTCGCCGCTCGCAATCCTGTGATTATCCGGATGCGGCGGGGGATGCCAAGCCGCGCGCAGGGTCCAGCCCGGTTTCCAGGCCGTGGCCGGCCCGCGCCAGGTAGCGCCCCGGTGGCAGCCCGAAGTGGCGGCGGAACACGGTGACGAAGGCGCTGGCGCTGCTGAAGCCCAGTGCGTGGGCGATGTCGGCGACGCTGCGGCCATCGGTCAACTGGCGCAGGGCTTCGGAGAGCCGGGCCTGCTGCCGCCACTGGGCGAAGCTGAGCGTGGTCTCGTCGCGGAAGTGGCGGGTCAGGCTGCGCGGTGACAGGCCGGCCCAGTGCGCCCATTCGGCCAGGCTGCGTTCGTCGGACGGGTCGGCCAGCAGCTGCGAGGCGATCTTCAGCAGGCGCCGGTCATGCGGCATCGGCAAGTGCATGCGCTGGCGTGGCGCTGTGCGGATCTCGTCCACCAGCACCTCGATGATGTGCTGGCGTTCGGAGGTGGTGTCGTAGCCCGGTAGCCAGTCACAGATGCGCTCGGCGAGCGCCTGCGCCAGCTTGGACAGGCCCAGCACGCAGGGATCGGAGGGCAGGGTGGCACAGACCGGAGCCGCCAGCGCCATGCCCCAGCCACGCAGGGGTCCGTCGAGGGTGACCGTGTGCGGCTCCAGCGGTGGCATCCAGCCGGCCGAGCCCGGCGCCAGCGACCAGGTGCCGTGCGAGGTACGGGTGGTCAGCAGGCCGCGCTCGACGCAGATCAGCTGCGCGCGCTGGTGATGATGCCAATCCACTTCACGGACCAACCCCTGCGGGCTGTCGAAGCGGAAACCAACCACCGGGGGACCGTCGTTGCGCTCGAACCAGTCCAGTGCTTCGTCCCTGAGCAGGCGTTTGGGAGTAGGGATTTCTGCCTTGTTCATCATGTCTGCTGGCTGAAATGTGTCATCCATTGGCTGGATTGTACTACCGGGCCACCTGACCAGGTCATTAAGGTAGGCGCCTTCACTGATCCA
Source organism: Stenotrophomonas maltophilia complex sp. Om-AH-Sm3 (assembly GCF_059337855.1). Taxonomy (NCBI): domain Bacteria; kingdom Pseudomonadati; phylum Pseudomonadota; class Gammaproteobacteria; order Lysobacterales; family Lysobacteraceae; genus Stenotrophomonas; species Stenotrophomonas maltophilia complex sp. Om-AH-Sm3. Next base: position 218,980 of record NZ_JBYBLQ010000001.1, on the reverse strand, counting down.
GCCCACTGCTGCAACACAGCATTCGATGCCAGATCGAATATTTCCATTGAGAAATATTTTTTTTGGAAGAGAATGCTCCCCCATGATCTGTCCTGCAACCACTCCCCCCAGCTTCGGCCTGCTGCTGCGCCAGGTGCGCGACGGCCTGGTCCGCCAACTCGACGCGTCCATGGCTGAAGAAGATCTGGGCATCGGCTTCACCCACTACATCGGGTTGAAGGTGCTTTCGAACATGGCGCCGTGCACCGCCAACGAACTGGCCCAGGCCATCGATCAGGTGCCCAGCGCGGTGACCCGGCTGCTGGACAAGCTCGAAGCGCTGGGCTGTGTCCGCCGCGAACCGCATGCGCAGGACCGGCGGGCATTGCAGATCGTGCTGACCGACGAAGGCCGCGCGCTGTGGGCACGCTTGAAGCTGCGTGGCGACGCGGTGATGGATTACGCCCTGCGTGATCTTTCCGCCGACGAGCGCACGCTGCTGCTGTCCCTCCTTACCCGAATCCGCGATTCACTGACGACCCCATGAACCCGATCCCGCATTCCACTCTCCGCCGGTCCGGGCGCGCGCTGCTGGTGTCAGCGCTGGCCCTGGCCCTGGCCGCCTGCGCCAGCAGTCGTGGCCTCAACCCGCAGGGCCACGTGCTTGACGTGGACAGCCTGCACAGCGAACGCACCTTGGCCGACACCGACCTGAGCGCCACCGGCTTCCCGGCGCAGGACTGGTGGAAGGCACTGGGTGATGCGCAGCTGGACGCGCTGGTCGCCGAGGGCCTGGCCGGCCACCCGAGCCTTGACGCCGCCGATGCCCGCCTGCGCCAGGCCCAGGCCCAGGTCGGCACCGCACGTGCCGACGAACTGCCGAGCCTGTCGGTGTCCGGTGGCTACACCGGCCTGCGCCTGCCCGAATCGATGGTCGGCAGCGAGATGGGTGGCCGTTACGGCGGCAGCAGCCAGGTCGCCTTCGACTTCAGTTATGGCGTGGACCTGTGGGGCGGCAAGCGCGCCGCCTGGGAAGCCGCCGTGGACGGTGCGCACGCCGCCACCGTTGAAGCGCAGGCTGCACGCCTGAACCTGTCCACTGGCATCACCCAGGCCTATGCCGACCTGGCCTACGCGTGGCAGCTCAACGACGTGGCCGAGGAAGAGCTGACCCGTTCGCAGAAGTCACTTGAACTGACCCGCCAGCGCCGCAGCGCCGGCATCGACAGTGATCTGCAGGTGCGCCAGGCCGAGGCCCGTGTGCCGGCCGCGCAGCAGCAGGTGCAGGCGGCCCAGCAGCGTATCGACGCCGCCCGCACCGCGCTGGCCGCGCTGGTCGGCAAGGGCCCGGACCGTGGCCTGTCGATCCAGCGCCCGCGGCCGCTGAATCCGGTGGCACTGCAGCTGCCGGGCGTGCTGCCCAGCGAGCTGCTTGGCCGCCGCCCCGACATCGTCGCCGCACGCTGGCGCGTTGAAGCGGCCGACAAGCAGATCAAGGTTGCCAAGACCAAGTTCTACCCGAGCTTCAACCTGACCGCGCTGGCCGGCGTGGTCGCCCCGAATGTGGGCGACCTGCTGAAGAGCAGTTCCACCTTCGCCTATATCGGCCCTGCGCTGAGCCTGCCGATCTTCGAGGGCGGCAAGCTGCGCGCCAACCTGGCCAATACCGATGCGCAGTACGACCTGGCGGTGGCCAACTACAACCAGACCGTGCTCGATGCGCTGCGTGATGTGGCCGACCAGGTCAACGCGGTGCGCTCGCTGGCACAGCAGGCGCAGTCGCAGCAGCAGGCGGTGGACACCGCACGCGCTGCCTTCGACCTGGCCCAGCAGCGCTACCGTGCCGGCATCGGCAGCTACCTGGACGTGCTGACCGCGCAGTCCACCCTGCTGCAGTCGCAGCAGCAGCTGGCCGGCCTGCAGTCGCAGCAGGTGCAGTCCTCGGTGCGCCTGAGCAAGGCGCTGGGCGGTGGTTTCCAGCCCACTGACGCCGACCGCGCATCGATCGCCTCCCATTCCGATTCCTCGCATTCCTGAAGATCTCCGACATGAGCCAGACCCAAGACACTGCGGCCCCGGCCGCCCCCAACCGCCGCGGCAACCTGCTGCGCGGCCTGTTCGTGATCGTCGTGCTGCTGCTTGCCGCTTTGGCGCTGTGGTACTTCATGTTCGGCCGTTGGTTCGAAGAGACCGACGATGCCTACGTGCAGGGCAACCAGGTGCAGATCACCCCGCTGGTGGCCGGCACCGTGGTCGCCATCAATGCCGATGACGGCATGCGCGTGGAGCGCGGCCAGCTGCTGGTGCAGCTGGACCCGTCCGACACCGCAGTGGCGCTGCAGCAGGCCGAAGCCAACCTGGCCAAGACCGTGCGCCAGACCCGCGGCCTGTACCGCAGCGTGGAAGGCGCGCAGGCGGACCTGAACGCCCGCCAGGTGACCCTGAAGCGCGTGCGCGAAGACTACGCCCGCCGCAAGGACCTGGCCGCCACCGGCGCCATCTCCAACGAAGAACTGGCCCATGCCCGCGACGAGCTGGCCGCGGCCGAAGCCGCCGTGGTCGGTTCACGCGAGACCGTCGAGCGCAACCGCGCGCTGGTCGACGACACCGTGATCGCCACCCAGCCGGATGTGCAGGCCGCCGCTGCGCAGCTGCGCCAGGCCTTCCTCAACAATGCCCGCGCCGGCATCGTTGCGCCGGTCTCCGGCTACGTCGCCCGTCGTTCGGTGCAGGTCGGCCAGCGCGTGCAGCCGGGCAATGCGCTGATGGCCGTGGTGCCGACCGAGCAGATGTGGGTCGAGGCCAACTTCAAGGAAACCCAGCTGCGCCACATGCGCCTGGGCCAGGAAGTGGAGCTGAAGTCGGACCTGTACGCCGGCGACGTGAAGTACAAGGGGCGCATCCAGAGCCTGGGCCTGGGCACCGGCTCGGCGTTCTCGCTGCTGCCGGCGCAGAACGCCAGCGGCAACTGGATCAAGATCGTGCAGCGCGTACCGGTGCGCATCGCCATCGATGCCAAGCAGCTGGCCGAGCACCCGCTGCGCATCGGCCTGTCGATGAAGGCCGAAGTGAGCCTGCGCGACCAGAAGGGCGAAGTGCTGCCGAGCATCCCGGCCAAGGGCACGGTGTTCGACACCGACGTGTATGCCAAGCAGCTGCATGATGCCGACGAGGTGATCCACACGATCATCCAGGGCAACCTGCCGCAGCAGCAGGCGAAGGTGGGCTGAGGTCGCCATGTCCGCACAAGCTCCAGCCGCGCCCGGCGCTCCGGGCGCACCGGCGGCGCCGGCTGCAGCCTCCGGGTTCCTGCCGCCCAGCGTCGCCCTGTGCACCGTCGGCCTGGCGATGGCGTCGTTCATGCAGGTGCTCGACACCACCATCGCCAACGTCTCGCTGCCGACCATCGCCGGCAACCTCGGTGCCAGTTCGCAGCAGGCGACCTGGGTCATCACCTCGTTCGCGGTCAGCACGGCCATCGCGCTGCCGCTGACCGGCTGGCTCAGCCGCCGTTTCGGCGAACGCAAACTGTTCGTCTGGGCCACGCTGGCCTTCGTCATCACCTCGCTGTTGTGCGGCCTTGCGCAGAGCATGGGCATGCTGGTGGTGTCGCGTGCGCTGCAGGGTTTCGTGGCCGGTCCGATGTACCCGATCACACAGTCGCTGCTGGTCTCGATCTACCCGCGCGAGAAACGCGGACAGGCATTGGCGCTGCTGGCGATGATCACGGTGGTGGCGCCGATCTGCGGCCCGATCCTCGGTGGCTGGATCACCGACAACTACAGCTGGGAATGGATCTTCCTGATCAACGTGCCACTGGGCATCTTCGCCGCGCTGGTGGTGGGCAACCAGCTGAAGGGACGCCCGGAGCAGATCGAGAAGCCGAAGATGGACTACGTCGGCCTGATCACGCTGGTGATCGGTGTCGGCGCGCTGCAGCTGGTGCTCGATCTGGGCAACGACGAGGACTGGTTCTCGTCGATGAAGATCGTGGTGCTGGCCTGCGTGGCGGTGGTGACGCTGACGGTGTTCCTGATCTGGGAACTGACCGACAAGGATCCGATCGTCGACCTGAAGCTGTTCCGGCACCGCAACTTCCGTGCCGGCACGCTGGCGATGGTGGTGGCCTATGCGGCGTTCTTCAGCGTGGCGTTGCTGATTCCGCAGTGGCTGCAGCGTGACATGGGCTATACCGCGATCTGGGCAGGCCTGGCGACCGCACCGATCGGCATCCTGCCGGTGATCATGACGCCGTTCGTGGGCAAGTATGCGTCGCGCTTCGATATGCGCATGCTGGCCACCGTGGCGTTCATCGTGCTGTCGATGACCAGCTTCCTGCGCTCGAACTTCAACCTGCAGGTGGACTACATGCACGTGGCCGGCGTGCAGCTGATCATGGGCATTGGCGTGGCGCTGTTCTTCATGCCGGTGCTGCAGATCCTGCTGTCGGACCTGGATGGGCGCGAGATCGCGGCGGGCTCCGGCCTGGCGACGTTCCTGCGCACGCTGGGCGGCAGCTTCGCGGCCTCGCTGACGACGTGGCTGTGGGCGCGGCGTACCCAGGTGCACCATGCCGATCTGACCGAGCACATCTCGGCCTATCAGCCGGGCATGCAGGAGCAGGTCACGGCAATGGGGCAGGGCGACCTGCAACATGGCGCGGCGGTACTGAACAACATGATCAACCACCAGGCATCGCAGATGGGTTTCAACGACATCTTCTTCCTGCTGGGCTGGATCTTCCTGGCGATCATCACCTTCCTGTGGCTGGCCAAGCCGCCGTTCGGCGCAGGCGCAGGTGCGGCGTCCGCGGGCGGTGGGCATTGATCGACCATTGGCGTTGAAACGCACAAAACCCCGCCGCAAGGCGGGGTTTCTGTCTGGTGGATCCACGTCATCGCGTGCCACCCAGCCTCCGGAAACGAAAAAACCCGCTTTCGCGGGTTTGATCATCTTGAGTCGTGGTGCCCAGGAGAGGACTCGAACCTCCACGGTTTTACCCGCTAGTACCTGAAACTAGTGCGTCTACCAATTCCGCCACCTGGGCGACTCAGGAGAGGAATTGTGCGGCACGGCAGAGAGTGTGTCAACAACATTTCACACTTTTTTCTGCGGTTGCACGCCCAGGTGGTGCAGCAGGCTGCGCATCGCCGGTGACAGCTGCGCCCACCCGGCGAAACAGGCGCACAGGCGGCGTTGTGCCCACGCATCGGCAAGCGGCACCGCAACGGTATGCGTACTGCGTCGATGCTGGCGCGCGATGCTCCGCGGCACGATGCCGACACCGATGCCGTGGCCGACCATGATGCAGACACCCTCGAAGGTCTTCATGCGGATGCGCACATCCAGGCGGCGCCCGATGTCGCGGGCCTGGTCTTCGATGTAGATCTGAAGCGCATTGCCATCGGCGAGGGCAACGAAGGTCTCGCCGGCGGCATCGGCGAAGGTCACGCTGCGCAGTGATGCAAACCGGTGATCGGCAGGCAGCAGCATCACCAGCGGATCTTCGGCCACCACATGCTGCTGCAGGCCGGTGGCGTCGACCGCATCACTGATGATGCCGGCCTCGGCCTGGCCAGCGCTGATTGCACGCACGACTTCGGGGCTGGTGCGTTCCAGCAGTTCGACGTGCAGGCGGGGTCGTTCGGCCAACCACGGTGCGAGCCGCGAGGGCAGGTAGTTGGTCAGTGCTGCGGTGTTGGCATACAGATGCAGGGTGCCGCGCGCCCCCTGCGCGAATGCCTGCAGTTCGCCGCGCAGCTGCGCCTGCTGTTGCAGGATCAGGCGTGCATGGTGGGCGAGGGCGGCGCCGGCTTCAGTCAGGCTGACGCCACGTGGATGCCGGTTCAACAGCAGGGTGCCGGCATCGGCTTCGATCGTGCGCAGGCGCTCGCTGGCCGAACCCAGGGCCAGGTTCGCCTGCGTTGCGCCGGCCGTGATGCTCCCGGCCTCGGCGATTGCCAGGAACAGGCGCAGGTCGGCGATGTCCATCCGCATGTGGGTTCCCTCATCGCAGGGCCACCGCCTTCGGATCAGCCGAAGGGTGGGCCGGGAAGACCGCATTGTGCGCCGGGCGACGGCCCGATCCAATGAAGGCATGAATGAATCGATGTACTTCTATGGGTTGCTGGTGGTGGTGTTCGTGCTGGCCGGCGTGGTCAAGGGCGTGACGGGCATGGGGCTGCCGACGGTGGCGATGGGCCTGCTCGGTGGCGCGCTGTCGCCGGTGGCGGCGGCGTCGATGCTGTTCATCCCGACCTTCGTCACCAATGCGTGGCAGCTGCTGTCCGGGCCAGCGCTGGGCCCCATCGTGCGGCGCCTGTGGCCGATGATGCTGGCCGTGGTGGTGGTGACGCTGGGTTCGGCAGCGCTGCTGGTACGGGTCGATCGCAGCGGGTCGCGCGTTGCACTGGGCGTGGCCCTGATGGTCTATGCCGCCTATGCGTTGCTTGCGCCGGTGTTCCGCGTGCCGCAGCGGCGCGAGCGCTGGCTGGGGCCGCTGGTGGGCGCGCTGTCCGGCGTAGTGACCGGCGCCACCGGCGTGTTCGTGATGCCGGCGGTGCCGTACCTGCAATCACTGGGGTTGCAGCGCGAAGAACTGGTGCAGGCGCTCGGGCTGGCGTTCACCGTATCGACGATTGCACTGACCACGGGCCTGGTGCTGCACGGTGCGTTCGGCATCCAGCAGCTGGGCTTGAGTGCACTGGCGGTGGTGCCGGCACTGCTGGGCATGTGGCTGGGGCAGGCGATCCGGCAGCGCATCAGCGCACGGGTGTTTCGGGCGTGCTTCCTTGGCTTCCTGCTGCTGCTCGGCCTGGAGCTGGTGCTGCGGCCATTGTTCTGATGCCAAATCCCGGGCATGAAAAAACCCGCTTTCGCGGGTCTTTCTCATTCTCGACGTGGTGCCCAGGAGAGGACTCGAACCTCCACGGTTTTACCCGCTAGTACCTGAAACTAGTGCGTCTACCAATTCCGCCACCTGGGCGTCGAGGAGCGAGATTATGGGGTGTCGTTATGGGGGGTGTCAACACCTTTTGCAGCGCCGGGGTCGGATCCCGTTTCGCTTGCGAAAGGGGCTCTGACCCCATGGCCAGAGCGCCGGATCGCAGGCAAAAAAAATCCCCGCCGAAGCGAGGAGTTTTTTCGTTGGTGCCCAGGAGAGGACTCGAACCTCCACGGTTTTACCCGCTAGTACCTGAAACTAGTGCGTCTACCAATTCCGCCACCTGGGCGTTCCAGAGGCGCAATTGTGAAGATGAATCCGGGAGCTGTCAACGACTTCCTGAAATTATTTCATCCAACGCCTCCAAGGCGGGCGCTGACCCGTTCTGCACGCCGTCAACGGCTACCATGTAGGGCGATGACTACCAAAAAACCAAGCAAGGGCGGGAGCAAGTCCCGCAGCCAATCCCGCAGCCAAGGCCCGAAGAAGGGCCCGAAGGCGGGCGCAGCCCGCACCACCAAGCCGGGCAAGCCGTTGCCGGGCTGGTTCCCCGAATTGAATGAAGGCGGTGCGCCGCCACGCGGCCGCAAGGTCCGCACCGCTGATGCGGCAGCGCCCGGCCCGGCCCCGGGCCGCAAGCTGCCGCCGGCCGGCAAGGTGATCGACGATCCCTATGCCGCCCGCGAAGCCGAGAAATACGAACAGCCCATCGCCAGCCGCGAGGCCATCCTGGCCCTGCTGGAGCGTTGCGAAGGGCCGCAGACCGCCGAGGAACTGGGTGCACGCCTGGGCCTGACCGCACCGGATCGGGCCGAGGCGCTGTCGCGCCGGCTTGGTGCCATGGTCCGCGATGGCCAACTGGTGCAGAACCGCCGCGGCGGTTTCGCCCCGATCCAGACCCTGAACCTGGTTACCGGCGTGGTGATCGCCAACCCGGAAGGGTTCGGTTTCCTGCGTCCGGTCGAGGGTGGCGACGACCTGTTCCTGCCGCCGTATGAAATGCGCAAGGTGATGCACGGCGACAAGGTGCTGGCCCGCGTGACCGGCATCGACCACCGTGGCCGTCGCGAAGGCAGCATTGCGCGCGTGCTCGAACGCGGCATGACCCGCCTGATCGGCCGCTTCAGCGTCGAGATGGGGATCAATTACGTGGTACCTGACGACAAGCGCGTGCAGCGCAACGTGCAGGTGCCGCCGGACCAGACCGGGGGCGCGCGTGATGGCCAGCTGGTGGTCTGCGAACTGACCCAGGCACCGGACAGCCGCCGTCCGCCGATCGGCCGCATCATCGCCGTGCTGGGCGACAAGCTGACCGCATCGCTGGTGGTGGAGACCGCCATCCACGGCCACGAGCTGCCGTTCGAGTTCCCGCAGGAGGTGCTGGACGAAGCCGCCTCGGTGCCGATGGTGGTCGAGCCGGCAATGATCGGCGACCGTGTCGACCTGCGCAGCACGCCGCTGGTTACCATTGACGGCGAGGATGCCAAGGACTTCGACGACGCGGTGTACTGCGAGCCGAATGCCGATGGCTTCCGCCTGGTGGTGGCCATTGCCGATGTTTCGAACTACGTGCGCCCCGGCACGCCGCTGGACGAGGAAGCGCAGAAGCGTGCGACTTCGGTCTACTTCCCCGGCTTCGTGGTGCCGATGCTGCCGGAGACCCTGTCCAACGGCATCTGCTCACTGATGCCCAAGGTCGACCGCATGTGCTTCGTCTGCGACATGCAGATCGATCGTGACGGCCTGGTCACGCATTCGCGCTTCTACGAGGCCGTGATGAATTCGCACGCGCGCCTGACCTACACCCAGGTGTGGAAGGCGGTGGGCGAGGATGATGCCGATACCAAAGCGTGGATGGGTGAGCTGTTGCCGCAGGTGCAGCGCCTGCACCAGCTGTACAAGGTGCTGTCCAAGGCACGTGCCAAGCGCGGTGCCATCGAGTTCGAAAGCAGCGAGGTACGCTTCGTGCTGGACAACCGTGGTGAAGTCACCCAGGCCGGCATGCTGGTGCGCAACGACGCGCACAAGCTGATCGAGGAATGCATGATCGCGGCCAATGTGGAGGCGGCGAAGTACCTGCTGTCGCGCCACGTGCCGGCGCCGTACCGCATCCACGAGAAGCCGCCGGAAACCAAGTACGCCGACCTGCTGGAATTCCTCAAGGAGTTCAAGCTGAGCCTGCCACCGTGGTCGAAGGTGCGCCCGGGTGACTACACCAAGCTGCTGAAGAAGATCCGCGACCGCCCCGATGCGACGCTGCTGGAGTCGGTGTTGCTGCGCAGCCAGAGTCTGGCGATCTACAGCCCGGAGAACCACGGCCACTTCGGCCTGGCGCTGGAGGCCTACGCGCACTTCACCTCGCCGATCCGTCGCTATCCCGACCTGCTGGTGCACCGCGCGATCAAGCATGCGCTGTCCGGCAAGCCGCTGGACAAGTTCACCTACAACGCCCGCGAGATGGCCGCGCTGGCGCTGCAGTGTTCCGAGCGTGAGCGCCGTGCCGACGAGGCCGAGCGCGAGGTCGACGAGCGTTACCGCGCGGCGTGGATGGAAAAGCACGTGGGCGGCCAGTTCGACGGCGTGATCAGCGGCGTGACCAGCTTCGGCCTGTTCGTGGAACTGGACGAGTCGAAGGTGCAGGGCTTGGTCCACGTGACCCAGCTGCCGCAGGACTATTACAAGTTCGACGCGACCCGCAAGACGTTGACCGGCGAGCGCCGCGGCGGCAGCTACCGGCTGGGTGACCGCGTGCGCATCCTGGTGCTGAAGGCCAGCATGGAAGAACGCAAGATCGACTTCCGCCTGGTGGAACACAAGGGTGAGGACGAGGGCGATGGCCTGCCGCCGCTGCCTGAGCGGGGCAAGCCGGCCAAGCGGAAGAAAGAGAACTATTGATGACCGTGGTAGTGCCGGCCGCTGGCCGGCATCCATGGCACCCTCGGCACCGACGGGTTGCCGGCCAGCGGCCGGCACCACCAGGAGACATCGCATGCAAGGCCAACCCGAATACAGCGGCGGCTGCCAGTGCGGCGCGATCCGCTTCCACGTGCGTGGCGCGCTGACCGACAGCTCGATCTGCCACTGCCGCATGTGCCAGAAGGCCTTCGGCGCCTACTACGCGCCGCTGGTGTCGGTACGCGGTGTGCAGTTCAGCTGGACCCGCGGCCAGCCGCGCTATTTCCAGTCGTCCAACGTGGTGCGGCGTGGCTTCTGCGCCGACTGCGGCACGCCATTGACCTACGAAGCGCCCGATGGCGTGGCGGTGGCTGCCGGCGCGTTCGACGAACCCGAACGCCTGCCTCCGACGATCCAGTACGGGGTCGAGCGCAAGCTGCCCTTCGTCGACGGCCTGGCCAGCCTGCCCGTACGGCGTACCGAGGAGGACATCGCGGCCCTGGACTTCCTGGCCACGATCGTGTCCCACCAGCACCCCGACCACGACACGCCGCACTGGCCACCGCGCAGCCGGTGACGCACCTGTAGCGCCGTCTCCACGCTGTCGCCGCAGGCTGAACCCAGGACAGCCGAGCGCAGGCTCGGCTGTACAGGGAGGCGGGGCGCGGCAGCGCCCGGACCGCCGATGCTCTACCATAGCCACCCCCTTTCCGGTCCCCGCCCGCATGAGCAAGAACAGCCAGTGGATCGTCGGCGTCAACGCCGTCGCCTCCTCCATCGAGAACGACGCCGAGAACGTCCGCGAAGTGCTGGTCGAGGCCGGTGCGAAGAACCCGCGCCTGACTGAGATCGAGGAAAACGCCCGCCGCAAGGGCATCGACGTGCGCAAGGTGAACAGCCAGGCGCTGGACGGTGTGGGGGGCTCGGTGCGCCACCAGGGCGTGGCCGCGCGCTATGCCGCCGCCCGCACCTACAGCGAGAACGAGCTGGAAGGCCTGGTCACTGCGGCCGAGGGCAAGGCGCTGCTGCTGGTGCTGGATGAGGTGCAGGACCCGCACAACCTGGGTGCCTGCCTGCGCTCGGCGGCTGCGGCCGGTGCGACTGCAGTGATCATCCCCAAGGACAAGTCGGCCACGGTCAACGCGACCGTGCGCAAGACCTCGGCCGGCGCCGCCGACCTCATCCCGGTGGTGGCGGTAACCAACCTGTCGCGCTGCCTGAAGGACCTGCAGAAGCAGGGCGTGTGGATCTACGGCCTGGCCGGCGAAGCCACCGCGTCGCTGTACCAGCTGGACCTGAAGGGCAACATCGCGCTGGTGCTGGGCGGCGAAGCCGACGGCCTGCGCCGCCTGACCCGCGAGAACTGCGATGGCCTGGTCAAGATCCCGATGCCGGGCGAGATCGAGAGCCTGAATGTCTCCGTCGCCGCCGGCGTCAGCCTGTTCGAGGCCGTGCGCCAGCGCGGTTGATCCGCCGGCGCGACGTGATCGGGGTCAGATCCCTCTTCGCAGGCGAGGGATCCGACCCCTTTTCCATGTGCCGTGTCGACCAAGGTCGACACCTACCGGTAGTCGCCAACCTTGGTTGGCGCTCTTGCCGCCTCAGCCCGCGCTGCCACCCAGTGCCTTGAACAGGGTCACGTCGTTGTTCAGCTGGCCCTGGCGCACGCGCGCCAGCGACAACTCTGCATCGCGCCGGGTCTGCTGCGCTTCCAGCCAGGTGCGCAGATCGGTAGCACCCACGCGATAACGCACTTCCTGCGCGCGCTCCACTTCCACCGCTTCCTCGTACGAAGCCTGCGAGGCAGCGACCTGGCGCGCCAGCTGCTCGCGCGCGGACAGTGCGTTGTCCACTTCCGAGAGCGCGGTGTACAGCGTCTTGCGGAAATTGGTCGCGGCGATCTGATAGCTGGTGCCGGCGATATCGGTATCCAGCTGCGCGCGCTGCAGGTTGAGGAATGGCAGCGAAAGGCCGGCACCCAGCGTGGCCACCGGATTGCGCAGTACATCGCCCAGCGAGGTCGCACTGGAACCGAGGCTGCCGGTCAGGCTCAGCGCCGGGTAGTACTGGGTGGCGGTGACCTTGATGGTCTTCAGGCTGTTGCGCAGGCGGAGTTCTGCCGCGCGCAGGTCGGGGCGGCGGCCGAGCAGGTCGGCCGGCAGCCCCTCGACAATGCGCGGGCTGCGTGCGCCCAGCAGGTCCTGCGGTTCGTCCTGCTGGGGCCAGGGCGTGCCGTCCAGCAGCACGGTCAGTGCGTTGCGCACCTCCACCCGCTGCTGTTCCAGCGCGCTCTGCGAGGCGCGCTGCGATTGCAGGTTCTGCAGCGCCTGGCGCACTTCCAGACGCGATACCGCACCGGCGTCGAAGCGGGCCTGCACCAGTTCGCGGGTGCGCTCCAGCCGCTCCAGGTTGGCCTGGCCGGTGGCGAGCGACTGGTTCAGGTAGGCCAGGTTCCAGTACTGGGTGATGGTGTCGCTGATCACCAGCAGGGCGGTATTCTGCCGGTCTTCCTCGCTGGCTTCGGCTTCCCAGCGGGCGATGTCGCGCTGGGTGCGCAGGCGTCCCCACAGATCGACCTCCCAGCCCAGCGAAACGCCGGTGGAGTAGCTGCGGCGCCAGTCGTCGGCCTGGTCGGTGGCGCGGCTGGCATTGCCGCTGACGCCCGATGACGAAGGCTGCGGCCACAGCGCGTTGCTGGCCAGGCCGGCCTGCAGGCGCGAACGCTGCACGGCCAGGCCGGCGGCGGCCAGGTCGCTGTTGGCGGCCAGCGCCTGCGCCACCAGGCGGTCCAGGCGGTCATCGCCGAAGCCGGTCCACCAGGTGTCCTGGCGGATGTCGTGGCCCGGTGTGTCCAGGCTGCTGCGCGGGTCGTCGGCCGGTGCGTTGAGGGTGGCATCGCCACGCCCATACTGGGCCGCCACATCGGGATCGGCCACCGGATAGCGGCCGACAGAGGCGCAGCCAGACAGGGCGAGCAGAACGGCACCCGCCAGCAGCCGGCGCGAAGGGGCAGGGAAGGGCAGTCGGGTCATCATCTTCATTCGCGTGCCAGGGCCTCCACCGGGTCAAGCTGCGCGGCATTGCGCGCGGGCAGGAAGCCGAACGCCACGCCGATCAGGGTCGAGCAGGCGAAGGCGGCAATGATCGAGGCGGTGGAGAACAGCACCTGGAAGTCGCTGGCGAAGCGGCCGATCATCGAGCCCAGCAGCAGGGCCAGGCCGATGCCGAGCACGCCACCGAGCAGGCAAACCAGCACCGCTTCGATCAGGAACTGCTGGCGGATATCACTTTGTCGTGCACCGACGGCCATGCGCACCCCGATCTCTCGGGTGCGCTCGGTCACCGACACCAGCATGATGTTCATCACGCCGATGCCGCCGACCAGCAGCGCGATGGCGGCGATGGCACCGATCAGCAGGGTCATCGTGCGCGTGGTCTGCTCGATGGTGTCGCGGATCTCCGCGCTGTTGCTGAGGAAGAAATCCTCGGTGCCGTGGCGCATCGTCAGCAGGCGGGTGATCGCTTCCTGAGCGGCATCCATCGGTGTGTTGTCGTCCACGCGCACGGTGATGCTGGAGACATGGCTCTGGCCGAGCATGCGCGACATCACCGTGGTGTAGGGCACCCAGACGCTGAGGCTGGTGCTGCCACCGAAACCGAAACTCTGGCGCTTGGCCACGCCGACCACGCGTGCCGGCACGTTGCCGAGCAGGATCACCTGGCCGACCGGGTCGACATCGGGGAAGAACTGGGTCTGGGTGTTTTCGTCGATCACCGCTACCTGGCCGAGGCCCCTCACGGCATCGGCATCAAAGAAGCTGCCGCTGAGCAGGGTTACCCCCTTGACCCGGAAGAACTGCTCGCCGACGCCGCTGACCTGGGCGGTCGACGACTGGTTGCGATAACGCGCGGTGACCGAGGTCGATACGCTGGGGGTGGCGCTGTCCACATAGCTCTGCTTTGCCAGTGCATCGGCATCGCTGGCCTTGAGCGTCTGCACCCGGGCCGAGCGCATGTCGCCGAAACCACGGCCGGGATAAACGTCGATGGTGTTGGTGCCGAGCGCGCTGATGTTCTGCAGGATCTGCTGCTGCGAGCCATTGCCCAGCGCCACCACCGAGACCACCGAGGCGATGCCGATGATGATGCCGAGCATGGTCAGGAAGGTGCGCAGGCGATGGGCGTTCATCGCCAGCAGCGCCATGCGGAACGCTTCGGTGAAGCGGTCGCGGGCCGCCCGCCAGCTGTTGCCGTGGGCGACGCCGGTACTGGCTTCGCGCTGGGCGCGGTAACTCGGCGCATCCGGATTGGCGCGGTCGGCAATGATCTCGCCATCGCGGATCTCGATGATGCGCTGTGCGTGCTGGGCCACGCTCATGTCGTGGGTGACGATGATGATGGTGTGGCCTTCGGCATGCAGTTCGCCGAGGATCGCCATCACTTCCTCACCGGATTTCGTATCGAGCGCGCCGGTGGGTTCGTCGGCCAGGATCACCTCGCCGCCGTTCATCAGGGCGCGTGCGATCGACACGCGCTGCTGCTGGCCACCGGAAAGCTGGCCTGGCTTGTGATGCATGCGGTCGCCCAGGCCCAGCCGCTGCAGCAGTTGCTCGGCACGCGCGTTGCGCACCGGGCCGGGACTGCCGGCATACACCGCCGGCACTTCCACGTTGCCGCGCGCGTCGAGGTCGCCGAGCAGGTGGTAGCGCTGGAAGATGAAACCAAAATGCTCGCGGCGCAGTTCGGCCAGTTCGTCCGGCTCCATCTTTCCGGTTTCGCGGCCGGCCACCTGGTAGCTGCCGCGGGTGGGACGGTCGAGGCAGCCGAGGATGTTCATCAGCGTCGACTTGCCGGAGCCGGACTGGCCGACGATGGCGACCATCTCGCCGGCGTGGATGTCGAGATGGACGTCGCGCAGTACGGCGATCACATCGTCGCCGGCCGGGAATTCACGTCGCAGGTCGCGCAGCCGCAGCAGCGGCGCCGTCGTGCTCATCGGCGCCCCATGCCCGGGCCGCCGACCCGCATCTGCATGCCGCCGCGGTTGCCGCCGCCGGCGCTGGCACCGGCCGCACCGGCTTCGCCGACCACCACGCGCTCGCCTTCCTTCAAGCCGGACAGGATCTCGGCCGAGGCGCCGTTGTTGATGCCGACGGTGACCTTGCGCGGCTGCGGCTGGCCCTTCTCGTCCAGCACCCGCACCATCCGCTCATCGCCACGGCGCTTCGGTCCCAGTGCCACCGCCGGCACCATCAGCACGCCCTTGGCCTGCTTGAGCAGTACCGAGACCTGCGCGGTCATGTCGATGCGCAGCGTGCCGTCCGGGTTTTCCACATCAAACAGCGCGTTGTAGTAGACCGCGCTGCTGGAGCTGGAGCTGGAGGAGCTGCTGGAGCTGGACGAATTCTCGTTGGCGATCGAGGCCGGCGCCGGATTGATCTGGCGCAGCGTGGCGTGATACTTGCGGTCCGGGTCGCCCAGGGTGGTGAAGTACACCGGCATGCCGGGCTTGATCTTGACCACGTCGGCCTCGGAGATCTCGGCATTGACGGTGACCACGTCCAGCCGCGCCAGCATGACGATGGTCGGTGCGGTCTGGTTGGCGTTCACGGTACGGCCTTCCTCGGCCACCACCGCGACCACGGTGCCGTCCATCGGCGCGGTGATGCGGGTGTAGGCCAGGTTGGCGCGGGCGGTGCCCAGCTCGGTTTCGCGGCCCTTGATCTGCGCCTCGTAGGACTGCAGCTGGGCGCGGGCGGTCTTCAGCTGTGCTTCTGCGGCATCGTATTCCTGGCGCGAGGTGGCTTCGGCGGCCAGCATCTGCTGCTGGCGCGCGAACTCCAGTTCGGCCTGGCGCAGGGTGGCTTGCTGCACCGCGCGCTGGGCGGTGACCTGGTCCAGCGAGGCCTGCGCGTTGAGCACCTGGTTCTGCTGGGTGGTGGCATCGATCTCGGCGATCAGGTCGCCTTCCTTCACGGTGTCGCCCAGCTGTACCTTCAGCGATTTGATCTGGCCCGAGGCCTGCGCACCGACGCTGACCAGCTTGTAGGCGTCGATCACGCCGGTGGCATCCACCGTTTGTTCGATGTCACCGCGGCTGACCGGCGACGTTGCCACCGCCGGGGCGGCGGGCTTGCGCAGCAGCCACCAGGCGGTCGCGGCGACGATCAGGGCGAGCAGGGCGATCAGCATCAGGCGACTCCGGCGGGTCGCTGGCAGCAGGCGGAACGTCACGTCGTGGCTTCACTCTCGAGGCCGCGAGGGCGGCGTTGGTGGGCATTGTGAAGACCGGGCGATGGACGGCTCAATCCTCGGGGTATGTCTGTATGTAACACTGTCGGTGAACAGGCGTAACCACAGGTATCCCGCCCGCGGGTGGATACACTGGTACGCATTGCCCCGGATGCGGTTCAGCTGCCGACACGGGATGATCGCGACATGGAGACTGAAAACCCGATGCATCGACTGCTGATCGTCGACGACGACAACGACATCCGCACGCTGCTGGCCGAGCAGCTCGGCCGCGCCGGCTACCAGGTGAGCACTGCGGCCGATGGCACCGCCATGCGCCAACTGCTGGACCGCGAGCACGTGGACCTGATCGTGCTGGACCTCAACCTGCCGCGCGAGGATGGTCTGACCCTGTGCCGTGACCTGCGTGCACGTTCGAACACGCCGGTGATCATGCTGACCGCGCGCGCCGAGCCGATCGACCGCGTGCTGGGCCTGGAAATGGGCGCCGACGACTACCTGGCCAAGCCGTTCGAGCCGCGCGAGCTGCTGGCGCGCATCCGCAACGTGCTGCGCCGGACCGAGGCGCTGCCGGCCAACCTGGAACCACTGGCGGTACGCCGCGCGCGTTTCTCGCGCTGGGTATTCGACCTCGAGCATCGCCACCTGGTCGATCCGGATGGCCGCGTGGTGGTGCTGTCCGGCGCCGAGTTCCGCCTGCTGCGGGTGTTCATCGCCCACGCCAACAAGGTGCTGTCGCGCGAGCAGCTGGTCGCGCTCAGCAGTGGCCGCAACTACGAGGCTCAGGACCGCGCGATCGACCTGCAGGTCAGCCGCCTGCGCAACAAGCTGGGCGACGATGGTGGCCCGGATGGACTGATCAAGACCGTGCGCAACGAAGGCTACGTGCTTGCCTCGTCGGTCAACCTGGAATAAACCGCGATGACGCGCCTGCGCCATTTCCTGTCCTCGATGGTCGGGCGGTTGTTCGTGATCCTGCTGCTGGGCATGGCGGTGGCTGCGATCGGCGCGACCATGCTGGCCACCTCCAAGCGCCAGCAGGAGTTCGAGCGGCAGAACCTGAACCGCATCGCCGACCGCCTGCAGGGCTACGTCAACCTGCTGGACGGCAATCCGGAGCTGCGCGAGCGCCTGCTGGCGATCGGCGGGCCGAGCGTGCGCGCGCTGCAGCCGGGCGCACGCCTGGGGCGTGCCGACACGGCGCTGATGGAAGTGCTGGAAGACCGCCCCGGGCCGGTGTCGCGCGCGCACGTGCACTTCGCTTCGTTCCGCTCCTGCATTCCCAAACTGCAGGAGCTGCTGCCGCCGCCGCCGCCGGGCCACCGGCGGCCGCCGCGCGAACGCGACCCCGCGTTCATCCCGCCCAAATGCCGCGCGGTGGACGTGACCCTCAACGACGGCACGCTGCTGAAGCTGGCGCTGGACTCGCCGGCGGTGGCGCACAACGGCATCCTCGCCGTGGACCCATGGTTCCTGACCCTGCTGGTGCTGGCGATTGCCGTGCTGGCCTATATCGTCGCGCGCATGGCCAGCGCGCCGCTGCAGGAACTGGCCGCAGCCGCAGAAGACCTTGGCGATGACCTGCAGCGCGACCCGTTGCCACTGCGCGGGCCGCGCGAAGTGCAGCGTGCCGCCGAAGCCTTCAACGCCATGCAGCACCGCCTGCAGCGGCACCTGGCCGAACGCACGCAGATGCTGGCGGCGATCACCCACGACCTGCAGACGCCGCTGACACGGCTGCGCCTGCGCCTGGAGAATGTCAGCGACGAGACCCTGCGTGAGCGCCTGATCGGCGACCTGGCGGCGATGCAGGCGCTGGTGCGCGAGGGCCTGGAACTGGCGCGCAGCGCCGAGAGTGCCGAGCAGCGCGCCGCACTTGACCTGGATTCGCTGCTGGAGAGCATTGTCGAGGACGCCGCCGAAGGCGGCGGTGATGTGGTCTTCGAAGGGGGCAGTGGTTCGGTGCTGATGTTGCGTCCGTTAGCCATGCACCGGCTGTTCTCCAACCTGGTGGACAACGCGGTGATGTACGCGCAGCGGGCACGGGTGCGGGTTGAGCGCAGCGGCGGTGCGATTACCGTGGTGGTGGCCGATGACGGCCCGGGCCTGGCCGAAGAGCAGCTGGAGGCGGTGTTCGATCCGTTCGTGCGGGTGGAGACCTCGCGTTCGCGCGAAACCGGCGGGGCCGGCCTGGGCCTGACCATCGCGCGCGCCCTGGCCGAGAAGGACGGTGCCCGGCTGTGGCTGCGCAACCGGGCCGAAGGTGGCCTGGAGGCGGTGGTGCAGTGGCCGGCCAGTGCCCAGGTGGTGGCGCCCGGCCGCGCCGGCTGAGTCGGCGCGCTGCGGACGGTGACGCCGGGGCCGGGGTTTGGCCTATCATCTGCGCATCTCCCCAGTCTCCCCCCGATGAGCCAGCCCGTTCCTGCCGGCATGCCATTGCACGCTGCCCGGCTGTTCCCGCACGCTGCCGCGTCCTGCAGCCGCACCTGGCCGCCGCCGCTGCGGTGATGGGCGGGCAGGGGGACAAGAGGCGCTGGGTGGAGCGCCGCGCATCAGGATTCAGGCGGGCACTGCGGCAGGGCCTGTTGTGGCTGCTGCTGGCCCTTGCTCTGCCGTTGGCTGCGCAGGAAGGCGCGCCCCCGCTGCGCGACTACGCCATCGATGTATGGACCTCGCGCAACGGCCTGCCGCACAACTCGCTGCGCGACATCGCGCAGACGCCGGAAGGCCATCTCTGGTTCGCCACCTGGGAAGGGCTGGTGCGCTACAACGGCCTGGATTTCACCGTGTTCGACCGCAGCACGCGCCCGGGCCTGCGCGACAACGGCATCGGCGCCCTGTTCGTCGACCGCCAGGGCGGACTGTGGATCAGTGATTCGCGCGGCAACGTCAGCCACCGTGGCAGTGATGGCCAATGGCGGGTGTGGGAGCACCAGGCCGATACGCCGCAGGTGCTGATCCAGTCCATGCAGATGGACAGCCAGGGGCGGCTGTGGCTGCTGTACGAAGGCAAGGGCATCGGCTACCTGACGCCGGACAGCGGCATTGTCTACCAGGCGCCGGCGGCGGACCTGCCGATGGCGATGAGCTTCACCAGGCTGGTGGTCGATGCGCAGGACCGGGTCTGGGTCGGTACGCTGGACGGGCTGGTGCTGCGCGACAACGATGGCGTGCTCAAGCGCGCCCCCGCCGCATGGGGGCTGGGTGCCGGCAGTGGCCTGTCGTGGCCCTACCGTGCGCCGGATGGCGCGTTGTGGATCGTCGCCGGTGAGCGCCTGTACCGGGTGGAGGACGACCAGCTGGTGCTGGTGCACCGCCTGCCGGGCCAGCTGCACATGACCTCGATGCTGCAGGACCGGCACGGTGACCTGTGGCTGGGCACCGAGAACCAGGGCCTGCTGCGCATCTCCGCACATGGCCTGGAGCGACTGCCGGCCGGTCTGAACCTGCCGGGCGGACGCGTGGTCAGCCTGCGCGAGGATGCCGAAGGCAGCATCTGGGTGGGCGCCAACGGCGGGCTCTATCGCCTGCGCGAAACACTGTTCAGCAGCTACACCGAGCGCGATGGGCTCAGTGGCGATTACGTGCGCACGGTATTCGAGGATCGCGATCGCCAGCTGTGGGTCGGGAGCGCCAGCGGGCTTGACATGCGGACCGCGGACGGCCGTTTCCGGGCGATGCCGCTGCACAACCGCGGCGGCAAGGCACCTTCGGTGCTGAGCCTGGCACAGGGGCCGGACGGTGACCTGTGGGTCGGAACCTTCGGCGATGGGGTCTACCGGCTCGGCCGTGACGGCCACCTGCGCCACAACTACGCGGCAGCCGACGGCATGCCGGGTGGCAACATCCGTGCGATCAGCGTTGATTCCCAGGGCGTGGTCTGGGCCGGCACGCAGAAGGGCGTGGTGCGCATCGACGGCGACCATGTGCAGGTCTCGAACGTGCCGGGCATGCCCGGCGGTCTGATCACCGCGCTTGAGCATGACCATCAGGGCAACCTGTGGATCGGCACCATCGAAGGCATCCGCGTGCTGCGCGGCGACCACGTGCAGTCGATCGACCTGGCGCCGCTGGGCGGTGGCCGCAGCGTGTTCGGCTTCCACCAGCTGGGCGACGCGATGTGGATCAGCAGTGATCGTGGCCTGTACCGTTGGCGCAACGGTGCGCTGGCGCGGGTCGGCCTGGAGCAGGGCATGCCGGTGGATGCGGTGTTCCAGCTGGTGCCGGATCGCCTTGGCAATGTGTGGATCAGCAGCAATCGCGGCGTGTTGCGCACCGATATGGCCACCCTCAACGCCGTGGCCGATGGCCGCACGCCGCGGGTGGGGGTGGAGCGTTACAACGAGATCGACGGCATGGCCAATGCACAGGCCAACGGCAGCTCCAGCCCATCGGCGATCCTGCGCCAGGACGGCACGTTCTGGGTGGTCACCGCAGGCGGCCTGAGCACGGTCGACCCGCAGCGCCTGCAGCGTTTCCGCGAGCGGCCATCGCCGCCGGCCGCGATCGAGAGCGTGCAGGTGGATGGCGCGCCGGTGCATTGGGAAGGGCGAGATCGCAACCATATTCCCGGGGGGCGCCGGTTGGCGGTGAGCTATGTCGGCCTGAGCTATCTGATGTCCGACCGGATCCGCTACCGCACGCGGCTGGACGGGCTGGATGCCGGCTGGGTCGAGCGCGGCCCGCAGCGCAGCGTCGAGTTCGTCGGCCTGCCGCCGGGCGACTACACCCTGCATGTGGCGGCCGCCCATCCCGGCGGCAGCTGGGGCCAACAGGAGGCGGTGTGGAGCTTCACCGTGGAACCGTTCTGGTGGCAGCGCCGCAGCGTGCAGGTGCTGGCGGGAATGCTGCTGCTGGCTGGACTGGTGGCGCTGTACCGGCTGCTGCTGCAGCAGCTGAAGGCCAGCAACCTGCGCCTGGCACGGCGGGTGGACGAAGCGACCTTCGACCTGCAGGCCAAGACGGTGCACCTGCAGGCGCTGAACCAGGAAAAGACCGAACTGGCCGAGCGCCTGGCGCGCCAGGCCGAAGCCTTCGAGCGGCAGGCCCGCGAGGATGCCCTGACCGGCCTGGCCAATCGCCGCGCCTTCGACGAAACGCTGGCGCGTGACTTCGCCCGGTCACAGCGCAGTGGTCATCCGTTGTGCCTGGTGGTGCTCGACATCGATCACTTCAAGGAGGTCAACGACCGCCACAGCCACAGCATCGGCGATGCCGTGCTGGTGCAGGTGGCGTCATTGATCGCAGCGGCCTGCCGCGACTCCGACCTGCCGGCGCGCACCGGCGGCGAAGAGTTCGCGCTGCTGCTCAACGACACCCGCCTGGAGGAAGCCGCACAGCTGTGCGCGCGCCTGCGTGGCCTGTTCCATGATCATCCCGATTGGGGCGGCGTGGCGGGCCTGCGTGTCACCTTCAGCGCGGGCCTGGTAGAGCTGGATGCCGACGACCGCACCCCGGCGCTGCTGTACCAGCGCGCCGACCGCGCGCTGTACCGCGCCAAGAGCGACGGCCGCGATCGCACGAGTATTGGTTGATCGCATCCACGCATGGCGTGGATCTACTGGTGTTGTCGTACCACCCGGGGGTGCCGACCAACGGTCGGCACCCACCAGAGAAGTGACCCAGTGAGCGGCAGCCCCCAACGAGCGCAGCGACCCGCTGTTGCTCCCGCTTTTTCTGATCTTTCCGTGGCGCTCGCTGGAAACTGTCCGTGGCCGGGCGGGTGGGCTGCGCAGGGGCGTGAGCCGCATGGATGCGGCGACCGAGCTTACAGGGACGTACTTGCAGCGTCCCCTGCGCAGTCCACCCGCCCGGCCCTACCAGGAATCGCTGTCAGCCCGCCACGAGGGGCTCCGCCGTTGGCTGCGTTAGCGCGGCCAGGCGTTGGCGATGGTGCAGAACAGCCGCGCGGTCTGCTCGGTGTCATACACCGCGCTGTGTGCCTCGTTGGCATCCCAACCCAGCCCGGCGGCGGTGGCCGCACGCGCCAGCACGGTCTGACCGTAGGCGATACCGGCCAGGGTGACCGTGTCGAACACGCTGAACGGGTGGAATGGGTTGCGCTTGTGGCCGGTGCGGGCCACGGCCGCGTTGACGAAGCCGAGGTCGAAATGGGCGTTGTGGCCCACCAGGATCGCGCGCTGGCAGCCGTACTTCTTCATCGCCGCACGCACCGGAGTGAAGATGTGGTCCAACGCCGCTTTTTCTTCCTTGGCCAGCCGGAACGGGTGGTCGAGGATGATCCCGGTCACTTCCAGCGACTTCGGGTCGATCTCCAGGCCCTCGGCCGGGACCACGTGGGCACTGGCGGTCTGGCCGGGGTAGAGCAGGCCGTTCTCGTCCATCTCGATCGGCACCGCAGCGATTTCCAGCAGCGCATTGCGCTGGCTGTCGAAGCCGCCGGTTTCCACATCCACCACCACCGGCAGGAAGCCGCGGAAGCGTTGTGACATCGCGCGCTGCGCCTGGGGTACTGCGGAATCGGGAGCGGCGGCAGGTGCGGAGGGGGAGTCAGTCATGCGTGAATTCTAGCAGAGCGACCCTGAGCGCCCGGCCAGCTTTCTGTGCATGGGCTCCCTGCGTGGGCGTGTGTCGACCAAGGTCGACACCTGCCGGGCACCGCACGCTCTGGATTCCGGTAGGTGCCAACCTTGGTTGGCACACGGCGCGCCAACCACGGTCGGCATCTAGCGCACCGCAGGCCGTGCCGTCGTGACCGATGGCTGCCACCGGGCCAACCAGGCGTCCACGCTCAGCTTGCCGGCGCCAGTGAAGATCAGCGGCAGCAGCATGGCCATGAACAGCACCGGCAGCTTGAAGTTGCCGTAGCCCTGGTCGCTGATGGCATACCCCATCGCGAGGTCACCCAGCGAATTCCATTGCATCGGCCAATGCACCGCATAGGTCGCCACCACGGTCAGCACCAGCAGGCTGGCGGCGGCGAAACGGGTGCCGAAACCAAACAGCAGGCAGGCCGCGCCGACCAGTTCGAACCAGATGGCCAGCTGCCAGTTCAGGGCAGCAGGCAGTTGGTTGAACGGAAACGGGAAGGCGCCCTGCAGGTCGGCGAACCAGTTCTGGCCGTGCAGCTTCTCACGGCCGGATTCGAAGTATTCCCAGGCCAGCAGCACGCGCAGGCCCAGCGGCGCCAACCAGGGGGCGAGACGGTCCAGCCGGCCGCGCGCGGCGGCCAGGAGCGGCAGGTTCATCGTTGGATCTCCAGTGGAAAAGGCGTCAGGGCGGGGGTGCGAGCGGGCCGATCACGCCGGCCTGCAGGAACTGCAGCAGCAGTGCAGCACCGGGCTCGGCCAGTGCGTCTTCGGCCAGGCCGTGCGAGGTGGCCAGCTGCTGCAGGTACGTCTGTCCTTCCAGGCCGGGCCGTTCGCCGATGCTGGCCAGCAGGTGTACCGCCAGCGGGCTGAGCGCGGCGAATCGCACTTCACCGTCGGCTTCGCGGCGGACCAGCAGGCCGGTGGGTTCTGGAAGGGGCTGGGTCGGTGCATCCTCTGCACCGAGACGGTGCACCGGCCATTGGTACAGCAGCGGCCATGCCAGCGGCGAACGCCGCAGCGGCACCCGAAGTGGATCAGTATCGCCAGGCGCAGGGAGCGGTTCGGCCTGCAGCTGGTACAGCGCGGTTTCCACCCACTCGTAGTGGGCCAGTTCGGCCAGCGCCGGGTGCGGCAGCTGCGGCTGCGCCTGCAGCCACTGCACGAACTCGGCGGCCAGTTCGGTGAACAGCGGTGTCTGGCAGCGATGGGTGGCGAAGTAGTGGCGCACCAGGGCGCTCCAGGCCGGTTCGCCAAGCAGGCGCACGCAGACCGGGAAACCGTTGCTCAACAGGCCGAGCAGGTTGTTGAACAGCAGGTGCCGATATACCGCGACCCGGCGTGGCTCCAGTCCGGCCGGTGCGGGTACCGCCTGCGGGTTGCGCAGGTGCGCGGTGAAGGCGTGCTGCTGCGCGCGCAGGGTGTCGGCGGAATCAGCCATGTGCCGCCCTGGCATGTGTGGCCTGCAGGCGGCGGATGGTCTGCAGTTCGCCCTGCAGTTCTGCATACGGCGGGAAATTGAAATCGCGTTCGAGCAGGGTGGGACGCGGGCCGATGCGTGCATAGGTACGCGCCAGCAGCGCCCAGACCGGATCGATCACCGCGCTGCCGTGGGTATCGATCTTCAGGTCGGGTGCCTCGTCCAGGTGCCCGGCCACATGCAGGCAGACGATGCGCCGTGCAGGCAGGCCGGCGATGAAGGCATCGGCATCGTAGCCGTGGTTGCAGGCGTTGACGTAGACATTGTTGACGTCCAGCAGCAGGTCGCAGTCGGCTTCGG
Organism: Stenotrophomonas maltophilia complex sp. Om-AH-Sm3; assembly: GCF_059337855.1. Lineage (NCBI taxonomy): Bacteria > Pseudomonadati > Pseudomonadota > Gammaproteobacteria > Lysobacterales > Lysobacteraceae > Stenotrophomonas > Stenotrophomonas maltophilia complex sp. Om-AH-Sm3. The sequence continues at coordinate 194,583 of NZ_JBYBLQ010000001.1, read as the reverse complement.
CAAGCACGGCATTGGTGAAGGCCAGTTCGTCCATCGCCGGCGCGGGTGCCAGGTAGTAGGACACGTTCTCCACTGCGATGCGACGGCCCAGCAGGTCCTGCACGCGGCTGATGCGCTGCGCGGTATGGCGCACGGCTTCGTCGGTAAAGGGAATCGGCAGCAGGTCGTACAGGTGGCCGTCGTCGCTGCAGTAGCTGAGGTGCTCGCTGTACAGCGGCACGCGGTGCTTTTCGAGGAACCGGCCGACCTGTTCCAGCAGCTGGGTATCCAGCGGTGCACTGCCGCCCAGCGACAGCGACAGGCCGTGGCAGCTCAGCGGATGGCGCTGCGCCAGTTCGGCAAGGGCATCACCGGCCGGGCCGCCGACATGGATCCAGTTCTCCGGTGCGCATTCGAGGAAGTCGAAGTCGCCTTCCGGGGCGTCACGCAGGTCCTGCAGCAGCGCCCGGCGCAGGCCCAACCCGGCGGCCGCCGCACGAAGCGGCGACCGCGGGTGGACGAGGCTGGCGCGGGCGTCAGTGCTTGCCACCGCACTTGCCTTCGCCGCACTTGCCTTCAGCCGACTTCGTGTCGCCGGCCTTGGCCTTGGCGCCCGCTGCGCCGGCAGCCTTGCCCTTGTCGGCACCGCACTTGCCTTCGCCGCTCTTGCCATCGGCACCACACTTGCCTTCGGCGTGCTTGGTCGCGTCAGCGGCCATCTTGGTGTCGGCGGCCTTGGCATCGGTGCTGGCCTTGGCTGCCTGGCCGGCCACAAGGTAGCCCTGGGCGAGGTCGCTCATGCTCAGGGCCGAGGCGCTGGCGGTCATGCCCAGGCCGGCGGCCAGGGCGGTAGCGGTCAGCAGGGACAGGGTCTTGTTGGAACTGCTCATCGGTCTTACTCCTGGGTGGTGGGCAGGTGCCCGGGGTGAATCGATGGTGCAGCGATCCTACTCAACGAATCCTCGCCAAGAACTCAAATTTTCGTGAGATTTGTTACAGAAGCATCCGGAAGGTCTGCGCCGGGCAAGCACGGCGCCCACAACGCGGGTGGAACACCGCAAAAAAAGAAAGGCCGCTGTCACAGGACAGCGGCCACCTTGGAGTCGACTCCGGTGTTGCAGTGCAGCGTCAGGGCTGGCCGGTGCTGGAGGTCTCGTCGCGCTTTTCACGCGGTGGCAGCGGCTGCTCGCCGTGCACCAGGAACCACACGTTCTCGGCGATGTTGGTGGCGTGATCGCCCACGCGCTCCAGGTTCTTGGCCATGAACAGCAGGTGGGTGCACGGGGTGATGTTGCGCGGGTCTTCCATCATGTAGGTGAGCAGCTCGCGGAACAGCGCGGTGTACTGGGCGTCCAGGCGGGCGTCGTCCTCGCGCAGTGCCAGCGCGGCCTCGGCATCGTTGTCGCGGTAGGCGGCGATGGCACGGCGCACCTGCTGCGCGGCCAGGCGGCCCAGCGCGCGCAGGCCCTGGATCTGCGGCAGCGGCGGCACCTTGCCCAGCGCGATCGAGCGCTTGGCCACGTTCGCTGCATAGTCGCCGATGCGCTCGATGTCGGCCGGGATGCGCAGGCCAGCCAGGATCTCGCGCAGGTCGCGCGCCATCGGCCCACGCAGCGCCAGGCGCATCACGTCGTGGCTGATCTGCTGCTCAAGCGCGTCGATCGCTTCGTCGTTGGCGATGATGCGATGGGCGGCGTTCTCGTCGCGCTTCTCGATCACGTCCATCGCCGCTTCGAGCTGGGCGACGGCCATCTCGCCCATGCGCACGATTTCGGCCACCAGGCGCTGCTGCTCCTCGTCGTAGCTCTTGACGATGTGGTCGTTGGGAAGGTTCATGGTTGTTCCGCTCTGTTGAGTCGAGCCATGCTCGACTGACGTTGTCTGGAGAGTCGAGCCACGCTCGACTGACGTTTCAGCCGAAGCGACCGGTGATGTAGTCCTCGGTCTGCCGCTGCGACGGCTGCGAGAAGATCACTTCGGTGCGGTCGTGCTCGATCAGGTCGCCCAGGTACATGAAGGCGGTGTAGTCGGACACGCGCGCAGCCTGCTGCATGTTGTGGGTGACGATCACGATCGTGTACTCGTGCTTGAGTTCTTCCACCAGCTGCTCGATGCGGCTGGTCGAGATCGGGTCCAGCGCCGAGGTCGGCTCGTCCAGCAGCAGCACCGACGGGCGCAGGGCGACGGCACGGGCGATGCACAGGCGCTGCTGCTGGCCACCGGACAGACCCAGTGCGCTCTGCCCCAGCTTGTCCTTCACTTCGTCCCACAGCGCGCCCTGGCGCAGCGCCTGCTCGACGCGGTCGGCCATATCGGCCTTGCTCAGCTTCTCGTGGTGGCGGATGCCGTAGGCCACGTTCTCGAAGATGGTCATCGGGAACGGCACCGGCTTCTGGAACACCATGCCGACCTTGCTGCGCAGGCGGTTCATCGGGTACTTCGGCGACAGGATGTTCTCGCCGTCCAGCAGCACTTCACCGCGCGCCTCCAGCTTCGGGTACAGCGCATAGATGCGGTTGAAGATGCGCAGCAGCGTGGACTTGCCGCAACCGGAAGGACCGATCAACGCGGTCACGCGCTTTTCCGGGATTTCCAGGTTGATGCCCTTCAGGGCGTGGAACTTGTCGTAGTAGAAGTCCAGTCCACGCGCAGCCAGCTTCACCGGCGACGGCGTGTGCAGGCTCTCGTGCGAGGACGGCACGGCGATGCGCTGCATCGGCACGGCGTTGGAAAGGTCGTTCATGGCGTTATCCACGGAAAGGTCAGTCATGGGAGATACGGTTGCGCAGCAGGATGCCGCGGGCGGCAAGGCTGACCAGCAGCACGAAGACAGTCAGCACCAGGGCACCGGCCCAGGCCAGTACCTGCCAGGATTCATACGGGCTGCCGGCGAACTGGTTCATCACCACCGGCACCGAAGCCATCGGCTGGAAGATGTTGTTGTTCCAGTACTGGTTGCCGAAGGCAGTGAACAGCAGCGGTGCGGTCTCGCCGGAGATGCGGGCCAGGGCCAGCAGGATGCCGGTGATGATGCCGGCCGACGCACTGCGGTACAGCACCTGCACGATCACCTTCCACTGCGGGATGCCCAGCGACAGGGCCGCTTCGCGCATCTGCGAGGGCACCAGGCGCAGCATCTCGTCGGTGGTGCGCACCACCACCGGCAGCACGATGAAGGCCAGCGACAGCGCACCGGCGAACGCCGAGAAGTTGCCGCCGGTCTGCATCACGTACAGCGTGTACACGAACAGGCCCAGCACGATGGACGGCGCCGACAGCAGGATGTCGTTGACGAAGCGGACCACGGTGCCGACCTTGCGGGCGTTGCCATACTCGGCCAGCCAGGTACCGGCCAGCACGCCCAGCGGGGTGCCGATGCCGATGGCCAGTGCACACATCACGGCACTGCCGAAGAAGGCGTTGGCGAGGCCGCCGTCCTGCATCGGCGGCGGGGTCATCTTGGTGAACAGATCCCAGTTGATGCCGGCCAGGCCCTTGGCAGCCAGGGTGAACAGGATCCAGCCCAGGAAGAACAGGCCGAACAGGGCGGTGGCGCAGGACGCAGTGATCGCAACGACGTTGCCGATGCGGCGGCGCAGGTACAGCGAATCAGCGGTGGTGGACATCAGTTGCCCTCCTTGCGGGACAGGCGCATCAGCATCAGGCGGGCGATGGCCAGCACCACGAAGGTGACGATGAAGAGGACGAAGCCGAGCAGCAGCAGGGCCGAACGGTAGGTTTCAGTGGCTTCGCCGAAATCATTGGCGATCAGCGCGGCGATGGTGGTGCCCGGTTCCAGCAGCGACGGCGACAGGCGCACGCTGTTGCCGATCACGAAGGCCACCGCCATCGTTTCGCCCAGCGCGCGGCCCAGGCCGAGGAAGATGCCGCCGATGACCGCCGAACGGGTGTAGGGCAGGACGATGTCCCAGCTCACTTCCCACTTGGTGGAGCCCAACGCGTAGGCCGATTCCTTCAGGCGGGTGGGCACGGTCAGGAACACCTCGCGCATCACCGAGGAAATGAACGGAATGACCATGATGGCCAGCACGAAACCGGCGGTGAGCATGCCGATGCCCAGCGGCGGGCCCTGGAACATCGGGCCGATGACCGGCCATTCGCCCAGGGTCTCGTTGAGGAACGGGGTCACGTACTCGGTCATCACCGGCACCAGCACGAACAGGCCCCACATGCCGTAGATGATCGAGGGAATGCCGGCCAGCAGTTCGATGGCGGTACCGACCGGGCCACGCAGCCAGCGCGGCGCGACCTCGGTGAGGAAGAAGGCGATGCCGAAGCTGACCGGCACGGCGATGACCATCGCGATGACAGCGGTGACCAGGGTGCCGTAGATCGGAGCCAGGGCGCCGAACTTGTTTTCGACCGGATTCCAGTCGGCGGAGAAGAAGAAGCTCAGCCCCTGCATCTGCAGGGCATGGCGACCGCCCCACAGCATCGACAGCGCGGCGCAGGCCAGGGCGATCAGTACGAAGATGACGGTGCCGACCAGCACCCATCGGAACAGTTTGTCGTTGCGGGCATCACGCGCATCACGCGTGGACGGGGCGGCTACAGGCTGGGCGATGGCATTCATGGGGACGGCTGGGCCAGGAAGGGGCGGGGCGGCACGGCGTGGAAGAGGCGGTGCCCGCGCGGGGCGGGCACCGTCGTGTCCGTCACTTCAGGTCGGTCGCCCAGTAGGCCTCGATCTGCTTGACCAGCTCGGCCGGCAGCGGCACGTAGTGCAGCTCGTTGGCCTGGGCCTGGCCGTTCTCGAAGGCCCACTTGAAGAAGGCCAGGGTGTCCTGGTTGCGCTTGGCGTCCTTCGGCTGCTTCTGCATCAGCATGAAGTTGGTTGCGGTGATCGGCCACGCCTGCTCGCCCGGGGCGTTGGTGATGACCAGGTTGAAGTCCTTGGCGCTGGCCCAGTCGGCGCTGGCGGCCGCCGCGGCGAAGGTCTCCGCGCTCGGCTCGACCCAGTTGCCGGCGGCGTTCTGCATGGCGGTGTACGGCATGCCGTTCTGCAGCGCGTAGGCGAGTTCGACGTAGCCGATCGAGCCCTTGATCTGCTTCACGTAGGACGCGACGCCTTCATTGCCCTTGCCGCCGACGCCGTCCGGCCACTGCACCGAGGTGCCTTCGCCGACCTTGCTCTTCCACTCCGGGCTGACCCTGGACAGGTAGTTGGAGAAGTTGAAGGTGGTGCCCGAACCGTCCGAGCGGTGGACCAGGGTGATCTTGCCGTCCGGCAGCTTCACGCCCGGGTTGGCGGCGACGATGGCCGGGTCGTTCCAGGTCTTGACCTTGCCCAGGAAGATATCGGCCAGCAGGGCGCCGCTCAGGCGGAGCTTGCCGGCTTCCAGGCCTTCGATGTTGACCACCGGCACCACGCCGCCGATGGCGGACGGGAACTGCGCCAGGCCGGCCTGGGCCAGCTCTTCGCTGCTCAGCGGCTTGTCGGAGGAACCGAAGTCGACGGTGCCGGCCTTGATCTGGGCGATGCCGCCGCCGGAACCGATCGACTGGTAGTTGATCTTGGCGCCGGTGCTGGCGTTGTAGTCAGCCGACCACTTGGAGACCAGCGGGAAGATGAAGGAGGCGCCCGCGCCGGATACTTCGGCGGTCACCTTGGCACCGGCGGCGGCCGGAGCGGCGGTACCGTCGGCAGCCGGCTGCTGCGCGGCCTGCTTGTCGCCACCGCAGGCCGACAGGCCCAGGGCGATGGCCAGGGAAAGGGCGGCAAGGCCGGCCGAGTGCAGTTTCATGGTCACTCCATAGCGGGGAAGAGCCGACGTGGTCGGCGGATGCGGCTATGAAATGATGTTTTTGTTACAGCCGTATTACGACCATGACAGAGGTGTCGAGGATCACGTTCTGACAAGGCTTTCACAGGGCTGGCGCCGATCCGGCCGGGGCCCGGAAACCCCGGATCTGCGCACCGATATGACGGCGGCTTGGTCCTTGCAGCGTCAATGCGCGACAGCTCCTCGCCCACGGTAGGTGCGGACCGTTGGTCCGCACGCTCCAGAGCGCAGCCGAGCGTCGGCTCGGCTCTACAGGGGCAGGTGCATCCCCGAAAACAAGAAGAGCGCGAGATCTCGAGGATCTCGCGCCCGGGTGGGAGCGGCGGGGGAGAGAGGACCCGCCGCTCCCGTTCCTGCGGGGGAACGCGCTTACTTCAGGTTCTGCGACCAGTAGGTCTCGATCTGGCGGACCAGGCTGTCCGGCAGCGGCACGTAGTCCAGCTGGCGGGCCTGGGCGTCGCCGTTCTTGTAGACCCAGCGGAAGAACTCCTGGGTCGCCTTGCCATTGGCAGCATTCTTCGGCGTCTTCTGCACCAGGATGAAGTTGGTAGCGGTGATCGGCCAGGACTCGGCGCCCGGCGCATTGGTCATCACCAGGTAGAAGTCGCGGGCGTTGGCCCAGTCGGCGCTGGCAGCGGCGGCAGCGAACGAGGTGTCGCTCGGCTGCACGAACTTGCCGGCGGCATTCTTCATCGCGGTGTAGGAGAGCTTGTTCTGCAGCGCGTAGGACAGTTCGACATAGCCGATGCCGCCCTTGATCTGCTTCACGTAGGCGGCAACACCTTCGTTGCCCTTGCCGCCGATGCCGGCCGGCCACTGCACCGAGGTGCCTTCACCGACCGAGCTCTTCCACTCCGGGCTGACCTTGGACAGGTAGTTGACGAAGTTGAAGGTGGTACCCGAGCCGTCCGAACGATGCACGACGGTGACCTTGGCGTTCGGCAGGGTCACGCCCGGGTTCAGTGCGGCGATGGCCGGGTCGTTCCAGGTCTTGATCTTGCCCAGGAAGATGTTGGCCAGCACGGCGCCGTCCAGCTTCAGGGCGCCCGGGGCGATGCCGGCCACGTTGACCACCGGCACCACGCCACCGATCACCGACGGGAACTGCGCCAGGCCTGCAGCAGCCAGGTCTTCCGGCTTCAGCGGCGCATCGGAAGAGCCGAAATCAACGGTCTTGGCCTTGATCTGGGCAATGCCGCCGCCGGAACCGATGGACTGGTAGTTGACCTTGTTGCCGGTTGCGGCGCTGTAGTCGGCCGACCACTTGGACATGACCGGGTAGATGAACGATGCGCCCGCGCCGGTGATGTCGGCGGCGTTGGCGGCGAACACGGACGATGCAGCCAGGATGGCGACAGCGGCGCGCGATTTGAAGGCGTGGATCACGGGGAGACTCCTGGGGTGGTGGTCGAAGGGCGGTTGCCCGACGTTTCGGTGCACATTCCATAACGGTTGCGTGACACGTCCGCGTCTGTCATATGACGCGGGCGTGACACGCGTCATGAGGGATGTCGCGTCCGCTGTGCCGGCAGCGCGGCACGGGTACCGCTGCAACGACGAAGGCACGGCCGGAGCCGTGCCTTCGCGGTTCAACGCAGGTGGCTGGGCTTACCAGAAGAACTGCGCGCGGGCTTCCAGGATGTTGGGATCGTCGTTGACGAAACCGCGCGCCGTGGAGCTGTACTTCTTGCTGTCGACCATCACGTAGTTGAGCATCAGCTTGAAGTTGGAACGCAGGTACCAGTTGGCGCCCACGGTCCAGATGTCCATCTTGCCGCCCAGCACGCCATCGACGATCGGCGGGCGACCGGCGACCGGATTGGCGGCGAGGTTGCCGTCATTGAGGTCCATGTGGTCGTAGCGCACGCCCAGCTGCCACTGGCCGCCGGCCGGGTTGTTCGGCAGGCCGGTGCCCGGAGTGCCGCCCTTGTAGCTCCAGGTCTCGCCGGTGACGTTCCACACGCCGCTGATGTAGTAGCCGTCGCTGGTGTAGTTGTCGTGGTCGTAGCGCTTGGCCTTGCTGGTGTAGTACTCGGCCTGGGCCTTGAACGGGCCCTGGAAGTACATCGCTTCGGCACCGATGGTGCTGACGCGGTCGGTGTCGGTCAGGTTGCCGCTGTCAACCAGGCGGGCAGTGGCGAGGTCGGCATTCGGACGCGCACGCACGCGCAGGGTGTCGGCGTCGGCGTCGTAGTTGACGTAGCTCAGACCGAAGTGCAGGACCTGGCCCTTTTCATTGATCGGGGCCCAGGTGCCACGCGCGCCGTAGCCGCTGCCGTGGGCCAGGTTGCGGGTCAGCTCGCGGCCGAAGGCGCTGGCGGTCACCGACCAGTTGTCCTGGCCGTAGCTGTACGCGCCGCCCAGGCGGCGGGCGATGGCATAGGTATTGGTGACCGCTGCCTTGGAAATGAAATCGTTGTTCTTGGTGCTGGACAGCTCTTCCAGGCTGTTGGGCTGCTTGAACTGGCCCAGCTGCAGGAAGTGGTTGGCGTTGCCCAGCAGCTTGTACTTCACGTTGGTGTCGAGGAACTTGTCGGCCTTGGCGTCATAGCCGACCACCCACTCCACGTTGCCCGGGCCCTTGCCCTTCAGCACCAGCTCGGCGCGACGCAGTTCGAATTCGCTGTTCTTGCCGTTGCCGGCGTCGCCACCGTTGAGGTCGACCACATCGTTGTGGAACCAGTTGCCGTCGGCCTGGACCAGGCCTTCGAAGGTGATTTCCGAACCGCCGATCACGTCGATGGCGACTTCGGCGTGTGCAGCCGGCACATACAGCGCAGCAGCCACGGCCACCGTCAGGAGTTGGTGATGCAGTTTCATGGAGAGGAGCCTTGCAGGCAGGTGGGAAGATGCGCGCAGGCTAGAAGGTAAAGATTGCGTAAATGTGACAGTTCACGCGCGGCAGACATCCGCCGCAGGCCCCGTCACGGCAGGGCCTGCCATTGAAACCGCTTGCGTATGACGCCCGGATTGCGACCCGGTTGCAGTAGAGCCACGCCCTGCGTGGATGCTGCCGTCACTCGGCCGTGGTCTTTTCCTTGAACCGGCACAGGTCGGCGATCACGCAGCCCGGGCAATCCGGCTTGCGCGCCTTGCACACATAACGTCCGTGCAGGATCAGCCAGTGATGCGCGTCGAGCAGGAACTCGGCCGGGATCACCTTCACCAGCTTGTCTTCCACTTCGCGCACGTTCCTGCCCGGCGCCAGTCCTGTGCGGTTGGCGACGCGGAAGATATGCGTGTCCACCGCCATCACCGGTTCGCCGAACGCGGTGTTGAGCACCACGTTGGCGGTCTTGCGCCCGACACCCGGCAGCGCTTCCAGCGCTTCGCGATCGCGCGGCACTTCACCGCCATGCTTCTCCAGCAGGATCGCGCAGGTGGCGATCACGTTCTTTGCCTTGGCATTGAACAGCCCGATGGTGGCGATGTACGGCTTCAGGCCATCCTCGCCGAGCGCAAGGATCTTCGCCGGCGTGTTGGCGACCGGGAACAGTCGACGCGTGGCCTTGTTGACGCCGACGTCGGTGGCCTGCGCCGACAACGCCACCGCTACCAGCAGCTCGAACGGCGAGCTGTACTCCAGTTCGGTCTTCGGGTGCGGGTTGAGTTCGCGCAGGCGGGTGAACATCTCCACCACGTCGGCGCGTGGCATCGTGCCGCCACGCCGCGCCGGGGCGCGTGCGGTCTTTTTCGTGGTGGCCATTACTGTTCCTTGCCACTGGCGCGGGCCTTGGCCCGGGCCAGAATCGCGGCTGCCGCAGCGGGCAGGGCGGGCTTCACGTCCGGGGCTGGTGCCGGAGTGCGACGTGCATCGCGCTCGGCCTCGCGGCGGGCCAGGCGCACCGCACGGGCACGGTAGCGTTCGCGTGCAGCCCAGGCCGCGCGCAGTTGCTGCTGGGCCTGGCACAGGCGTTGCGGAAGGTCGGGGTGGTCAGGCAGCAACCGGTCGTCGCCGGCACGGACGATGTAGTCCATCAGCCCGGCCTGCAGGGCACCATCGAGATCGTCTGCCTGGACCCGGGCGAACAACTGCGCGGGGTTGGGTCGGGATGCCATGGCGTCAGCGGTTATGGAAGGCCGGCGCGCGGCGTTGCAGGAAGGCGCTGGTGCCTTCGCGCATGTCCTCGGTGGCGAACAACAGGCCGAACTGCGCACTTTCGTATTCCAGCCCGGCCTCCAGGCTGCACTCGCCGCCCACGTGCACCGCGTCGAGCAGGCCACGCAGGGCCAGCGGGGCCGAGCGTGCCAGCTGGCGGGCGACGTCCTGCACCCGGTTGTCCAGCGCGTCGGCCGGCACGACTTCGTTGACGATGCCAAGTTCCAGCGCACGCGCGGCGTTGATCGGCGCCCCCAGCAGGCACAGCTCCAGGGTGGCGGCGCGGCCGCACAGGCGCAGCAGGCGCTGGCTGCCGCCGAAGCCGGGGATCAGGCCGAGGTTGATTTCCGGTTGGCCGACCTTGGCGGTATCTGCGGCGATGCGCAGGTGGCAGGCCATCGCCAGTTCCAGGCCACCGCCCAGTGCGAAACCATTCACGCGTGCGATGACCGGTTTGGGCATGCGTTCGATCTGGCGCATCAGCGCCTGGCCCAGCAGCGAGAAATCACGTCCCTGAACGGCGCTGAGAGTGTTCATTTCCGCGATGTCGGCACCGGCCACGAACGCCTTGGGGCCCGCCCCGGTCAATATCACGACGCGCACCTCCGGATCGGCGGCGGCGTCGCTGAAGGCATCGGCCAGGGCTTGCAGGGTCGCGGCGTTGAGGGCATTGAGCTTGTCCGGGCGCTGGACGGTCACGGTGCGGATGGCGCCGTCGTCAGCGACAGCGATCAGGGCATCGGCCACGGGGAAACTCCTGGAACGTTAAAAAAAAGTGATATTGAACTCTGGAAACGCAGACGGGTCATAGCCTGCATCGTGAGTAGCGGTTACACGTTGCGCCCGTTATCCTAACCCGTCGCCTCAGGGCGGCGCAGAACGTCCCTGAGTTACCACCCCTGGAGAACTGTTTGATGAAGTTGCGTTCTATCGCGGTCGCCGTCGCGGCCCTGGCCCTGACGGGCAATGCCTTCGCCCAGGACGTCTCGTCCGAAAAGGGCAAGCTGAGCTACTACTTCGGTTACGACTACGGCAACAACCTGGCGGAGCTGACCGGTCGTGGTGAGCAGCTGGACATCAACTCGGTGGTGAAGGGCCTGCAGGATGCCTACGCCAAGAAGCAGCCGGCGATCACCGCCGAGCAGCTGAAGCCGGCCGTTGAAGCGTTCCAGAAGCGCGAGCAGGGCCGTGCCCAGGCCGCCAAGGCCGAGTACGAAAAGGCGGCTGCCGAAAACAAGACCAAGAGCGACCAGTTCATCGCGGCGAACAAGGCCAAGGCCGGTGTGCAGTCCCTGCCGAGCGGCGTCCAGTACCGCGTGATCGAGGCCGGCAAGGGTGCCAAGCCGACCCAGGCCAGCACTGTGCAGCTGGAAGTGGCCGGTCCGTTCCCGTACGGTCAGCGCCCGACCGAAGCCCGCCCGGCCCAGCAGATCCCGTCGATCAAGGTCAGCGAAGTCGAAATGAAGGCCATGCGCGAGACCCTGCTGCAGATGCCGGCAGGCTCGAAGTGGGAAGTCACCCTGCCGCCGGACCAGGCCTACGGTGCCGATCCGCGCACCCCGTTCCCGCCGAACGTGGCTGTGCAGTTCGAGATCAAGCTGGTCAGCGTCAAGTAAATCGAAGCAGCAAACGAAACGCGCCGGTGATTCCACCGGCGCGTTTTTGTTTGCGCAGTCCCTGACGGTAGAGTCGACTGTCAGTCGACTGTTTTTGGGTCACATCGGGGAAACGCCCGCGCTGCGCGCGCGAGTCGACTGACAGTCGACTCTACCGTCCGGCTGGGCCACCCGCGCAAATTCAGCCCGATCGCGCTACTGTTGGCGGGTGCAAACAATGGAAGAAACGGCGCGTGTTGTCGCAAGTCCCTGCATCGGAGTGTGCACGCTGGATCCGCACCGGCAATGCGCCGGCTGCGGGCGGCATATCGATGAGATCGCGCGGTGGTCGTCGATGAGCAACGAGGAACGCAGCCGCATCCTGCATCGCGTGCAGCCCCTGCGGCAACAACTGCAGCAGTCCCTGCGCGGTTCGCTGGCCGACCACGAACGACTGATGCGCGCGCTGCACCCCTTGGCCCAACCACCTGCGGGTGACGGCTGGAACCGCAGTGAGCTGGTCGACCTGCTGCCGCCCGGGCCTCCAGTGGAGGCTGCGGTGCTGGCCGGCATCGTGCCGCGCGCCAACGGCGCACAGGTGATCCTCACCCGTCGCACCGAAACACTGCGCACCCATGGTGGCCAGGTCGGATTCCCCGGTGGCCGCACCGAACCCGATGACCGCGACGCGCTGGCGGCCGCGCTGCGCGAGAGCCAGGAAGAAATCGCATTGGCGCCCGGCCAGGTGCAGGCGCTGGGGTATCTCGATCCCTTCGTCACCATCACCGGCTACCGCGTCACGCCGGTGGTGGCGGTGGTCGATCCGGAGTTCGTGCCTGTGCCGCAGCCCAGTGAAGTGGCCGAGGTATTCGAGGTGCCACTGGATTACCTGATGGCGCCTGACAGCCTGCGCCAGGTCGAAATCAACCATCGCGGCCGGGTACGCCACGTGCTTGAGTATGGCTGGCCGGGCCAGCGCATCTGGGGGGCGACCGCCGCCATTCTCTACAACCTGCGTCGCCGCCTGGAGCAAGTGCAATGAAGCTGATCGATCTGCCGTGGACCACCCTGGTCGATGTCGCCACCCTGGCTGCCGCGTTGGGCGAAGGCATCCGCGTGGTCGACGCACGCGCCACTGCCAGCACTGCGGTGCGGGTGGTCGATGCGCGCTCCTCGCTGGCCGACCCGCAGGCGGGAAGCAGCCAGTATCTGGCAGGTCATATCCCGGGTGCGGTGTATGCCGATCTGAATCGTGACCTGTCTGATCTGTCGCGCGTCGGCCATGGTCGCCATCCACTGCCGGACAGCGATGCCTTTGCTGCGAAGCTGGGGCAGTGGGGCATCGGCCCCGACACCCAGGTGGTGGTCTACGATGGCAGCGACGGCAGCATGGCCGCCTCGCGCCTGTGGTGGCTGCTGCGCCTGATCGGTCACAGCAGGGTGGCCGTACTCGACGGCGGCATCGCCGCCTGGCAGGCCGCCGGTCACACGTTGGAAAGCGGCCAGGCTGAAGTGACAGCGCTGCCTGCCTACCCGGGCCGCTTCGACACCACCCAGATCGCCAACGCCGATGAAATCACCGCGCGGCTGAAGCATGCGCCGGGCTGGCTGGTCGACGCGCGGGCGGGTGAGCGTTTCCGTGGTGAAGTGGAGCCGCTGGACCCGGTGGCCGGGCATGTGCCGGGCGCGGTCAACCGCCCGTTCGCATTGAACGTACTCGACGGCCGCCTGCGCGACGCACAGGAGCTGCGCGCCGAACTGCAGGGCGTGATCGGCAACCGCGATCCGCAGCAGGTGGTGCTGATGTGCGGTTCCGGCGTGACCGCCTGCCACCTGCTGCTGGCGATGGAAACGGCCGGCCTGAGCGGCGCACGCATCTATGCCGATTCCTGGAGTGGTTGGGTGAGCGACAGCAGCCGCCCGGTGGCGACCGGCGCCTGAGAAGCGCGCGGTCGGATCCGTTTTCCAACGGAGAACGGCTCTGACCCCATCAACCGAAAATCGGGGTCAGAGCCCGTTGCGTGGCAACGGGAGCCGACCCCGTGTCGATTCGAAGGATCGCGGAGAACTGTCGAAGGCGGGGTGGGTCCGGTTGCGGGGGTGTCCGCGGCATGGATGCCGCGGCCAAGCCGCCATGGGTGAGGGCGCTTTGCTTGCGAAGCACTGCTTCGCAAGCGCCCGAACGCACAGCCGCCAGCGGCTGGGCCGGCCTGGGGCTTTACGGCGTCCCCCGCAATCGGATCCACCCCGCCATCCCCCGGAATGCCAGCTCTTGACGTTGACGTTGCCTCTGCAGGTGCAGGGCGCAGCCCTGCCGCTTACCCAACCGGCTGCAGTGGCACCTTGGCCAGGATCCGCGCCCACGGGAACAGCGGCCCCGGATCGCGCTTGCGCGCCACCGTCAGCGCCGCATCGTCGCTGGCCGGCACCTGCTCCAGGTCCAGCTGGTCATGCCCGGCAATCCGCCGCAGCGACGGATAGTGCGCCACCAGCGCTTGCAGCAGGCCTTCCAGCGCCTGCAGCTGTGCCTCGGTGTAGGGCTCGTCCATCGCCTGATGGCGGCTGTCGAACCAGTCCGGATAGCGCCCGCGGTTGACCAGCTCGATGCCCAGCGTATGCGCGTTCATGCCGCGCACGTGATGGGCCACGCGTTCCGGCGCCACGTACTGCACCACGCTGCCATCGCGGTCGATGTAGAAGTGCCCGCTGTTGCCGGCGCCGCTGTCGTACAGCACGCGCTCGCCGTACTCGCGGGCCATCGCCAGATCGGGCAGCTCGGTGCAGTGGATCACCACCATTTCCAGCGAGGCGGGATCCCGCAGCGGCAATCGGTCGTGATAGGGCAGGGGCTGCAGCTGCAGGCCGGGCAGGAGCGGGTTGGGCATCCGGCGATGCTAGCATTGCGGCATGAACCTGCCTTCCCTTTCCTCGCCGGCCCGCGCCCACGGAGCACGCGCATGAGCCGCGGCCACTGCATCCTCTCCCATGGCTTCGAGAGCGGCCCGGAGGCGACCAAGGTCACCGCGCTGGCCGAGGTGGCGCAACGCCTGGGCTGGACCCACGAGCGCCCCGACTACACCGACCTGGACGCGATGAGCGAGGTCAGCCGGGTGGGCGACGTGCCGACCCGCCTGCGCCGTCTGGTTGAACGCGCCGCCATCGCTGCCCGCCAGGGGCCGGTGGTGCTGGCCGGCTCCAGCCTGGGCGCCTACATCTCCGCCATCGCCTCGCTGCAGGTGCCGGTAGCCGGCCTGTTCCTGATGGTGCCGCCGACCGCCATGGGCCCGATGCCGGCGCTGGACGCCGCTGCGGTGCCGACCACGGTGGTGCAGGCCTGGCATGACGATGTGGTACCGGCTGCCGGCGTGATTGCCTGGGCGCAGGCGCGTTCGGCGCAGTTGCTGCTGGTTGACGATGGCCACCGCCTGGAGCGCCACGTGGAGGCCTCCGCGCAGGCCTTCGAGCGCCTGCTGCGGCAACTGTGAAGCCAGGGCGCACGGCGCGCCCGCCCGCATTGACTACAATGGCAGCCCCGCCGCCCCCGGCGCGGGCCTGCCGGCCGTGCCTACGGCCCTCCTTTCCGACCGGCCCGGCCCCTGTGCCGCGCCCGACCACCTGCGAACCGATCCCGTGAAATTCTTCGTCTCCTGCGCCAAGGGCCTGGAATACCTGCTTGCCGATGAACTGTCGGCCCTGGGCCTTGGCAAGGCCACCGCCACCATTGCCGGCGTCAACGCCGACGGCGAACTAGCGCAGGCGCTGCGGATCGTGATGTGGTCGCGCCTGGCCAGCCGGGTGCTGTGGCCGATCGACGACTTCGACTGCCCGGACGAGCAGGCCCTGTATGACGGCGTGCGTGCACTGCCGTGGCACGAGCACATCTCGCCGGAGATGACCCTGGCGGTGGATGCGCACGTGTCCGGCGACAAGATCACCCATGCACGCTTTGCCGCGCAGCGGATCAAGGATGCGATCGTCGACCGCATGCGCGACGAAGGCCTGGAGCGGCCTTCGGTCAATACCGATCTGCCCGACGTGCGCGTCAACCTCTCGCTGCGCAAGGGCCGCGCCTCGCTGTCGATCGACCTCGGCGGTGGCCCGCTGCATCGCCGTGGCTGGCGCGGTGCCGCCCACGAGGCGCCGCTGAAGGAAAACCTGGCCGCCGCGCTGCTGTTGCGCGCGCAATGGCCGCGCCTGCATGCCGCCGGCGGTGGCCTGCTGGACCCGATGTGTGGCAGCGGCACGCTGCTGATCGAAGGCGCGCTGATGGCCGCCGACGTTGCCCCAGGCCTGATGCGGCATGGCAGCCTGCCGCCGAGCCGTTGGCTGGGCTTCGACAAGGCGGCCTGGAAGTCCATCCAGAGCGAAGCACGTGAGCGCGAAGCGGCCGGTCTGGCCGCGCTGAAGCCGGTCATCCACGGCAGCGACATCGACCCGGCTGCGATCCAGGCGGCCCGCGAGAATGCCGAGGTCGCCGGCGTCGCCCACGCGATCCGTTTCACCCGCGCCGATGTCGCCGACCTGGCCGCGCCGGAACAGGAGATCGGTGCGGTGGTCTGCAACCCGCCGTACGACGAGCGCCTGGCCGCCGATCCGGCGTTGTACCGTGCACTGGGCAATGCCTTGCAGAAGGCGGTGCCGCAGTGGCGCGCCAGCCTGCTGTGTGGCAATGACGAACTGGCCTTTGCCACCGGCCTGCGTGCCAGCAAGAAGTACCAGATGTTCAACGGTGCGCTGGAATGCGCGCTGATCGTCTGCGATCCGATCGCTGTGCCGGGCCGTGATCCGGCACAGCCCCGCGAGCTGAGCGAAGGCGCGCAGATGGTGGCCAACCGCCTGCGCAAGAACCTGAAGAAGTTCAAGAGCTGGCGTGCCCGCGAGGACATCACCTGCTTCCGCGCCTACGACGCCGACCTGCCGGAGTACGCGGCGGCCATCGACGTCTACGAGGAAGAGGGGGGCAGGCGGCGTACCTTCCTGCATGTGCAGGAATATGCGGCACCGACGGCGATTCCCGAGAACGACGTGCGCCGCCGCCGCAATGAGCTGCTGGCCGCCGCGCGCGAAGTGTTCGGCGTGCCACCGGAACAGGTGTCGATGAAATCGCGCGAGCGCGGCAAGGGCGGCAGCAAGTACGGCCGCTTCGAGCAGCGCGACGAGTTCATCGTGGTGCGAGAGAACAACGCGCTGCTGCAGGTGAACCTGTTCGATTACCTGGATACCGGCCTGTTCCTCGACCATCGCCCGCTGCGCCGGATGATGGCCGAGCAGGTGCGTGGCAAGCGTTTCCTCAACCTGTTCTGCTACACCGGCGTGGCCAGCGTGCAGGCCGCCGTGGCCGGTGCCGCCAGCACCACCAGCGTCGACCTGTCGGCCACCTATCTGCAGTGGTGCTACGACAACCTGGCGCTGAACGGGCAGGGGGGCAACCAGCATCTGCTGGTCCAGGCCGATGCAATGGCCTGGCTGGAAGGCGACCGTGGCCAGTACGACGTGATCTTCTGTGACCCACCGACTTTCTCCAACTCCGCACGCGCCGATGACTTCGACGTGCAGCGCGAACAACTGAAGCTGCTGCGTGCGGCGGTGGCGCGGCTTGCACCGGGTGGCGTGCTGTACTTCTCCAACAACTTCCGCCGCTTCAAGCTGGAAGAGAACGCCATCGCCGAATTCGCCCAGTGCCGCGAGATCACCGCACGCACGATTGGTCCGGATTTCGAGCGCAACGCGCGCATCCACCGCGCGTGGGAACTGAAGCGGTTGGGGTAAGCCCGGTAGTGCCGGCCGCTGGCCGGCAACGGTGTCAGATCCGCAGAGGGTTCATGGGATGCCGGCCAGCGGCCGGCACTACCCATATCTGGCCGGTAGATCCACGCCACGCCTGGATGGTTGTTCAGTAGATCCACGCCATGCGTGGATGGCGGCTACAGCAATTCCAGCACCAACCCCAGCACCGGCAGCGCGATCGCCAGCGGCGCAATCCATGTTGGACGATACGGATACAACCCGAACGACAGCGTCACGCCGGCCAAGGTCATTGCCCCCAGCCACAGCACCGGGCCCATCGCCCAGCCTTGGTCGGCCACGCACAGTGCGAACGCCGCCGCCAGCAGCGCCCAGCCCAGCACCCGCCACTGCATCCGCCGTGCGGGTGCGGCCGCGGCCTTGCCATGCAGGTCGTGCTGGTGCTTTTCCATCGACAGCGACAGCGTGGTGAACGCAGAGAACGACAGCGCCAGTGCCAGCAGCATCATGCGCTGGCCTCCGCTTCGGCCGCTTCTGCAGTGTTCACCGATGCCTTCGGCGCAGCCGCAGCGGCCGCACGCTTCTTCTTCTCGGCCGCACTCAGCGGTGGCGTCCAGCGCTGCATGCGCCAGCCGCACAGCGCCAGCATTGCGCCGAATGCGATCATCGAAAGATCGACGCCGGCCAGTACCCAGTCGCCGCTGCGCAGTGTGACCCCGAGGTGGGCATGGGTGGTCACTGCATTGACCACCGGCACCAGCGCGAACGCGGCCGCACCCAGGTACAGCTGCCACGCCCACATCATCCGCTTCGGCCAGATGAAGGCGGCCAGCAGCGCGGCGCCCCAGGCGCAGAAGAACACGTTGGCCTCGGCACTGGAGCGCTCGGCGATCTGCAGCGGCAGCAGGCGGTTGCCCCAGAAGTACGCCGCGAAGGCGATCGGCAGGCCGGCCACGGTGCCGATGTTCAGCGCATCGACCAGGCGCAGGCCGAATCCGGTACGCCCGTTCTTGGCATGCTTGGGACGCTCCTTCACCGCCCACAGCACCACGCCGCTGGCGACCATCAGGCAGCCGACCAGGCCGGACAGGAAGAACAGTGCGCGCAGGCCCCAGTCGGCGAAGCGCGCCAGGTGCAGGCCATACAGCACGCCACGGGTGGCGGTGGCACCGCCGGACGGTGGCGTCTCTTCCAGCAGCGCACCGCTGACCATGTCGTAGCGCAGCGCCGGGGTGTCGGTGGACAAACGCCTGCCGTCACGTTGGCGGATGTCGATCACCGCATTGGCAGCGCCCGGGTTGGACACGGTGAAGCCGGCCACTTCCACGCCGCGCCAGTGCGCACGCGCGCTGTCCAGCAACTGTGCGATCGGCAGCGGCGTGGCGCGGCCCTGCGCCGGCGCGGTCACCTCTGGCATGCCGCCGAAGGCTTCGCTGAAGAACGTGTCCTCGTCCTGCGGGTAGGCGACTTTCACCCCCCACGGCAGGTACATGATCATCAGAGTGACGATGCCGGTGTAGGTGATCATCGCGTGGTACGGCAGGGCCATCACCGCGCTGACGTTATGGAAATCCAGCCAGGACCGCAGGCCCTTGTCCTTGCGGAAGGTGAAGAAGTCCTTGAAGATTTTCTTGTGGGTGATGACGCCGGTGATGATCGCCACCAGCATGAACATCGCGCAGAACCCGACCAGGTAGCGCGCCCAGTACACCGGGATGTAGTGCAGGTCGAAGTGCAGGCGGTAGAAGAAGTCGCCGCCACGGGTCTCGCGCGCCTTCAGTGCCTGGCCGGTGTTCGGGTCGAGCGTGGCGTCGCCGAAGCCACCACGACGGCCACGACTGGGGTCGGCCAGTTCCGGTGGCAGCCGCCAGAACAGCTGCATGGCCGGGTTGCGCGGCTGCGGCAGGGTGACCAACCAGTTCTCGGCGTGACTCGCATTGGCCTGCAGGTAGGCCACCGCGCGCTGCGCGGCCACGTCGATGCTGACGTTGCTGGACGGCAGCTCCGGGCGCATCCAGCGACTGATTTCCTCGCGATAGTAGCTGGCCGTGCCGGCCATGAAGATCAGCAGCAGCAACCAGCCGACCAGCAGGCCCGTCCAGGTGTGCAGCCAGGCCATCGACTGGCGGAATCCGTTCTTCATGCCCAGGCGCCCAACAGGCGTGCGAGCGCCGCCATCAGCAGGGCGGGGGCGAGGATGCCGACCCAGGCCCGCAGTGCGCTGCGGGTGGCAAAGGCCCACAGCGCCGCGCAGGCAGCCACCACAATGGCCAGCAGCATGCCGGTCAGCACGGTCTGGCCGCGCGCGCCGGGCAACGCCACCGCGCAGAACACGCTGGTCATCGAGGCCAGCGCATAGCCGCCGAAAATCGCGGCCAAAGCGCGTGACAGCACGCCCCAGCGCGGGTTGGAGAACAAGGTGCGGGGGCTGGCGGGTGTGGGCGAGCGGTCCACGGCGTTCCTGAAGGTAGGAGAAGGGATGGAACGCGTCCGCGGCCCCCTTGCGCCCTGCGCATGTCGCCCAGCGTGTCCCATCGACGAAGCACTGCCCGCGCAGACGGGCAGCCCAGAAGTCGGGGCAGTACACGGGCGATGGGCACGTTTTTAGTGCCCGTTTGGCTAAGCGTACAACCGATCAGTAAATGATATGTATTCGCATTTCATGAATCAAGCGCGCTGATCGTGGGCGTTGGCTGGGGCTAGAACCTGAACACCACGGTTGCCGCATGCAGCAGCAGGCCGATCAACCCGCCCACCAGGGTGCCGTTGAAGCGGATGAACTGCAGGTCGCGACCCACGCTCAGTTCCAGTTGCTCGACCAGGTGCCGCTCGTCCCAGCCCTTCACGGTCTGCGCGATATGCGTGGTCACGCCCTCGCGCAGGCGGCCGGTCAGGCGCTGCGCACCTTCCAGCAGGTGCTGGTTGAGGGCCTCGCGCAGGGCCGGGTCGGCCTGCAGGCTGCTGCCCAGCGACGCCAGGCTGCGCCGCAGGTGTCCGACCAGCGCAGAGTCTTCGCGTTGCAGGTCGGCGCGCAGGCTGGCATGGATACGCGCCCACAGCCCCTGCACGTAGTCCTGCAGGGCGGGGTGGTCGATCATGTCCTGCTTGAGCTGTTCGATGCGCTCAGCCAGCGCCGGGTCTTCGCGCAGGCGCTGCACGTAGTTCTGCAGCCAGGTCTCGTAGTCCTGGCGCAGCGGATGCTGCGGCTCGGCCAGCACCTGTTGCAGTTCTTCCAGTACCGCCCGCGCCAGGCGTTCGGCCAGGCTGTCGCCGATCTCGTCGATTGGCTTGACCCAGTTCACCGTGCTCGACAGCGTCGGCCATTCGCGCTGGATGTAGCGCACGATCAGCTGCGAGGCGCGCTCCTTCACCTCCGGCTGCTCCAGCCAGCGTCCCAGGCGCTGCAGGCCCTCGTCCAGCACGCGCTGGTGGCGGCCATCGGCGGTCAGCAGGGCCAGCAGTTCACCGGCGGTGGCAGCAGCGTTCCACTGCCGCAGCTGCTGCACCACGAAGGCATGCAGCTGCCGCCGCACCGCGGTTTCGTCGAAGAAATCCAGTGCCTGCAGCGCCCAGCCGCGGGCCATGTCGGCCAGCATCCGCGAGCGTGCCGGGTCG
This sequence comes from Stenotrophomonas maltophilia complex sp. Om-AH-Sm3, assembly GCF_059337855.1. Lineage (NCBI taxonomy): Bacteria > Pseudomonadati > Pseudomonadota > Gammaproteobacteria > Lysobacterales > Lysobacteraceae > Stenotrophomonas > Stenotrophomonas maltophilia complex sp. Om-AH-Sm3. Next base: position 173,746 of record NZ_JBYBLQ010000001.1, on the reverse strand, counting down.
GCCAGCCAGCTACCGAGACGACTGGCCGGATCGAACACCTGCAGCTTGGCCAGCAGCACACCCGGTTCCAGGAACTGGTCGCGCACGAACAGCGCCAGGCTGTCGCCGATGCGTTGCTTGCTGCGCGGGATGATCGCGGTGTGCGGAATCGGCAGGCCCATTGGCCGCCGGAACAGCGCAACGACTGCGAACCAGTCGGCCAGCGCGCCGACCGCAGCAGCCTCGCAGAAGGCCGAAACCCAGGCCCAGATGCCGCGTTCGCCGTGCCAATGGCTGACCGCGAATCCGGCCAGCATCAACAGCAGCAGGCCCAGTGCGAGGGCTTTCAGGCGCCGCAGCTGGGCGCGGCGCGGATCGTGGGCAGGCGTCATGCCGGAAGTCTAACCGGCACGGCATGAGCATCTGGTAGTGCCGGCCGCTGGCCGGCATCTTCAGTTCACCCGATACCTTCATGGGGTTGCCGGCCAGCGGCCGGCACTACCTGCTTGCGCAGCGCGGCCAGCTGCGCGCGCAGGGTGTCGTTCTCGCGGGTCAACGCGACCACGCGGCGGCGCAGGGCCGGGGCATCCTCGCCCAGCTGTTCCAGTGCCAACAGTACCTCGGCGTCGCGGCTGGCGATCTCGTCCTCGCTGGGCTCCTCGAAGTCCATCTCGGCCGCGTCCGGCTTCGGCGCGCGCGGCCTGCGCTTGGATTCGCGCACGCGCTTGGCCGCCTGCTTCAGCTCATCCTTGCCGCCGGCGGCGGCGGCGCGTTGCTCCTCTTCGGGCAGATCGGCCACGGCTGCGGCGGCGCTGATCGAGATCACGCCGGCCTTCACTGCCTCCACCACTTCGGGTGCAGCCTGGGCATGGATGCGCTCGATCATGCCGACCTGGCTGGTACTCAGCTTGGCTTCGCGGGCCAGTTCGGCGCGGCTGAGCTTCGGTGCCGGCTCCCACGGCGGGCTGTCCTCGCCCGCCTCATCGGCAATCTCGGCGGTACCGTCGCTCTCGCGCTGCAGCTGCGCCTGCTCGACCTGCTTGCGGGCGGCCAGGATGTCGCGCTTGCGCAGCGCCAGCACGCCGCGCTGGAAATCGGACACGCTGCGACGGCCCAGATGCTGCTCGATCATCCACAGGTGAACGTCTTCCATGCTCTGGAAGCGCGTGTTCTGCACGGTGTTGAAGGGCAGGCCATGCTTCTGGCAGATGCCGAAACGGTTGTGACCATCGACCAGCACATTACCCCACAGCACCAGCGCATCGCGGCAGCCTTCGGCCAGGATGCTGCGCTCCAGCGCGTCATGTTCGTCCGCGGTCAGCGGGTCGATGTAGGCCTTGAGTTCTTCTTTGACGACGATATCCATGGGCACGGCAACGAGCAGGAGCGGAACCGCCCATTGTACCCGCTCGCCACCGCCGGCCCGGGCTCAGGCGGTGACCCGGATCATCTCGCCCAGGGTGCCGGTGATCTGGTCGATCTGCGCCTTGTCCACGATCAGCGGCGGCGACAGCGCGATGATGTCACCGGTGCAGCGCACCAGCAGCCGGCCATCGTGGAAGCAGCGCCGGAACACCTCGTAGCCGCGGCTGCCAGGGGCATCGCGGCGCGGTGCCAGCTCGACCGCGCCGACCAGCCCGAAGTTGCGGATGTCGATCACGTTGGGCAGGCCCTGCAGCGCGTGCAGCCGTTCCTGCCAGTACTCGCCCAGTTCGATGGCGCGCTCGAACAGGCGCTCCTCGGCGTAGACGTCCAGTGTTGCCAGCGCTGCGGCGCAGGCCAGCGGGTGACCCGAGTAGGTATAGCCGTGGAATAGCTCGATGGCCTGCGGCGGGGCCTGCATCAGCGTGGCATGCACGGCGTCGCTGGCCAGCACGCCGCCCAGCGGCACCGCGCCGTTGCTGACCGCCTTGGCGAAGGTCAGCAGGTCCGGTGTGACCCCGAAGCGCTGCGCGGCGAAGGGCATGCCGACCCGGCCGAAACCGGTGATGACCTCATCGAACACCAGCAGGATGCCGTGGTGGTCGCACAATTCGCGCAGGCGCTGCAGGTATCCGGGCGCGGGCAGGATCACCCCGGCGGAGCCGGCGATGGGCTCGACGAAGACGGCGGCAATCGTCGAGGCGTCATGCAGCGCGATCAGCCGTTCCAGGTCGTCGGCCAGCTCCGCGCCCTGGCGCGGCAGGCCCCTGCTGAACGCGTTGCGCTGCAGGTCCAGGGTGTGGCGCAGATAGTCCACGCCCCCCAGTTGCAGGCCGAACGCCCTGCGGTTGTTGGGCAGACCGCCCAGCGCCATGCCACCGAAACCGACGCCGTGATAGGCCTTCTCGCGGCTGATGAAGCGCGTGCGCTGGCCCTCGCCTCGCTGGCGGTGGTAAGCCAGCACGATCTTCATCGCGGTATCCACCGCCTCCGAGCCGGAGCTGGTGAAGAACACATGGTTGAGCGGGGCCGGAGCCAGTGCGGCCAGCCGCTGTGCCAGCGCGAAGGCCGGCGGCGAGCCCATCTGGAAAGCGGGCGAGTAGTCGAGCGTGCGTGCCTGCCCGGCGATGGCCTCGACGATGCGCGGTCGCGCGTGGCCGGCGTTGCAGCACCACAGGCCGGCGGTGCCGTCAAGGATCTGTCGGCCATCGATGTCTTCGTAGTGCATGCCTTCGGCGCGGACCAGCATGCGTGGTGCCGCCTTGTACTGGCGGTTGGCGGTGAATGGCATCCAGTAAGCGTCCAGTGACTCGGGGCGCTGTGTGGTCAGGTCGTGCAGGTCGCTTCCGGGACGCTTCATGCCAGCTCCGTCGGGTCCGATGCGACGAATGTAGCGCAGCCACGTCACGGCGGAGTCGCGGTGACCCAGGTATAACCAAGGCTCGTAGAATGCTGGAGCTTCCCATGGCCGATTTTCCCGACCGCAGCCATTGGCAGGCACTGGCCCTCCAGCTGTCGATGCCAGGCCAGGCCTTCATCGATGGCCGCTATGTCGATGCAGCCAGCGGCGCCCGTTTCGACTGCGTCAGCCCGATCGACGGTCGCGTACTGGGGGCGGTCGCCGACTGCGACGCACAGGACGTGGAGCGCGCGGTACTGGCCGCGCGGCGCAGCTTCGAGGCCGGCCACTGGTCGCAGGCCAGCCCGGCCCAGCGAAAGCGCGTGCTGTTGGCGCTGGCGGCATTGGTCGAAACGCATGCCGACGAGCTGGCCCTGCTGGAAACCCTGGACATGGGCAAGCCGGTGCGTGATGCGCGCCGCATCGACCTGCCAGGCGCGGTGCGCTGCCTGAGCTGGACCGCCGAGGCCGTGGACAAGCTGTACGGCGAGATCGCGCCGACCGGCCCGCACGAACTGGGACTGGTCACGCGCGAGGCCGCAGGGGTCGTGGCCGCGATCGTTCCGTGGAACTTTCCGCTGCTGATGGCCTGCTGGAAGATCGCGCCTGCATTGGCCATGGGCAACTCGGTGGTGCTCAAGCCGTCCGAGCGCTCGCCCTTGAGTGCGTTGCGGCTGGCGGCGCTGGCCGCCGAAGCGGGCCTGCCAGAGGGCGTGCTGAACGTGCTGCCGGGGCACGGTGCGCGCGTCGGTGAGCCGTTGGCCCTGCACATGGATGTGGACGTGCTCGCCTTCACTGGCTCCACGGCCACGGGCGCGAAGCTGCTGCAGTGTTCAGGGCGATCCAACCTCAAGCGGGTCTGGCTGGAGTGTGGCGGCAAGAGCCCGCATGTGGTGTTCGCCGACGCCCCTGATCTGGACGCCGCCGCGAAGGCGCTGGCACAGGGTATCTTCTTCAACCAGGGCGAGGTCTGTACCGCAGGTTCGCGGCTCCTGGTACAGCGTTCGATCCGCGAGGATTTCGTGCATCAGGTGGTTGCCTATGGCCAGCACATGCACCCCCGCCATCCATTGGACCCCGATGCGCCGATGGGCGCGCTGGTGGATGCCGCGCACCTGGACAAGGTGATGGACGATATCGCGCGCGCCGAAGGCGAGGGTGCCCGGTTGCTGCTGGGTGGGCGGCGCGCCGAAGTGGAAGCCGGCGGCAGCTACGTCCAGCCCACCGTGTTCGACCAGGTGCGCCCGGAGCAGGCACTGGCGCGCGAGGAAGTGTTCGGGCCGGTGCTGGCTGTGCTTGGTTTCGAAGACGAGGCCGAAGCGGTGCGCGTGGCCAATGACAGCCGCTACGGCCTGGCCGCGGGCCTGTGGACACGGGACCTGGGGCGAGCCCACCGCGTCGCGCGCCAGCTGCGTGCCGGCAGCATCTGGGTGAACGGCTGGGATGGCGGCGACATGACCGCTCCGTTCGGGGGCTACAAGCAGTCCGGCAACGGGCGCGACAAATCGCTGCATGCGTTCGACAAGTACAGCGAGATCAAGGCCACCTGGATACAGCTGTAACGGCGCCGGGCCTTGCGCCCACCTGTAGAGCCGAGCCGATGCTCTTCTGCATTTCGTGGAATGTGGTCGAGCAGGGGCGAGAACCTGCAGAACAATGGCGCCTGCCCCCCTCGTTGGCATCGGTGTCGGCTGAAACCATCGTCCCGTGCGGCCACCGGCCCGTGGCAGAATCGGTCGATCTGCCATTTCCCGTGTTGCCGATGTCCTCGATCACCGCTGCCGCGCCGCCCGTGAATTCCCCCCGTCGTGTTCTGCTGGCCAGCCTGATCGGTACCACGATCGAGTTCTTCGACTTCTACATCTACGCCACGGCCGCGGTGCTGGTGTTCCCGCACCTGTTCTTCCCGGACAGCAGCGAACAGGCAGCCCTGCTGCAGTCGCTGGCAACCTTCGCGGTGGCCTTCATCGCACGCCCGGTTGGCTCGGCAGTGTTCGGCCATTTCGGCGATCGCATCGGCCGCAAGGCCACCCTGGTGGCTGCGCTGCTGACCATGGGGCTGTCCACGGTGCTGATCGGCCTGCTGCCGACGCACGCACAGATCGGTCTGTGGGCGCCGGCGCTTCTGGCGCTGTGCCGTTTCGGCCAAGGCCTGGGTCTGGGCGGCGAGTGGGGCGGGGCAGTGCTGCTGGCCACCGAGAACGCACCGCCGGGCAAGCGTGCCTGGTACGGCATGTTCCCGCAGCTGGGTGCACCGCTCGGCTTCCTGCTGTCGGCCGGTACCTTCCTGGTGCTGGGCCGCTGCCTGAGCCAGGCCGACTTCCTGCAGTGGGGCTGGCGCATTCCGTTCGTGGCCAGCGCGCTGCTGGTCGGCCTCGGCCTGTGGGTGCGGCTGAACATCCACGAGACCCCCGACTTCAAGCAGGCGCTGGAGCGCAAGGCGCCGGTGCGGCTGCCGATGTGGACGGTGCTGCGTGACCACCCGGTGCCGATGCTGCTGGGTACCCTGGGCGCGTTCGCCACCTTCGTGCTGTTCTACCTGATGACCGTGTTCAGCCTCGGCCATGGCACGGCGGTGCTGGGTTACAGCCGCGAGCAGTTCCTGCTGATGCAGATGGCCGGCATGCTGTTCTTCGCGCTGGGCATCCCGCTGTCGGCGCGCTATGGCGACCGCTGGGGGACGCGCCGCACGATGATCGTGGCCAGCGTGCTGATCATCGGTTTCGGCGTTCTGTTCGCGCCGCTGTTCCAGCCGCACAGCCCGTGGATGGTCACCGCCTTCCTGTGCCTGGGCCTGTTCCTGATGGGCCTGACCTATGGTCCCTGCGGTACCTTCCTGGCCGAGATCTACCCGGTGGAGGTGCGCTACACCGGCGCATCGCTGTCATTCAACCTGGCCGGCATTCTGGGTGCGGCACCGGCGCCGTACCTGGCCACCTGGCTGGCCGAACGCTTCGGTCTGGTCGCGGTCGGCTACTACCTGTGCCTGACTGCGGCAGCGACGCTGTGCGCGCTGGTGGCACTGCACCGGCGCGCGCTGCGGTTCAGCCAAAGAAGCGCTTGAGCGTGCGTCCCAGCCAGCCACCGCCCTGGTGCTCGCGGGTGAACTGGTTCAGGTGTGCCTTGACCTGTTCGGCATAGGCCTGATCATCGCCGCGGATGTGGTTGAACAACCAGCGCGAGAGCATCGTGCGCAGTTCATCGCTGATGTCCTCGCCGGCCTGGAAGCGCAGCCGGTACTCGGCCACACGCTTGATGAAGATCTCATGCACGCGCTTGTGCGCGGCACAGAACGGGTAGCCCGCTTCCTCCATCAGCTCTTCCTCGAACGCGAAGTGCGACATGGTGTAGTCGACCACCTCGTCGATCACTTCACCCACTGCCGCGCGCTGCAGGCTGGACTGGGCCACGTGCAGGTGGTTGAGCATCTCGATGATGCGGCGGTGTTGTTGGTCGATCACATCGATGCCGATGTTCAGATCGTCCTGCCAGACCAGTAGTGCCATCCCCGGCTCCCCTTCATGCGTATGTCGGGGCCGACTGTAGAGCTGCCGTGCGGGAACGGCGTTGATCTGGATCAAAGCGAGCCGGTCAGGTCAGCGCGGCTCGCGTGGACGCAGCGGGCTGGCCACCGTGGTGCAGCTGACCCGATTGCGGCCACCGGCCTTGGCCAGGTACAGCTGGCGGTCGGCCTCGGAGATCAGCCGGTGCAGCGCATCGCGCTGCGGGCGCAGACAGCACAGGCCGATGCTGACCGTCATGCGCAGGGTAGCGGTGCCGATGTCCACCTCCAGTGCGGCGATGCGCTGGCGCAGCTCCTCGAAGTACAGCAGCGCCTCGTCCTGTTCCATGTCTGGCACCAGCAGGCAGAACTCCTCGCCGCCGAAGCGCGCGATCAGGTCGTGGCTGCGTGCATGCGCGGTCACCGCGCCGGCCACCGCGCGCAGCGCGTCGTCGCCCGCTTCGTGGCCATGGGTGTCGTTGATGTGCTTGAAGTGGTCGATGTCGATCATCGCCACCGCCACGCATTGGCCGTGCAGCTGCAGCTGCGGCAGCTGACGCTGGCTCTGCTCCAGGAAGAAGCGTCGGTTGGGCAGGCCGGTGAGGAAGTCGCGGGTGGCCAGGTCCTGCAGGGTGCCGATCAGTTCCAGCTGGTCCACGTTCTGCGAGACGCGGCAGAAGAACTCCTCGCGCGAGAACGGCTTGCGCAGGAAATCGTTGGCGCCGTTCTTCAGGAAGCGCGGGATCAATGAGGCGTCGGTATTGCCGGAGATGCCGATCACCGCCACCTTGTCGCGCGAGCGCAGGGTGCGCAGGCGACGGGTGAATTCCACGCCCTGCATGCCGGGCATTTCCTGGTCGACCACCGCCAGGCGGATCGCCGGATGCGCCTCGATTGCAGCCAGGCCCTCGTTGCCGTCGGCGGCTTCGTGCACCTCATGCCCATACATGCGCAGCAGGGCGGCGGCATAGCCACGCGCGGACGGCGAATCGTCCACCACCAGCGCGGCGATGCGTCGGTTGCGTTCCAGCCGCTGCACCAGCCACACCAGGTAGTCGATGCTGCCCGGGGTGTTCTTCAGCACGTAGTCGATGATCTGCTGCTGCAGCACGCGCTTGCGCAGGTCCTCGTCGTACACGCCGCTGACCACCACCGTCGGCAGGTCGCGCTTGAGGAAGAACTCGACCACCGCATCGCGGTCGCCATCGGCCAGCACCAGTCCGGTCAGCACCAGGAACCAGCCCCCGCCTTCGCTGAGCAGCCGGTCGGCCTCGGCCAGGGTGGAGGCGATCACCACCGGCAGTTCCAGGCGCTGCTCGATCGCTTCGCGCAGCATGCCGGTGAACGCACGGGAGTTTTCGACCAGCAGGATCCGCTGTGGCAGCGGATCGGCCAGGTCGCCATCGACGGCGGCCTGCGGCGGCACGGGCATGATGCGGTGGCTCACGAGGGAGGGGCTCGGCACGGATAGCGGCGGTTTCGGGCGCAACTTTAGCGGAGCAGCGTGCCCTGCGCGTCGTTCCCGGTCAGGCAGGCGATGCGAATGCCGCCGCTGTACCCGCAATCGATTCGTGCAGGACGAGCCGGAGCCGGTTGCTACGGCAATGCACCGTGCCGCCGTAGGCCATTATCCGGCCGGCCAGACGCTCGGTGGCTTGCTGAACGGTCCGGTTCGACAGCGTGCAACCACGGTCAAGCAGGCCCACAACCACCACGATGCCGCGGCGTTCGCCAGCCTGGCCGCTCCGGGCGCGCACGCTGACCTGTCCCGACTCCAGCTCCAGCAGCAGCGACACCGCCTCGATCAGCGAGCGATAGATGGCGAGTTGCAGGTCCACCGTCAGCAAGCAGGGGTTGCCCTCCAGCCGGGGCGGAATCACGCGATGGGAGTTGTTCCAGGTCTCGCATGCGCCGCCAACCCGAAGCGCGATATACAGCCCAACCTGCTCCAGCCCCGTGGGGTAGACCAGACTGGCCTGTTCACGGAACAGCCGCGAGTGCACGGATGAGGCGTGCTGCAGGCTGTTGGCCACGGCATGATGCCCCTGCGCCTTCAGCCAGCTGACCATCTCGCCGAGCGAGCTGTCCATGCCTTCGCCGAGTTGCTTGAGATGGGAGGCGCGCTCGCGAAGCTCACGCTCACGGGTCTGATGCGAACTGCGTGCCAAGCGCAATGTGGTTTCCTCAGCCAGTCCACGGGACCGTGCACGCTCATGGTGATAGCTGATGCTGGATCCCAGTGCGAGCAGTGCGACACTCATCACGGCCATGTTCTGCTGGGTGGCGAAGGTGCCCAGGTCGAACGAGGACGGTAGGCCGGTGCTGGGTGTGGCGAAATGGAGTGGAAGGTTCAACAGCGGAATCGCGATGGCAGCGCCACGCCACCCATGCATGAAGGTCAGGGCGATCGCTGGGAGGGAGGACAGCAGCACCAGGTGGGTGCGTGTGGTGTGGGCGCTGATGGCCGTCAGCTGCATGCACAGGCCCAGGACCAGCATCACCAGGATGGCCGTGACCGTAGGCGCAGCAAAGCGGCGCGTCCAATTGGGATCCGCGTGTCGTCGCGACCAGAGGAATGCCAACGGCACGAGGGTGATGATGGCGGCGAAGTGGCCAAAGATCGTGCGATCAACTGCGCTAAGCAGGTTGCTGGGCGGCGGGTTCGACCACAGAGCAAATGAAATGCCCATATTGAGAGCCGGGACGAACAATGCCGTGCAGAAGGTCAGCGACAGCAGCCAGAGGCCGGTGGCGGACTCTGATGGCATTCTCATGCGATGCAAGTAGACCACCAGCATCGCCAGCGGCATCAGCAGAGTCGAGGCCAGGATGACCCAGACCAGGCCGTAGCTATCGATCATGGGGATGCGCAGGGTTGCGAAGTACGCGTACTCCCCAAGCAGCAGGTAGGGCCACAGGCGGGTCGGGACGATCAGTAGTGCCGCTGCCCGGATGCCCGCAGGCAGGAAGAACTGATCCAGCGAGAACTGACGGGAGGCAAGGCAGCTCAGGGCGTAGACGGCCGCGAGTGCGATTCCGACGGGTCGGATCCGGAAGCTCAGTTCAATCGATTCTTTGAATCGCTCCAAGCCCGCGTCTCCCGTCTCCCGGCCAATGATGACTGGCCACTTCCGAAGACATTATCGACAGTTGGAGAAGGGCGCAATCGAGGTGCGTGGCCTCCCTTTGCGCTGCAATTGGCGGCTTCCTGTGCTTCGTGGCCCTACACGCCCGGCAGTGCGGCGGCATAGCCACCAACGGACGGTTAATCTTCCACAATCAGCGCGCCCACGGTTCGATCACGTTTTAGCCGTTGCACCAGGCACATTGGGCAGTTGATGCTGTCCGCTGTGTTCCCCATCACACAATCGACGATGTCCTGCAGTTACACGCGCTTGTCCAGGTCCTTGTCTCAGATGCCACTGACCTGCACCGTGGCGGGTTTCGATGCAGGTATTGGCGATTTCGGACGCAGCATCGGCGTGGCATGGGTTTGCATCGATCCAGTGGATTATGTCCCATGGGCACTACGGAGTCCGCCCGGTATATGCTGATGCGATTGGCGGTAGCATCCTTCTTGATCCGTATTGCATCCAACCTGGAGGTTAGTGTGAGAAGTTTCCGAATTCATGCATTTGCTGGTGCATTGATGTTGGTGCCGGTATCCGTTTTTGCTTTTGCCCCGGGTGACGACCATGGAATCAAGATGGCCGGCCAAGGACTCGGCCAGTCGATTCCGCAGGCACAAGACCTGAGCGTGGATCCCGGCTGGTTGGTCTATGGGTTCGAGCGCGATGGCATGGACTATTTCCAGGTAAACGATCTCGCAGGGCACGTGCACATCGTGATCGGCAATGCTGCCGGCACGTTCTGGGTGCTGCCGGCAGGTGACCCATCTGCGAGGGTGTCGTTGCCGGAGCAGCGCCTGCCTGTTCCCGCAAAAGCCACCAGAACGGTTGTCTATCGGTCTTCCGCATTCACGCTGGTCAGATATGCTGGCGGAGCTGATGTGTTGTGGGCGGTAGAGGCACCCTGATACTGCCTGTTGCCGGGATATCGGCGAGCTTGAGTGTCGGGCTGCATGGGCACCCGGATGTTCGCCGGGTGCCCATGACGCCCTTGGCCAAGGGATGAGCGGGACGCTTATGCGATTCCGCTGCTTTGGTTCGCTCCGGCCGCTTGACTGTGAAATGCACTACTGCAGCGCAGAGGGTGCGGGGCAGCTGTACTGCGATGGAGCGCTGGGCACTGCCTCAAGTTTTGATTCACGGTCGAGGAACAGAATCCTGACCCGGTTGCCATAGCAGTCAACGGTCCCGTCATAGGGCAGGGTTCGCCCGGACAGCCGCTCGAACGCTGCCATGGTTGTCTGCTGGGAAAGGCGCCGACGCGACTCCAGCAGCGACACGACCATGAGGATTCCGCGCCTGGAACCCATTCCGCCGCACCTTGCACGAATGCGAATCTGGCCACCTTCATGCTTGAGAAGAATGGAGACCGCATCAATGAGTGTTCGGTAAGCGGCCAACTGCAGTTCCACGCTCAGGTTGCAGGGGTCGCCCTTCAGATCCGGGCGGAGAACGCGCTCCGTCAGCTTCCATGACTCACGGATGCCGCCAGCCTGCAAAGCCACGTAAAGCCCAAGATGCTCCAGGCCCGAGGGATAGACCATGCTTGTCTGTTCGCGAAAGAGCCGCGAATGTACATTTGAGGTATGCAGAAGGCTGCTGGCCACTGCGTGATGTCCCTGGGCCTTGAGCCAGTCGGCCAGCTCAACCAGCGACGTATCAATGCCGTCGCCGAGCTTGCGAAGGTGCAGGGCACGCTCACGCAGCTCCATCTCGCTGGCCAATTGCGAGCTCCTCGCAAGATGGATGGCGTCCCTTTCCCCCATCTCGCGCAGCCTGTAACGATGGTAGAAGTGGGTGATGCGTGATCCGAGCAACAGCAATACGATGCCGCTGATCGCCATGATCTGCTGGGTGATGAAGGCCGCTGGATCGAATGCGGTTGGATGTGTGTTGGGCGTGGTCAGGCCGATGACCATGTTGAGCACCGGCACTGCAAGGGCGGCACCCTTCCAGCCATACAGGCAGGTAAGTGCGGCCGCGGGGAGTGCCAACAGCAGCAGGAGCGTTGCCTTCAGCGCAACCCAGTCTGCGGGCAGTTGAGTTGCTGCTATCCCGATCAGCAGCATCAACGAAAGTACCGCCAGCATCGGGGTCTTTCGTCCAGCGTTCCACTCCTGCCCCACGTCCTGTCGCGCCCACAGCATGGCGATGGGGGCCACCGTCAGAATGCCGATGAAGTCGCCCACGCTGTAACGCGCCGCATTGGTCAGGAAGGGCGTGGAAGGGGGTGTTGGCCAGAGCAGATGGGAAAAGCTGAGGTTCAGCAGAGTAATAACGACGCTGGAAGCGGCGGCAATCAACAAGAGGCCGATCGTCTGCGACTCCGCCATCAGTCGCCGTTGCAGCTTCACAATCAACATCACTGCGGGCATGAGGAACGCGGAGGCAACAATGACCCATGTCAGGCCGTACTTCTCGATCATTGGCACGCGGGACTGTGCAAAGTACGCATATTCGCCCAGCAGCAGATAAGGCCACAGGCGCGGCGGGCACAACAGTACGGCCGCCACCCGGATGCCGGCTGGCAAATAGAACTGATCCAGCGACAGCTGTCGGGTTGCCCAATAGGCAACTGCATAAAGCAAGGCAAGCATCAGGCCAGCCGGACGAATGCGCACCTTCAGCAACAATCCTTCTTTCCACCAGTCCAATCGCACGTCCCCCTCTCCTACGTGTCCCCTGTCAGCTTCCATTCGCCGCGGGGCCCGGTTTCTCAGGACGTTATCGGTCTGCGAACGATTATGCAATTGCACAGCTGCGCATTTAGGTAATTGACCAACCATCCATCACACATGTTGCGTGAAAATCTGTGACGTGTGCAGCACGATCAGCGCTGCGGTGCGCTTGTCAGAACGTTCAATACAGGTGGAGATGCAGAATCTTCACCACAACGCATCCCGCAGCTTGTACCACGACATCGCCGCCACCAGCAGCGGCGTGCGCAGCAGCCGGCCGCCAGGGAAAGGCGCATGCCGCAGCCGCTGGAACACGTCCAGGCGCTCGCTCTGGCCGGCAATCGCGGCGGCGATGACTTCGCCGGCCAGCCCGGCGGCGGCCACCCCATGGCCGGAGAACCCCTGCGCGAAGTACAGGTTGCCGTCCAGCCGGCCCCAATGCGGAGCGCGGTTGCGGGTGATGTCCACGTAACCGCCCCAGACCTGCTCCAGCGGCACGTCGGCCAGTTGTGGAAACACCTGGTGCATGCGCCGCTGCATCACCCTGTGCAGGCCGGGTGGGGGCAACGCCGAGTAACTGGCGCGGCCGCCGAACAGCAGCCGGTGGTCGTGGCTGAGGCGGAAATAGTCCAGTGCCCACGCGGTGTCGGCCACGGCCATGTTGTTGCCGATCAGGGCGCGGGCGCGCTCGGCCCCCAGCGGCGCGCTGGCGCCGATATAGGTGCCGACCGGCATGATCCGCCGTTCCAGGTCGGGCAGCAGGCCCTGCAGCCAGGCATTGCCGGCCACCACCAGATGCGCAGCGCGCACGCTTCCCTGCGCGGTATGCAGGGTGGGCTGCGGTCCGCGCTGCACGCGGGTCACTGCGGAGTTCTCGTGGATCACCACGCCGGCCGCGCGCGCCGCATCGGCCAGGCCACGCGCATAGGCCAGCGGGTGCAAGTGCGCGCTGTGCGGATCGAACATCGCGGCGCGGTAGCGCGGGCTGTCCAGCTGCGCGCGCAGGGCATCACGGTCCCACCACTGCATCGGGTAGTCGTAGTGGCGCTGAAGGTGCTCGCAGTTGGCCTGCAGGTCGCGCTCGTGGCGTTCGCGGATGGCGACGCTGGCGTGGCCCTCCACCCAATGGCAGTCGATACCATGGCGATCGATGCGCCTGCGCATCGCCTGTACCGCTTCGCGCGACCAGTCGAACAGGTGGCGCGCATCGTCACGGCCGAGCTGACGCTCCAGTTCGTCCACCTCGCAGCCATAGCCGGCCAGCGCCTGGCCACCATTGCGGCCGGACGCGCCCCAGCCGACCCGCTGTGCGTCCAGCACCACCACGCGCTGGCCACGCGCGGCCAGTTCCAGTGCGGCGGTCAGGCCGGTATAGCCGGCGCCCAGCACCGCAACGTCGGCCTGCACCTGCCCCTGCAACGAGGGCAGTGCGGGCGGTTCGGGCAGGCTGGAGGCATACCAGCTGGGCGGAAACGCGGCGCTCACTGCAGGCCTCGCGGGTGCAGTGCGGGAGGGCGGAGCAGGGCAGGTCGATCAGCGTTCACCCTGGTAGTTTCGCCGATGCGCGGCAGCTGCGGTGTGACGGCAGCGACTTGCCGCCGTTGCCAGGCGACGGGTAACGTGTCGGCACGCCAAGGAGTGTCCCCATGCGCCGCCTGCCTTGGGTGGGCCTGCCCACCGACAGCACCGTGCTCGGCCACCACCGTTTCGCGGTGGCCGGCGAGAAGTACGTGCGCGCGCTGGCCGAGGCGGCCGAGGTGACCCCGGTGGTGTTGCCGAGCCTGCAGCCACCGTTGCCGGCCAGCGACTGGCTGCTTGGGCTCGATGGCCTGCTGTTGACGGGCGCGGTCAGCAATATCGAACCGCAGCACTACGAGGGTGGCCGCAGTTGGCCAGGCAATCCGCATGATCCGGCCCGGGATGCCAATGCCTTTGCGTTGCTGCACGAAGCGCTGGCGCTGGACCTGCCGGTGCTGGCGATCTGTCGCGGTTTCCAGGAATTGAACGTCGCGCTGGGTGGCAGCCTGCATCCGCAGGTGCATGCGGTGGCCGGCCTGGCCGACCATCGCGAAGACCCGCAGGCGCTGGTGGAAGTGCAGTATGGGCCGGCCCATGCGGTGACCCTGGCCACCGATGGCTGGCTGGCGCAGTGGCACGGCAGTGGCCGCGCGCAGGTCAATTCGGTGCACGGACAGGGCATCGCCCGCCTCGCGCAGGGCCTGCAGGTCGAGGCCATGGCCGATGACGGACTGGTCGAGGCAGCGCGCAGCCTGCACCATGGATTTGTGCTCGGCGTACAGTGGCATCCGGAGTGGCGTGTCACGCAGACGCCGTTCTATCACGCTATTTTCCGTGCGTTCGGCCAAGCTTGCCGGCAGCACCAACAGAACCGACTGGATTCCCGATGAGTTCCCGAACGCGCCCGCGCAAGACGGCCACGCCCCCCGCACCGCAGGAAAGCAGCCTGCTGCGCTGGCTGAAGGAGCGGCGCATCACCGAGGTGGAATGCCTGGTGCCGGACATCACCGGCAACGCCCGCGGCAAGATCATTCCTGCCGACAAGTTCTCGCACGACTACGGCACGCGCCTGCCGGAAGGCATCTTCGCCACCACCGTCACCGGCGAGTTCCCTGACGATTACTACGACCTGACCTCGCCGTCGGACTCGGACATGATGCTGCGGCCCGATCCGGATACGGTGCGCATGGTGCCGTGGGCAGCCGATGCCACCGCGCAGGTCATCCACGATTGCTACACCAAGAGCGGCGAACCGCACGAGCTTGCGCCGCGCAACGTGCTGCGCCGCGTACTGGCGGCTTATGCGGAACTGGGCCTGCGCCCGGTGGTGGCGCCGGAGCTGGAGTTCTTCCTGGTGCAGAAGAACACCGACCCGGACTTCCCGCTGCTGCCACCGGCCGGTCGCTCGGGGCGCCCGGAGACCGCGCGGCAGTCGTACTCGATCGACGCGGTCAACGAGTTCGACCCGATCCTCGACCTGATGTACGACTACGCCGATGCGATGAAGCTGGACGTGGACACGCTGATCCACGAATCCGGCGCAGCACAGCTGGAGGTGAACTTCACCCATGCCGATGCGATGGACCTGGCCGACCAGGTGTTCCTGTTCAAGCGCACCATGCGCGAGGCGGCGATGCGCCACGGGGTGTACGCCACGTTCCTGGCCAAGCCCATGGAGAACGAGCCCGGTAGTGCCATGCACATCCACCAGAGCCTGGTGCGGGTGAGCGATGGCAGCAATGTGTTCGCTGGCGAGACCGATGCTGAGGGCGAGTTCAGCCCGGTGTTCGGCCACTACCTGGGCGGCCTGCAGAAGTACGCGCCGCAGGCGATGGCGTTCTTCGCGCCGAACGTGAATTCCTATCGGCGCCTGGTGTTCGGCGAAGTCTCGCCGAGCAACGTGCACTGGGGCTTCGACAACCGCACCTGCGGCCTGCGCGTGCCGCTGGATACGCCGGAAAACATGCGCGTGGAGAGCCGTTTCGCCGGCTCCGACGCCAACCCCTACCTGGCGATGGCCGCGACCCTGGCCTGCGGCCTGCTCGGCATCCGCGAGCGGCTGGCGCCGGACGCGCCGGTGACCGGCAGCGCGAAGGAACTGGGCTACAACCTGCCGCGCTCGCTGGGCGAGGCACTGGACGGGCTGGAGCAGTGCAGCGAGCTCCAGGCCCTGCTGGGCGAGCGTTTCTGCCGCGCCTACATCTCGGTCAAGCGCAAGGAATACGAGACCTTTTTCCGCGTCATCAGCTCGTGGGAGCGCGAGTTCCTGCTGCTGAACGTCTGAGCATCTGGAATAGAAAAATCCGCCGCCGGGGGGTAGGCTGGCACCCGTCGCCGGCCCCGCCGGCCCCCCTTCCCGCATTCTGGAGCACCCGATGAAGCTGCGTATCCTCACGCTCGGCCTGGCCTCCGCCATGCTTGCCGCCTGTGGCGGTGGCAACGGCGGCGCGCAGGACAGCCAGGTCCTGAACGTCTACAACTACAGCGATTACATCGCCGAGGACACCATTCCGACCTTCGAGAAGGAGAGCGGCATCAAGGTGACCTACGATGTGTTCGACAGCGATGAGATGGTCGAGACCAAGCTGCTGGCCGGCAACAGCGGCTACGACGTGGTGGTGCCGACCCTGAACTTCTTCGGCCGCCAGATCCAGGCCGGCGTGTTCCTGCCGCTGGACAAGAGCAAGATCCCGAACCTGGCCAACCTCGATCCGGCGGTGATGAAGCGCATCGCCACCCAGGATCCGGGCAACCAGTACGGCGTGCCGTACATGATCGGCACCACCGGCATCGGCTACAACGTGGACATGCTGAAGCAGCGCTTCGGCGGCAGCACCGATATCGCCAACAGCTGGGACCTGGTGTTCAAGCCGGAGAACATCAGCAAGATGAAGGACTGCGGCGTGACCATCCTGGACACGCCGGCCGACATGATCCCGATCGCGCTGCATTACCTGGGCCTGGATCCGCACAGCGGCGACCCGGCCGAACTGCAGAAGGCGGCCGACCTGCTGAAGTCGATCCGCCCGTACGTGCAGAATTTCCACTCCTCGCAGTACGTCGGTTCGCTGGCCAATGGCGGCACCTGCCTGGTGGTCGGCTGGTCGGGTGACATCATCCAGGCCCGCGACCGCGCCGAGGAAGCCAGCAATGGCGTGCACGTGGCTTATTCGATCCCGAAGGAAGGTGCGCCGCAGTGGTTTGACATGCTGGCGATCCCGAAGGACGCCAAGCACCCGGAAGCGGCTTACAGGTTCATCAACTATCTGCTGGAACCGAAGGTCGCCGCGGCCAACACCAACTTCATCCACTACGCCAACCCGATCCCGGCCGCGACACCGCTGGTGGACGAGGCGATCCGCACCGACCCGACGATCTATCCGCCGGCTGACGTGGCCGAGAAGATGTTCACCTACTCGATCAACACGCCGGAGACTGACAAGCTCTACACCCGGCTGTGGACCGAGGTGAAGACCGGCCGTTAAGCGGGTCTGGCGCCGCCGGGCGTTGCCCGGCGGCCGCCTTGCTTCACCGTGCCGGAATCGGTACCGCCGCCCTCGCCAAGGTGCCTCAGGATGGCCGGCAGCAGGTCGCGTGCATCGCGGCCGCCGTTGCACAGGAACGACGAACTCATCCGCTGCAGGTTGTGCATGCCGATGAAGAACAAGCCCGGTTGCGGGGAAACGCCAAACTCGCCCAGCGGATAGCCGTGGGCATCCAGCGCGCCCTGTACATCGAGCCAGGGCCACTCGGCGACGAAACCGGTGGCCAGCACCACCGAGCGGATGTCTGCGGACGGCAGATCCAGCTCGCACGGGGACGGTTCCGGCTCCCAGTGCAGGTAGACCTCTTCGGGAATGTAGCGGGCATCGTCGGTGCGCGGCTCGGGCCGCGTGGCGTAGTACGCGCTGGCCAGCGAATCGAGATAGGCGTACTCGGCCCGCGTCGCTTCGATCGCGGTGCGAAGCTGCGGGCGGACATCGGCGAAGCGGGCGGTGTTTCCATTGAATTCCTGCAACCGGCCCAGCAACCTGATGCCTGCACGGTGCATCGCCAGCAGGCTGATCGAACTGCCCAGGCCGGCGCCTCCCTTGCCGGAAATCAGGGGGAACTCCGCGGTGCGGGCCTTGCGCAGCGCGTCCGGCTCGCCTGCCAGTACGGCCGCCGATTGGCTTACGTGTTGATGGATGCGCCCGGCCATGTCCCACCAGGTCATCGAGTCCTTGCCGCGCAGCCGACGGGTGTGCGAATGACGATCGGCCAATGACCAGTACACGCTGCGACCACCGTCGCGCAGGTCCTGGGCGATCTGCGCGCCGGACTGGCCGCCGCCGATGACCAGCACCGCGCCCTCGGGTAGCTGGCCGGGACCGCGGTAGTCGCTGGAGTGCAGCACGGTGAGGCCTGGTGCGGGCGCGAACGGGGCCCGGGGCAACCGCGCCCGGCGGTATTCACCGGTGGCAACCACCACCGCCTGGGCATGGATCAATCCCCGGCTGCTGTCGATGGCATAGCCACCGGACTCGGGCCCGACCCGATGGACCACGCACCCTTCGCTGATCGGCAACGAGCGCTCGTCGGCATAGTCGCGGAGCCTCCGGATCACTTCCGGGGCCCCCATGAACCCTTCCGGGTCATCCCCGGCATAGGCATGGCCATGCAGGGCCATGGTCGCGTTGGCGGTGTTGGTCTGGAACGAATCCCAGCGTCGCCGCCAGCTGGCACCCACGGTTTCGGCCTCCAGCACGCGATGCTCGACGCCGGCCTCCTGCAGGAGCGCGCTGAGCGACAACCCGGCCTGGCCGGCGCCGATGATGACCAGCGGCAGCCGTGCAGGCAGGCAGCCTGGCAGGCGGGGCGGGAAAGGGGAGGGGCTGTCCAGGGAAATCACCAGGGTCGGTCCATGCAAGGCCTAGATCCGGGGCATTGCGCGGGGAATGTCCCGGGCATTCAATGGATCCCGCTCTGAAAAATGTTGCAGATCGGGCCGCCGCCCGTGGTGTCTGGCCGGGACGGCCGTCCGGGCGTCGAGGAGAGCCCGGGCCTTCCGGCGCACAGGCCACCATGGCGGGGGAAAACCGACACACCTCGGGGGGGCCTGGGCGAGCCAGCGGCCGCTTCCACCCACTGCCGTCATATCCCCTTCGGCCCCCGGCCGTTAGAATGGCCGCCGCTGTCCACCGCCCGCTCCCGGAGCCCCCATGCCCGTTGAAGCCCAGCCGGTAGCCGCCGTCGTCGACACGACCGGTGCGCCCGGCTATCTCTCCATTCGTGATCTGCGCAAGGAATTCGACGGATTCGTCGCCGTCGACGACGTCAACCTGGACGTGCGCAAGGGCGAGATCTTTGCCCTGCTCGGTGGCTCCGGCAGTGGTAAATCGACCCTGCTGCGCTGCCTGGGCGGCTTCGAGACGCCCACCAAGGGCAGCATCACCGTCGATGGCCAGCGCCTGGACGCGCTGCCGCCGTACCAGCGGCCGGTCAACATGATGTTCCAGTCCTATGCCCTGTTCCCGCACATGACGGTGGAGCAGAACATCGCCTTCGGCCTGAAGCAGGATGGCCTGGGCAAGGACGCGATCAGCAAGCGCGTCGGCGAGATGCTCGACCTGGTGCAGATGGGCCACCTGGGCAAGCGCAAGCCGCACCAGCTGTCCGGTGGCCAGCAGCAGCGCGTGGCGCTGGCGCGGTCGCTGGCCAAGGGGCCGAAGCTGCTGCTGCTGGACGAACCGATGGGCGCGCTGGACAAGAAGCTGCGCTCGCAGATGCAGCTGGAACTGGTCAGCATCATCGAATCGTCGGGCGTGACCTGCGTGATGGTCACCCACGACCAGGAAGAAGCGATGACCATGGCCACCCGCATCGCGGTGATGGATGCCGGCTGGATCCAGCAGGTCGGCAAGCCGGACGAGGTCTACGAGCAGCCGGCCAACCGCTTCGTCGCCGAGTTCATCGGTTCGGTCAACCTGTTTGACGGGGTGATCGACGAGGACCTGCCCGAGTACGTGACCGTGCGCTCGCCGCTGTTCCCGGCGCCGATCTACATTGCCCATGGCATCACCTGCTATGAAGGGCAGCCGGTCGCGTTCGCGCTGCGCCCGGAGAAGGTGATGATCGGCAAGGACGAGCCAGAAGGGCACACCAACAAGGCGCAGGGCGTGATCGAGGACATCGCCTACTTCGGCAGCCACTCGGTCTATCACGTGCGCCTGCCCAGCGGCGCCAAGGTGCTGGCCAACTTCGCCAACTCGCAGCGCTGGGCCAGTGATGGCTTCACCTGGGGCGACGAGGTGTGGGTGCACTGGCGCGACAACGACGGCGTGGTGCTCACCTCATGAGCGTCGCCGGCCTGAAGCGCTGGCTGCCGGGGCTGCGTGCCACGGTGATCGGCATTCCGTACCTGTGGCTGCTGCTGTTCTTCGCAGTGCCGTTCCTGATCGTGCTGATGATCAGTTTCTCGCTCAGCCGGGTCGGCTCGCCGCCGTATACCTGGCTGTTGCAGTACGTGGACGGCGGGTTCTCGCTGAAGCTGAACCTGGAGAATTACCTGGCGCTGTTCCGCGATTCGATCTATGCGCAGGCCTTCCTGAGCTCGATCAGGATCGCGGCCATCTCCACCTTCCTGACCCTGCTGATCGGCTACCCGATGGCCTATGCCATCGCCCGCCTGTCGCCGGCCGCACGCAACGTGGCGATGATGCTGGTGGTGCTGCCGTCGTGGACCTCGTTCCTGATCCGCGTGTACGCGTGGAAGGCGATCCTGGACCGCAATGGCCTGCTTGACCAGTTCCTGCAGTTCACCGGCCTGCAGGCGCTGATGACGTCGATGGGCCTGCCGAAACTGCAGTTGATCGATACGCCGACCGCGGCCTACATCGGCATCGTCTACTGCTACCTGCCGTTCATGGTGCTGCCGCTGTACGCCAACCTGGTCAAGCATGACCACCGCCTGCTGGAAGCGGCCTACGACCTGGGTGCCAAGCCATGGCAGGCCTTCCTCCGCATCACCCTGCCGCTGTCGAAGGCCGGCATCATCGCCGGCTGCATGCTGGTGATGATCCCGGCAGTGGGTGAATTCGTGATTCCGGAAATGCTGGGGGGCTCGGAGACGCTTATGGTCGGCCGCCAGCTGTGGAACGAGTTCTTCAACAACCGCAACTGGCCGGGCGCGTCGGCGATGGCGGTGGCGATGATCCTGTTGCTGCTGGTGCCGATCCTGCTGTTCAACCGTTCCCAGCAGCGCCTGCTGGAAGGGAAGCAGGCATGAGCCCGCGTACCGCCAAGGGCCTGGGGCTGGGCGTGCTGCTGCTCGGCTTCGCCTTCCTGTACCTGCCGATCCTGCTGTTGATGTTCTATTCGTTCAACAGCTCGCGGCTGGCGATGGTCTGGGCCGGGTTTTCCACCCGCGCCTACAGTGACCTGTTCGCCGACCGCGCGCTGATGGAGGCGATGTGGACCAGCCTGGTGGTGGCGTTCTGGACCGCCTGTACCGCCACCGTGCTGGGCACGCTGGCGGCGATGGTGATGACCCGCTTCAAGCGCTTCCGTGGCAAGCCGCTGTTCGGTGCGCTGGTCACCGCGCCGCTGGTGATGCCGGATGTGATCCTGGGCTTCTCGCTGATGGCGCTGCTGGCCTCGATGGGCGCGATTCCCGGCTTCCCGGCGCGCGGCCTGGCCACCATCTGGATCGCCCACGTCACCTTCACCCTGTGCTTCGTCACCGTGGTGGTGTCTTCGCGCCTGCAGGAAATGGACCTGTCGCTGGAAGAAGCCGCGATGGACCTCGGGGCCAGCCGGCTGACCGTGTTCACCCGCATCACCCTGCCGATCATCGCGCCGGCGCTGGTGGCGGGCTGGCTGCTGGCGTTCACCCTGTCGCTGGATGACGTGGTGGTGGCCAGCTTCGTCGCCACGCCGGGCTCGACCACGCTGCCGATGAAGGTGTTCGCGTCGGTGCGCATGGGCATCAGCCCGAAGATCAATGCACTGGCCACGCTGCTGGTGTCGGCGGTATCGATCGCCGCGGTGATCGGCTGGTACATCAATGCCCGCGCCGAGAAGCGGCGCCAGCGCGACCTGCAGCTGGCGCGGCAGGACAACGGCTGAGTACACGATCCGCCCACTGTGCCGGCAACACCCGGCTCACGGCCGGCGGCGCACAATGGGGGTCTTCCAGATGGAGATTCCCCATGACCGTCGAGATCGTCGACCCGGCCACCGGCCAGGTGACCTACCGCCATGAACTGATGGGCGCTGCCGACATCGAGCAGCGCCTGCAGGCCGCCGCCGATGCGTTCCCCGGCTGGGCCGAGCGTTCGCTGCAGGAACGCGGCGTGATCCTGCGCCAGATCGCGGCGCAGCTGCGCACGCGCCGCGACGACCTGCAGCAGGCGATGACCCACGAGATGGGCAAGCTCAAGGCCGAAGCGCTGGCCGAGGTCGACAAGTGCGCTGCCGCCTGCGAGTACTACGCCGACCACGCGGCCGACTACCTCAAGCCGCAGTTGATCGACACCGAAGCCCAGCGCAGCTACGTGCGCTACGAGCCGATCGGCTGTGTATTCGCGGTGATGCCGTGGAATTTCCCGATCTGGCAGGTGTTCCGCTTCCTCGCACCGGCGTTCATGGCCGGCAACGTGGCCCTGCTCAAGCACGCCAGCAACGTGCCGCAGTGTGCCGACCTGATCCTGGCGGTGTGCCGTGATGGCGGCCTGCCGGACGGCGTGTTCGACGTGCTGCACATCGACAACGACCAGGCCGCCGACGTGCTGCGCGACGCACGGGTGAAGGCGGTGACGCTGACCGGCAGCGAGCGGGCAGGGCGCTCGATCGCCTCCAACGCCGGCAGCCAATTGAAGAAGTCGGTGATGGAGCTGGGTGGCAGCGATGCCTTCGTGGTGCTCGACGATGCCGACCTCGACAAGACGGTTGCGGCAGCGGTGAAGTCGCGCTTCGACAACAGCGGGCAGACCTGCATCGCGGCCAAGCGGTTCATCGTGGTCGAGGCGGTAGCCGATGAATTCACCCGCCGCTTCGTTGAAGCTGCGGCCGAGCGCCAGTACGGCGACCCCGATGAGCGGGGCACCACGCTGGCGCCGATGGCCCGTGCCGATCTGCGCGATGAACTGCACAAGCAGGTACAGGCCAGCGTGGCCAAGGGTGCGCGGGTGCTGATAGGCGGCGAGCCGATTGCCGGCACCCATGCCGGCTATCCGGCCACGGTGCTCGACCAGGTCGGCCCGGGCATGCCGGCCTACGACGAGGAACTGTTCGGTCCGGTGGCTGCGGTGATCCGGGTCGCTGATGAGAGCGAGGCACTGCGCGTGGCCAACGACACGCGCTTCGGCCTGGGCGGCAGTGTGTGGACGCGCGATCCGGTGCGCGGCGAAGCCTTCGCGCAACGCATGGAATGCGGTGCGGCCTTCGTCAATGCCATCGTCAAAAGCGATGCGCGGCTGCCGTTCGGCGGCAGCAAGCAGTCTGGCTTTGGCCGGGAACTGGCCGACCACGGCATCCATGAGTTCATGAACATCAAGACCGTTTACGTGGCTTGATGGATCATGCAATGCGCCACGACCAACGGTCGTGGCCTACCAGTCTGGTGGGTATCGACCGTTGGTCGATATGTCCCCGGTTTTGTGGGTATCGACCGCGGGTCGATACGCTCTACAGCCAGCCCGAACGCTTGAACAACCGGTACAGGCCCACGCAGACGCCGCCCACACCAACGATCATCAGTGGGTAGGCCCACGGTTGGCTCAGCTCCGGCATGTGGCTGAAGTTCATCCCGTACCAGCTGGTGATCAGCGTCGGTGCCGCCAGCAGCGCGGCCCACGCACCGAGGCGCTTGACCGTCTCGCCCTGCGCCAGCGTCACCAGCGACAGGTTCACGCTGAGCGCGGTGCCCAGCATCTCGCGCAGGGTGTCGATCACATCGCTGATGCGTACCGCGTGGTCGTGCACGTCACGGATGTACAGCTTCACTTCGTCCGGAACCAGCTCGCCCTGGTAACGGCGCAGCTGGGCCAGCACATCCTGCAGCGGCGCCACCGCCATCCGCATCTTGTTCAGTTCGCGCTTGAGCTCGTACAGGCGCACCACGGTGCTGCGCTTGTAGTTCTCGGCGAAGATGTCCTTTTCCAGCAGGTCCAGGGTGTCGCGGAAGCGGTGCACGATCGGCAGGTAATTGTCGACCACGAAGTCGGTCACCGCGTACAGGCAGTACGACGGGCCCATCTTCAGCAGCTGCGGCTCACGCTCGACCCGAGCACGTACCGGCGCGTAGGACAGCGAGGCGCCGTGGCGCACCGTCACCAGGAAGCGCGGGCCGAGGAAGGCATGGGTTTCGCCATACTGGATGCGCTCGTCGACCATCTGCGCGGTGGTCACCACCACGAACATTGAATTGCCGTAGGTCTCGACCTTGGGCCGCTGGTGCGCGTTGCGCGCATCCTCGATGGCCAGGTCGTGCAGGCAGAATTCCTCCTGCAGTTTCAGCAGCACATCGTCGTTGGGATCGTACAGGCCGACCCACACGAAGCCATTGCCACTGGCGATGACATCGCTGATGGCGTCCAGGCTGATGTCGTGGCGTAAGCCCTCGTCATCATAGTGGACGCAGTTGATGACGCAGGCGGGGTTGGCTGAAGCAGGGGCGGAAGCGGAGGCGGGCAATGACATGCCCGCCATCGTGCGTCAGCGCCGTGTTTCGGACAAGTGAGGACGGCGCCCCAACACCCAGGCCAGTGCCGCGTGCACGGGCAACAGCAGTACGATCCATTGCACGTTGTACTGGGCCTGCAGGCTCAGCCAGTGCAGTACCAGCGCGGCCATGGCCTGTACCGCCAGCAGCCACAGCACGACCCTGAACATGCGCCCCGGCACGCGCCGGCGCAGCAGGCTGATTGCTCCGGGCAGCAGCAGCACGGCCAGCGGCGAAAGCAGCAGCAGGTTGCGGTTGGCCCAGGCGGCGTAGTGGGTGCTGAAGCCCCACAGGAACACCAGCAGGCTGCCGGCGACGGCGCACAACAGCCAGAACGGCAGGGCCAGCCCAGCCAGCAGGCGCGGCCGGTTGCGCAGCGCCAGCACGCCGCCGGCCACGACCAGACCAAGCAGCAGCCACGGCCACCAGCGACGCGCGAATTCCTTCGGCTCCGGATCGATGCGGTGTGGCAGCAGTTCCTGTTCGGACTGCACCAGCGGCCGGCCATCACTGTTGCGTGCTTGGCGCAGCGCATCGGCCAGGCGCATCGGCACGAACGCTTCCTGCCAGCGCGACAGCGGCTGGTCGGCGAACGGCCCCAGGCCGACATCGAAGCCCAGCCACATCCACGGGGCGGGCGAGGCCAGGCGCACCGACTCGCTGCGGTAGGTGTTGCCGCGCGAACGCCCCGACAACTGCGACTGCAGGCCACCGCCCAGTGCCTTGTCCACTGTGTCGCGTACCATCGTGGCGCAGTTGGCGGTGTAGTAGTCGTAGTGGTAGCGCGCGTTTTCCGGCTTGGCCCGCTCGGCCAGGTCAGCGGCCAGGGAACGCGCCTGTTCGGGGCGCAGGTCCAGCCACTGCACGCTGGCACCGCGGCCGGTCTCGTCGTAGTACGACAGGTCCTGCTGCAGCGGCAGCGCCACCAGGTAATACATCATGTCGCCGCGCACGAAGCGGCTGATGAAGTCGTCCTCGGACGGATCGAAGTAGCCGAAGTTGTATGAGGTCGCTTCGCCACTGGCCGGATCGACCACGACGATGGCGTCATGGCCGAAGCGTTCGAAGAAAACCGTGCCCGGCTGCATGGTCACCACGCCGATGCGCGGGGCCGGGGCCTCCGCGTTGGCGGTGGCCGGTGCGGGCACGGCTGCCGCCGGCTGCGCGAAGGCCGCCAGCGGCAGGGCCATGGCCAGCACCCACAGTGCCAGCCACACCATGAGGATCAGGCCGCGGCGCTTCAAGCGTCGTCCTGCGCGTCCGGCGGCAGCACGGTCACGTGGAAGGCCTGAACCCGGCGCGCATCGGCGCGGGCCACGCGGAACATGAAGCGGTCCAGTGCCAGCTCATCGCCGACTTCCGGAAGGTGGCCCACGGCCTCGGTGACCAGGCCACCGATGGTGTCGTAGTCCTCGTCGGAGAACGTCGCGCCGAAGCGCTCGTTGAAGTCGCCGATCGGGGTCAGCGCGTCGACCACGTACTGGCCGTCGGACTGGATGGCGATCTGCGCGGACGGATCCTCGGCCTCGTCGTGCTCGTCGTCGATCTCGCCGACGATCTGCTCCAGCACGTCCTCGATGGTGACCAGACCGGCAACACCGCCGTACTCGTCGACCACGATGGCCATGTGGTTGCGCGACAGGCGGAACTCCTTCAGAAGCACGTTCAGCTTCTTCGCCTCCGGGATCAGCACCGCCGGGCGCAGCAGCTCGCGCACGTTGGCCGGGCCGTTGTCGGCGACCACGCCGCGCAGCAGGTCCTTGGCCAGCAGGATGCCAAGGATGTCGTCCTTGTTCTCGCCGTGCACCGGGAAGCGCGAATGGCCCGATTCGACCACCTGCTTCATCAGTTCCAGGAAGGGCGCTTCGACCGGCAGCGAGACCATCTGCGAGCGCGAGATCATCACGTCGCCCACGGTCAGCTCGGCCACCGAAATGGCGCCTTCCATCATCTTCAGGGTATCGGCGGCGATCAGACCCTCTTCCTGCGCGGTGTGCAGGACAGCGACCAGCTCGTCGCGGGTGTGGGGTTCGCCGGAGAAGGCCGAGGTCAGGCGTTCAAGCCAACCGCGCTTCTTTTCACTGTGCTCCGCAGGGGAGCTACTACTGTCGTCTTCTGACATCTCTGGAAAAAAGGCACCCGGCAGGCCGGGCGTTGGCCCAAGTCTAGCAGGATGTGGCGGCCTGTCAGTGACCGTCGCTGCCCGGTCCGGTGATCGGCGGCGGGGCCAGTTCAGGCCGGGCAGGGGCTTCTTCTTCAGGCAGGTCCAGACTGTAGGTACAGCCGGCCAGGGTCTTGCCCGGATGGGAGGCCACGGTGGAGACGCTGAGGATGATCGACTCGATCTGGGCCTCGCCGCTCTTCGGGTCGGTCACGTCGCGGCTGACCAGCTCGCGGCCGGCCATGAACTTGCCGTCCTGGTCGTAGCCGGTCTCCAGCGCCAGGCGTTTGGCCAACGGCCGCGGGTCAGCCTGGTCGAGGATCGCCATGATGCTGGAGCCGGCCACGGCGACCCGTTCGGTGCGGTCGCCGAACACGCTGATCGGCTGGGCCAGTCGGTACTCGCTCATGAACTGGTTGCCCTGGGGCAGCGGCTGCAGGCCGTGGGCGACGGCCTTCAGCGGATCAGCCAGCAGCGGTGCCAGTGCAGCGTGATCGGCTACGCCCTGGCGGCATTCGATCAGCGCCGGCAGGTCCAAGGCAGCGGCCGGGGCGGACGCGACGAGCAGCAGGGGCAGGACAATACGCAGCACGGGCACTGGATCCGCAACGGAAGGCAGGCCGGTGATCGTACCGGTCCCGGTCGGCTATCGCGAGCGTCTCTACGCAGTCAGGGAGATTGCAGGTGCGATGCCGCTGGGTACCAGCGCAGCCTGACCGGGTAGCCCAGCAGCGCCTGCAGGTGGTCGCGCACGGTCGCCGCCGTTGCGCGCGCGCCAGCGGTATCCCGGAGTTCCAGCTCCAGTTCACCGGTCATGACGTCCAGGCCATAGCCGGTCAGGCCGGGCAGCTGCGGGATGAACCAGCCCTGCTGCGCCTGAAGACGGCGCTGCATCTCCGCTTCGGTCATTGAAGCGCCGATGATGTAGCGCACGCGTTGCGGGCCGTCCGCCCCTGGATGGGTCTCATCCGCCTCAGAGGCTGGGCCAGTCAATCGCACGACGACGTTCCACCCCGTCGCATTGTCCACCCACATACCGGCCAGGCGTGCCGCGTGGCGCGCTCTCAAGCGTTCCATCAACGCGTGCTGCTGCGCCTCGGCGACCGCCTGGCGGGCCGTCTGCTGGCTGACGTCAAAGAAGGCCTGCATCTCGGCGACTTTGGCGGCAATGTCGGCGGCGCTGTCGCTGGCCGGGAACGGCGACGGTCGTTCCCGGTCGGGGTCGATGCCCGGGGCAGTGGTTACCTGCAGAAGAGCGGCAATGAGTGCGGGCAACAGCGCGATGGGGGTGTCCTCTGTGATGAACCCGGTATGCGTGGCCGTCAGCGCTCGCCGGCGTAGGGATCGGCGATGCCGAGCTCGGCCAGGATCTCGCGCTCCAGCTGTTCCATTGCGTCGGCTTCCTTGTCGTCCTCGTGGTCCCAGCCAAGCAGGTGCAGCACGCCGTGCACGGTCAGGTGCGCGTAATGGGCGTTGAGCGCCTTGCCCTGTTCGTCGGCTTCGCGGGCCACCACCGGTGCGCAGATCACCAGGTCGCCGAGCAATGGAAACTTGACGCCCTTGGGCAGGCCTTCGGGCACGTCGGCCGGGAAGCTGAGCACGTTGGTGGCGTAGTCCTTGCCACGGTAATGGCGGTTCAGCGACTGCCCCTCCTTGGCATCGACCACGCGGATGGCCAGGTCGGCCTCACGGATGCGGCCCTTCAACGCAGCGGCCACCCACTTGCGGAAGCTCACTGCGGCCGGCAGCCCGGTACGCGGCAGGGCATAACTGACGGCGACGTCCAGTCGCACGGGACCACGGGTCATGGCGTTGCTCCAGGCTGGATCTGATGCAGGTCGCGGCGGTCGTAGGCGCTGACGATGCGCGCCACCAGCGGATGCCGGACCACGTCGCGGGATTCGAAGAAGGTGAAGCTGACGCCCTCGACCTCGCGCAGCACATCGATCGCGTCGCGCAGGCCGGACTTCACGTGCTTGGGCAGGTCGGTCTGGGTCAGGTCACCGGTGACCACCGCCGTGGAGCCGTAGCCCAGGCGGGTCAGGAACATCTTCATCTGTTCGATGGTGGTGTTCTGCGCCTCGTCCAGGATCACGAACGCATCGTTGAGCGTGCGGCCGCGCATGTAGGCCAGCGGCGCGATCTCGATGACGTTCTTCTCCAGCAGCTTGACCACCTTCTCCACGCCCATCATCTCGTACAGGGCGTCGTACAGCGGTCGCAGGTACGGGTCGACCTTCTGGCTCAGGTCGCCGGGCAGGAAGCCCAGCTTCTCGCCGGCTTCCACCGCCGGGCGCACCAGGATCAGGCGCTGCACCCGTGACTCGTTCAGTGCTTCGACCGCGCTGGCCACGGCCAGGAAGGTCTTGCCGGTTCCGGCCGGGCCGATGCCGAAGTTGATGTCATGCGTGGCGATCTGGTGCAGGTAGCGGCCCTGGTTGGCGCCGCGGCCACGTACCGTGCCACGCTTGACCTTGATTGCCACGTCCTGCGCTTCGTAGGAGCGTTCGGCGATCTGCTCGACGTTGGCCTGCGCCAGGCGCAGGTGGATGGCGTGGTTGTCGAAGGTGGTTTCGCCGGCTTCGGCGTACAGCGCTTCAACCAGCTTCTGCGCCTCGACGATGGCTTCGTTGGGCCCGCTGATGCGGAACACGAAGCCACGATTGGCGATCTCCACGCCGAGCTTCAGCTCGATCTGGCGCAGGTGCCCGTCGAAGGGGCCGCACAGGTTGGCCAGTCGCTCGTTGTCTTCCGGTGACAGGGTGAAGTCTCGATGATCGATGCTTTTCATTGCTTGGGGTGGGGCGGGGTCGCCGTCCACCGCGATGGACTCGGGGTGACAAGGTTACGCGCGTACCGGGCATGCGGCCAGCGGCGGGCCGATACGCGGTTTTCCACACCCGGTGTGGACGGGGGGCGCGAAAACCTGTGGATAGGCCTTCGCAGTGCTTGTGCCACAAGGCGTATGAGGTGGTGGTGAAAAAACCGTCACGGTCGGCCGCTCCCGTGACGGCAGCGCATCTTCCGCTGCCAGGCAGCCAGTACGGCCGCCCCCGTCCGGTTCTCCACACCGGCTGTGGAATGATGCTGAATCAAGCTGTGGATAGGTGGCGAGGAACCTTGCAGCAAAAGGCTTGTCCGCGCTTGGCGAAAAAACCGTCAGGGCTGATCGGAATCATTGAGGGTGCACGGGGCAGGTGGCACCGTGTCGCCGTCGCAGGAGGGGATGGCATGGGCATCGGCAACGGGATGCGTGGACTCGGGCTGGCGGGCATCGGCCTGCTGGCGGGCTGTGGGCAGTCAACGCCAACGGCGCTGGGCACGCTGGAGTGGGACCGGATCACGGTGCCGGCGCCGGCGGCCGAGGTGATCGCCACGGTGGAGGTGCGCGAGGGCCAGCGGGTCAAGGCCGGGGCCGTGCTGATGCAGCTCGATCCCGCCCGCGGCGACGCGCAGTTCGCGGCGGCGCAGGCCGACACGGCGCGCGCGCAGGCCCAGCTGGAAGAGCTGAAGCTCGGCCCGCGGCAGGAACAGATCGCACAGGCCCAGGCACAACTGGCCGCGTTGCGCGCGCAGTCTGCTGAAGCCACTGCCTACTATCGTCGGGTGCAGCCATTGGCACGCCAGCGCCTGATCGCCGCCGCCGAGCTGGACCGTGCACGGGCGGCCGCCGGCCATGCCGCGGCCAGCGTGCGTGCCGCCGAGCAGGCCTGGCTGGAACGGGTGCACGGCAGTCGCGCGCAGGACATCGCCCAGGGCCAGGCGGCCGCCGACGCCGCACAGGCGCAGCAAGTGGTGCAGGGCGTCAACCTGCAGAAGCTGCAGCTGCGCGCACCGCGCGATGGCGTGATCGATGCCTTGCCCTACCGGCAGGGTGACCAGGCACCGATCGGGGCGCCGCTGGCGGTGATGCTGGTCGGCGAGCGCCCCTATGCGCGCGTCTACCTGCCGCAGCCGCTGCGCCTGCAGGTCAAGGTCGGTCAGCCAGCGCAGATACAGCTGGAGGGAGGGGGCACCACCGTACTGAAGGGCCATGTGCGCGCGATCCGCAGCGAGCCTTCTTTCACCCCGTACTACGCACTGACCGGCGATGACGTCGAGCGCCTGAGCTACCTCGCCGAGATCGAAGTGGATGCAGCCAGCGACATGCAGAAGCTTCCGGCCGGACTGCCGGTGCAGGTGCGCTTCTGAACACCGGTGCGGACATCGCGGTGCATGCGCAGGGCCTGACTCGCCGCTTCGGTGAACTGCTGGCCGTGGACAAGGTCGACCTGACCGTCCCGCGCGGGCAGGTGTACGGCTTCCTGGGCCCGAACGGGTCAGGCAAGTCGACCACCATCCGCATGCTGTGCGGCCTGCTGGAACCCAGTGCGGGGCAGATCGAGGTGCTGGGCCTGGCGGTTCCCGAGCAGGCCGAAGCACTGCGCCGGCGCATCGGCTACATGACCCAGCGCTTCTCGCTGTACGAAGACCTGTCGGTACGCGAGAACCTGGAATTCCTCGCCGCCATCCAGGACCTGCCGCGCAACCAGGCCCGGCAACGGGTCGATGCGCTGCTGCAGCAGTACCGGTTGCAGGACCGGCAGCCGCAGCTGGCCGGCACGCTCAGCGGTGGACAGAAGCAGCGCCTGGCCCTGGCCGGCGCCGTGGTGCATTCGCCCGAACTGCTGTTCCTGGATGAGCCGACCAGCGCGGTCGACCCGGAATCGCGCCGCGACTTCTGGGAGGCCCTGTTCGAACTGGCCGACGCGGGAACCACGGTGCTGGTGTCGACCCATTACATGGACGAAGCCGAGCGCTGCCATCGCCTGGCGATCCTTGATCGCGGCGCACTGGTGGCCGACGGCACGCCGGCCGAGCTCTGTTCACGGCTGCAAGGACGCACGCTGCAGGTCACGTCATCGCAGCCACGCCAGGCCAGCCGCGTGCTGGCCGAGCTGCCCGGCGTGCTGAGCGTGGCGCAGATCGGCACCCATCTGCGCGTGCTGTGCAATGAGGGCGCAGCGGATGTCGCAGTGCTGCGGCGCGCGCTGGCCAGCGCCGACCCGCAAGCGCATATCGAAATCGTGGCGCCGAACCTGGAGGACGTGTTCGTGGCCGCCACCCGTGGCCGTGGCAGGGAGCCAGCGGCATGAACCTGCGCAGGCTGTGGGCGATCATGCTCAAGGAGCTGCGGCAGCTGCGCCGCGACCGCATCACGCTGGCGATGATCGTCGGCATTCCGGTGATGCAGCTGCTGCTGTTCGGGTATGCGATCAACCTCAACCTGCGCCACCTCGATGCGGGTATCGCCGACCAGGCCAACAGCACCGCCTCACGCGCGCTGGTGCAGGACATGGTCGCCACCGGCGTGATCACGCCACGCAGCGAGGCCTACACGCCGGACCAGCTGATGCAGGCGCTGCGCCGCGGCGAGATCAGCGTCGGCATCGTGGTGCCGGTCGACTTCGAGCGTCGCCGCTTCGATGGACGCGAAGCGGTACAGGTGCTGGTCGATGGCAGCGACACCGTGGTGCAGAGTGCGGCGATCCAGCTGGCGCAGGTGCCACTGGATACGCGCCCGACCAGCAATACGCGGCCGCTGCGCGAAGGCAGCATTGCCGGTGGCCAGGTCAGCGTGACCAGTTTCTACAACCCGCAACGGCGCTCGGCGGTGAACATCGTGCCCGGCCTGATCGGGGTGATCCTGACCATGACCCTGGTGATGTTCACGGCGGTGGCGGTGGTGCGCGAACGCGAGCGCGGCAACATGGAACTGCTGATCGCCACGCCGGTATCGCGCAGCGAACTGATGGTCGGCAAGGTGCTGCCCTATGCAGCGATCGGTCTGCTGCAGACCACGCTGGTGCTGGTGCTGGGCACCTGGCTGTTCCAGGTGCCGATTCGCGGCAGCCTGCTCGACATCTACCTGGCCGCGGTGCTGCTGGTGCTGGCCAACCTGGCGCTGGGCCTGCTGATCTCCACGCGCGCGCGTTCGCAGTTCCAGGCGATGCAGATGACCCTGTTCCTGTTCCTGCCGTCGATCCTGCTGTCGGGCTTCATGTTCCCGTTCGCCGGCATGCCGCGGCCGGTGCAGTGGCTGGCCGAAGTGCTGCCGCTGACCCACTTCCTGCGCCTGGTGCGCGGCATCATGCTGCGCGGCGCCTCGCTGTGGGAGCTGTGGCACGACGCACTGGCGCTGCTGGCCTTCATCGTGGTGATGATGACCCTGGCGATCCTGCGTTTCCGCAAGCGTCTGGATTAGTGAATGCCGACCAACGGTCGGCATCTACCCCGGTGGGTGCCGACCGTTGGTCGGCACGCCTTATTCCGCCACCACGCGCCCGCGCAGCGAATTGGTCAGCGCTTCGGTGATCACCACATCCACGAACTGCCCGATCAGGCGCGCAGGCGCCGGGAAATTCACCGACCGCATGTTCTCGGTCTTGCCGGTCAGCTCGTTCGGGTTCTTGCGCGACGGCCCTTCCACCAGCACGGTCTGCACGGTACCGACCATCTTCTCCGAGATGCTGGCGGCGTGCGCATTGATGCGCTCCTGCAGGCGCGACAGACGCGCATGCTTCTCGGCATCGCTGATCGTGTCCTCCAGATCGGCCGCCGGCGTACCTGGTCGACGCGAATAGATGAAGGAGAAACTGTGGTCGAAGCCGATGTCCTCGATCAGCTTCATGGTCTTCTCGAAGTCGGCATCGGTCTCGCCGGGGAAGCCGACGATGAAGTCCGAGCTGATTGAAATGTCCGGGCGCACCGCGCGCAGCTTGCGGATCTTCGACTTGAATTCCAGCGCGGTGTAGCCGCGCTTCATCGCCGACAGCACGCGGTCGCTGCCGGCCTGCACCGGCAGGTGCAGGAAGTTGGCCAGCTGCGGAACGTCGCGGAACGCATCGATCAGCGAATCGCTGAACTCGAGCGGGTGCGAGGTGGTGAAGCGGATGCGGCCGACCCCATCGATCTCGGCGATGGTGCGGATCAGCAGGCCGAGGTCGGCAAACTCACCGTCTCCATACGGGCCGCGATAGGCGTTGACGTTCTGGCCGAGCAGGTTGATCTCGCGCACGCCCTGCGCGGCGAGCTGCGCCACTTCCACCACCACGTCCTCGAACGGGCGGCTGACTTCGGTGCCGCGGGTGTAGGGCACCACGCAGAACGAGCAGTACTTGGAACAGCCTTCCATGATCGACACGAACGCCGAGGCACCTTCGGCGCGTGGCTCGGGCAGGCGGTCGAACTTCTCGATCTCGGGGAAGCTGATGTCCACCTGCGGGCGCTTCTGCTCGCGCCGCGCGCGGATCAGTTCCGGCAGGCGATGCAGGGTCTGCGGGCCGAACACAAGGTCCACGAACGGGGCGCGCTTGATGATCGCTTCGCCTTCCTGCGAGGCAACGCAGCCGCCCACGCCGATGATGACCTCGCGGCCCTTGTTCTTCAGGCCCTTCCACACGCCGAGTTGGCTGAACACCTTCTCCTGCGCCTTCTCGCGGATGGAGCAGGTGTTGACCAGGATGACGTCGGCGTCGTCCGGGCTGTCGGTCAGTTCCAGGCCATCGCTGGCGGCAAGCACGTCGGCCATCTTGGCCGAGTCGTACTCGTTCATCTGGCAACCGTGGGTCTTGATGTACAGCTTGCCCTTGACCTGGTCAGGCTTGCGCGGACCAGCGGGCAGGGCAACGAGCGGGGTACCGCCCGGGGTGGCGGGCGGAAAGACGTCTGGCGTCCCGGTCATGGCGCTTAATCCATTCGGGTGGCGGGAAAGCGGGCAATTCTACCCGCATCCCGCGCCAGCCGCCGCGCCCTTGTAGAGCCGAGCCCACGCTCGGCTGCTCTTCCCGCTTCCCAGGGGCAGCCTGGCATGGCCTGGATCTACTGAAGCCAGCCGAGCGTGGGCTCGGCTCTACAAGGAAAGCCAGCCGGCGCTGCTCCAGCCGGCGCTGCTTATGCCGCCGCCAGCTCCGCATCGATCTGCCGCGAACGGTCGAAGGCGGTCATCGCGCTCATCCGTGCGATGTAATCAGCCGTGGCCGGTGCAGGCTGCACCAGACCGAAGGCCGTGGTCCAGGCCAGCGCATTGCCCCACAGCACGTCGGCGGCACTCATCGTCTCGCCGAGCAGGTAGCGACCCTGTGCCAGCTGGGCCTCGACCACCTGCAGCACGGTCTCGGCGTCGTTGTACGGCGACATCATGCGCGGCGGCGGCTCGCGGTGCATCGCCTTGTCGATCATCGCCGGCTCGAAACAGGCACCGTAGAAGGCCATCCAGCGCAGGTAGGGGCCGCGCAGGGCGTCGCCGATCGGCGGCGCCAGCCCGGCCTCCGGATACAGGTCGGCCAGGTACAGATAAATGGCGACCTGCTCGGTCACCAGTGCGCCGTTGTGGACGATGGCCGGCACCTTGCCCATCGGGTTGATGGCCAGATAGGCCGGGGCCAGGTTGGCACCGGCCTTCAGGTCCAGCACCTGCATGCGGTAGTCGGCACCCAGCGCTTCGAGCAGGGCCACGGCGCCGCTCGAGCGGGATCGGGCGGCGTGGTACAGGGTGATCTGGCGTGAGTTCATGGCATTGCTCCTTGCGGTGGGTGGGTGAACTGGAAGCCATCCTGGGGCACTATTGCGGACGACTTCTGTCCTCGATTCTTCATGCGCCATACCGCCCATCGACTGCTGCGCCTGATCGCCCTGCTGCAGGCCCGCCGCCAGTGGTCCGGGGCTGAGCTGGCCGAGCGCATGGGCGTGGACCGGCGCAGCATCCGCCGTGATATCGAACGCCTGCGCGAACTGGGCTATCCGGTCCGGTCCTCGTCGGGGGTCGGTGGCGGCTATCAGCTCGGGGCCGGGGCACCGGTACTGCCGATGCTGCTGGACGAGGACGAGGCGACGACCCTGGCGATCGCCCTGCGGGCCGCGTCCGCGACCGTCGCTGGCATCGACGACACCGCCCGGGGCCTGTTGTCCAAGCTCGACCCGCTGGTGCCGACCCGTCGCCGCCAGCAGGCCGGCGAGGTGCATGCGGCGACGGCCACCCTGTCCGACCTTCCCTCCACTGACGCACGCCTGCTGGGACGGCTGGCCCAGCATTGCCGGCAGGCGTCACGGCTGGCCTTCGAGTACCGCAGTGCGCAGGAGGCGGTGACCCAGCGCGAGGTCGAGGCGCAGCACCTGGTCAACTATGGGCGGCGCTGGTACCTGCTGGCCTGGGATCTGGGCCGCCAGGACTGGCGCACCCTGCGCGTGGACCGGATGGGCGCGGTGCGCGAATGCGCCGGGCCGGGCATGCATCGACGCACGCCCGCGCCCCCGGACGTGATGGTGCGGCAGGCGGTCAGCCAGGCGCCCTTCGCGCTGCAGGCCATCGTCCGCCTGGCCGGCAGCCGCACCGAGCTGGAAGGGCGCATCCCGCCGTGGTGTGGTGTGCTGGAGGCTGATGGCGCCGACCATTGCCTGTTGCGCATGGGCGCCGAGAGCGGCGGCATGATGCTGGCGCAGATCCTCAGCCTGGACCGGGTGCCGGTGGCGTTGTGGACCACACCGCCGGGCCTGCGCGATGAGCTGGCACAGCGTTTGGCCGGATTGGGCCAGGTGCTGGCTGTGCCGCCGGTCACAGGCTGAGCCGCGTCGCTTGGCAAGCCCCGGCGAAGCTGGGACACTCGCGGCATGAAGGGGATACTGGGGACAACGGCGATCATCATCGCTGCGCTGACCGCTGCGCCGGCCAGCGCTGGCACCCTGTACAAGTGCCAGGGCGCCGACGGGGTCACCAGCTACGTTAGCAAGCGAGTGGCCGGCGCGCGTTGCAGCAGCATCAGCTACAGCCGTGATACCCGCCCGGCACCGCGCCCCGTGGTGGCCGCACCGAAGCCTGCGCCGACCTCGGTGGCCAGCATCGAACGCAATCCGGTCGCCGTGGCGGCCAGCGCCGCTGCGCCCGCTGCAGTCGCGCCGACGCCTGCTGCACCCGCGCCTGCCGCGGTACCGACGGCCTCGCGGGCCGGGCGGATGGTCAGCGGCCAGGTCTATTCCTTCATGAAGGATGGGGTGCGCCACTACACCAGTGCGCGGCCGACCCAAGTCGCCAACCTCGGCCCGGTGCGTACCATCCGCTACAGTTTCATGGAGCGCTGTTATGCCTGTGGCGTCAACCCACGCGTGGACTTCGGTTCGGTGCGCTTGAACACCACCGCGTTCCAGACCGAGATCACCGCGGCCGCACGCGAGTTCGGCGTCGAAGAAGCCGTGGTGCGCGCCATCATCCACGCCGAGTCGGCCTACAACCCGACCGCGCTCAGCCGCGCCGGCGCGCAGGGCCTGATGCAGCTGATGCCGCCGACCGCGGCCCGCTTCGGGGTCAGCGATTCCTATGATGCGGGGCAGAACATCCGTGGTGGCGTGCAGTATCTTGCGTGGTTGCTGAAGCGCTTCAATGGCGACCTGACCCTGGCCGCGGCCGGCTACAACGCCGGCGAAGGCGCGGTCGACCGCCACGGTGGCGTGCCGCCCTACAGCGAGACCCAGTACTACGTGCGCCGGGTTGGGCAGCTGGCCGAGCGTTACCGCACCGCATTGACACACCAGTAGTGCCGGCCGCTGGCCGGCAACCCCGTAATCAATGTTGTTGCAATGCGTTGTGTGGCGCGCGACGGTTCCGCTACACTCGCCCATGATTCAATGCGGCTCTGGCCCCCACCGGATCCGCTGGCAGCCTTAAAGCTACCTAATCAATATCGGAGTGCCGGATGGCCAACGATGGGGTACACGATCCAGTCAACACCGGACGTCGGCGTTTTCTTTCTGCCACCACTGCTGTGGTTGGCGCCGTCGGCGTCGGATTCACCGCCGTTCCTTTCATCAAATCCTGGAACCCCAGTGCCCGTGCCAAGCTTGCCGGTGCACCGGTCGTGGCCGACATCAGCGCCCTGCAGGAAGGCCAACGCCTGATCGTGGAGTGGCGTGGCCAGCCGATCTGGATCGTCAAGCGGTCCAAGGCGATCCTGGATGCACTGCACGGGCTGGATGGCCGCCTCAAGGACCCCGAGTCCGGCGAGAAGGACCAGCAGCCGGACTACGTGCTGAAGCAGAACCCCGAGCTGCGCTCGATCAAGCCGGACATCTCCGTGCTGGTCGGCCTGTGCACGCACCTGGGCTGCTCGCCGGAAATGGTCGCCGAGATCCGGCCTGAGCCCTACGACCCGCAGTGGAAGGGGGGCTACTTCTGCCCCTGCCACAAGTCGCGCTTCGACATGTCCGGCCGCGTCTTCAAGGATGTGCCGGCACCGATCAACCTGAAGGTGCCCGCGCACCATTACCAGGACGACAACACCATCATCATCGGTGTCGATCCGCAGGGGGCAGCCTGATGGCCAATATCCTCGCCCGTACCGCCAGCGGCGTCGCCGACTGGGTCAATGCCCGCGCGCCGGGCCTGATGCCGGTCTACCGCAAGCACGTTACCGAGTATTACGCGCCGAAGAACTTCAACATCTGGTACTACTTCGGTTCGCTGGCACTGCTGGTGCTGGTCAACCAGATCGTCACCGGCATCTTCCTGACGATGCACTACAAGACCAGCGCCGCGGAGGCGTTCGGCTCCATCGAATACATCATGCGTGATGTGGAGTGGGGCTGGCTGATCCGCTACATGCACTCCACCGGCGCCTCGCTGTTCTTCATCGTGGTCTACCTGCACATGTTCCGTGGCCTGCTGTACGGCAGCTACCAGAAGCCGCGCGAGCTGGTGTGGATCCTGGGCATGCTGATCTACCTGGTGCTGATGGCCGAGGCCTTCATGGGCTATGTGCTGCCGTGGGGCCAGATGTCGTTCTGGGGCGCCAAAGTGATCATCTCGCTGTTCGGCGCGATACCGGTGATCGGCAACGGCCTGACCGAATGGATCATGGGCGACTACCTGCCCAGTGACGCCACGCTCAACCGCTTCTTCGCGCTGCACGTCATCGCACTGCCGCTGGTGCTGCTGTTGCTGGTGGTGCTGCATCTGGGCGCGCTGCACGAAGTGGGGTCGAACAACCCCGATGGCGTGGAGATCAAGAAGGGGCCGAAGGGCAACCGCTGGTCGCCGAATGCTCCGGCCGACGGTATTCCGTTCCATCCGTACTACACGCTCAAGGATGGTGTCGGCGCCGGCTTCCTGCTTATCATCGCCGCCTTCATCATCTTCTTCGCACCGGGCTTCGGCGGCCTGTTCCTGGAACACGACAACTTCACCGAGGCCAACCGCCTGGTGACCCCCGAACACATCAAGCCGGTCTGGTACTACACGCCTTACTACGCGATGTTGCGCGTGGTACCGAACAAGCTCGGTGGCGTGCTGGTGATGTTCTCGGCCATTGCGATCCTGTTCCTGGTGCCGTGGCTGGACAAGGCCAGGGTGAAGTCGGTGCGCTACCGCGGCTGGATCTCGAAGGTGATGCTGGGCGTGCTGGCGGTGTGCTTCGTGTGGCTGGGCGTGATCGGCTCCGGCCCGGGCACCGACGTGCATGAAACCTACATCGGGCGGGTGCTGACCTTCCTGTACTTCGCGTTCTTCATCACCATGCCGCTATGGACAAGGTTGGACAAGACCAAGCCGGTACCGGAGAGGGTGACCACGCATGACTGAGCGCTGGATGGTCCGGCTGGCCCTGACGGCCACCCTGATGCTGGGCAGTTTCCTGGCCTCCGCCGCCGAGGGCGGCACCAAGCTGCTGCAGGCCGGCAACGACCTCGGTGACCGCGCCTCGCTGCAGCGGGGGGCGCAGCTCTACATGAACTACTGCTCCGGCTGCCACGCGCTGAAGTACCTGCGCTACTCGCGGATGGCGCAGGACCTGGGCCTGACCGAAGAAGAGGTGATGAACAACCTCAACTTCACCGGCTCGGCGATCGGCGACCCGATCCCGGTGGCGATGCCCAAGGAAAACGCGGAGAAGTGGTTCGGCAAGATGCCGCCCGATCTCAGCCTGATCGCGCGTGTGCGTGGCAGCGACTGGGTCTATACCTATCTCAAGTCGTTCTATCTGGACAGCAGCCGCCCGCTGGGCTGGAACAACGCGCTGTTCGCCAACGCCTCCATGCCCAACCCGCTGTGGGAGATGCAGGGGCTGCAGCATGCGGTGCACGGCAAGGCGGAAGCGCCCGGTATGGACCCGCCGGTGACCGGCCTGAAGATTGAAACGCCGGGATCGGTGGACGCCGGGCAGTACGACCAGGCCGTGCGGGACATCACCAACTTCCTCGAATACGCCGGCGAACCGGCCGCACTCAAGCGCCAGCAGCTGGGCGTGTGGGTGATCCTGTTCCTGGCCCTGCTGACCTTCCTGCTGTACCTGCTGAAGAAGGAATACTGGAAGGACGTTCACTGATTCTGCCACCGGCCATCGCATGGGCCTATTGGCTTTTGTGATGGTCGGTTGCACACTCGGGGAGGAGTCGACCGCTGGCACGGTGCCGGCGGCGCCGATGCGGCAGGCGGTCTCCTGTCGTGGGAGAGCCTTTGATGGCGGCGAGCGTACGCATGCGCAATACACTGACGCTGTTTTCCTCGAACGACGACGTACTGTGCCACCGTGTACGCCTGGTCCTGGCGGCCAAGGGCGTCACCTTCGACTTCGTTCCGGTCGATCCGCAGAACCCGCCTGAAGACCTGATCGACCTCAATCCGTACCACTCGGTGCCGACCCTGGTCGAACGCGAGCTGGTGCTGTACGCCGCATCGGTGGTCAGCGAGTACCTGGATGAGCGCTACCCGCATCCGCCACTGATGCCGGTCGACCCGTTGTCGCGTGCACGCATCCGCCTGGCCATGCTCCGCATCGAGCACGACTGGGTGCCGCAGGTGCAGGCCATCCAGCTGGGCAACAAGACCCAGGCCGAGGCTGGGCGCAAGCGCCTGAAGGAACTGCTGACCGCGTCGCTGCCGCTGTTCAAGGCCAGCAAGTTCTTCCTCAACCCGGAAATGAGCCTGGCCGACTGCGCGATGGCGCCGATCATCTGGCGCCTGCAGTCGCTGGATGTGCCGCTGCCGAAGGACGGCAAGGCGATCGAGGACTACGGCAACCGCATCTTCCGCCATCCGGGATTTGTCCGCAGCCTGACCGAGCAGGAAAAGAAACTGCGCGACCTGCCAGTCTGATCCGGCCCCGCGTTACCCGTCTGCACGCCGACCGGCGTGCAGACGATCCGCCCCGGCGGGGCGCCGGGCGCGTACACTTCACGCATGACCGAAGACTTCTTCCACATGACCAGCCACCGCCCGTACCTGCTGCGGGCGCTGGTGGAATGGATCAACGACAACCAGCTGACCCCGCACATCCTGGTCGACGCCGGCGTCCCCGGCGTGCAGGTCCCGCCTTCGGCGGTCAAGGATGGCCGGGTCGTGCTCAACATCGCCGAACGTGCCGTGGTGCGGCTGATGATCGACAACGAAATGGTGAGCTTCTCGGCCCGCTTCTCCGGAACCAGCTACCCGGTGCAGGTGCCGATCAGCGCCGTGCTGGCGGTCTACGCCCGCGAGACCGGGCAGGGCATGGCATTGCCGGATGACATTCCGGGCAACGAAACCGCACCGACCCGCGATGAGCTGCTGCACGAGGAAGGCACGCCGCCGGACGACACGCCGCCGGCCAGTCCGCCGCCGAAGGGCCGCCCGAACCTGCGCGTGGTCAAGTAACCCTTCCGACGCCGCCCCGATGGGCGGCGTCTTCCTTTGCAGGTTTTACCGGTGGGTGCCGGAATTGTGTGGGTGCCGACCGTTGGTCGGCACACCTTCAGTTCTTACACATCCTCGGCGTCCTCCACATCCGGCCGGATCTGGCTGATCCGCGCGGCACCGGGGCCGGTGAACGAGATCAGCTGGTCGCCACGCAGCACCATGCGGCCCACGTGGCGATCGATGCCATCGTAGGAATACTCGAACTTGAAGGTGCGCTCGAAACCGAGCCGGCCATCTTCGCCACGCGACAGTCGCAGGCCGGTGGCGTGCACCGCCTGGTCCAGCCACTGCACGTCGGCGGCGCGGCAGGCATTGCGTCCCAGCTCGACCGCGCGCTCGGCGGCCGAGCGTGCGGCGTTCCAGAAGAAGTAGATGATTCCGCCGGCAATCAACAACAGCAGCAGGGTAGGCATGGCGTCAGCCGTCAGAGGTCGATCCGGCAAAGATGGCGGCGAACGTGCGCTGGATCAAGCACGGGTATCACCGCCTCGGCGGTGGCTGGCCCGTCGTCGGCGCTGCGGGCGCGTTGGCCGGTACGGCCTGCATCGGCGCTGCGGAGGGTGACGGCATCACCAATGGCGCAGTCGCGGTCAGCTGCAGCAGCGCTGCCCAGTCCTGGCGGTTGAAGCTGCATTCGTCCTCGTGGCCCGGCGTGCAGCTGGGGTCGATGCCGGTGCTGTTGCGTTCGCGTGCCGGGGGCAGCTTGATCAGCCCGGTGCGGTCCAGCGGCAGCAACCGCATCGCCACGGTGTTCATCACGTTGCCACCGACCAGGTACAGGGTCTGGTCGCCTCCCAGGTTGGCAGCCACCACCACTTCGCAATGCGATTTCCAGTGGCCCACCGAACCGTTGCCCAGCGCCTGCACCAGCCCGCTGTAGCTGAGCGTCGTGCTGCGGTCGCGCAGGAAGCACAACAGGTCGCCCGGTGCGGGCTTTGCGGTCGCGGGATCGACCAGCCGGTACGGCACGCCCGAGGGGCCGCCCTGGTACGCGGCACGGATGTAGTCG
Organism: Stenotrophomonas maltophilia complex sp. Om-AH-Sm3; assembly: GCF_059337855.1. Lineage (NCBI taxonomy): Bacteria > Pseudomonadati > Pseudomonadota > Gammaproteobacteria > Lysobacterales > Lysobacteraceae > Stenotrophomonas > Stenotrophomonas maltophilia complex sp. Om-AH-Sm3. The sequence continues at coordinate 131,550 of NZ_JBYBLQ010000001.1, read as the reverse complement.
ATGTGGCGCGGCGACGTGTTGAAGCCGGGAACGCCGGCCTGCACCATCACCCAGGAAATGAAAGCGGCCGACCACGGGTTGTCGATCAGGAACGCGCGGCAGTCGCTGTCGGTGTAGCGCGTGCCCAGTGGTGCCAGACAGCTGCTGGCGCCGGCGATGCTGCCCATCGCGTTGAGCGTGCCGCTGTTGCGCCAGTAGCCGGCCACGCGCTGCCAGGCGATCAGGCCGTTGTCGGCCAGGTGATCGCTTTCGGCTTCGGTGACGCTGAGGCTGGCGGCGCGGCCATCGCGATCGATGAAGGGCCGGAACCACAACCGGTGCTCGTTGCAGGCGGTATTGCGGATGGCCACCGCCAATGGGCTCAGGCCGAAGCGGGGAGGGACATCGCAGGCTTCAGCGGCTGCGGCGGACAAGGGGGCTGCCGCGAGCAGCAGACAGGCAGGCAAGAGCATCCGGCGCATGCGCGGCTCCTGTGGGGGATGCCCGCAGCGTCGCAGAGGCTGGCGTAGCCGAGCCGTGAAGGCGCCCGGGTCGTGTAGAGCCGAGCCTACGCTCGGCTCCACAAGGTCTCCCGTAGGCCTCAAGCCGGCGGCGGGCCCAGCTTCAACGACAGATCGATGGCCTGCACATGCTTGGTCAGTCCGCCGATGGAGATGCAATCGACGCCATCCTCAGCGATCGAGCGCAGGCCGCCCAGGCCGACGCTGCCGGAGACTTCCAGCGGAATGCGTCCGGCGGTGATGCGCACCGCCTCGCGGCGCAGGTCGGGACTGAAGTCATCCAGCAGGATGCGTTCGCAACCGGCTTCGAGCGCCTGGCGCAGCTGTGCCAGGTCTTCGACCTCGACCACCAGTGGCAGCGCAGGCCACTGCCGGCGTGCGGCGGCCACCGCCGCGGCCAGCGAACCGGCGGCGCGGATGTGGTTCTCCTTCAGCATCACCGTGTCGTACAGGCCGAAGCGGTGGTTCTCGCCGCCGCCGCAGCGCACCGCGTACTTCTGCGCCAAGCGCAGGCCGGGCAGGGTCTTGCGGGTGTCGAGGATGCGGGTACCGGTACCGGCCACCGCGGCCACGTAGCGGGCAGTGGTGGTAGCGGTGCCGGACAGCGTCTGCAGGAAGTTCAGCGAAGTGCGCTCGGCACTGACCAGGCTGCGGCTGCGCCCGTGCAGCAGGGCCAGCACGGTGCCGGCGGTGACGGCATCGCCTTCGGCGATGTGCCATTCAATGCGCACGTCAGGGTCGAGCGCGCGATGGGTAGCGTCGAACCAGGGGCGCCCGGCGATCACCGCATCCTGCTTGCACAGCAGGTAGGCGCTGTCGGCCTGGTCGGGGAGCAGGGCGGCGGTGACATCACCGCTGCCCAGGTCCTCGGCCAGCGCGCGCGCGACATCGGCGGCGACAATGGCCGCATCCGGCGTCGGCAGCGTGCTCATGCCGCCGGGAAGTCGGCGATCTGGACGGTCGGAATGGCTTCCTCGGCCAGCAGCACCGGGATGCCGTCGTCGACGCGGAACACCTGCTTGCGGTCACGGGTGACCAGCGCCTCGCGCAGCGGCTGCGCCAGCGGGTTGCCATCGGCCTTGGTCACCGTGCCGGCGGAAATGGCCTTGTTGAGGGCTTCCAGGCCCTTGCCATCCAGCAGGGACAGGGGCTGGCGGGTGTCCGGGGACACCAGCAGGTCGAGCAGCTTGCGATCCATGGTTCTTCGTCTTGCGTGGAAGACGGCTAGAATACGTCTTTAAGGCAGGTGACGGCCAATGACCCCCAACCCGATCGCGCCGCTTGTCGGCATCGTCATGGGTTCCCGTTCCGACTGGGAAACCATGCAGCACGCCGCCCAGAAGCTTGAAGCCCTGGGTGTTCCGTTCGAAGTGAAGGTGGTGTCCGCGCATCGGACGCCGGATGTGTTGTTCAGTTACGCCGAGCAGGCGGGCCCGCGTGGCCTGCGCGCGATCATCGCCGGTGCCGGCGGGGCCGCGCACCTGCCGGGCATGATCGCGGCCAAGACCGCCGTGCCGGTGCTGGGCGTGCCGGTGCAGTCCAAGGCCCTCAACGGAATGGATTCCCTGCTGTCGATCGTGCAGATGCCGGCCGGCATCCCGGTCGCCACCTTCGCCATCGGCAACGCCGGCGCCTCCAACGCCGCGCTGTTCGCGGCGGCGATGCTGGCCAGCGACCAGCCGGCGATCGGCCAGGCGCTCGATGCCTTCCGTGCACGCCAGACCGAAGACGTGATGACCCACGACGATCCGCGCCAATGAGCCTGACTGTCGGCATCCTGGGCGGCGGCCAGCTCGCCCGCATGATGGTCCTGGCCGGTGCGCCGCTGGGGCTTCGCTTCGAACTGTACGACCCGGCCGCCGACGCCTGCAGCGGCCCGCTGGCGCCGCTCACCGTGGGCGCCTTCGACGACCGCCAGGCCTTGGCGGACTTCGCCGCCAAGGTCGATGTGGTCACCTTCGATTTCGAGAACGTGCCTGCCGACAGTGCACAGTTCCTGGCTGACCGCGTGCCGGTCTATCCGCCGCCGGCCGCGCTGGCGGTGGCCCAGGACCGGTTGAGCGAGAAGACCCTGTTCCAGCAGCTGGGTATTCCGCTGCCGGCCTTCGCCGACATCCGCAGCCGCGACGAGCTGGCGGCGAAGGTGGCTGAGTTCGGCCTGCCGTGCATCCTCAAGACCCGCCGCCTCGGCTACGACGGCAAGGGTCAGTTCCGCCTGCGCAGCGAAGCCGACATCGACGCCGCATGGGATGCGCTCGGTGCCCAGGTGGAGCGCACCGGACTGATCCTGGAAGGCTTCGTGGCCTTCCAGCGCGAGGTCAGCGTGGTGGCCGTGCGTGGCCGCGATGGCAGCTTCGAAGCCTGGCCGGTCACCGGCAACTGGCATGTCGACGGCGTGCTGTCGGCCAGCGTGGCACCGGCGGTGCTGTCCGACGCCGAGCAGCAGGCAGCGATCGGCTATGCCCGCCGCGTCGCCGAGCACCTGCAGTATGTGGGCGTGTTCGCGCTGGAGCTGTTCTGCCGTGATGGTGAGCTGCTGGCCAACGAGATGGCACCGCGCGTGCACAACTCCGGCCACTGGACCATCGAAGGCAGCGAGACCTCGCAGTTCGAGAACCATCTGCGTGCGGTGCTGGGCCTGCCGCTGGGCAGCACCCGCATGCTCGGCCATGCCTGCATGCTGAACTGGCTGGGCGCGATGCCCGATCCGGCGCCGGTGCTGGGTCAGGCCAGTGGCCATTGGCACGACTACGGCAAGGAGCCGCGCGAAGGTCGCAAGGTCGGCCACGCCACGTTGCGCGACGATGATGCCGCTGCATTGGCCGATGCGCTGGACCAGGTCGGCCTGGAGCTGGACCGCCAGGCCCAGGTGGCGCCGGCGGTACACGCGCTGCGCAACCGCTGAGCCCGGGCGTGCCGGCCAATGGCCGGCACAACCTTGTATGCCTGCAACGGTGTGGCGCGCCGGTGCAGGCATCGGCGCACCATTGCCGGTGGTAGCGTGGAGCTCCTTTCACAGGAGTCACGACCATGCTGGACTGGAATGCCTACCGCAAGGAACTGAAGGGCCGCATCGGCGAGATCGGCAAGCTCTCGCCGGACACGGTCAAGGGCTACGCCACCCTGGCCAATGCCGGTGCCCAGACCAACCATCTGGATGCCAAGACCCGTGAGCTGATCGCATTGGCGGTGGCGGTGACCACCCGCTGCGACGGCTGCATCACCGTGCACGTGGACGCTGCGCTGAAGCATGGCGCCAGCCGCGAGGAAATCGCCGAAGCACTGGGCGTGGCGGTGTCGCTCAACGCCGGCGCGGCGCTGGTGTACTCGGCGCGGGTGATGGACGCGGTGGCTGCGCACGAGAACGCGTGACGCTCCGCTCTGCATTTCGGTAGCGCCGGCCGCTGGCCGGCAACCCCGGTGTCCTTGTACGTCCAGTGGGTTGCCGGCCAGCGGCCGGCACTACCCCGTGACCGAGCCGCTGCCTCAGCGCAGCTGGCTCTCGGCGAATTCCCAGTTGACCATCTGCCAGAAGGCATCCAGGTAACGCGCGCGATCATTCTGGTAATCGGTGTAGTAGGCGTGCTCCCAGACATCGCAGCACAGCAGCGGGGTGCTTTCGCCGGTCAGTGGCGTGCCGGCGTTGCGGGTGGCCTGGATGCCGAGCTGGCCACCGGGGTGCTGCACCAGCCACACCCAGCCCGATCCGAACAGGCCCAGCGCGGTGCGGTTGAATTCCTCGCGCAGGCGCTGCGCATCACCGAACTGGCGCTTGACCAGCTCGCCCAGCCGGCCCTGCGGCTCGCCGCCGCCGCGCGGGCGCAGGCACTGCCAATAGAAGCCGTGGTTCCAGGCCTGGGCGGCCGCATCGAACAGCGTGCCCTGGGCATGGCGCACGATCTCTTCCAGTGACGCCTCCTCCCACTCGGTGCCGAGAGTGCCGGCGTTGACCGCGTCAACGTAGGCGCGGTGGTGGCGGCCGTGATGCAACTCAACGGTCTGCGCGGACAGGTGGGGCTGCAGGGAGCCGGGGAGGTAGGGCAGGGCAGGCAATTCGACGGGCATGGACAGGTTCGTGGCCAGGGGGACGGCGGCAGCCTGTTCCATCCGCTTACAATGGCGGCTACCGTGGGCAGTCTAGCCGACCATCACGGTCGGTTTGTCCGGCGAAGCAAGGAGTGTGGTTGTGGCGGTAATGCAGCAAATCCAGGCCGAGGTCGATCGTTACCCGCTCGTGCTGTTCATGAAGGGCACCCCGCAATACCCGATGTGCGGCTTTTCCAGTCGCGCCGTGCAGGCGTTGATGGCAGCCGGCGCCGTCACCCTGCGCACTGTCAACGTGCTCGAAGAGCCGGAGATCCGCGCCAACCTGCCGCGTTTTTCCAATCTGCCGACCTTCCCGCAGCTGTTCATCAATGGTGAGTTGATCGGCGGCTGCGACATCGTCATGGAACTGTTTGAATCCGGCGAGCTCAAGCGCATCGTCGAAGAGGCGACCCAGGGATGAGTGCCTGGCCGTCGACGTCACCGACTGACGGGGCGATCGATGGCCGCCCGTTGCAGGATCGCGTCGTACTGGTCGCCGGCGCCGGGGGAGGGCTGGGCAGTGCCGCGGCGGTCGCCGCAGCCGCAGCCGGTGCCACCGTGGTCCTGCTGGGACGCAAGCCGCGCCGGCTGGACCGGGTCTATGCCCAGGTCCAGGCGGTCGGTCCGGAACCGCTTCTGTACCCGCTGGACCTGGAAGGCGCCAGCCCCGATGACTATGCCGAACTGGCCCAGGCCCTGCAGCGCGAGCTGGGGCGACTGGATGGACTGCTGGTCTGCGCCGCGCATTTCCCCGGGCTGACTCCGTTTGAACTGGCTGACCCGGCCAGTTTCGCCCGTGCGGTCCATGTCACCCTGACCGCACCGGCCTGGCTGGCCCAGGCCTGCCTGCCGCTGCTGCGGCAACGCGAGGATGCCGCCATGGTGTTCGCGGTCGATGCCCCCGACCGGGTGGGGCAGGCCTATTGGGGGGGGTATGGCGTGGCCCAGCACGGCCTGCGTGGCCTGATCGCCAGCCTGCACGATGAACTGGGCCGCAGTCCCGTCCGGGTCAGTGGCCTGTACCCCGGCCCCCTGCGCACGGCGCTTCGGGCCCGCGCCTATTCCGTGGACCAGGACCCGGCTGCGCAAGGCCCGGAAGCCGCGGCGGCCGCTGCGGTGACCCTGCTGTCCGCCGCCGGGAGCACCTGGCGCGGGCAGATTCTCGATGCCAGTGAGACGCCCCGGGAAAGGTGAGCCCTGTGGAAAGACGGAGTGAAGAACCCGTCACGATTGCGTTGCGAACCGGTGCCGTTTGTCGCACAACCGTCACATTGATGGCGTAGCGTGTTAATCTAGTGTTAACCGTTAGGGCTGCCTTCAGCCGAGCGGTAGGGAACCCCAGATAACTCTCCGATCAGCCACCCGCAGGGCTGCTTGGATGCGCTTTTTTTCCGCCATCGCCAACTCGCATCGAGGCTACCGAAAAATGACCCACCCACTCCGGATGTCCAAGCTTACCCTTGGTCTCGTGGCTGCACTTGCTGCCGCTCCCGCCTTCGCCCAGAGCAGCACCTCCGCCGGTGTCGGCGGCCAGGTGATGTCCGCTGCAGGCCAGCCTGTCGCCGGCGCTGAAGTCACCATCACGCACACCGAGTCGGGCACTGTTTCGCGTGCCACCACCGATGCGTCGGGCCGATACAACGCGCGCGGCCTGCGCGTGGGTGGTCCGTACACCATCACCATCACCAAGTCCGGTGAAGGCACCAAGACCGAGGAAGGTGTCTACCTGAACCTGAACCAGGTCAACACCGTCAACGCCAACCTGGGTGGTGACCTGGCTGCAACCAACCTGGACGCGGTGAACGTTGTTGCCACCGCCGGCGGCCTGGACCTGTTCAGTGCCAACAAGATGGGCACCGGCACCAACGTCACCCGCGAAACGATGGATGCGCTGCCGTCGGCCAGCCGCAACATCCAGGACTACGTGCGTCTCGACCCGCGCATCTCGCAGGTCAGCAAGGCGGACGGCGCGATCTCGGCCGGCGGCCAGAACACCCGTTACAACGCCATCCGCATCGACGGCATCAGCGCCTCCGATCCGTTCGGCCTGGGTTCCAACAACCTGCCGACCGAGCGTCAGCCGGTGTCGATGGACGCCATCCAGGAAATCAACATCGACCTGGCCAACTACGACACCACCATCGCCGGTGGCACCGGCGCGGTGATCAACGCCGTGACCAAGTCGGGTACCAATGAATTCCACGGCACCGTGTACGGTTCGTACCGCGACAAGGACATGGTCCGCTCGCGCCTGGAAGGTGACAAGCAGGACTTCAACGGCTTCGAGGACGAGAAGACCTACGGCATGACCTTCGGCGGTCCGATCGTCAAGGACAAGCTGTTCTTCTTCACCAACTATGAAAAGTACGAGCGCTCGGCTGCCGGCGTCGCCCTGAGCGACACGCCGATCGGCCGTGGCACCATCACCCAGCAGCAGATCACCGACGTCCAGAACTTCCTGGGCAAGCTGGGCTACGACCCGGGCAGCCTGGCGGCGCCGAACAGCAAGACCGAGATCGAAGAGTATGCGGTCAAGCTGGACTGGAACATCAACGAGAACCACCGTGCGGCCCTGCGCTACAACAAGATGGAGCAGAACGTCGTTCGCTTCCCGCAGGTCAGCAGCAGCGCCATCTCGCTGAGCAACTTCTGGTACCAGCAGCCGACCCAGTACGAAACCTGGATGGGCGAACTGTTCAGTGACTGGTCCGAGAACTTCTCGACCGAGTTCAAGGTTTCGCACAAGGATTACTCGGCCAACCGCGTCCCGCTGGTGGACATGCCGCAGATCCGCATCAAGTCGGGCAACGATTCGCTGTACGTCGGTACCGAACAGAACACCCACGTCAACATCGTCGAGTCGAAGGAACTGAGCGCCTTTGGTGCCGGTACCTGGTACATCGGTGACCACACCGTCAAGTTCGGCTTCGATTACTCGAAGAATGACCTGATGAACTTCTACGGCCGCAACCTCAACGGCGTGTACGAATTCAACAGCGTCAACGATTTCCTGGCGGGCAAGGCTTCGCGCTACCAGCTGCGTGCTCCGCGCGCCGATGGCAGCCGCAGCGACATCCCGGCCGACTTCACCCTGAAGAACACCGGCGTGTTCGTGCAGGACACCTGGGCGATCAACTACAACCTGAACCTGATGTTCGGCGTGCGCATCGACATGCCTGACTTCAGCACCCAGCGCCTGTACAACCCGCGCATCGAGCAGCTGTACGGCTTCAACAACACCAAGCTGGTCGACAAGAACCTGGTGCAGCCGCGCGTCGGCTTCAACTACACCTTCGACAGCGATCGCCCGACCCAGCTGCGCGGTGGCGTGGGCCTGTTCGGCGGCGCCGCCCCGAACGTGTGGCTGGCAGGTGCCTACCAGAACACCGGCCTGAACTACATCGAGTACGACGAGCGCAGCATCCCGGCCGGTGCCTTCACTCCGGACGGCAACAACCCGTACATCCCGGCCGGTGGCCCGGCTTCGGCCCGTCAGAACGTCGACATCATCGCGCCGGGCACCCGCCTGCCGTCGGTGTGGAAGGCCAACCTGGCGTTCGACCATGAGCTGCCGTGGTACGGCATCGTCGCGTCGGCCGAAGTGCTGTTCACCAAGGTCAAGGACGGCATCTACTTCGACCGTCTGGACGTGTCGGCGCCGACCGCCTTCGGTCAGGATGGCCGCGCGATCTACTGGAACGCCGCTGGCCGCAACCAGGCCAATACCCGTATCGACAAGGGTGTCGACTACGGCATGTCGACCGGTACCAAGGGTGCGGTTGACCGCGCCAACCGTCCGTCCGACATCGGCGACGTGCTGGTCCTGCGCAACACCGACAAGGGCCGCGGCACCCAGGCCACCTTCTCGCTGGCCAAGCCGCTGACCGAGAACTGGGGCTGGTCGCTGGGTTACACCTACACCAAGTCCACCGAAGTCAGCCCGCTGTCCAGCTCGCAGAACACCTCGAACTGGAACAACACGCTGATCTTCAATGCCAACGAGAACGTGGCCTACAACTCGCGTTATGCGATGAAGGACCGCGTCACCGGCACCCTGGAGTGGAAGCACAACTTCTTCGGTGACAACGCTACCCGCGTCGGCCTGTTCTACGAAGGCCGTTCGGGCCGTCCGTACAGCTACATCTTCTACAACGATGCCAACGGCGACGGTGCTGCCACCAACGACCTGTTCTACGTGCCGAAGGGTCCGGGCGACGTGCTGTTCACCGGCGGTGCCGCGATGGAGAAGCAGTTCTTCGACTGGCTGGCGCAGAACCCGGAACTCGATGCCTACCGTGGCAGCGTGGTCCCGGCCAACCGCCACCGCGCCTCGTGGGTCAACAGCTTCGACGTCCGCGTCAGCCAGGAATTCCCGGGCTTCATGAAGGGTCACAAGGGTGAAGTCGCCCTGGACATCATGAATGTCGGCAACCTGCTGAACAAGAAGTGGGGCCTGATCGACGACTACGGCTTCTACTCGACCCGTCGCGTTGCCAACTACGCAGGTATCGATCCGGCCACCGGCAAGTACGTGTACTCCTTCACTGGTTCGACCGACAACCCGTCGGTGCAGGAAAACAACAACGACAAGGGCAACACCGCCGTGTCGCGTTGGTCGATGCAGCTGACCCTGAAGTACAAGTTCTGATCCATCAGCGCTTGAAGCGGTAAGTGGAAACGGCCGGGGAAACCCGGCCGTTTCCCGTTCAGGCGAAAGTCCTTGCAGGGCGTGGGGCAACGGCGTAGCATCCAGAAATGTGCGCGGTGCCAACGCCGCCGATGCGGTCCCGGAATGGCGGACGCGGGTGGCACACATCCAACGGTCGGGTTTCCCGGCCGTTTTGCTTTTTAAGGGGGCGGCAGTACAGTCGGAAACCTTGAAGGAAGCGAAAAATTGGATATGACCACGAACGAAAAATCGGCCCGTGCACTGCCGGTGCAGGATGCCCGGATCTACCCGCGCGGTGGGCTGGATGTGCTGTCGCGGGCCGAGGTGGCCCGCCTGCGCGATGCCTCCGCCGGCGGCATGCATGAGCTGCTGCGCCGCTGCGCGCTGGCCGTGCTGACCAGCGGCAGCGCCTCGGACGATCCGCGCGCCGCGCGCGATCTCTACCCTGATTTCGACATCCAGGTGGCGCAACAGGATCGTGGCGTGCGCATCGATCTGGTCAACGCGCCGGCGATGGCCTTCGTCGACGGCGAGATCATCCGCGGCGTCGCCGAACTGCTGTTCGCCGTCGTGCGCGACCTGGCCTACATGGCCATCGAAATGGGCCCGGCCTACGCGGCCGAGCTGGAGTCATCCGAGGGCATCACCAACGCGGTGTTCGGCCTGCTGCGCAACGCGCGCATCCTCAATCCGGGTGATCCGAACCTGGTGGTGTGCTGGGGCGGACACTCGATCTCGCGCGACGAATACCTGTACACCAAGCAGGTGGGCTATGAACTGGGCCTGCGCGGCCTGGACATCTGCACCGGCTGTGGCCCGGGCGCGATGAAGGGCCCGATGAAGGGTGCCACCATCGCCCACGCCAAGCAGCGCCGTACCGTGACGCGTTACATCGGCCTGACCGAGCCGGGCATCATCGCCGCCGAGTCGCCGAACCCGATCGTCAACCACCTGGTGATCATGCCGGACATCGAGAAGCGCCTTGAGGCCTTCGTCCGCATCGGGCACGGCATCATCGTGTTCGCCGGTGGCGTCGGCACCGCCGAAGAGATCCTGTACCTGCTCGGCATCCTGCTGCGCGAGGAGAACAAGGACCTGCCGTTCCCGCTGATCCTGACCGGCCCGACGGTAGCGGCACCGTACTTCGAGCAGATTGATCGCTTCATCCGCCTGACCCTGGGCGATGCGGCTGCCGAGCGCTACGAGATCATCATCGGCGACCCGGTGGCGGTTGCGAAGAAGATGGCCACTGGCATCAAGCGCGTGCGCGAGCACCGCCTGGCGCAGAAGGACTCGTTCTTCTTCAACTGGTCGATCGAGATTCCGTGGGAGTACCAGCAGCCGTTCGTACCCACCCACGAAGCGATGGCGGCGTTGGACCTGCACCACGGGCGTGCCCCGCACGCGCTGGCGGCCGACCTGCGCCGCGCGTTCTCGGGCATCGTCGCCGGCAACGTGAAGGAAGACGGCATGCGCCGCATCGAGCAGTTCGGGCCGTTCCAGATTCACGGCGACCCGGACATGATGCAGGCGCTGGATGCGCTGCTGCGCGCCTTCGTCGAACAGCGCCGGATGAAGATCTCCGGCGAGTACCAGCCCTGCTACCAGGTGCTGGCCTGAACCCGGGCCGGCGCGATGGGGATCGCGCCGGCACTGGCAGGGAAGGGCGGGTCGTCAAGCCTTTGACGCCCGTCGCCCCGGATTGACCGTTCATCCTGCCGCCGCTTGCCGGTGGCGGGGCGATGGCCCATCGTGGCCACCAACACGCTGGGGAGCGTCCAATGTCTTTGCGCCGGCAAAACGGCTTCACGCTGGTTGAACTGATGGTCACGCTGGCCGTCTTCGTGGTCCTGGCGTCGATCGCCTATCCGAGCTTCCGCGGCATGATCCGCTCGAACCGGCTGGCGACCGCCAACAACGAGCTGATCGCGCTGGCCAACCTGGCCCGCAGCGAAGGCATCCGCAACAGCAACGGTGGCGGCGTCTGTGGCAGCGCCGATGGCAAAGCCTGTGATGGCGACTGGTCCAAGGGGGTACTGGCCTGGTCGGACCTGGATGGCGACGGCCAGATGGGCAGCAATGACGTCGCGCTGCGCTTTTCACAGGGCAATCCGCAGCTGAGCGTAGTTGGCCCGCCGGGCGCGGTCATCGCCTTCGACGGGCGCGGCCGGCGCAGGGCGGTCGCCGATCAGACGCTGGTGCTGTCGCCGGATGCGTGCAAGGCCGGCGAATCGAAAAGCACGTTGACGATCAACCAATCCGGCCAGGTCCGGGTGACCAAGGGAACCTGCTCATGAGCCGCCGCAACCTGGCCCGCCCGCGTTCGTCGCAGGGGGGCTTCAGCCTGATCGAAGTGATGGTGGCGGTGCTGATCCTGGCATTCGGGCTGCTGGGCTTCGCCCTGCTGCAGACCACCAACGTCCGCTTCGTGCAGAGCGCGAACTACCGCACCCAGGCGACCAACCTGGCCAACGACCTGATCGAACTGATGCGCGCGCAGCGCACCGACACCCTGGCCGGTGGCGCCTATTCCTCGGCCTCGTTCTCGGCCGGCTCGGTGAAGCCCAGCGGCGCCTGCGCCTGGCCGACCGGCGCCGCCGTGACGCCGCAGGCGAACGTCGCGCGCTGGCAGTGCGAGGTCGCACGCACGCTGGGCGAGAAGGCCAGCGCACAGGTGACCTTCGTGCAGAGCACCGGCGAGGTCACCGTGGCCATCAGCTGGGGTGACCAGCGCTGGGATCCGAAGGACCCCGACAGCCTTACCACCTTCGGCCTGACGACCTTCCTGTGAACATGCCCATGAGTCCAATTTCGCGCACCCGAGGCCTGTCGCTGATCGAACTGATGATCGCCATGGTCATCGGCCTGGTCCTGATGCTGGGCGTCACCCAGATCTTCATCGCCTCGCGTGCGGCATCGCGCCTGTCCGAAGGTGCGGCCCGTACCCAGGAGAACGCGCGCTTCGCGCTGGACTTCCTGCAGCGTGACCTGCGCATGGCCGGCCACTTCGGCTGCGTCAACGACCAGGCCCATGTGGTCAAGAACACCGGCGATGTCGGTTATCACCTGGGCATCAGCTCGGGCAGTGGCGACCCGCAGGATTTCTCGGTTCCGGTGCAGGGGTATGAGGCAGCAGGTACGGCGCCGGGCGCCATCCTGACCCTGGGCCGCGCGTGGAGCGCGGCGCAGTCGGTGCCGAAGAGCATCGCCAACCTCAAGCCGGCGCCACTGCCGGGCAGCGACATCCTGGTGCTGCGCCTGATGAGTCCGGAAGGGGCCGTGGTGACCGGCATCTCCGTGGCCGCGGGCGCGACCACGCTGACCGTCTCCAGTGATGGCATGGCCCGGCTGAAGGCCAACGCCGCAGGTGCGCCGACGGTCTTCGGCATAGCCGACTGCACCCGTGCCGACGTGTTCCCGGCCACCATCAGCGGTTCGACGGTGAAGGTGGACAAGGTCGACCTGAGCAACTATTCGATCAACAACGCGATGACCATGCTGTATCGCGCCGATGGCATGGCGTACTACATCGCGACCAATCCCAATGGCGAGCCGGCGCTTTACCGGGCACGCGCGAATGGCGCCGGCGGCTACGCCGATGGCGAGGAGCTGGTGGAAGGCATCGAGAACATGCAGTTCCTGTACGGACTGGATGCCACCCCGGATATCGCCCTGCCCACGCCGCCGACCGGTCGCATCGTCGACCAGCGCGTGGCCAGTGCGGTCAGCACCGGTACCGATGCCACCGCCGCAGGGCAGTGGCGCCGCGTCGGCATGGTGCAGGTCGGCCTGCTGGCGCGCAGCCCGCAGCGTGCGTCGGCCGAGGCGCCGGGCAGCGCGGCCACCTATCCGGCCATCCTCGGGGTGGGCTTTGCCCCGGCCAATCCTTACGACCAGCGCCATCGGGGCGCCTATGAAGCGTCCGTTGCGCTGCGCAACCGCTTGTTCGGGAACTGACGACCATGCGCACTCATCCTTCCTCCCGACGCCGTCCCTTCGTTGCCCAGGCACGACAGCAGGGTGCCGTTCTCTACGTCGCGCTGATCATGCTGGTGCTGCTGGCCCTGCTGGGCGTCATCGGCATGCAGGTGGCCGGCATGCAGGAGCGCATGGCGGCCGGCTACCGGGCGACCAACATGGCGTTCCAGAACGCCGAAGGCGCGGCACGCAGCGCCGAGAACGCGGTGGAGAACATCGCCAATCGCAAGGATGCCGGTGCCAATCCGGCCGTAGCGTCCGCCGACATCAGCCAGCAGTGCGATGACGGCTTCGATCCGTCGGCCTGGGTCGCGAAAACCAAGCTGGGCAGCAAGCCGGCCATCTATGTCCGTGAGATCCAGGGTTGCATCCAGGGGGAGGGTGCGCTGGACATGGGCAAGTCGGTGGAGAAGCCAACGCCGGTCTACCAGATCACGACCTATGCCGGTGATACCACCAGTGATGCGACGTCGCGTGCGGCGATCGATACCGTATTCAAGCTGTGAGGGTGGGGAACCCATGAACACTCGCAACCGCAGGATCCTGGCAGGCGTTGGCCTTGCCGTGTTGGCCGCTGGCGGCTATCTGGCGCATACCTTGTTTGCCGCACAGGCGCAGGGCGTGCTGGCACAGGAGCCGATGAACGTGCAGACCCGCGCGACACCGGCGTTCATCATGGCGGTGGACGATTCGGGTTCGATGAACTTCGAGCGCATGTTCCCCGGTGGTGACGGCCGCATGCGCTGGAACAGCAACACCAACAGCTTCTTCAACAACGACGGAAGCTTCTTCAGCGTGGGCTCGGCGTGTGCCAACAACTCGGTGGACTGTTACCTCTACCTTTACCCGCACGCGGAATTCAACAAGGAATATTCACCGGGCCGGGCCATTCCGCCGCTGGACATCTACGGCTTTGCCCGTTCCCATGTCTACAACGCCAGTTACTTCAATCCGGCAGTGACCTACCGGCCGTGGACCAATGCCGACGGCACGCTGTGGCCGAATGCCTCGATCACCCAGACCCGCGCCGATCCCCGGTCCGGGCAGCGCGGCTACAATGCCGTGTACAACATGACCGTCAATCGCGCCGAGACGTCGGAGAAGTTCCAGTTCGTCAGCGGCATGCGGATTCCCGACCTTTCCGGCACCGGCAATGAATACTATGTCGACAGCTGGTGGGATGGCGGGTGGAAGACCGCTGCGATCAGCAACACCGGCAATACCACATACGCGATCAGCTACTTCCCGGCCACCTTCTACCTGCCGGCCGCAGCGCCTGCACCGGACGGATACAAGACCGACGACGCCAGTCGCCCGGTGATCAAGGGTGCCTGTGGTCCGGGCTGCGACCTGCGCCGCTACCAGATCAAGTCAGGCAACTACTCGAGCCCGGCCGCCTACAACGCCGCGATCCAGAATTTCTCCAACTGGTTCCAGTATCACCGCAATCGCGTGCTGGCCATCGTCGGTTCGTCGACTGCCGCCCTGGTGAGCGTCGATACGATGCGCGTGGGCTACTTCACCATCAACAAGCTCAGCAACGCGACCATGTATGACATGGTCACCAATCGTGCCGATCTCTACAAGCAGATCTACACGCTCACCGGCAATGGCGGCACGCCCAACCGCCGCGCGGTTGAATATCTGGTCGACCAGTTCCGTCGTACCGATGCCGACGCCCCCGTGCAGCTGGCCTGCCAGCGCAATGGCGGCATGCTGTTCACCGACGGCTACACCAACTCCGGCAATGCACCCAACGGATCGTTCGGTGATGCGGACTCGGTGAATTCCACGCACCTGCCGTCCATTCCGTTCGCCGATGGCTACAGCAATACCATCGCCGACATCGCGGCGGCGGCCTATGCCGGCGCCCGCACACCCCTGCGCACCGGCACCAGCTTCCCGGCCGGCCAGGTGCCGGTCAGTGACAAGTGCAGTTCGCTGGACAAGAGCAGCCCGGACTGGAAGCGCCTGGACTGCCAGACCGACCTGCACATGAACTTCTACGGCGTGACCCTGGGCGCGCAGGGCAAGATCTATGGCGTCAACCAGGCAGCGACCGACGATCCCTACAAGAACCCGCCGAACTGGGCTGGCAACGGCAACCCGCTGAATGTCGACGACGGTACGGTCATCGATGAACTGTGGCACGCGGCCGTCAACAGCCGTGGCGAGTTCATCAATGCGCAGACGCCGGCCGACGTCACCGAGGCCATGCGCCGGGTACTGTCCTCGATCACCGGTGGTGCGTCGCCTTCAGGCACGATCGGTATCAGTGGTGCACGCATCGGTACCGGCTCGTTGGCGGTCACCCCGCGTTATGACATCACCAACAGCGGCACTGATTGGTCGAGCAAGCTGACCGCGTCCAGCGTCAAGGTCAACGCCAACCAGGTGGCCGAGCTCACCGAGGTGTGGGAAGCCTCCAGCCGCCTGACATCGTCCGGCCGCCGGATCGTCGCCAACAAGCTGGGTTCGCCCGTGGATTTCAACAGCGCCCGCATCAGCCTGCAGGACCTGTGCAGCAAGCCCAGCGGCAAGTACGCGACGATGCTGGTGTGCTCCACCGACAAGCTGACGGCGATCAAGGCTGATTTGGCCAGCGCGATCAACTATCTCAGTGCCGACAGCTCGACCGAAGTCCGCAACGGTGGCAAGTATCGTGACCGCACCACGCCGCTGGGTGACATCGTCAACTCGGCGCCGGTGGTGAGCTCGCCGCTGGACGACTACGGTTACCGCCAGTTGGGTGGCACCTACGCAAAGAGCTATACGGACTACCTGGCCACCAAGGCCAAGTCGCAGCGGTACATGGTCTATGTCGGCGCCAATGACGGCATGCTGCACGCCTTCGACGGCGGCATGAAGGCCGATGCCAAGCAGGACGGCACCGGTGGCACGGAGAGCTTTGCCTACATCCCGGCCACCGCGCTGGGCCACATGGCCAACCTGCTGTTCCCCTACAAGTCCGACACGGCCGACCAGACCTTCCGTCATCGTTACTACGTCGATGGTCCGGTGACGGTGTCCGATACGTTCAACGGCACCGCCTGGCAGACCAGCCTGGTAGGCACCACGGGTGCGGGTGGCCGTTCGGTGTTCGCACTGGACGTCACCACGCCGGGCAGCTTCGGCACCGGCAACGTGCTGTGGGAAATCAGTGACATCAATTCGTCGCTGCGGGATGAGGTGCGCAACAACATCGGTTTCGTGCTGGGCAAGCCGGTGATCGTGCCGGTGAAGAGTGGCACCGGCGTGGCCTGGAAGGCGATCTTCGGTAATGGCTACGGCAGCGCCAACGGCAAGGCGGTGTTGTTCGTGGTCGATATGGCCAGTGGCGACATCCGGATGATCGAAGCCGTCGAGGGTACCTCGGGCGCTGGCATCTCCGGTGACAACGGATTGGGCAATGTGGTCGTTGTCGATCGTTGGACCGGTACCAATCAGGATGCGCGCGGTCGTGATGGCCTGGCCGACACCGTCTATGCCGCCGATCAGCGTGGCGCTGTGTGGAAGTTCGACCTGACCAGCAGTGCGAATACCACGTTGACCGTGCCGATGTTCACCAGCCAGGTTGCCCAGGACTCCTCCAACAGGACCTACCGTCAGCCGATCACCGGTGGCATGACCGCCGCGACCGGTCCTTCGGGCGGCGTGATGCTTTACTTCGGCACCGGCAGCTTCTCCTTCACCAGCGACAAGGATGACAAGTCGCAGCAGGCGCTGTACGCCGTGAACGATCTGTCGGGCAAGACGGTGACCTCGACGGTGACCGCTGCCAACCTGGTTCCGTACACGGCCGCGGCCGCCGCTGCAGGCGTTGATGAGCGCAAGATCACCGCGGGTGCGGCGCCGGCCAACGCCCGCGGCTGGATGATCCAGCTGCCTGCCGGCAACGGTGAACGCGCAGTAGGTAACCCGATCCTGGTCAGTGGCATTGTCTTCATGCCGACCTATGTACCCAACATGGAAACGGTTGGCTGTTCGACCAGTGGTTCGAACTGGCTGTTCGGGTTGTCGTCGATCAGCGGCCTGCCGATGCTGGAGAACGTCCGTTATGGCTCGCCGACCGGCAGCCGACCCGCCTCCGGCACCGCGGCCATTGCATTGAAGACAGGAGGAACCGCGCCGGTGCGTGACGTTTCGCTGTCGGTGTTGCCACGTCCGACGGACAACAAGGCACCGCCCGGTGGCAGCTCCTGCTGGATGGCGGTGGGTGCTGCGGGCAGCCAGTCGCTGTATCTGCCTTACCCGTGCGGTCGCCAGTCCTGGCGCCAGCTCCAGTAACCCAAGTGCGAGGATCCACGCCCATGTTGCACACTCCCATGCCTCGCCGCGCGGCTGGCTTCACGTTGATTGAATTGATGATCGTGGTGATCGTCATCGGCATCCTGGCGGCGATCGCCATTCCGTCTTACCAGGAGTACGTGCGCCGATCGCATCGCGCCGTGGTGAAGGCGGACCTGGCCGAGTATGCGCAGCGTGCGGAGCGCTACCACACCAGCAACAACTCCTACACCGGCTACGCACTGCCGACCAAGGTGTCGCCGCGTGATGGAGGGACTGCGCGCTACAACCTGGATTACAAGGGAGACGGCACCAGCTTCACCATCACCGCCACCCCGCAGGGCACGCAGGCCAAGGACAGCTGTGGCAAGTTGAGCGTGGACCAGGCCAACCGCAAGACGGCCGACGGTGGCGTTGCCAGCTGCTGGTGAAACAGGTGTTGATCTTCCTGTAATCGACCAGTACAATGCGCCTCCCCGCCCGAATAGCTCAGCCGGTTAGAGCACTTGACTGTTAATCAGGGGGTCGTTGGTTCGAGTCCAACTTCGGGCGCCAGATACTGCAGAAGCCGCGAGAAATCGCGGCTTCTGCTTTTCTGCGCAGGCATTCAGCAGGGTGTATCGCGGTTCACGCGCTCACTCCGGACGCGGCCGCCATTGTTGACGATCAATGCGCCATGCAGCTGGTTGCCCGCGCAGATGCGCAGGGTCAGGTTGGCCCCCGGGCTGCGTCCATCTGCCTGGAAGAACAGCAGCGGACGCCCGCTGCTGGCCTGGGCAAGGATCGAGACGTCCGAGCGCCCGGTGTGGTGGCTCAGGATCGCCTCCGGCGAGGCAGGCTCCCCGCGCTGGTCGCCGCTGCGGTAGATGATCCAGCCGGCGCTCCAGTCGTCACTGCAGTGCCGGCCGTCGACACTGGCGCAGAGGCCGATCAGCTCCCGTCTGCGCACGGCCTCGCTGCGTGCGCCGGACAGGCTGGCATGCAGGGTCAGTTGCAGTGCATCGGCGCGTTGCCGCAGCAGCAGGGGCTGCAGCGCCGGCCAGGACGCGGCCAGCAGCACCGCCAGCACAGTGATGACCACCAGCAGTTCGGTCAGGTGCACGCCCCGCGCAGAGCGGGGGCCGAGCGGGCAGGGGGCTTGGGCAGTGCGCATGCATCCAGCCTCCGCGCCCGGCTGTGCGGCCGCCATCGGGAATCCCCGTAGCGGTCTGCCCGGAGACCCCTCAGCCGGCCGTCACCCCTCGCCCCGTATACTGACCCTTCCCGGAAACTGGCAACACCATGAGCGACAGTTTTGAACTTGTCTCGCCGTATTCGCCGGCGGGCGACCAGCCCAACGCCATCGCGAAGCTGACCAGCAACTTCGAGGCCGGCATCGCCAAGCAGACCCTGCTGGGCGTGACCGGCTCGGGCAAGACTTACACCATCGCCAACGTCATCCAGAACGTTCAGAAGCCGACGCTGATCATGGCACCGAACAAGACGCTGGCGGCGCAGCTGTATGGCGAGTTCAAGGCGTTCTTCCCGCACAACGCGGTGGAGTACTTCGTCAGCTATTACGACTACTACCAGCCCGAAGCCTACGTGCCGTCGTCGGACACCTTCATCGAGAAGGACAGTTCGATCAACGAGCACATCGAGCAGATGCGGCTGGCCGCGACCAAGACCCTGCTGTCGCGCCCGGACGCGATCGTGGTGGCCACGGTGTCCGCGATCTATGGCCTGGGTGCGCCGGAAGACTACCTTTCACTGCGCCTGATCCTGTCCAAGGGCGAGCGCATCGACCAGCGCGACCTGATCAACCACCTGACCCAGCTGCAGTACACGCGCAATGAGTACGAGCTGCAGCGCGGTACCTTCCGCGTGCGCGGCGAAGTGATCGACGTGTTCCCGGCCGAGTCGGACAGCGAAGCACTGCGCCTCGAACTGTTCGATGGCGAGGTCGAGAAGATCACCCTGTTCGATCCGCTCACCGGCGAGACGCTGCGCAACATGCAGCGCTTCACGGTCTACCCGAAGACCCACTATGCGACCACGCGCGAGCGCGTGCTGGCGGCGATCGAGACGATCAAGGTAGAGCTGAAGGAGCGGCTGGAGCAGCTCTACGCGCAGAACAAGCTGGTGGAGGCGCAGCGCCTGGCGCAGCGCACGCAGTTCGACCTGGAAATGATGGCCGAGGTCGGTTACTGCAACGGCATCGAGAACTACTCCCGGCACCTGACCGGCAAGAATGCCGGCGAGCCGCCACCGACCCTGTTCGACTACCTGCCGCCGGATGCGCTGCTGGTGATCGACGAATCGCATGTGACCATTCCGCAGATCGGCGCCATGTTCAAGGGTGACCGCTCGCGCAAGGAAACCCTGGTTGAGTTCGGTTTCCGCCTGCCGTCGGCGCTGGACAACCGCCCGCTGCGCTTCGAGGAATGGGAGGAGCGCTGCCCGCGCAGCATCTACGTGTCGGCCACGCCCGGGCCCTATGAACTGCGTGAAGCCGGTGACGAGATCACCGAACTGGTGGTGCGCCCAACCGGCCTGATCGACCCGGTGGTGGAGATCCGGCCGGTCGGTACCCAGGTCGACGACCTGATGAGCGAGGCCAACGCGCGCATCAAGGCGGGCGACCGCGTGCTGGTCACCACGCTGACCAAGCGCATGGCTGAAAACCTCACCGAGTACCTCACCGAACACGGTATCCGCGTGCGCTACCTGCACTCGGACGTGGATACGGTCGAGCGCGTGGAGATCATCCGCGACCTGCGCCTGGGCAAGTTCGACGTGCTGGTCGGCATCAACCTGCTGCGTGAAGGCCTGGACATGCCCGAGGTATCGCTGGTGGCGATCCTCGATGCCGACAAGGAAGGCTTCCTGCGCTCCACTGGCTCGCTGATCCAGACCATCGGCCGCGCCGCACGCAACGTGCGCGGCAAGGCGATCCTGTACGCCGACAAGATCACCCGCTCGATGCAGGCGGCGATCGATGAGACCGACCGGCGCCGTGCCAAGCAGGTCGAGTACAACGAAGAACATGGCATCGTGCCGCGCTCGGTGGCGCGCCCGATCGTCGATGTCCTCGAAGGCGCGCGTTCGGATGCCGCCGAGAAGGAAGCCAAGAAGGGTAAGGGCAAGGGCCGGGCGAGTGTGGCCGAAGAAGCGGCCGACTATCGTTCGCTGTCTCCGGCGCAGCTGGCGACCCGTCTCAAGGCGCTGGAACAACAGATGTACCAGCACGCCAAGGACCTGGAATTCGAAGATGCCGCACGGGTGCGTGACCAGATCCGGCAGCTGAAGGAAGCCAGCCTGGGCTGAACGTGGCAGTGCAGCATCATCTTCACAAAAGTGTTGCGCTTCACGGCCCGCATCCGTAATATACGCGGCCTGCACCGACGCAATCGCGGAAATGCAGAAGCAAAACGGGCGGTTAGCTCAGCGGTAGAGCACTACCTTGACATGGTAGGGGTCACAGGTTCGAACCCTGTACCGCCCACCACGAAGTCCTCGAAAGAGGGCTGTCGTGAACTGCAAAGCCCGGCCCTGGCGCCGGGTTTTTACGTAACAAGGCCAGCCTTCGGGCGGCAAGAACAAGATGGGCGGTTAGCTCAGCGGTAGAGCACTACCTTGACATGGTAGGGGTCACAGGTTCGAACCCTGTACCGCCCACCACCTGCTCCCGGCGTTGCCGGTGAAGTGGTGAAACGATGAAAGCCGGCCCCGGGGCCGGCTTTTTTCGTTCCGGGGAGCCTGGCGTTCCCGCGAAGCTGCATCCGTGCCGGTTCAGTGGCATGAAATCAGTGGGTAATGCTGATCGAACGCTGGATGCGCCAGTGGCCGTCGACGCGTTCCCACAGCTGCGCCACACCTACCCGGGCCAGCGCAGGATGAGGGCTGGCGCCAGTGTCGTCTGGCGATTGCTGGCTGCCCAGCCGCAGCACGCGGTCCTGGCGCAGGTGATAGAGCTGAAGGGGCTGCGCTTCATGCATGGCCTGCCGATCCTCGGTGCGCAGGATCTGGCTGCGCAGGGCATCCTCGGTGGGCCCGCAGCCGTCGCCGAACAGGCTGGAGAACAGCAGGATCAGGGCAAGCATCGGCATGGCACGGTGCTCCAGCGGGAAAGTGCGTGCAGACTGGCATGGTCGGCCGGGCACCGCAGCCGGCCTGCGACGAAGGCGGGGATTGGGCCGCCAAAGGCAGGCAGATGGCGATGAATCCGGGCCGCGCAGGCGTAGACTCGGCGCTACTGCGCAACTGCGCAATTACTGCAAGGAACTGCCGCATGAGTGATCACGTCCCGGTGTCCAGGCCCAATCCGCTCCTGGAACGCCTGTTCGGCGGCAACATGCTGGAAGGCACGTTCAAGGCAGTGATCTGGGTCGCAATCCTGAGCGCGCTGCTGGCGTGGACCACGCTGCGCTGAACGACGCTGCCGCGCCGGGCCTGCCGGGTGGCGGGACCTGCTGACCCGATGACTCCCGCTGCCGCTGGTGCGGCGGCAGTGCCTGTGCGGGTGCTGTCAGGCGCTGAAGGCCTGGCGCAGGCTGCGCAGGGTGGCCTGGCGATGTTCCCTGGCCGTTGGCTCGCCCATCTCCAGCTCCTGCAGGCGCAGTCCGACCAGAGTCATCGACAACGCATAGCCGCGTGCCGCGTCGGCAACGCGTGACAGGCCCACTGCACGGCGGGCCAGTGCATTCACATGTTCAAGGTCGGGCATCAGTCCCAGATAGGCGCGTTCTGCGCTGTCCAGGTCCGGTGCACGCAGGATCGCGTGAGCGTCTGCGGTGGGGAAGACGGAGGCCATGGGGGTCCTTGTCCGTAGCGGGGGCGCTCGTTCAGAACGAGCGCATCAGGGAAATGAAGGCCGAGGTCTGCGTGCCGCGTCGTGCCATCGGGCTGTCCTTCACTGCATCGCCGAACCACTGGTTGGCCACCACGCCGGTCGCGCGCCACTTCATGCCCAGTGGCGTGCTGACCGCGATCTGCAGACTCGGTGAGGTGGCACTACCCGGACGGTAGCTGGCAAGGCCTGAGCGCAGTGCCTCTTCGTCACTGATGCCGTAGTAGTAGTCGAGCAGCCGTGCACTGGAATGCACGACACCCACCCGCGGCACCCAGGTGAAGCGGCCTGCCTGGATCGGATGGCTGTAATGCAGGCGCGACTCGATACCACCGCCATGGCCGGTCACGTCCCGCATCACGCTGGCCTCGACCATGCCCCAGTCGGCACTGTACTCACCGTTGATGCCCGCCATGGCCGACATCTGCCGGCTGTGCAGGCGGCGCAGCTGAGCATCATTCACGTCGCCGGTCTTGAAGCGCAGGGTGTAGGGCGTGACCGCCGCCGACAGCCGCCACCCCTGATCCTTGTAGAGGTACATGCCAAGTGAACCGGGGCTGGCGAAGAAGCGCTCGCCCTGCCAGGCGATGGCCGGTACCACCAGCGGTTTGACGTCATAGTGCGCGTACGCACCGGAGGTCGCGCCAGCGCTGATGCCGGCCTGCACGCCGGGGTTCTGCCCGGCAGCGTGGGCGAGCAACGGCACGCCGAGGGCCGTGGTGAGCAGTAGCGGGCGCAGCAGGTGCGGGGACAGCGACGGCATCGATCAGCCACGTTGCAGGGGATGGCTGCGCATGGTGACGGGGCAACATTGTCAGAACATTGCGCCCGCGCGTTCGGCATGCATGGGCGCAAAATCACGGCGCCAGGCACTATGATCGGCAGCGTTTCCGGTTGACGAGTCCCTGATGCGCATCCTCCTGGTCGAAGACGATCCTGATCTGTCCCGCGCCCTGCAATCCGGCCTGGAGCGGCAGGGCGTGGTCGCCGATGTGGTCGGCAGCCTGGCCGAGGCCGCGCTCGCCTTGCGCGAACCGGTGCACCAGCTGCTGCTGCTCGATCGCCAGCTGCCCGATGGCGATGGCGCCGGATTCGTCGCGACGGCGCGTGCGCTGCGGCCGAACCTGGCGGTGATCATGCTCACCGCCAAGGGGACGCTGTCGGACAAGGTCGAAGGCCTGGACGTCGGTGCCGATGACTATCTGGTCAAGCCGGTGGCGATCGAGGAACTGATGGCACGCATCCGCGCGGTATCGCGCAGGCCTTCGGCGATGGTGACGCCGAGCCTGCGGCTGGGGCGGCTCGAGTTCGATTTCGAATCGCTGCAGGCACAGGTGGAGGGCCAGCCCCTGGCATTGCCACGTCGGCAGGTGCTGGTGCTGCAGGCGTTGGCGATGCGGCAGGGCCGCACGGTTACCCGCAGTGCCCTGGAGGCTGCAGTGTACGGGTTCGATGATGAGATCCAATCCAATGCGCTCGATGCGCATATCTCCAAGCTGCGCAAAGCGCTGCAGCAGGCCAGGGCGGGGGTGGAGATCCACGTGATCCGCGGCGTCGGCTACCTGCTGGCGGAGGCCTGAGATGGCCCGTCCGATCCGTTCGATCACCCTTGGCCTGGCTTGGCGCCTCTTCCTGGCGCAGGCCTTCACCGTGCTGTTCGCGGTGGTCGCGTTGATCCTGACCTGGGGTGACAAGGACTCCTGGGGCATGGACATGTTCGTTGCCGAGGCGGTGGCCAAGGCGGTGCACAGCGAAGGCGGGCGCCTGGTGCTGGACCAGGCGCGCTGGGACAAGCTCGATGCCAACGCCGGGGGAAATCTCTGGTTCGCCGCGGTGGATGACAAGGGCATGTGGCTCGAGCGCGGCACCATCCCAGCCATCCACGCGCCGATGCTCGCGCGGCTGCCGACCGTGGGCGCCACGGAACTGGGCTCGCTGGTGCCCCCTTACCTGGACGTGGCGCGGGTGATGATCCGCAACGAGGACGGGCGCCGCATCACCGTGATGGTCGGTGGCGCGCCCAAGGGCGGGCTGCTGGATGGCGCGCTGATGGTGCTGCGCCTGATCGGCCTGTGGTTCTTCCTGCCACTGATCGTGGTCACCCTGCTGGTGATGCCGACCGTGATCCACCGTGCCATGCGCGGTGTGCGCCGTTCTGCGCAGCAGGCCAAGGAACTGGACATCGGCCAGCCCGGTGCTCGGCTGGATGCGCGGCTGGTCTCCACGGAAGTGGCGCCGCTGGTGGAGGCGTTCAACGATGCCATCGACAAGGTGCAGCAGGGCTACGCCGCGCGCGACAAGTTCCTCGCCGACGCGGCGCACGAGCTGCGCGTGCCGATCGCCGTGGTGCAGGCGCGCCTGGCGCAGCTGCCACAGGGTGAGTTGAAATCGCAGTTGCTGACCGACGTGGCGCGGCTGGGCAATGTTGCCGAGCACCTGCTCGATCTGCAGCGCCTTGACCGCAATGTCGGCGCATTGCAGCGGCTGGACCTGGCGCTGCTGGTGCGTGAGGCCGCCGCGGACCTGGCGCCGTTGGTGGTCGGCGCCGGCTATGGATTCGAAGTGGACGCGCCGGAATCGCCGGTGTGGATCCACGGCGACAGTCTGGCGCTGGGGCGGGTGATTGCCAACCTGGTGCACAACGCGATCGTGCATGGTGGTGGCCGTGGCACCATCTGCGTGCGGTTGGATACGCGTGGCTTGCTGGAAGTCAGCGATCAGGGCGCGGGCATTCCAGTGAGCGACCGCGAGGCGATCTTCGAGCCGTTCCATCGCCTGCGCGCGGCGGGCAGCGGCAGTGGCCTGGGCCTGCACCTGGTGAAGGAGATCGTGCAGCACCACGGTGGCTCGGTCAGTGTCGGTGAGGCTGCGGGAGGCGGCGCAAGCTTCCGGGTCAATTTCCATCGCGGTAGCGTCCGGCGCTGACGCGTTTGCGGGGCAAGTCCCGATAGGCAAGCTGCCGCCGGTAGCGGCAGGCTGGACCCATGGCCGTCCAGCTTTCCCCGTCTCCCTTGCTGGGCAGTGGCGCCGCTGCGGCGCTGACACTGGGGGCGCTGGCCTGCGTGCAGCTGCCGCGGCTGCCGCCGCTGTGGGTCAGCACGGTGATGATCGTGCTTGGCATGGCGGGGTGGGGCCTGCGCTGGCGGGGGCGCCTGCCCGCGGTCGTGCTGCTGGGCGCCGGATGGACGGCGATGCATGGGCACTGGGCAATGCAGGAACAGCTGCCGCCAGGCCAGCCAGCACGGGATGTGGTGGTCAGTGGACGGGTCATCGATCTGCCGGACCATGGAGCCGCGCACACCCGCTTCCTGCTGCAGGTCAGCGAGAGCAGCGAACTGCCATCGCTGCGCGGCAAGCGCCTGCAGGTCACGTGGAACGATGCCTGGCGTGCCGCTGATGGCACCGACGCCGGGCGTGGGCGCCATCAGGTCCTGGCCGGCGCGCAGTGGCATCTGGCCCTGCGCGTGCGGGCGCCGCGTTCGCGGATCAATCCCGGTGGTTTCGACGGTGAACGCCATGCGCTGCTGCGCGGCGTGTCCGGCAACGGCACGGTGCGGGCGCCGGCCAGCGCGCGCGAGCTTCAAGCCGCGCATGGCCTGCCGGCATGGCGTGAACGCACCAGCGCCGCCATCGCCGTGCAGGTGGCCCATCCAGCTGCGCGCTTCGTGCAGGCACTTGCCTTGGGCGATACGCGTGGCCTGTCCGACGCCGATTGGGATCAGCTGCGGGCGCTGGGCCTGACCCATCTGGTGGCCATTTCCGGATTCCATGTCGGGGTGGTGGCCGGGCTGGGGGCGTTGCTGTGTCGAGGGCTGTGGTGGCTGTGCCCGCTGCTGGCCCGGCATTGGCCACGCCCCCAGGCGGCGGCCTGCGCCGCGGCCCTGTCCGCAGCGGGCTATGCGGTGCTGGCCGGCGGTGAATTGCCGACCGTGCGCACTGCACTGATGATCGGGCTGGTGGCGCTGGCGCGTAGCGGGCGGCGCCCACTGGGTCTCGTGCAGGGGCTTGCACTGGCGGCGCTGGCGCTGCTGCTGCCGGCGCCCCTGTCAGTGCTGTCCGCGGGCTTCTGGCTCAGCTTCGGCGGCGTCCTGTGGCTGGTCTGGTGCCTGCCGCAGGGACGTCCGCGTGGGGTGGTCGCCAACCTGCGCGGGTTCCTGGCCGCACAAGGGGTGGCCAGCGTCGGCCTGTTGCCGCTGGGCATCGCCTTGTTCGGTGGCACCGCCTGGCTGGGGCCGCTGGTGAACCTGCCGGTCATTCCGTGGTGGACATTGCTGGTGGTGCCCTTGTCGCTGCTCGGCACCGCCCTGCAGGTGCTGCATGACGGCGCCGGGCGCTGGGCGTGGCGCGCAGCGGCGTGGTTGTTCGAAACCAGCTGGCAGGCCCTGCAGCCACTGGCGGCGCATCCACAGGCGATGTGGTGGTTGGCCGAGGCACCGGCCTGGGCAGTGCCGGCGGCGCTGCTGGGCGTGTTCTGGTGGCTGCTGCCACGCGGCGCCGGGGGCGGGCTGGCTGGCCTCCTGCTGTGCCTGCCGCTGCTGTGGCCGTTGCGCGAGCGGCCGGCCGAGGGAGAGCTGGAGCTGCTGGTGCATGACGTCGGGCAGGGCACGGCGGTATTGCTGCGTACCGCGCGGCATGCGCTCTGGTACGACGTGGGGCCGCCGATCGGGGGTGAGGGCAGCGAGCGGGTCCTGGTTCCGTCATTGCGGGCGCTGGGGCAGGCACGGCCCGACCGCGTGCTGATCAGTCACGACGATCTCGATCATGCCGGCAACCTGCCGAGCCTGCGCCTTCAGTTGCCGGAGCTGCCCCTGTTGGCGCCGCCGGGCAGCGCGATCGCCGGGGCCGGGCGCTGCCAACGCGGCCTGCGCTGGCGCTGGGACGGCGTCGACTTCCAGGTGCTGCACCCGGATGCCGGCAGCCAGCGGGCTGAAAACGAGGACAGCTGCGTGCTGCGCGTGGCCAGCGCGCATGGTGGGGTCCTGTTGCCTGGGGACATCGGCCGCCCGGCCGAACAGGCGCTGCTGCGGGCGTCTCCGGCGGCGCTGAAGGCGGATGTGGTGCTGGTGCCGCACCATGGCAGCGGCGGCAGCTCCAGCGCGCCCTGGGTGGCGGCGGTGTCAGCCCGGCTGGCGCTGGTTTCGGCCGGGCACCAGAACCGCTTCGGCCACCCGCGCCGGGACGTGGTCCGGCGCTGGCAGGCGCAGGGAGCCGAGGTGGTGTCCACTGCGGAGTCCGGGGCGATCCGCGTATGGCTTGGCGCACAAGGGCTGCAGCTGCGTGAACAGCGTATCCATGCATCCCGGTGGTGGGATGCCGCTGGGCGGGCGCGGTCGGCTGTTATCCTATCGCCGATCAAACAAGCGGCCGTTGGGCCGGAGGGTTGAAACGTGTGGGAACTGGTCAAGGCCGGTGGCTGGCCGATGGTGCCGCTGCTGCTGTTGGGCGTACTGGCTTTGGCGATCATCCTGGAGCGTTTCTGGTCCCTGCGGCGGACTGAAGTGCTGCCGCCCGGCCTCGGCCAGGAAGTGCGCAACTGGGCCGCACGCGGCAAGCTTGACCCGGCGCACCTGCAGACCCTGCGTGCCAACTCGCCGCTGGGGGCATTGCTGGCGGCCGCGCTGGAAGCCCGCAATCGTCCGCGCGACCAGATCCGCGAGCGCATCGAGGACACCGGCCGCCACCTGGTGCACCGCATGGAACGTTTCCTCAACGCGCTGGGCACCATTGCCTCGGCCGGCCCGCTGCTGGGCCTGCTGGGCACGGTGATCGGCATGATCCAGATGTTCCTGGGCATCCTCGACCATGGGGTGGGCGACGTGAACCAGCTGGCCGGCGGTATCGGCAAGGCGCTGGTGTGCACCGCCACGGGCATGATCGTGGCCATTCCGGCACTGATGTTCCATCGCTACTTCAAGGGCCGCATCCACGGCTACGTGGTGGAAATGGAGCAGGAAGCCAGTGCCCTGCTGGACACGCTCGACGGTCGCCCCGGGGTGATGAACCCGGCCGCGCCGGCGCGACCGGCCAACGCCGCGACGGCGAAGGCCTGATCGATGCGTATCGGCAATGACCGCTCCCAGGATGAGCCGCATATCGATCTGGTTCCGCTGATCGACGTCATCCTGGTGCTGATCATCTTCTTCGTGGTCACCACCACCTTCGATGCGCGCTCGACGCTGCAGGTGCAGCTGCCTACCGCCAGCCAGCAGCCCAACAACGAGCCGCCGCGTTCGCTCAGCGTGCTGATCAACGCCGAAGGCCGCTATTTCATCAATGACCAGGAAGTGCTGCGCAGCGACGTCGAGTCGGTCAAGCAGACCATCGCGTCCGTGGCCGGCAGTGACCGCAGCCAGCCCGTGCTGCTGCGCGCCGACGCACGCACTCCCTACCAGGCCGTGGTGACCGCGCAGGACGCGCTCGGTCAACTCGGTTTCCGTCGTATCGCCATTGCAACTGCGCCAGAGGTGCGTCCATGAGTTCCCATCACGCGCCGGTGTGGCCGATCTACAAACGTCTGCTGGGCTACACCCGCACCTACTGGGTGTTCATGGTGGGCGCGGTCATCGCCATGGTGGTCGAGGCCCTGGCCGGCTACCACTTCACCAAGCTGATGGAGCCGCTGGTCAACGAAGGTTTCGTCGACCCGCAGCCGCGCGCGGCCGTGGTGCTGCCGCTCACCATCCTCGGCCTGTTCCTGATGCGTAGCGTGGCCACCTGGGTCAGTGACTACACGCTGGCCAAGACTGGCCGCAGCGTGGTCCGCGACCTGCGTGAGCAGGTGCTGCAGAAGTACCTGCACCTGCCGTCGTCGCACTTCGATACCGAAGCGACGCCGGTGATGGTCAGCCGCCTGAACTTCGATACCGAGCAGGTCACCCAGGCCAGCGCCGACGCGCTGAAGACCGTGGTGGCCGATACCCTCACCATCGTCGCGATGCTGGCGGTGATGCTGCAGATGAGCGTCAAGGTGACCTTGGCAATGCTGCTGGTGGTGCCGCTGATCGGTGGCATCGTGTCCTACGTGGGCAAGCGCTACCGCCGCATCAGCCGCGGCATTCAGGACGGCATGGGCACCATGGCGCAGACTGCCGAGCAGTCGCTGGCCGCGCAGCAGGAAGTGAAGGTGCACGGCACCCAGCAGCATGAGATCTCGCGCTACTCGCGCCTGGCCAACCGCATGCTGGCGCTGAACATGAAGGTCGAGGTCACCCGCGCCGCCGCCTCCAGCGTGGTGCAGTTCCTGGCCGCACTGGCGCTGGCGGTGATCGTCTGGGTATCGACCCGCGAGGCCCTGGCGGGCCGGCTCAATGCCGGCCAGTTCATGGGCCTGATGACATCGATGATGGCCATCATTCCATCGCTGCGCCGCCTGACCAGCGTACAGACCTCGATTTCGCGCGGTGTCTCTGCTGCCGAGCGCCTGTTCGGCATTCTCGACATGCCAGTGGAGCGCGACCAGGGGCAGCGACACGTGCAGCGCGTGCGGGGCGAACTGGCGTTCGACCACGTCATGCTGCGTTACCGCGAGGACAGCGGCATCGCCCTGGATGACATCAGCTTCGTTGCCAAGCCAGGCACGGTGACGGCCATTGTCGGCCGTTCCGGCAGTGGCAAGACCAGCCTGATCCGGCTGGTGCCACGCTTCTACGAGCCCAGCGGCGGTGTCATCACCCTCGACGGCGTGGCACTGGACGACTACCCGCTGGCCGACCTGCGCCGGCAGGTGGCAATGGTCGGGCAGAAGGTCATGCTGTTCGATGACACCATCGCTGCCAACATCGCCTATGGCATGGAAGCGACCGACGAGCAGATCCGCGCGGCGGCCGAGGCCGCCAACGCGTGGGAGTTCATCGCACGCATGCCGCAGCAGCTGCAGACCCCGGTGGGCGAGAATGGCGCGCTGCTGTCCGGTGGCCAGCGCCAGCGCCTGGCGATTGCCCGCGCGATCCTACGCGACGCCCCGATCCTGATCCTCGACGAAGCCACTGCGGCGCTGGACAACGAATCCGAGCGCCTGGTGCAGGACGCGCTGCAGCGCCTGATGCCCGAACGCACCACGCTGGTCATCGCGCACCGGCTGTCGACCATCGAGCATGCCGACCAGGTACTGGTCATGGATCATGGCCGCATCGTTGAACGCGGCACGCACAAGGAGCTGCTCGAACTGGGCGGTCTGTACCAGCATCTGCACAGCATGCAGTTCCGCGAAAGGCAGGACTGATGGCCGGCAAGGGCACCCAGACCCCGCCGTACTGGTATGACGGCACCCCGGTTCCGTGGGCGATGCGCCTGCTGGCGCCGCTGTACGCAGGTGTCACCGCACTGCGCCGGCGCGCCTATCGGCGTGGCTGGCGCAAGCGCCACTCGCTGCCGGTGCCGGTCATCGTGGTCGGCAACATCACCGCCGGTGGTACCGGCAAGACGCCGCTGACGATTGCCCTGGTCGAGCGCCTGCGCGCGGCCGGCTGGAAGCCGGGCGTGGCCAGCCGCGGCTATGGTCGCGAAGACGCCGACAAGCCGCTGTGGGTGCAGGCCGATACGCCAACCGCGAAGGGCGGTGACGAACCGGTGCTGATCGCCTGGAAGACCGGCGTGCCGGTGCGCGTGGACCGTGACCGTGTCGCCGCCGGCAAGGCGCTGATCGAGGCCGGCTGCGATGTAATCGTCTGCGACGACGGTTTGCAGCACTACCGGCTGGCGCGCGACATCGAGATCGAAGTGGTCGATGCCCAGCGTCGCTATGGCAATGGCCGGATGATCCCGGCCGGGCCGTTGCGCGAGCCGGTCAGCCGCGCGAGCGAGTGCGATTTCCGCGTGGTCAACCTCGGCCAGGCCGATGAGGAGACCGCGGCACAGGCCTGTGGCTTCGGCCAGTGGCCAATGTCCCTGCACATCGACAGTGCGCAGCCGCTGGCCGGTGGCCGCGCGCGCCCGCTGGCGTACTTCAAGGGCCAGCGGGTGCACGCGGTGGCCGGCATCGCCCATCCACAGCGCTTCTTCGACATGCTGCGGGCGCGCGGGATCGGCGTGGTGCCGCATGCGTTCGCCGACCACCAGGCCTACCAGCCGCAGGACCTGTCCTTCGGCAGCCAGTTGCCGGTACTGATGACCGAAAAGGATGCGGTGAAATGCCGGGCGTTCGGCAACGACTGGCACTACGCGGTTCCGCTGCGCGCCGAGTTGCCCGCCGCGTTCTGGGTGGCGTTGACCGATCGCCTGGACAAGCTGCGACCGAACTGAGTGGCGCGGCGGCGCTTGCATTCACGCGCCGCTGGCCGCATTCCCGTTGTAACGAGCCTGCCGAGAACCGCCCGCATGACCGAATTCGTCGTCGCCATTCCGGCCCGCTTTGCCGCCTCGCGGCTGCCGGGCAAGCCGCTGCGCCCGCTGGGCGGTGAGCCGCTGGTGCTGCATGTGGCGCGCCGCGCGCTGCAGGCCGGTGCCCGCGAGGTCTGGGTGGCGACCGACGACCAACGCATTTCCGATGCGCTGTCCGGGTTGGCCGAGGTGAAGGTGGCGATGACCGCGACCACGCATGCCTCGGGCACCGATCGCCTGGCCGAGTGCGCACGCATTGCCGGCTGGGCCGATGACACGGTGGTGGTCAACCTGCAGGGCGACGAACCGTTCGCGCCGGCGACCGGCATCCGCGCGGTGGCCGATGCGCTGGTCGCTGGCACTGCGCCGATGTCGACTCTCGCCACGACCGTCGAGGACGCGCACACCCTGTTCGACCCGAACGTCGTGAAGCTGGTGCGCAACGTGCGCAACGAGGCGATGTACTTCAGCCGCGCGCCGATCGCCTGGCACCGCGACGGCTTCGCACGCAGCCGCGACACGCTGCCGGACGGCCATCACTGGCTGCGCCACATCGGCATCTATGGCTATCGCGCCGGCTTCCTGCAGCAGTTCGCGGCGATGCCGCCGGGCCAGCTGGAGCAGGTCGAATCGCTGGAGCAGCTGCGCGTGCTGGAAGCGGGCTACCCGATCAGCGTGGCGATCTCGCCCGAGCCGTTCCCGCCGGGCATCGATACGCCCGAGGACCTGGAGCGCGCCGAGGGGCTGCTGCAGGCGATGGCCGCGCGATGAGGCTGCTGGTCGTCTGCCTCGGCAACATCTGCCGTTCGCCGATGGCCGAAGGCGCGCTGCGCGCACGCCTGGATGCCTCGCCGCTGGCCGGGCGGGTGCAGGTCGATTCGGCCGGCACGGGCGACTGGCACGTGGGCGAGCCGCCGGACCGCCGCGCGATCGCCTGCGCGGCCGGGCACGGCGTGGACATCGGCGGCCTGCGCGCACGCCAGCTGCAGGCCGTGGATTTCGAACGTTTCGACTGGATCCTGTGTGCCGACGAGGCCAACCTGCGTGATGCCGGGCGCCTGGCGACGGCGGCCCAGCGTGAACGGCTGGCGTTGTATCTGCCCTGGTCCGGCGGGCAGGGGCGGGTAGCCATCCCTGATCCCTACACCGGCGGCAGCGATCATTTCGAACAGGTCTGGTCGCTGGTCGACGATGCTGCAAAACGTGCGGTGGCACGACTGTTGCATGACGCCGACTCCGGCATAATCAGGTCATGAACGTCCAGCCCGTCCCGGACCTGCCCGAATTCGCCACCTGGCTCAATGCCACCCCCTGCACCCTGACCGAACTGCGCGGCCGGCCGGTCGCGCTGCTGTTCGTCAATGCGGCCTCCGCCTGGAGTGCGCAACGCCTGGCCGAGTTCGGCCAATGGCTGTCGCGCCACCCGGGCAAGCTGCAGCCGCTGGTGCTGCAGGTGCCGCGTTTTGATTTCGAACGCGATGCCACGGCTGCACTGAAGCTGCTGCGCCGTCAGGGCCTGACCATGCCCGTGCTGCTCGATGCCGACTGGGATGGCTGGCGCCGCTTCGGCGTTACCGCCTGGCCGACCATGGTGCTGCTGGACGCGCAGGGCCGTGAACAGCAACGGCTGGTCGGGCAGGGCGCGCCCGGTGAACTGGAGCGCGCCTTGAACGCGCTGTGCCAGGGCGCACCTTCGGCGCCGCCGCGTGGCGGTAGCGAACTGCATCCGGAACCGCGCCAGGCCCTGCGCTTCCCGCAGGGGCTGGCGGTCAGCACCGAACGTCTGTACATCGCCGACAGCGGTCATCACCGCATTCTCGAATGCAGCCATGGCGGCCGCATCCTGCGTCAGTTCGGCCTCGGCACCGCCGATTTCATGGATGGCAATCTCGCCGAAGCGGCGTTCCACCGCCCGCAGGCGCTGGTGCTGGAGCGCGATTCGCTGTACGTCGCCGATACCGGCAACCATGCCGTGCGCCGCATCAATCTGCTGACCGGCATCGTCGACACGCTGTGCGGCAACGGGCGACCCGGCGCGCCGGTGGAGGGCCCGGTGGCGCAGGCGCGGCAGGTCTCGCTGGACCATCCGGTTGGCCTGGCCATCGCCGACAACCAGCTGCACATCGCAATGGCCGGCGACAACCGCATCTGGAGCTACCACCTGGGCCAGCGCAGCCTGCAATGGCGCGCCGGCAGTGGTTCCATCGACGAGCGTGATGGCAGTGGCCATCTGGCTGCCTTCGCGCAACCGACCGCGCTGGCCGTGGTGCAGCAGGTGCTGTACGTCGCCGATGCGTTGGGATCCTCGATCCGTGCACTGCAACTGCGTGGTGACTTGGTGCAGACACTGGTCGGGCAGGGGCCGTGGCGCTTCGGCAGTGAAGACGGCCCGCGTGCGCAGGCCAGCCTGCAGTTCCCGCAGGCGATCGCACTGGGCGCGGACGCCCCGCTGCTGTGGATCGCCGACACCGGCAACGGTCGCCTGCGCACGCTGCGCCTGGGCGGCGGTGAACTGACCACCCAGCCGCTGCCGCGCCGCCTGCACGGCCCGGCTGGCCTGGCCGTGGGCGCAGGTGCGGTGTGGATCGCCGAGACCGACGCCCACGCCGTGCTGCGATTCGACCCCGACAGCGGCGTGCTCAGCGAAGTCCCGATCAGCGAATGACCGACGTTCCCGCCCCGGCCTTCGACGGCAAGGCCTTCGCGGCCCAGCTCAGCACCGCCCCCGGCGTGTACCGCATGTACGCGGCCGACGACACCCTGCTGTACGTGGGCAAGGCGCGCGCGCTGCGCAACCGCGTCGGCAGCTATTTCAACGGCAGCCCGAAGAACGCGCGGATCATGTCGATGATCTCGCAGATCACGCGCATGGACGTGACCGTGACGCGCTCGGAAGCCGAGGCGTTGCTGCTGGAGAATCAGCTGATCAAGTCGCTGTCGCCGCGCTACAACGTCTCGCTGCGCGACGACAAGACCTACCCGCATGTGCTGCTGACCCGCGAGGACTGGCCGCGCATCGCCCTGCATCGGGGCCCGCGCGCCATTCCCGGCCGCTATTTCGGGCCGTATCCGGGCGTGACCGCAGTGCGCGAAACGCTGAACCTGATGCACAAGCTGTTCAAGCTGCGCAGTTGCGAGGACAGCGTGTTCCGCAACCGCTCGCGGCCGTGCCTGCAATACCAGATCGGCCGCTGCAGCGCGCCCTGCGTGGAGCTGGTGCCGGCCGCGGACTACGCCGAATCGGTGCGCCGTGCTGCGCTGTTCCTGGAAGGCAAGAGCGACGAGCTGACCCGCGAGCTGGGCGAGCAGATGCAGGCCGCCAGCGAGGCCCTGGAGTTCGAGCAGGCCGCGCGCCTGCGCGACCTGATCTCCTCGCTGCGCAGCATGCAGACGCGCCAGTACGTGGACGGCCGCGCCGCCGACCTGGACGTGCTGGCGGTGGCCATGCAGGGTTCGCAGGCCTGCGTGCTGCTGCTGGCTTTCCGCGATGGCCGCAACCTCGGCACCCGCCCGTTCTTCCCGCGTACCAACGGCGAGGAGAGTCCGGAGGAAGTGCTGGCCGCGTTCGTCTCGCAGTACTACATCGAATTCGAGCCGCCGCGCGAGATCCTGCTGGATCGCGAGATTCCCGATGCCGACCTGCTGGTCGCGGCGCTGTCGGCCTCGGCCGAGCGCAAGGTGCAGCTGAAGTGGAACGTGCGCGGCGAGCGCGCCGGCTATGTGGAGCTGGCCAGCCGCAACGCGCAGCTGACCCTGGCCACTGAACTCAACAGCCGCAATGCGCAGCATGCGCGCAGCGATGCACTGCGCGAGATGCTGGGCCTGGCCGAGCCGGTCAAGCGGGTCGAGTGCTTCGATATCAGCCATACGCTGGGCGAGGCCACTGTGGCCTCGTGCGTGGTGTTCGACGCCGCCGGTCCGGTACGCTCGCAGTACCGCCGCTTCAACATCAGCGGCATCGAGCCGGGCGACGACTACGCCGCTATGCGCCAGGCCATCGATCGGCGCTTCCGCCGTGCGGTGGAAGAGCAGGGCGTGCTGCCGGACGTACTGCTGATCGACGGTGGTGCCGGCCAGCTGGCGCAGGCGCAGGCCGCGCTGGCCGACCTGGGCGTGGAAGGCGTGCTGCTGGTGGGCGTGGCCAAAGGCGTGGAGCGCCGCGCCGGCCACGAAGCGCTGGTGATGCCCGATGGCCGCGAGCTGCGCCCGGGCGCGGCCAACCCGGCGCTGCAGTTCATCCAGCAGGTGCGCGACGAGGCGCATCGCTTTGCCATCACCGGCCACAGGGGGCGCCGCCAGAAGGCGCGGATGACCAGCAAGCTGGAGGATATCCCCGGCATCGGGCCGCGCCGCCGCGCCAGCCTGCTCAAGCATTTCGGCGGTCTTGTGGGCCTGAAAGCCGCTGGCGAAGCGGAAATCGCCAAGGTGGAAGGCATCAATGACGCCCTCGCGGCACGTATCTACGCTAACCTGCACGGGTTGGCCACGCCTGATGCGGCCGAGTAGAGAGAGAAGCACGCAAGCATGAAGTTGACCCTGCCCACCTGGCTGACGTTGTTGCGGATCGTGATGATCCCGGTGCTGGTGCTGGTGTTCTACCTGCCCTACACCTGGACCAACTTCGCTTCGGCGGCGATCTTCGGCCTGGCCGCGATCACCGACTGGCTCGACGGCTGGATCGCACGCCGTTACCAGCTGGAGTCGGCCTTCGGCGCCTTCCTCGACCCGGTCGCGGACAAGCTGATGGTGGCAGTGGCACTGTTCCTGATCGTCCAGGGCCATCCGACGCCGTGGATGGCATTCTGGGCGGCGGTGATCGTCGGCCGCGAGATCGCGGTATCGGCGCTGCGAGAGTGGATGGCCGAGCTGGGCCAGCGCGCCAAGGTGCGCGTGGCGATGATCGGCAAGATCAAGACCACCGCGCAGATGGTCGCGCTGCTGTGCCTGCTGTATTCGGTGGCACCGAACGTGCCGGTGGAAGACATCTGGATGGGCTGGCCGGTGTTCCACATCGGCGACTGGACCCTGGCGATTGCCGCGGTGCTGACCCTGTGGTCGGGCCTGCAGTACCTGCACGCCGCTTGGCCGAGCCTGCGCGATGACGAGCGCGCCGCGCGCGAGCGTGCACGGCAGAAGAAGCTGGGCAACTGAGCCTGGGGTCGGATCCCCGGGGTCGGATCCCTTTCCGAAGGAAAGGGCTCTGACCCCATCGATGCGCTATCCACGCATGGCGTGGATGTACTGGAAATGCTGCGTCCACGGATGGTGCGGATCCATCCGTTTGCGGGGATGCCGTGGTAGATCCACGTCATGCGTGGATAGCGCGGTGCTGGGCGTCTCGCAGGTCCTGAAAAAAGCGCTTGACGCCATTCTTGGAATAGGTAAAATTTCGCATCCCAAGCGGGAATAGCTCAGTTGGTAGAGCGCAACCTTGCCAAGGTTGAGGTCGCGAGTTCGAGTCTCGTTTCCCGCTCCAGATTCAAGAAAAACGCTCCCGCAAGGGGGCGTTTTTCGTTATGCGCGGCGGTACCCTCGCAGATCAACCATTGTCCTGCGCCGTCGCGCGCCAACGCATGCCGGTGATGCGCGCTTCCTCGCGTGCCACCTGGCGGTCCGCGAACCACTCCTGCACATCACCGGCGAAACTCGCCGGGCGTCCCTTGCCCTGCACGCCCTCGGCAATCGAGGCCAGGTTGGAACGTGCCAGTTCTTCGCGCATGGCCTTCTGCGCATTGATCATCACCGCGTGGATGCCGCACATACCGCGGTTGGCGCAGCGGGTGGGGCACCATCAAACAGCGCGCAGCGCCCACAGGGAGTTGGGTGTGTCCTGGCGTCTGGGCTCGGGCGTCGCTCGCGTGGACGCGGAGGGCGTGACGTTGGAAAACGGAGAACGCATCGACGCCGCCACCGTTGTCTGGACGGCCGGTGCACGTGCCAGTGCGTTGAATGCTCAGATTCCTGGCTAGCACGATGCGGTGGGTCGCCTGCATGTGGATCGCACTCTCAAGGCGAAGAGTGTCGACGCGGTGTTCGCCACCGGCGACTGCGCGCATGCCGCCACCGATGACGAGGGCAACGTGGCGATGATGTCCTGCCAGCACGCGATGAACCTGGGGCGCTCCACCGGACACAACGCCGCGGCTGACCTGATCGGGGAAGCGATGATTCGGTATGCGCAGCCCAAGTACGTGACCTGCCTGGACCTGCGGCCGTGGGGTGCTGTCTACACCGAGGGCTGGGATCGCCAGGTAACGCTGTCCGGCGCTGAAGTCAAGGCGCTCAGGACCCGGATCAACACCGAATGGATCTATCCGCCCACGGGTGAGCGTGCGGAGATCCTGGCGTCTGCAGATCCGCTGCGGATTGTGGTGGCCTGACGGCGCAAAGAAGTCCTGCAAGCAACGTTCTCGAACGGGGGCGTTGCTTCTGCCCGATAGTGGACGCTGCGATCTCTCTCCACCTGGGATCTCGACATGGTCATCGTTGGTGTCAGCTTTGCGGACGGCACCTACCTGTTGGTCGCCGCACGAAACGGTTGTGGCTGGATGCAAGGTGGACGTCGGTGGCGAGTGAACAACGCAGGCAACTTTGAATGAATTGATCGTAGTGCTCGACAGCTGCGCAGAATGTCGCAAATGGTCAGCTGACATGGCAGAGACCTCGGCGTTGTGCGATATCCAGAGCATCGGTAGCGCTTTCGCAAGCGACCTCTCTCTCACAGTGAGTTCAGCCGGGCTTGCCCCTTGGTACAGTTGCCATTGCTGACGTGATGGGCCAGGAAGAACCAAGAAAGTACGAGTTGATGGAGAAGCTGTGTTGGTGGGCCCCTTGCGCTCAGCTGCTTTTCCATCTGCATCTTGACTGCACGGCGCAATGCTCATCGCTCAATGGACGGGCGTTGGCATGCCAGCTTCATTGATATGAATGGACGCCGAAACCTTTTATTCATCTACATCCGGAGTTCCATGATGATTCGACCGCTGGTTGCCGTCGGGATGCTTGTTTTTTCCGTCAATGCGCATGCGACTCCTCTGGGATATGACAAGCAAGCCGAAGTTTCCCTTATTGATGGGCGGCCTGCGATCTGCCTTCCGAAAAAGGCCCGATCACCTTTCCCCATAGGCTGGGCAACGTTGTCTGAAGCCAGTGATCAGAACGATGGGGTCTGGAGCATTGAACTGAAGGATGGTGCTGCACCATTGATGCTGAAACCCGGTGACTGCTTCTCATATGGGCGTGTGCCCAGCTCATACGCTGTCGAACCCTTGAGAGGAAAGGAGAGAGTGTTGGAACTGCGGCCAGGCTTGGCGTACGTGTTCAGGCTGAATTCTTCTGTGCACTCAGCAGAGGCCTATTCGGTGTTGTTCTGCACTGGCCGGAAGCAGACGGAAGGTCGCGAAATTGAATCTATCAAGAAGGTAGACGACAGGACGAGGCAGTCCTCATGCTGATTCATAAGGTCGGAGTCTGATGCGGCGGTCCTTTCGTAGCGCGCGGTGCTTCGTTGGCTGCGATGCATGGTGCGTGGATCAGTAGCGCTCCCTGACAATCCTTGTCATTTCTGATAGAGAGGAGCTTCGATCGGGTCCAGCGTAACGTGTAGGCGAACGCTCACTTCTTTAAGATTCTTACGATCGAGATTGACCTCTTTTCTCCCGTCGCAGATCAGTAACTTCCTCAACTCTTCCTTGGAAGAGCTGCTTCGATGAACGAGTTGCTTGCAGTGCTGGGTGAGTCGAAGCTCCTTGATCCCTGCATTCAGGGAAGTAGCGTCTTCGGTTGCATCTCGGACATGTAGATGGAAGCGGTACTCCCCTGAATTGATTGCGCTCTTTCTAGGTTCGTTCTGGAGTGTTAGTCCGACCGTTTCCAGTGGCAGTTTGCAAGCTCCGATGGAGTAATGCACGGGGATGTCTACACGTGATGGCTTGGATTCATCCGGGCTGGATAGATGAAATGCCTTTGTGACAGATCTCGGGCCGGGGATGTTGCTCACAAAGGAAGTTACTCCGCTGCAGTTCAGATCTTTCGCATCTCGTGGTGCATAGTGTGCGACAAGAGTCATGTGCAGCTGTGCCGGCAGTTGGGCTGTCAAGTTGAATGTTCTCGAAGATGCGCGCGTGGTCGTGGAAAGTGCAATTTCCTTGCTGATGACAGCCGCCGTCCGGCATCCCGATGTGATTAATGCCATCGAAACCAATAGCAGTGAAAGGGTGGTGCGGCCGGTTGCCAAGATGAGAGGTCCTGTCGAGGCCCAATGGGTTGTGCGAAGTGACATTCGATAGTGCTGCCAGAGCGATGGAATCGCGACATTTCGTTATAGATGCTCGAAGTAGGATCAAACATGCAACTAGTTGCAGAATATGCTGAACAGGTAAGAATGAATGCATCAGGAGAGTAAGTTGCGTTTCCTGATGAGTTGATGCGAAAAGAGTCGAAGCAGAAAAGCGATCCCGAAACTGAAGACGTTTTCCCGTTGGCAAATTGCATGCTTCATCCCTACTTCACCCACACTCCATCGCCCCTCCATCCGCGCTAGCGAAGCTGCATCTCCGACTCTCCACGGCGATGCAGCAATGCCCCACGCTTCTTCCGCCTACGACCACGACGTCGTCATCGTCGGCGCCAGTTTCGCCGGTGCCGCCTGCGCACTGGCTGCTGCCCAATACGGCCTGCGCGTCTGCGTGCTGGAACGCAAGGCCGACCCCGGCGAGCGCCTGCGCACCACCGGCATCGTGGTGAAAGAGGCGATGGAGCAGACCTGGCTGGGACGCATGCCCGAGCACCTCGTGAAGCGCGTTGCCAACGTGCGTCTGTATGCGCCGAACCTGCGCAGCGTGTTGCTGGCCGCGCAGGGCTATTACTTCCTCACCACCGATACGCCGAACGTCATGCGCTGGCTGGCCAGCGAACTGCACGCGAACGGCGTCGACCTGCGCCTGCAGCAGTCCTTCACCGACGCCCGTCGCCGCGGTGACGGCTGGCAGGTGGAAGGGGCAGGGAGCTGCGCCTATCTGGTTGGCGCCGATGGCGCGCGCTCACGCGTGGCCCGGCGCACCGGCCTCGGCCAGGTACGTGACAACCTCTACGGCGTAGAACGTGAGTTCGCCGGTCAGCAGGTGGTGCAGGGCGATGCGCTGCATTGCTTCGTCAGCAAGCGCTACGCCCCGGGCTACATCGGCTGGGTCGCCCAGAATCCGAGCGGTCTGCAGGTCGGGTTGGCGCTGCGTCACGATCCGCAACGGGTGCGGCCGCCGGACATTGAGGGTTTCCTCGACCACGTGCGCGGTGTAGTCAACATTCCGCCTTCGGCGCGCCCCTCGGCCACCCGCGCCGGCCTGGTGCCCTGCGGCCGGCCGGACGGGCCGATCACCGGCCAGCGCCTGATCCTGACCGGCGACGCGGCAGGCATCGTCTCGCCGCTGTCCGCCGGGGGCATCCACTCTTCGTGGCGGCACGGCTGGGCGGTCGGTGAGGCGATTGCCCGCCATCTGCGTGGGCAAGGGCCAGAAGCGGAACGGGTGGCGCGTCAGGTCGCCCCGGCGTTCCATGGCAAGCGCGTGCTGCGCTGGGCGATGGATCATCTGCAGGCCGATTGCCCGCTTGATGTACTGCTGCATACAGCGGCCACGCGGCGCATCGCCGAGCAGGTCTACTTCCACCGCCGTGGCCTGCGAACCTGAGGTATCGGTCCTGGGGGCCTGAACGCCTCCCCACAATGCAGGCGAAAATTCCTGTTGACGCCGTGCAGCGATATCGACACAATAGCGCTCCTTCGACGCAGGTCGAACGAAATCTGCGGGAATAGCTCAGTTGGTAGAGCGCAACCTTGCCAAGGTTGAGGTCGCGAGTTCGAGTCTCGTTTCCCGCTCCAGATTCAAGAAGAACGCTCCCGGAAGGGGGCGTTTTTCGTTTGTCGGACCGGATGCGCCCATGGGTCGCCAGCGAGCGTTCGAGGCCCGCGGAGTGGTCAGCGCGACCACGATGCACCGACAGCCACCGCCGTGATCGAAGCGATTGGCTGCCAGCGGCGAGGATGTTCACGCGTGCGGCACGTCGAGCCGGGGAGACGTCGCAATGTGCAATGCGCCGTGAAAAGCATCCAGTGTTCTGTACCGGGAACGCGTTGAAAGCGCAGTGAAAGACTGGGGCAGCGTTGCCTGAACCGCACGCGTGTTGTGACCGTTTTCGGACCAATTCTCCATGTTCGCTCCACAATCGCACGGTAGCCTTCATGCTCCTTCTACACGTTGGCGGGCTGGTGGTCAGGCGTATCACTCCAGTGGCAGTGCCCAGGACCGGGCGCGGACTCTCCCTGCAGGCATTGCTGCGCCCGGGCGCACTGCTGACCAGCCTGGCGCTGGCAGGTTGCATGTCGGTGCCGGCTCCGGACCTGCCTGATCGCACCCCCAGCACCTGGACCCAGGTGCCGCAGGGCCAGGGCGTGGCGGTGGAGGCCAGGCAGTGGTGGAAGGTGCTGGCCGACCCGGCGCTGGACGGCCTGGTCGATCAAGCCATCGCCGGCAACCTTGATCTGCAGCAGGCCACGTTGCGCCTGCAGGCAGTGCGGATCGTCGCCGGCACCTCGGATTCGCGCTTCCTGCCGGAGATCTCGGCCAGCGCCAAGCAGGTACAGGACGCCGCCGCGGTCGACACCTATTTCCATGCAGGCATCGAAGCGATCTGGGACCTGGGCCTGTTCGGCGCCGCCGAGAGTGCCCATCTCAGCGCGCAGGCCTCGGCCGGCAATGCCGAGGCGTTGCGCAATGCCGCACAAGTGGCGGTGATTGCCGACGTGGTGCGCAGCTATCTGGATCTGACCGTAGCGCAGGCCCAGCAGGATCTGCTGGTCAGACAGCAGGCCGTGGATGATCGCGGCGAACAACTGGCACGGGTTCGCCTGCGCCTGCGCCTGGATGAGCCGGGCGAGCTGGAACGCCTGCGCGCGCGCCAGGCGGCGACCCGGGCAGCGACGGCGCAGGCCCGCGAAAATGCGGACAACGCGGCTCGCGCGCTGGCGCTGCTGCTGGGGCGTGACGGGCCGGATCCCGCCTGGCGCGCGTACCGCGCGCCGCCGAAGCTCGGTGCATTCTCGCTGCAGCAGGTCCCTGCGGATCTGCTGCGCCACCGCCCGCAGATCCTGCTGGCCGAATCAGAGGTGATGCAGGCAGCGGCCAGCAAGGGTTCGGCGCGCGCAGCGATGTATCCACGGGTCAGCCTTGGCGGCTCCATCCTGTACGCGTACAACCTCACCCAGAACGCCCGCTCCAATTCCGATTCGAGCCCGTCGATCGGCCCGTACATCGATATTCCGCTATGGGACTGGGGCCAGCGTCGCGCGCGCTTCCATGCCAATGAAAAGCAGCTGGATGCCGCCTTGCTGGGATACCGCAAGGCGGTGCTGGAAGGCGTGAGCGAAGTGGAAGGCGCGCTGGGCAGCCTGGCGCGGCAGGACAGCAGCATCCAGTCGTTGCGCGCGGCCAACGACGCCGCCGGGCAGCAGGTCAAGCGCCAGGCGCGGCAGGTGCAGCTGGGTCTGTCCAGCGAGTTCGATGGACTCGACACGCAACGCGCCGCACTCGCCTCGCAGGCTGATCTGATCGCTGCGCAGGGTGCCCGCGTTCTGGCCTTTGCATCGCTGTACCGCGCCCTCGGCGGTGCCCCGCTGCCTGCCGAGGGTGAGGGCGAACCACAATGATCGCACTCGCCCGCAAGACCCTGGCC
This sequence comes from Stenotrophomonas maltophilia complex sp. Om-AH-Sm3, assembly GCF_059337855.1. NCBI lineage: Bacteria > Pseudomonadati > Pseudomonadota > Gammaproteobacteria > Lysobacterales > Lysobacteraceae > Stenotrophomonas > Stenotrophomonas maltophilia complex sp. Om-AH-Sm3. The sequence continues at coordinate 88,157 of NZ_JBYBLQ010000001.1, read as the reverse complement.
TATGAGTGGCGCCGGTTCCTGCCGGTGGTGCTGGCGATGTGTTTTGCCGGTGTGCTGTTGATCGTGCAGGCCGCACTGGTGCTGGGCATCTTCGGTACCGCTGCGATCTATGTGAAAGCGTCCTCGGCTGATATCTGGGCCGGTTTCCCCGGCACTCAGAGTGTCAATTACGGCCATGCAATCAGCGCGGATGTGGAAAGCCATCTGCGCATGGACCCGGATGTCACCCGCGTCGAGCCCTACGAGTGGGTCGATGGCGAATGGCGATCCGGCGCGCAGGGCACCGGCAATGTGTCGGTGTACCTGTCCGGTATCTCCACCCGGGACGATGCGATGATGTTCGCGCGCATCCTCCCTGCCAACCTGCGCGCGCAGCTGCGCGAGCCGGGTGCGGTGATCGTCGACAGCGCCGATCTGGATACGCTGGGCGTGGACCTGCAGAACAACCGTGCCTGGATCAATGGCAAGGCGGTGCGCGTGGTCGCTGCACAACCGGGCCTGCGGGGCCTTGGCGGTGTCAATGTACTGGCCTCGCTGGACACCGCGCGCGCCATCGCCGGCACCGACCCACACGAGGGAAGCACCTATTTCGTGGCGGGCCTGCGCTCGCCGCAACTGGCCGACCGCGTGCGTGACCGCCTGGCCGCGTCGATGGGCCAGGCCACACCGGTCGAGTTCTGGACCGCGCCGGCGTTCGCCAGCCGTTCGCAGCAGTATTGGCTGTTCGATACCGGCGCAGGTATCGCCGTGTTGTTCATGGCCGTCATCGTCTGCTTCGTCGGTGCGGTGATCACCAATCAGTCGTTCGCCTCGGTGGTGGCCGGCTCGGTACGCGAGTACGCCACGCTCAATGCACTCGGTGCAGGCCGCTATGCGCTGGCACGGGTGGTGTTCGAGCAGGCACTGCTGATCGGTGGCGTGGGCATGCTGCTGGCGGCGGCGTTCAGTACCGTGGTGCTGCTGATCGCGCAGACCCAGCGCGTACCGGTGCAGCTGACGCCGATGGTGATCCTCGGCTGCGTGGCGCTGGTGGCGGTGATGGCCATGCTCTCCAGCATCATGGCGGTGCGCAGTGTCGTCCGCTCCGATCCATCGTTGCTGCTGCGTTGAGGACCGGCCGATGACTTCCGCACGCACCGTCGCCCCGACCCTGCAGGCCGACGCATTGGAAAAAGGCTTCATGTCCGGTGATGTGCAGGTGCCGGTGCTGCGTGGCCTGTCGCTGGACATCTATCCCGGCGAGCTGACCCTGGTATCCGGCCCGTCCGGCTGCGGCAAGAGCACGCTGCTGTCGCTGCTGTCCGGCCTGTCCGCGCCCGATGGCGGTCGCGTGCACGCGCTGGGCCAGGACGTGGGCCACATGACCCGCAGTGAAGTGGAGCGTTTCCGCCTGCACCATGTCGGCTTCGTGTTCCAGGGCTTCAACCTGTTCCCGGCACTGACCGCGCTGGAGCAGGTGCAGCTGCCACTGGGCTACCGCGGCATGCGCAATCGCGAAAGCGAGCCGCTGGCCCGCAAGGCGCTGGAAAAAGTCGGCCTCGGCCATCGAAGCCACATGCGCCCGGCGCAGCTGTCCGGTGGCGAGAAACAGCGCGTGGCGGTGGCGCGTGCCTTCGCCAAGTCGCCAACGCTGATCTTCGCCGACGAACCCACCAGCGCGCTGGATGCCGAGAACGGTCAGCGCGTGATCGACATCCTGCATCGCTACGCACGCGCGCATGGCGCCACCGTGCTGTGCGTGAGCCACGATCCGCGCCTGATCCGGCATGCCGATCGGGTGATCGCCATGGAAGACGGCATGGTCCGTGATGACCGCCGCCAGAACGAAACCGTAGAGTCCGCCCCATGACCAAGACGTCGCATCTGCTTCCCCTCAGCCTGGCCCTGTCCGCGGCACTGCTGCTCGGCGCCTGTTCCAGGGAAGCGCCCACCGCTGCATCGGCCCCCTCGGGCAAGGAGGGTACTGCCGCCGCCGGCAAGGTCGCCGTGGCGCGGGGCATCATTGACGTCGAAGGTGGCCTGATCGCACTGGCGCCGCCGGTGGATGGCTCGATCACTGCAGCGCCGGTGAAGGAAGGCGCCACGGTGAAGAAGGGGCAGCTGCTGCTGTCGCTGGATGGCGCCCTGTTGGAGCAGGAAGTGGCAATGGCCACCGCCGATCTGGCCTTGGCCAATGACCGCCTGAAGGGCAGCCAGGCGCAGCTGCGCGAACTGGAACGCAACGCCACCCGCCTGTCCACGGGCGCCAGCGAAGGTGTGTCCTCGAACCAGCAGGCCGATGCGGCCAAACAGCAGCTGGCCGGTGTGCGTGCCGATGTCGAGGTGGCCGGTGCGCAGGTCGACATGGCGCAGCACAAGCTGGAGCACGCGAAGCTGAGACTGCAGCAGATGTCGTTGAGCGCGCCGGAAGCCGGCACCGTGGTCGGCCAGGTGCCGGGCGTCGGCGCCTTCGTGCAGGCCGGCAAGCCGGCGATCTCGTTGTTGCCGGCGCGCCCGCTGCAGGTGCGTGCCGAACTGAGCGCCGCCTACGCCGATGCCGTGCAGGTGGGCATGAAGGCTACCGTTGTGCCGGACAGTGATGGTGCGGAGAACATGGGCACGCTGCCGCCTGCACGCGTGGTGCGCATCAGTCCGGTGTTTGCGCAGGCACGCCTGCCTGAAGACGCAGGACGTGGCATGGCCAAGGTGGTGGAGTGCGTGTTGGAGTTCGACGGGCAAGCCAAGGCGCGCTTCGGCCAGCACGTGCGGGTGGAGTTCCGGAAGTAGGCGCCGTCAGCGGTTGAGCCAACGCAGTAACCGAGGGCAGGCGGAGACCGGCACGATCACAAGCAGCGCCAGCAGCAGGATGGCGCTGGCGGCCAGCAACCAGAGCACGTGCACGCCGCGCACGGGAGATTGATGCATGGCCGTCGCGCCCCACAGCAGGGTCCAGCCCAGCCACGGCAGGATGCTGATCAGCATGCGCAGCCACAAACGGTGGAATCGCCAAGGTTGCAGCATCAGGCCCAGCGCGACGATCTCTACAGCGATGATCAGAGCGAAGGTGATGACTGAATCTGTGGGGTAAGGCAGTGTCCCGGACTCGATGTGGGGCAGTTGCCAGTAGTCTGGCTTGAAGCCGGCATGGATGAGCGCGCAGACAAGCAGCAGCCACACAACCAGTGCGAACTGCCAGAAGCCTATTGATGCTGCAGGGGGCTGGGAAGAGGATCTCATCTACTGGGTCAGGTAGCCCTGCCGCTTCCAGAAGTTCATCGCGAACGCATCATCTCTCGCGAAGTACGGGGCTTCTCCGCTCAGCAGGTCAGCATTCGCACTGCGCATTTCCCTCGCGCCACGCTTGTAGATGCGCAGTGCGCCTGCCAGTTCAGCCCCTCCAACGGGATCGAGCTGAGCCGGAGAGTCCTCCAGATCCTGGTCGGCCTTGTGGCGGATTCGGACGCGCTCAATGCCATCCATGCAGGTTTCAATGTCGAAGTAATAGCTTTCGATCACGCTCGTGCCGTCAGGCTGATTCAGTTCGCGAGACAGGCGAAGTGTGGGCTCCACCGGATCTGGTCCCTGCTCTTGTTGGCGAAACGCCGCATGACAGTGACCGACCCAGAATCCGCAACGGTCATCATCGTCATAGTTGTCGTAGGGCTTGCAGATCTCCAGCGCAAGAAGATCCTTGATCTCGCTCGCCGGAATGATCTGCGCGGTCCAATGGCGGCTGGACGCCCCTTCCTGCAGGAATTGCCAGGCCTTTAGGACGAGTGCAACGTGGGCGGGCGGGATCTCATGCGCTTCCACTCGCACCCATTCGCTCTGGTCGCTATTGACATCAGTGCAGATGTAATTCCAGAGACCCCAGCCAGTCTCGGGCCTTCGTCCCTTGAGGCGACCAATTATTCCGACAGGTGTTTCAACCCGCTCCATGACGAAGCGTGCGGCGATATTCCTTGATGGGTCTTCCATCTGCAGGATGTAAGAGCGGGCGCCAGCATCTTCGATGTCCGCTCGTACTTGAAATGAGATGCCGTCGCGATGGAAATCATAGCCGCAGATATCCATCGGAAGCATGTCCTCGGCGCAGATCCGCAGGAAGTTGTCTGGACTGATAGTGCCGTCGCCAAACAAATTCACTGTGCATAGCAGCGGGTCCGGCGCTGACAGGCCTTCCGCACGGATGACGCTCTTTCCGGCAGTGAGCCTTTCCAGCATGGCTCCCGCGTCCAATGACCAGAAGCTGTCCGGATCCTCGGATTCACGACACAGGCAATCCAGTTCGATGATCTGCACAATTCCCTCGTCTGTGATGGCTTCGTCGTCCATCCGACGCATGCAGTCAACCGAGCCATCGAATTGCATGGAGTAGTCGGTCTGAATGAGAAGCGCTGCCTGGGTGTTCCCGACCACGTGCAGTTCCCCGTGGTTGTAGTCGCCCCAGAACAGCTCGCGTACCAGCAGGTTGCCGCCTACGCGGATTTCCTGTCCGCCGACGATGGCATTGGTTGTCGTCAGGTCGCCCGAGACAAGCAATCCGCATGCGCCGTCGGTTTCAAGGCTGTGAACATAGCGTGCGATCTCTGCATTGCCGCGAACCAGGATGAAACGGATGTACGCGCCAAGATCTTCTTCCCGCCACGGGTCCAGCGGGTCGTCCAGGTCCAGCGTGTCGAGCTTGAGGTCGCCATCAACCAGAAGAACCAACTCATCGGGATCACCCCAGACGTAGTGCTCCGGTGCGTATGTTGAGTCCTGCGGTACCTCACCCTTGATGTCGGCGTATCGGACGACCTGAAAGGGGCACTCCGGAGAAAGGTGAGCAACAATTTCCTCAGGTGTCGGTACGGGTGGTTGTCGCATGACGGCGACGAGTTCGCCATGCGACGCTTCACGGAAGAGCTGGAACTCGACAAGCTGGGCCAGTATCGAGAAGTGCACTGGTGCCTCAACCACCTGCAGTGAGTCCAGTTGCGCGACGCCTCCCAATCCGAGTGCAGGGAAGAATCCGTAGCAATGTCCTACACCCAAGGGGCCTTGCGCCCGCACTGCTGCATCGAACATTGGATTGCCGTCTTTGTCGACCAAGTCCAACCTCTCTTCAGGGAGCCGGAAGACGGAAGTTGCATCTCCGCCGATATCACCTGGCGAGAATCTGTCTTCCGTCAATCGCCTGCAGAGGACTGAGCCGCTCAAGAGATCGATCTGGCCCGGACCGTACTGCGTATGCACGAAGTAGATGGTGCCGAACGCAGAGTAAGCGTAGGCGAGTGTGTCCTCTGGAGCGAGATCCGGATCGTGCCGTAACACCAGCTCCATCACCATTGCGAGATCCTGCGGATGGCATAGCTGGATCCGGCCGCCTCTGAAGACTGATCGCCCGCGACGGATCAGCAGGTCGCGAATCGCAGCTGGTATCACGTTTTCGAGTGCGTAAACTTCTACGTTGCTGAGGGGGGAAGAACTCAAAAGGCTCGATTGCTGCATGGACGGTCCTGACTCGGCAGGAGGTCACTGCTGGGCATGGTCAATCGGAACGCTGCCAGTGCTGGAGACCTCGGGTCAGATACTGTCTGTCATAGATCTACCTTGAGGCTATGCAACTAATCTGAAAAGAGGCGCGCGGGCGTGGCCTCGCATTCGCGATTCAGCGTCTTCGACTATCGGTAGTCTGGGGTGCTGGAAGAGGCTCGCCTCAGCGCCCGCCATGCGCTCACTGCCGATACCACGCACAGTGCCAACAGCAGTCCCACATCCAGCAGCAGCAACCACAGCAGGTGCATGCCGTGTACGGGTGGCTGATGCATCGCCGACAGCATCCACGGCACCGACCACACCACCAGCAACGCTAACGCGATCAGCAAGCGCAGCCACAGGCGCTTCAGTTTCCAAGGCTGCACGATCAGTGCGGCGACCACCAGCTCGACGGCTCCCAGCAGCGCGAAGACGATGACGGTGCTGGTCGGGTAGGGTAGCTCGGCGCCTTCCAGGTGGTGCAGCAGCCAGTAGTCCGGGGTGAAGCCAGCATTGACCAGCGCAGCGATCAGCGCGAACCAGGTCAGTGCGACCAGCAGCCAGAAAAATCGGACGTAGCGCTCAGGCATGGGCGGTGTCCATGGCGGCGGGCAGGCGGTTGGGTGATGCATACCATGCGGAGATGACGATTGCGGCCAGTGCCAGCAGGCCGGGCCCAACGGTGAAGTACACCAGGCGCAGCGGATGGTTGTGCATCAGTGTCCAACTCGCGAACGCTAGGGGAATCGCCAGCACCAGCAGCTTGGCAAACAGTAGCCGTAGCACCGTGATCAGCGGCTGGGCGCCAACGAACATCCAGAACAGATAAAACTGGGCGATGCCCAGTCCGATGTCACGATGTGAAGCAAAGCCGAATTGGTCGCGATACCAGTTCATTCCCAGCGGAATCAGCGCCCAGTACAGCAGGGCCACCAGCAGATGCAGCAGCAGGGCGATCAGCAGAGGCGTGCCGCGAAGGAGCATGGGCGAACGGGGCCGGGCGGGGCAGCGTAACCCAGTGCGGACGCCCGTGACCGCATGATGTGAAGACTGTTGACGGCGTGAAGGAATTTGGACACAATAGCGCTCCTTCGACGCAGGTCGAATGGAATCTGCGGGAATAGCTCAGTTGGTAGAGCGCAACCTTGCCAAGGTTGAGGTCGCGAGTTCGAGTCTCGTTTCCCGCTCCAGATTCTACAGGGCCCCGGTAGGGGCCTTGTTTTTCTCCCGCCACGGCAAGGCGGGGCGCGTTGGGCCACAAGGTTTTGCGCGCAGTCAGAAAAGTGAAATCGCTGGTGTGTTTTCCGGATTTCCGGTAGCATGTCGGCTTACGCGGGAATAGCTCAGTTGGTAGAGCGCAACCTTGCCAAGGTTGAGGTCGCGAGTTCGAGTCTCGTTTCCCGCTCCATGTTCCGACAGGCCCCATCTTGGGGTTTTGTCTTGTCAGGGCTATGTTCCTGGCGCGCAGTACGTTGGCCTCATGGCAGAGTGGCTATGCACCGGATTGCAAATCCGTTTACAGCGGTTCGATTCCGCTTGAGGCCTCCAATTGAAAAGCCCTGACTCCGGTCAGGGCTTTTTTGTTGGCTGCGATCGCTTTCGCGCTCGCACGATCGTTGCGCGGCTGGCGGTCAGTCATGGCGGAGGCGGCGGCGCTACACTCGTGTGATGAACCAGATTGATCACTTCCGCGGCGCCTTGCTCGGCCTCGCGTGCGGCGATGCCGTCGGTACCACGCTGGAGTTCAAGCCTCGTGGCAGCTTCATACCGATCACCGACATGGTGGGTGGTGGGCCGTTCCAGCTGCAGCCGGGGCAATGGACCGACGATACCTCCATGGCGATGTGCCTGGCCGAGAGCCTGGTGCGTTGTGACACCTTGGATGTGCACGATCAGATGAACCGCTACGCCAACTGGTACCGGCATGGGTACTGGAGTGCGACCGGCGAGTGCTTCGATATCGGTATGGCAACGCGGGCTGCCATCGACCGGTTCCTGCAGGACGGCCAACCGCTGGCGGGGAGTGACGACCCACGCAGCGCTGGCAATGGCTCGATCATGCGTTTGGCGCCGGTGGCATTGCGCTACGCCGGGACTCCCGACCTGCAGGCAATGGCCGAGCTGAGTTCGCGAACGACGCACGCTGCGCAGGAGTGCCTGGAGGCGTGCCGCTTGCTGGCGGTCGCGCTGGAGCGGGCGTTGGCAGGTGGCACCCGTGACGCGGTGCTGGATCTCAGCAATGTCCCTGTCGAGAGCGCGCGGCTGCGGCAGATCGCGGCGGGCGGCTACCGCGGTGCCGCGCGTGAGCAGATCCGTGGCAATGGCTATGTTGTCGACAGTCTGGAAGCTGCACTCTGGTGCTTTGATCGCCACGACACCTTTGAAGCCGTCGTACTCGAGGCGGCCAATCTTGGCGAGGACGCCGACACCACGGCCGCCATCGCGGGGCAGCTGGCGGGTGCATTCCATGGTGCGCGCGGAATCCCCGGGCGGTGGTTGCAGCGGCTGGCCCTGCGTGCCGAAATCCAGGCGCTGGCCGATGCGCTGCACGCCTTGAACCAGGGCAGCGACCGCGCTGCGTGAGTCGGGTTCCCTGCCTGTGAACTGCGCCGGCAGGGCGCTCCCTGCGGCCGCCATTTCCGACGCCGCGCTGCTTCACCTGCAGCCGTTCGCCGCGCCCCGGTCGCCAGTCTCAGCCGGCCACGACATGGAAAGGCGCTATGGTCGAGTTCCACGTCTCAGGGAGCCGCAATGGCGAGCAAGGACATCACGCGTCGTTCCAGCCACGGAGCGAAACGGAAATGAGCAAAGTCACGGCAGATGTGCGCTGGTTGACCTTCCGCTTGAAGAACGGGCAATCCATTGGCCCTGATCGGCTGAAGGACGGATGGGTCATCGCCTCGGAAACCGCCCGCTGCGGGGTGCGCCGCGAGCATATCGAAGGGTCGGGCCTGGTGTATGCCCTGTACGCGCCGGCCAACCTGGCCTCACCACGGCGCGCGGAAATGCGCATGCGCGAATTCCTGATGAGCTCGGGCTACACCTTCACGATGGGCACGCTGGGCGGCTGAGCTGCGCGCGGGCCGCGATTGCTCAACGCTGCGCGGCCTTCAACGCCTCGATGATCTGCGCGCCGGAGAAGCCACAATGGCCTTCGCCAACGGGCGGCAGCACCTGTGGCAGCGGACGGGCGCCGGCCCGTGCGGCCGTCTGCGGATACACCGTCTGCATGCGCGGCACGATCGTCGGGTCGTTGTTGTTGAACTGGATCACCAGCGGTCGCCTCAACGCACCGCTCAATGCCAGCTCCCTGCGGACAGCGGCCTGCGCGGCAGGCACGGCATCGACACGTTGCACGCCGGCATTGAACGCCATGTCGTCACCGAAGCCGCTGTAAGCCACACCTCTGTTGCCCACCGGCATGCCGCCACTGCGCGTGGCCAGTTCGTGCAGGACCAGAGCATGCAGGCTGATCGTGCCGGCCAGTGCATCAGCGGACACCTGCAGCCGCTGTGCCAGCAACGCGGCATGTGACGGGCTGCGTTGCAGCGCATTGGAGATGCCCTGGTACAGTTCGCCCTGTGGCAGCGCAGCCGCTTCGCGTGAGACCAGTCCCGCAGCAGGCAGGCCTTCGGCCTTGGCAAAGAAGTAATCGAAAGCGACCAGCGTGGTCAGCAGATCACTCGCGATCTGTTCGCCACTGAGATTGGCGCCGCATAGCGACACGCCACCGGTGTAGTGTTGCGGGAACCGCTCGAGGCTGGCGAGGGTCACGGCTCCGCCCATCGAGAATCCCAGTAGCCAGGTGTGGCGCACATGCCGGAGTTCACCCGCTGCATGCCGGCGCAGGCGTTCCATGTCGGTAATCGCATCGGCCACCGCCCAGCCCTGGCTGGCATAGGCGCTCTGCGCGACGGCGTAGCCTGCCGCCAGCAGTGGCGCGGTGCCGTCATTGGCAGCCATCGGCGTAGCACGTGGCATGCCTACCGGCTCGTAGCCGTGCGCCAGCATCACCAGGTCACCGTTCCAGTAGGCCGGCACGTCCAGGCGCCACGGCGCGCCCTGCAGCTCGCCGCTCAGCGTGCGTGCCGCCGTTGGCGCTGACGCCAGCAAGGTCGTCGAAGGCAGCAGCAGGCCGAGGGCGAGGGCGCATCGAAGCAGGGCGGGCATCGGGGTCATTCCATGCGGGAATGACCCCGAGCATAGATGCCAGCGAAATGTTGCGCGCGCTGCACTGCCGCAGGAAGGGCGGGCTGGGGGGCGCCCGCTCCCGGAATTGATCACGTCCGCTACGGGAGGATTCCGATACGATGTGTCGCCTTGATCTCTTTCTACTTTACCCAAGGTCCCGTTATGGTCGACCGGCTCGCCATTCTGCTTGAACGCTTTGCGGTCACTGCCTCGGTGTTCCATGCTGGCGCGCTGTGCGGCATCAACTCGCTGGCGGGCGAGGATGACGCCGGGCAGCTGCATCTGGTGCGACGTGGCCCGTTGCAGGTCAGCCATGGCCAGCAGACTGTCCAGGTCGAGGTGCCGAGCCTGCTGCTGTACCCACGGCCGATGCCGCATCGATTCAGTACCGATCCGCAGCATGGCGCCGACATGGCCTGCGCCAATCTGCATTTCGAGGGCGGGCGGCTCAACCCGATCAGCGCGGCGTTGCCCGATTTCATATGCCTGCCGCTGGCCGATCTGTACGGCGGCAACGCAGCGCTGGAGCTGCTGTTCGAAGAAGCCTTCGAGCAGCGCTGCGGGCGTGCGGCGATGGTCAACCGACTGTTCGAGGTGGTGATGATCCAGGTGCTGCGGCAGCTGATGGAAGGGGGCGAGATGCGTGGTGGCCTGTTTGCCGGGCTGGGGCATCCGCGGCTGCGGCTGGCGCTGGTGGCGATGCATGAGGCGCCAGCACAGTCCTGGACCCTGGAAGACCTGGCCGAGGTCGCCGGCATGTCACGCAGCGTCTTTGCTGCCAGTTTCCGTGAGGCGATGGGCACTACCCCGGGCCAGTACCTGCAGGGCTGGCGGGTGGGCCTGGCACAGCAGGCGCTGCGCCAGGGGCGCCCATTGAAGCGGATCGCTGACGACGTCGGCTATGGCAGCGAAGCCGCACTGTCGCGCGCATTCAAGGCACATACCGGACAGTCGCCGCGGGAGTGGCGCGGACAGGCCCGCGCCGGCGCGGGCTGAGCCTCAGCCCAGCACCAGCCGGGCCAGTTTCATGCCACCGAACAGGCCGACCAGGCCCAGTGCCACCGAACCGCCGGCATACAGCGCCGCCAGGCCATGCTGGCCGCGCTGCAGCAGCAGTCCGATTTCCAGCGCGTAGGTGGAAAATGTGGTGTAGCCGCCGAGGACGCCGGTGGCCAGCAGAAGGCGCAACTGCGGCGAGGCGCCATTGCGCAGGGCGAAGGCTTCGACCAGCACGCCCATCAGCAGTGCACCGCTGATGTTGATCAGGAAGGTCGACCATGGCCATGGGCTGCCGACTGACACCCGCGCACCGATCAGGTTGCAGGCATGGCGAAGGCAGGCGCCGAGCCCGCCGCCGATGAAGACCAGCAGATAATTGTTCAATGCGTGCATCACGTGCCTCGGTTGCGGGTTCGCTGATTCGATGGCGAACGCCGACAGCAGGCACGACCCGCCATCGACGAACACCGGTTCGTCCTGGCAGGAGCCATCAGCCCTTTCGGGCGGTTATCGGGGGAGCCCCATCCCCATCCGCGACCATGCTACCAGTGGCAGTGCATTCACGTCATCGAGGTCGTCAGCACCCGGATGACCTTGCTGCGGCTGAAGCCGTCCATCAGCAGTTCGAAGGCCAGCAGGTCCAGGGCCGCGTGGCGGCGATGGTCGATCTGCAATCCCTTCTCCTCCACCAGATGGCTGACCAGTTCGTAGGCGTCCTGCCAGACATCCAGGTGGGCTTGGCTGGGAATATAGGTATTGCCCCGCTCACCGACGCCAAGCCCGCTCACGCCGTACAGCAGTTCACGCGCGTCCAGTTTGGCCGCATCGGCGATGCGGAACAGCTGTTCGGCCTTCACATGGGCGGGGCTGACATGGTCGTTGAGCCAGTTGCTGATGGTTGCCGTCGTCGAATCGGCGGCGCGGGCCAGATCGGCCGGGCGAGGGTGCCCGGCTTTCTTCATGGCAATGGCGAGTCGTTGGCCGAGAGTATTCATCTATGCAAGCCAGCTTAACGCGTGGATCGCAAAGTTCCCTTGTTCCAAGAATAAGTCTGGTTAACAGAAGGACCGACCGTGACCGAATTCTGGAGCAAGGGGCAGGTACGCGCCCGGCTGGGTTTCCGGACCGATGCCGAACTGGCGCGCTTTTTTGGCATAAGCCGATCTGCCGTGTCGCAATGGCCCAAGAACTTCCCGATTCCTGCGCTACGCCAATACATCCTGCATCAGCGCTATCCCAACCTGTTCCCCGCGACTGAGGATACGCAGGGCGAGTAAGCCTCAACTGCGCCGCCTTTTGTCGCATATAGCACCCTAAGCGGCATTTGCTAAGTATGCTTAGCAATATTGGAAACTTCGATGAAACGGGGCTGGCCCATCAATGGCGCCTACCAGGGCGGGACCGGGGAAATCGGGGCAGTGTGTCGGGTCCGACCCATCCGGGCACCCCGTCTCCCCGTATGTGGTTTCGTGAACGATTAATAATTTCGATCGCGAAAGTCGCGGTATGTAATTGACCTGTCGTGAAATCTATGACTAATTGGGATCAACCGGACGTGAAGCCCGGGAGTCTTTCAGTAGCTCGCAAGTGAGTCGGTAGACCGTCAACGATGCAGAACAAGTCCAACGGAGGTCGTATGGAATACGGCATGCATGGCTTGGCTGAACGGGTACGCCGCGAACTGGAAGCCAGTTATCACAAACACGGATGCGGTCCGGCGTTCTGGGATACCTACCAGCAGGTGCTGGACCGCTTGGTCCCGCAGGGGACCGAGCGTACCGAAGTCACCAATGAAATGGCGCTGATCATCGAGCAGCTGGGCATCGTGCGACGTGCGCAGCTGGTGCCGCCGCACGCCAACGGGCCGCGTTGATCCGTTGATTCAAAGCAGGCGCCAGGCGCCGCAGGCCAACAGCGCCAGCAGCATCGACAGCAGTGCCAGGGTCCGCGGTCGCCACCATTGCCGCGGTTGCCCGGCCATGGCCTGCGGACTGCAGTAGCGCACCAGCCCCGGGCCGAAACCGGCCTGGTGCTGCTGCCGCGAGCAGGCCTCCAGGCAGGCGCCGCAGGCCAGGCAATCGGCCTGAGGTCCCTGGCGGATATCCAGTTGCATTGGGCAGGCGCTGACACAGGCAGCGCAATCGGTGCAGTCGCCCAGGCGGTCGGCGCTGAAAGTGGGCATCGGTCCGGCCAGCAGCGGATGTGCAGCGCGGAACACGTAGTCCTGTGCGGTGGTCGGGTCGAGCAGGCCACGGCCGCGTCCGAGCACGCCCCCCAGCCCCGACGGACGCATGCCGCGCGGTTCGCCGCGGCGCGCGTCGTACAACATGCGGGGCGTATGCGGATCGGTCAGCAGCGGCTGCAGGCGCGCGAACGGGCACAGCGAACGGCACACCTGCTCGCGCAGGAAGCCGGCATTGCCCCAGGTGGCGGCGGCATAGAACAGCACCCAGAACGTTTCCCAGCCGCTCCAGCCGGCATGCGGCGCGGCGGCCACCAGTTCTTCGATCGGGCTGAACAGACCGACGAACGTGACGCCGGTCCACAGCGACAGCAGCCCCCATGCCACCTGGGTGGCAGGGCGCACGGCGGGCGCTGGCAAGGCCCCGGCCATGGCGCGCGCAATCCAGTCGAAGGCGCGGCGCCATAGCGTCTGTGGGCAGGCGTGGCCGCACCAGATGCGGCCGGCGAGGTGGGTGAGCAGCGCGAGGCCCACCGCCAGCACCGCCAGCAACCCTATCAGCACGCCAACATCGCCGGGCCACAATGTCCAGCCAAACAGGTCAAAGCGCCGTGCGTTGATGTCCAGCAGCAGGGCCTGCCGCCCATTCCAGCGCAGCCATGGCAGGGCATAGAACAAGGCCAGCAAGAGCATGCTGAGCGCGGCGCGCCAATGCCAGCGGCGTGGGATTCCGGTGCAGGCCGTACTCATCCCAGCGGCAGCTCGTCGTCGTCGTCGCTTGGCATCGGTCGCTGCAGGTACCAGGTGACCGCGCTGGACAGTGCGGTCACCGACCAGAACATGAAGAATCCTGCCGTATAGCCCAGTTCGCGGCTGATCGCCGTACCCGGAAAGCTGATCGCCTGCAGACGCAGCGGGTCGACAAAGGCGAAGAACACCACGCTGGCCAGGCCTGCAGCGATGAAGCTGGGCCAGAGGATGGCGCCCCAGTGCTGGATCAGCTGCTGGCGGCGGCTGGGAAAGGGTCTGTTCATGCTGTCCCGGGTCGGAATGAGGGCGGCGCGTATACTCCGCCGAGGCTGGCGCAGCATCCGCAGGGCATGCTTCCTGCAGGAATGCCAGACTAGGTGCAGCGGACTGCGCCGACATTGATCTGGATCAACGGCGGTGCCGGCCGGCTACGGCACACTGCCGGCAAGCTTTGGGTGCCCCGATGAACGCAATACCGCCGCCTGTCCTGCCCGTCTCCTCGCCCGGGCTGTGCACTGAGCAGGAAGTGACCCGCCTGGTCCACGACTTCTATGCACGCGTGCGCGAGGAAGAGCGGTTGGGGCCTGTGTTCGAGGCACACGTCCACGACTGGCCGGAACATCTGGCGCAGCTGGTCGATTTCTGGTCGGCAATGCTGCGCGGCACGCGCCGCTTCAAGGGCTCGCCGATGTCCAAGCACATGGCCATCGAGCTGGACAAGGACCTGTTCGACCGCTGGCTGGTGCTGTTCCGGATCACCACCGCCGAGTGCGGCAACCCGCCCATGCAGGCGCTGGCCAACGACGTGGCCGCGCGCATCGGTGACACCTTCTGGAAGCGCTACCAGATGCTGCGCTGGCCGCAGGTCGGCCTGCCGGTGCTGGAAATCCCCACCCGCGATTGATCTGGGTCAAGGCGGTGGCGTCCGCCCGGCGCGATGCTGGCGGCATGGACACGTTCTCACCCGCCGCCGGCGGTCTTGCCTGGACCTTCGACCCCGACCTGCTGCGCCGGCATGACCGGCCGGGGCCGCGCTACACCTCGTATCCGACCGCGCCTCACTTCCACGATGGCTTCGATGCGCCGGCGCTGCGCCAGGCAATCGCCGACAGCAACCAGCTGGCCCGCGCGCTGTCGCTGTACGTGCATGTACCGTTCTGCTCCAGTCCCTGCTTCTACTGCGGCTGCAACCGGGTGATCACCCGCGACCGCGGCCGTGGCCACAGCTACGTCGCGCGCGTGCTGGCCGAGGCCGACCTGCTGGCGCCGCAGTTCGAGGACGGCCGTGAAGTCATCCAGCTGCACCTGGGCGGTGGCACGCCGAATTTCCTCGAGGCCGAGGCGATGACCACGCTGGTGGAAGGGTTGCGCCGGCGCTTCGATTTCAGCGATTCACCGCAGCGCGATTTCTCGATCGAACTCGATCCGCGCTTCATCGATACCCGCGATGTCGCCATGCTGGCGCGGCTGGGCTTCAACCGCGCCAGCCTGGGCGTGCAGGATTTCGACCCACAGGTACAGGAAGCGATCAACCGCGTGCAGGGCGTGCAGCAGACGCTGGACATCCTGCAGGCCTGCCGCGACAGCGGCATGCGTTCGGTCAACGTCGACCTGATCTATGGGCTGCCGGGACAGAGCCTGGAAGGGTTTGGCCGCACCCTGGAACGGGTGCTGGCATTGCGCCCGGATCGCCTGGCGGTGTACGGCTACGCACACCTGCCGCATCTGTTCCGCGCACAGAAGCAGATCGACGAACGCCGCTTGCCTTCGCCGGAAGACAAGCTGGCGCTGCTGGGCCTGGCGGTGGAGAGGCTCTCCACTGCGGGCTACCAGTACATCGGCATGGATCACTTCGCACTGCCGGAAGAAGATCTGTCACGCGCGCAGCGCGCCGGGCAGCTGCATCGCAATTTCATGGGCTATACCACCCACGCCGATACCGATCTGCTCGGCCTGGGCGTGAGTGCGATCAGCCACATCGGTGCCACCTACAGCCAGAATCCGCGCGACCTGCCGTCATGGGAGGATGCCGTGGACCAGGGGCAGTTGCCGGTGTGGCGCGGCGTGGCGCTCAGCGCCGACGACCAGCTGCGCGCAGAACTGATCCAGCAGCTGATGTGCCAGGGCGAAGTGGACGGTGCGGTGCTGGGCCAGCGCCATGGCGTGGATTTCGAGCAGTACTTCGCCGAAGACCTGCGTTCGGTGCAGCGGCTGCAGGAGGACGGTCTGGCCGAGTACCGTGACGGTGTAGTGCGCGCCAGCGAGCCTGGACGGCCGTTGCTGCGGCTGCTGGCAATGTGCTTCGACCCGTACCTGCGTGCGGCCTGCGAGCAGCCGCGCTACTCGCGTGCGATCTGACGTTCGTCGTGAAAAGTGCGATGGTGCCCGGAGCCGGAATCGAACCGGCATGGGGTTGCCCCCGGCGGATTTTAAGTCCGATGCGTCTACCAGTTTCGCCATCCGGGCCTGCAGCGCGGCGCCGATTGTAGCCCAGCTGCGGAATCCCGACCGGATTGCAGTGGAGCGGCGGTGTGCTTAACTGTCGCTCCCATTCATGTCATAGTCCAAAGCATCGTTCCCAGGGGGGAGCCACCCGATGTCGCTGCACGCGATTGCCTATGCCAGCGAGGCCCGCGCCGAGCTGCAGACAACCGATCTTGACCGCCTGCTGGCCGATGCCACCGCATTCAACCGAGTAGCCGGTGTCACGGGTGTGCTGATGTTCGATGGCAGCCGTTTCCTGCAGTACCTGGAAGGCCCGGAGGATGGCATCGATTCGGTGTACCAGCGCATCGCCAATGCGCGTAGCCATGGACAACTGAAGGTGCTGTGCCGCGCGCCGGTGGCGCAGCGGGCATTCCCGCGCTGGTCGATGGGGACCCGGCGCATTGAGGCAGAACTGCTGGTACAGATCGTCGACGCCTCATGGCCGGGCTTCGTGCTTGGCGGCGGTGGCTTCGAGCGCCTGCTGCAGGCCTGGACCGGCGCCGATGGTGAACTGGAGCCGGCCGCGGTCGCACTGGGCTCCTGACCCCACCTTGGCGGCCGGGCACCCGGGCCGTTAGGCTGTAGCCTTTCTGGCATGGATCTTCCCGGAGTGGCAAAGCGAATGAGTAGGTCGGCCATGCCCATGGCAGTACGCATGCGATTTCAGCCGTTGCATGGGATGCGGCGTTGAGCGCGCCGCTTGCGGCAGCAGCGTCGCCGCGCTTCGCGGTGATCGGGCTGGGCTACGTGGGCCTGCCGCTGGCGGTGGCCTTCGGCCGGCACTGGCCCACGCTGGGCTTCGACATCGATGCTGATCGCATCGCCGAGCTCCGCGACGGCCAGGACCATACGCTGGAAATGGAGGCCGATGAGCTGGCCAGTGCACAGCAGTTGCAGTACGGCAGCGATCCGGCATTGCTCGATGCCTGCAATGTCTACATCGTTACCGTGCCGACCCCGATCGACGCCTATGAGCAGCCCGATCTGGAGCCGCTGCGTTCGGCAACGCGGCTGATCGCCAGCCACCTGCGTGCGGGTGACCTGGTGATCTACGAATCCACGGTGTACCCCGGCACCACCGAAGAGGTCTGCGTGCCGTTGCTGGAGCAGCTTTCCGGGCTGCGCTTCAACGAAGACTTCTACTGTGGTTACAGCCCGGAGCGGGTCAGCCCCGGCGACCGCCAGCGGCGCCTGGCCGATATCCGCAAGATCACCTCGGGGTCGACACCGGAAGTGGCTGCGGTGATTGATGGCCTGTACCAGCGCATCATCGCCGCCGGCACCTTCCCGGCGCAGTCAATGCGTGTGGCCGAAGCGGCCAAGGTGGTGGAGAACATCCAGCGTGACGTCAACATCGCGCTGGTCAATGAGCTGGCGCTGATCTTCGACCGGCTCGGCATCGACACCCAGGATGTGCTTGACGCCGCCGGCAGCAAGTGGAACTTCCTGCCATTCCGGCCGGGCCTGGTCGGCGGCCACTGCATCGGCGTGGACCCGTACTACCTGCTGCACAAGTCCGAGAGCGTGGGCTACCACCCGGACCTGA
Source organism: Stenotrophomonas maltophilia complex sp. Om-AH-Sm3 (assembly GCF_059337855.1). Taxonomy (NCBI): domain Bacteria; kingdom Pseudomonadati; phylum Pseudomonadota; class Gammaproteobacteria; order Lysobacterales; family Lysobacteraceae; genus Stenotrophomonas; species Stenotrophomonas maltophilia complex sp. Om-AH-Sm3. The sequence goes on along the minus strand of NZ_JBYBLQ010000001.1, from coordinate 70,503 downwards.
TCCACACCGCGCGGCAGGTCAACAACCGCGTCGGTGAGCATGTGGCGTCGCGTGTGCTGGCAATGCTGGCCGAACGTGGCCGCGTACCTGCGCAGTCGCGTATCCTGGTGCTGGGCGTGACCTTCAAGGAGGATTGCCCGGACCTGCGCAACAGCCGCGCGCTGGAACTGGCGCAGCGCCTGCGTGATGCCGGCGCACAGGTGGAGGTCAGCGACCCGTGGGTCGGCCCGGCGGCATTGGCCGACGCGGGCGTGCACTGGCTGGCCGAGCCGGTGGCGGGGAGTTACGACGCCGTAGTCCTGGCAGTGGCCCATGCCCGATTCAAAGCCATGGATGACGCCGCAATCCAGGCGCTGCTGGCACCCGGCGGCATCGTCTACGACGTGAAATCGGCCTGGCCGCGCAACGTGGTTGACGGTCGCCTGTAAACGCCGGTGATGGCCGGCGCGGTAGACTCGCAGGCAGTTGCAACCAAGGAACGCCATGCACCGGTATATCGTCTACCTGCTCGCCATCCTGATGTTTCCCATCTGCCTGTGGTTGGCCACGATCTGGCCGGCCTGGTACTGGGGCGTCGGCCTGACTGCCGCGATGGTGGCGCTGGGGACCTGGGATCTGCTGCAGAAGCGCAGCACGCTGCGCCGCAACTATCCGGTGATGGCGCATTTCCGCTATGGCCTGGAATCAATCGGCCCGGAAATCCGCCAGTACTTCGTGCAGAGCGACCTGGAGGACGTGCCGTTCTCGCGCCAGCAGCGTGCGCTGATCTACCAGCGCGCAAAGAACGAAATGGACACGGTGCCCTTCGGTACCCTGCGCAGTACCTATGCGGTGGATTACGAGTGGATCAACCATTCGCTGGCTCCCACCTCCATCGCCAAGCATGATTTCCGCGTGCTGATTGGGCCGAACTGCGCCAAGCCTTATTCGGCCAGCGTGTTCAACATCTCGGCGATGAGCTTCGGTTCGCTCTCGGCCAACGCGATCCGCGCATTGAACGAAGGTGCGCGGCGCGGCGGCTTCTACCACGACACCGGCGAAGGTTCGATTTCGCCCTACCACCGCGAGATGGGCGGCGATCTGGTCTGGGAAATCGGCTCGGGCTACTTCGGCTGCCGTGACGAGAAGGGTGGTTTCAGCGAAGAGCGCTTCGTCGCCAACGCTACCCACGACCAGGTCAAGATGATCGAGATCAAGCTGTCGCAGGGTGCCAAGCCGGGCCACGGCGGCGTGCTGCCGGCACCAAAGGTGACCGCCGAAATATCGGTGACCCGTGGTGTTCCGATGGGGGTGGACTGCGTATCGCCGTCGCGTCACTCGGCATTCTCGACGCCGGTCGAACTGTTGCAGTTCGTGGCCCGGCTGCGCGAGTTGTCCGGTGGCAAGCCGGTCGGTTTCAAGCTGGCCATCGGCCACCCCTGGGAATGGTTCGGCATCGCCAAGGCGATGCAGGAAACCGGGCTGCTGCCGGACTTCATCGTGGTCGATGGCGCCGAGGGAGGCACCGGCGCGGCACCGGCTGAATTCGTCGATCATGTCGGCGTGCCGATGCATGAAGCACTGCTGCTGGTGCACAACACCCTGGTCGGCCTGGACCTGCGCGAGCGCATCCGCATCGGCGCCGCTGGCAAGATCACCAGTGCGTTCGACATCGCGCGCACCATTGCGCTGGGTGCCGACTGGTGCAATGCCGGCCGAGGCTTCATGTTCGCGCTGGGCTGCATCCAGTCGTTGAGCTGCCACACCGACAAATGCCCGACCGGCATCGCGACCCAGGACCCTGCGCGCTGGAAGCATCTGGATGGACCGGACAAGGCCACCCGTGTGTACAGCTATCACGAGCACACGCTGCATGCCTTGAAGGAACTGTTGTGCGCGGCGGGCCTGAACGATCCGGCCGAGCTGGGGCCGGAGCACATCCTGCGTCGCGTGTCGCCGGTGGAAATCCGTTCGCTGGCGTCGCTTTACCGCTACCTGGAACCGGGCGAGCTGCTGCACAAGGTGCCCGACCATGCGGTATTCCATGCCTTCTGGGCCGATGCGCGCAGCGACTCGTTCCAGCCGCCGCCGAAGATCCAGGCTCTGCGCGCCAGCAAGTCGCGGTAGCGTGATGTTGTAGAGCCGAGCCCATGCTCGGCTGCTGTTCTGTAGAGTCAAGCCATGCTTGACTGCCTTTCGATCAGTCATCGCGAGGTCGGAACGAAGAACAGCCGAGCATGGGCTCGGCTCTACGAGGAGATGTCATGCAGTTCAGGACCGGCACCATGGATGACGTGGCCATGTTGTGGGCGCTGCGCACGCGTTGCGTGCGCGAAACCTGCAGCAGCCATTACCCTCCCGAGGTCATTGCACCGTGGTCGGCCTCGCCGCCACCGTCGCAGTACGCGCGGCTGTTGTCGCAGGGCGGATGCGTGGTGGCCGAGGACGGGCAGGGTGGCCTGCTCGGCTTCGGCGTCTTTGATGTCGATGCCAATGAAGTCGACGCGTTGTTTGTCAATCCCGATCGTGGCGGCGAGGGGATCGGCCAGGCGCTGATGCAGCGCCTGTTGGCAATGGCCGATCGTGAGCGCGAGGTGGTGCTGTCGGCGTCGCTCAATGCCGTGCCGTTCTATCAACGGCAGGGCTTTGTCAGCGTGCGTGAGGAAGCCTATGCGCATCCCAGCGGTGTGGCGTTGGCCTCGGTGAGCATGCGCAGGCCGTGGTGACGTGGCGTCGAGCATGGGCTCGACGCTACCCCGCAGGCGTCACCGCTCCGCCAACCAACCGATCACGCCCTCGGCGGCACGCCGGCCACTGGCGTAGCACGCGGTCAGCAGGTAGCCGCCGGTGGGGGCCTCCCAGTCCAGCATTTCACCGGCGCAGAACACGCCAGGAACGGCCCGCAGCATCAGGCCGTCATCCAGCGCATCCAGGCGCACGCCACCGGCGGTGCTGATCACCTCGGCCATCGGCCTTGGGCGCAGCAGGCGCAGCGGCAGGCGCTTGAGCGTGGCGGCCACAGCCGGCAGGTCGTTGCCGGCCTCCCTGCCAAGAATCTCGAACACGAGTGCGGCCTTCACCGCATCCAGACCCGCCTGGCGGCGCAGGTGCTCGCCGAAGCTCCGGCCCTTGCGCGGACGTGACAGGTCGGCCAGCAGGCGCGCCTCGTCGCGACCCGGCACCAGGTCCAGCCACAGCATTGCGTGGCCATCGCGGTTGATGGTCTCGCGCAGGTCGGCTGCCAAGGCGTAGACCAGACTGCCTTCAATGCCATATTCGCTGGCCACGCACTCGCCCTGCAGCGACCGCGGTTGTCCAGCCAGGTCGATCCAGTGCGCGACCACCGGCTTCAATGGTGCGCCGGCATTGCGCTGGGCAAAGAACGGCGTCCAGTCCACGTCGAAGCCACAATTGGCTGACTGCAGCGGCGCGATGTCCACGCCACGCGCCTGCAGTGGCACGACCCAGGCGCCGTCGCTGCCCAGCTGCGGCCAACTGCCCCCGCCCATCGCCAGTACCGTGGCATCGGGGTGCACATCGATTTCCCCCGCCTCGGTGGCAAAGCGCAGGGCGCCGTCGTCGCTCCAGCCGATCCAACGGTGGTTGGCGTGCAGGCGCACGCCCTGTTCCTTCAACCGGCGCACCCAGCCGCGCAGCAGCGGCGCCGCCTTGCGGTCGACCGGGAACACGCGGCCGGAGCTGCCCACATAGGTTTCCACGCCCAGGCCGTTGGCCCAGTCACGCAGTGCCTGTGCGTCGAAGCCGTCCAGCCAGCTGCCGACCACAGCGGCCTGCTCGCGGTAGCGGCTGTCGAACAACGGCCGCGGATCGGAATGGGTGAGGTTGAGGCCGCCCTTGCCGGCGATCAGGAACTTGCGGCCAGGCGACCCCTTGGCCTCGTACAGGTCGACCTCCAGCCCAGCGGCACGCAGGCGTTCGGCGGCGAACAGGCCGGCCGGGCCGCCGCCAATGACCACCACCCGATGGGGCATGGCGGGATTACGGTTTGACATCGAGCAGCTCGACGTCAAACACCAGCGACGAGCCCGCCGGAATCGGGCCGACCTTGCGGTCCCCGTAACCGTAGTCCGGCGGAATCATCAGCGTGCGCTTGCCGCCGACCTTCATGCCGGCCACGCCCTCGTCCCAGCCGCGGATGACCTGGCCGGCGCCGAGCGCGAAGGTGAACGGCTCGCCGTGCTTGAAGGAGCTGTCAAAGGTCTTGCCGTGCTTGGTCTCGGTACGGTTGTCGTAGATCCAGCCGGTGTAGTGCACCGTGACCTTGCTGCCGGCGATGGCTTCGGCGCCGGTGCCGGGCACGGTATCGATCCGCTCGAAGGTGGTCAGCGTGCCGCCGGGCGGCGGGCCGGATGGTTCGGTCGAGCAGCCAGCGGCGGCGAGGGACAGCAGCAGGGGAAGCAGCAGGCGGCGCATCGGGCGTTTCCAGAAGGGCGCGGGGCGAGGGCGGCAAGGGTAGCGCATCGGCGCCGGGTATCATGGGGCCATGGCAAAACTCCTGCTCAATCTGCGTAATGTCGGCGACGACGAATATGCCGATGTCTGCACGCTGCTCGATCAGCACGGCATCGCCTGGTATCGCACCGAACCCAGCCCGTGGGGCATTTCCAATGGTGGCCTGTGGCTGCGCGACGACGATGATCATCCGCGTGCGAAGGCGTTGATGGCCGAGTACCAGGCGGCGCGCGGCGTGCGCGTGCGGGCTGAACGCGAGCAGGCATTGCGCGAGGGGACGGCCGAGACATTCGGCAGCCTGTTCCGGCGCCGGCCGGCCTATGTGGTGCTGGTGCTGCTGGCGATGGCCGGTGCGGCGGCACTGGTGTTGCTGCCGTTCGTGCTGTTGCGGGGGTAAGGGGGCGCGGCCGGGTTACACCCGGCACCCGCAGAGGCAACGGCAACGTCAAAAGCTGGTTTCCGTGGGATGGCGCGGCGGTGTGGGCAGGCGGGACACGCCGTAGACCCCGCTTCGCGGTCCGGCCCAGCCGCTGGCGGCTGTGCGTTCGGGCGCCTGCGAAGCAGTGCTTCGCAAGCAAAGCGCCTCACCCCTGGGGGCTCGATGGCGCCTTGCTCGTGTGCGCTGTCCTGCGCACACGGCAAGACCGGGGTTGGGCGTCCTGCCCAACCCGCCCGAGGCATGCCTCGGGCCCATGGCGCCAACGGTCCCGCCTGCCCACACCTCCCCGCCTCTGACAAGTTCTGGGTACCTGCCGGGGTCGGATCCCTCTGCCCCGCAGAGGGCCCTGACCCCTGAATCTGTCTGCGCGGGCGGGAGGCGCTAAAATGGCGGGATGATCGCCAATACCGCTGCCTATCATTTCGCCGTCATCGACGCCCCCCAGGCCCTGTGCGACCAGCTGCTGGCCCGTGCCGAGACGGCGCAGCTGCGCGGCACGATCCTGGTGGCGGGCGAGGGACTGAACCTGTTTCTGGCGGGGGCGCCGGAGGCGGTTGAGGGCTTCTATGCAGCGCTGCATGCCGATGCGCGTTTCGCCGACATGCGGGTCAAGACCAGCCTGAGCAAGCATCAGCCGTTCGCGCGGCTGAAGGCCAAGGTGAAGGACGAGATCATCAGCTTCCGCCGCGATGACGGCCAGCCGCTGGACTATCCGCGCGCACCGTCGGTCGATCCTGCCACCGTGCAGCGCTGGCTGCGGCAGGGCCATGACGATGCCGGCAAGCCGGTGGTGATGCTCGATACGCGAAATCTGCAGGAAGTGGAGTACGGCACCTTCAAGGATGCGCTGGTGTTGCCCATCCGCAAGTTCACCGACCTGCCCGAGGCGCTGGCGCCGCATCGCGATGCGCTGCGGGACAGCACCGTGGTCAGTTTCTGCACCGGCGGCATCCGCTGCGAGAAGGCCGCGCTGTGGATGGTCAATGACGGCATGGAGAATGTGCTGCAGCTCGATGGCGGCATCCTCGGCTACTTCGAGGAGGTGGGCGGCGAAGGCTACGAAGGCCGCTGCTTCGTGTTCGATGAGCGCGTGGCGCTGGATGCCGAGCTGAAGCCGATGGTCGACCAGCCGCTGCCCGAGCCGCGCCCCAGCGCGTTCTGACGCTTGCCCGGTAGAGCCGGCCGCTGGCCGGCTGCCAGGGCACGTTGCCCGCCGGCCAGCGGCCGGCTCTACCGGACCAAGCGCGGTGGGCGCTGAACCTGCCCTGCGGGAATCAGCATCCCGCCACCGTCACTGGCCGCTGCGCCCGGCCGCCCCCATGCAAAGGTGATCCTGTGACGGAAAAACGCCTGATGATCCCGTTGTCGATCCTTGACCTGGCCCCGGTCTGCGAGGGCAGTGACACCACTGCCGCCTTCGCCAACATGCTGGAACTGGCCCAGCACGCCGATGCGCTGGGCTACCGCCGCTACTGGCTGGCCGAACACCACAACATGCCCGGCATCGCCAGTGCCGCCACCGCCGTGCTGATCGGTCATGTTGCCGGTGGCACCCAACGCATCCGGGTCGGCGCGGGCGGCATCATGCTGCCCAATCATGCCCCGCTGCAGGTGGCCGAGCAGTTCGGAACGCTGGCCTCGCTGTATCCGGACCGCATCGACCTTGGCCTGGGCCGTGCGCCGGGCACCGATCAGCCGACCGCACGTGCACTGCGCCGCTATTTCGACAGCGCCGACCAGTTCCCGCAGGACGTGCGCGAGCTGCTGCACTACTTCGAGCCGGTCCAGCCTGGACAGGCGGTGCAGGCCGTTCCGGGTGGTGGCCTGCGGGTGCCGACCTGGATCCTCGGATCAAGCCTGTTTGGCGCACGCATGGCGGCCTCGATGGGCCTGCCGTATGCATTCGCCTCGCATTTCGCGCCGGACGTGATGGACGAAGCGCTGGCGGTGTACCGCCGCGAATTCCGTCCCTCGGCCACGTTGAAGCAGCCGCACGCGATGCTGGCCCTGAACGTTGTTGCCAGCGACAGCGAGGCCGAGTCGCGTCGCCTGTTCACCAGCCAGCAGCAGAGTTTCGTCAACCTGCGCCGCGGCCGGCCGGGCAAGATCCCGCCGCCGATCGACGACATTGAAGCCTTCTGGGAGCCGCACGAAAAGCTGGGCGTGGAACGGGCCCTGGCCTGCACCGTGCTGGGCGATCCGCAGCAGGTGGCCGAGGGTATCGCCGCTTTCGTTGAGCGGCACAAGCCTGACGAGCTGATGCTTACTGCCAACCTGTATGACCATCGTGCGCGCCTGCGTTCCTTCGAGCTGGCGATGAACGCCTGGCATGGCCGCCACGCGGGCTGAACAACCGCGTCACGGCCCGTTGCGGCCGATCCGCGTCTGATGGGGGCTCCCCACTTCTGGAGTCCCCACCATGGCCGAGACCCGCGCCGAACACATTGCCCAGCTGGCTGAACTGATCCAGGACGTGGAGGTGGCGATGTTCACCACCACCGGCGTCGACGGGCGACTCTACAGCCGGCCGTTGGCCACCCAGCAGGTCGCCTTCGACGGTGACCTGTGGTTCGTGATCACCGCCGACAGCCCGAAGGTGGCCGAGATCGCGCTCGACCCGCGCGTCAATGTGGCCTATGCCTCGCCATCGAAGAACACCTATGTGTCTGTGGCGGGGCGGGCGCGGGTTGTCGATGATCGCGCGAAGATCGAAGAGCTGTGGTCGCCGGCGATGAAGCTGTTCTTCCCCGCCGGCAAGGAAGACCCCAACCTTCGCCTGATCCACGTGCGCGCCGATAGCGCCGAATACTGGGATGGCCCGGGCACCTTGCTGGGCAAGGCGTTGAGCTTCGTGCTGTCGGCGGTGCAGGACGATCCGGCACCGCTGGCGGACAACGGATTCGTCGACCTTCGGTGATTGCTGCATCCATGCGTGGCGTGGATCTACCGGATGCGGGAAGTGCCAGCCGCTGGCCGGCAACCCTGGAAACGTGGCAGCCGGCCAGCGGCCGGCTCTACCGGATGCCACTTCAGAACCAGCGCTGGAACAGTTCCACTGTATAGCCCACCAGCTGCCCGGAACTGAAGCCGAAGAACGCGATCGCCACCAGCGCTGCGATCCAGTTGAACAGCATCAATGCACCATCGCGCTCCAGTAGCGCCAGCGAGAACAGCAGCAGCTGGAAGCCGAACAGGAAGTTGGTGAACGGAATCGGCAACGACAGCAGCAGGCCCAGCAACACCAGCAGCAGGCCAGTGAACGCGTGTGCGGGCAGCGGTGTCAGCAGCTGCGGCAGGCGTGGCTTCAGCATCCTGTCCAGCCGCCGCAACGGGCGATCGATACGGTCCAGGAAGCGGTGCATGGTGCCGCGCTTCGGCCCGCGTCGGGCAATGAAACCGGGCAGCCAGGGGCGGCGCAGGCAACACAGCATCTGCAGGCCGATCAGGACCACCAGTGGGCCGCTGACCGCACCCCCCATGCCCGGGATCGGGATGAACGAGGGCAGGATCGCCACGAACAGGAACACGCCGAACGCGCTCTGCTGCAGGTTGCTGAGGATCTGGCCGAGCGGCATGTGCTCGGCGGGATCGCCGGAGGCGAACATCTCCAGCAGGGTGCGGATGCCCTCGTTGCGGTAGGCCGCGCGCTGAGCGCCCTGGCCCTGGCCGGCCTCAGGCGGTGAGCTCATCGGCCTGCTCGTCGGACAACGTGCGCAGCAGCAGCTTGTCCACCCGCGCACCGTCCAGGTCGACCACCTCGAAGCGCCAGCCGGCCCAGTCGAAGTACTCGCCTGCGTGCGGGATGCGGCCGAAGTAGTGGATGCACATGCCGGCCAGCGTGTAGTAATCGCCGTCCTCGGCATCGGGCAGGTCGTTGCTTCCGATCAGCTCGCGCAGGTCTTCGATCGGCAGTGAGCCATCCACGAGCAGCGAACCGTCCTCGCGGGTTACTACCAGCGCATCCTCGTCGGCATTTTCTACGGCCTGCAGGCGGCCGACCACCGCGCCCATCAGGTCGCTGATGGTCACCAGGCCCTGGATCTCGCCGTACTCGTCCACCACCAGCGCCATCGACTGCTGTTCCTCGCGGAAGATCTCCAGCAGCTTCATCGCGTGGGTCGATTCGGAGACGTACAGCGGTTCGCGCAGGGTCTGGAACAGCGCGTTGTCGCCGCGCGCCATGCGCGTGGCCAGCGATTTCAGCTCCAGCACGCCGACCACGTCCATGTCGTTGTCGCGGTACACCGGGTAACGGGAGAACTCGTGCTCGGCCATGATGTCCAGATTGCGCTCCAGCCCGGCCTGGGTGTCGAGCCAGGCGATGCGGTTGCGCGGCGTCATCAGGCTGTCGGCGGTGCGGTCGCCCAGGCGCATGACCCGGTTCATCATGTCGCGCTCGTGGGCGTCGATCACGCCGGCCTCGTGGCTCTCGGCCACCAGCATCCGGATCTCCTCTTCAGTCACCTGCGCGGCCTCGTCCTTGCCCAGGCCCAGCACCTTCAGTACCAGCTGGGTGGTCTTGGACAGGAGCCAGACGAAGGGCAGGGCCAGCCTGGCCAGCCAGCTCATCGGCATCGCGACCAGGCCGGCAATGGCCTCGGAGCGGGTAAGGGCCAGACGCTTGGGCACCAGTTCGCCGAAGATCAGCGTGATGAAGGTGATCAGCGAGACCGCCAGGGCGGTGCCTACTTCGCGCGCGTAGGCAAAGCCGGGCATCAGGCCCTGCAGCCAGCCGGCGATCGCGTCGCCGATCGCATCACCACCGAGGTAGCCGGTCAGTACGCCGATCACGGTGATGCCGATCTGCACCGTGGACAGGAAGCTCTCCGGCTTCTCCGAAAGCTCCAGCGCCTTGGCGGCGCGCTTGGAGGTGGCGGCCATCTGCTTCAGGCGGCTCTTGCGCGAGGTCATGACCGACATCTCGGACATGGCGAAGAAGCCGTTCAGCAGAACCAGCGCAAAGACAATCAGGATCATTTCAAACACGGGCGTCGTCCCCGGTTGGTGGCAGGGAGGGCGGGTGCTTGCGATGGCGGCAGGCGCTCAGGAACAGGGTCCGGCGCGGCGCAGGGGGATAAGGGTCGTCGTCCATAAGGTGCGCCCGGAGGCGCGCTGGCATCTTAGCAAAGGGGCGTGGCAGGGTGGCAACCACCTGTTCAGGTTGGGGGTCCCAGAGCCCAGAAAGGGCGCGGGGATACCCGTGATGGTCATCTAGCCGTCATAATTCGCTCTGGTGCCGTCCTTCCCGCGACGGCTGACAGGTTTCTCAATGTTCTCTCTGCAGACCATTTTCGGTTCCGGCAAACAGTTCTACACCCTGCTCGATGAGGCTGCCGTCGCGGCTTCCGATGCCGCCAAGGCGCTGCATTCCATGCTGCGCGAGGCCGACCGCCAGCCCGCGCTGGACGCCTTCAAGCTGGCCCGCCTGCGCGAACGCGCGGCCTCGGACAAGATCAGCCAGGCGCTGGTCGACAGCTTCATGACCCCGATTGAGCGCGAAGACATCGAAGCGCTGGGTTCGGCCCTGTACAAGATTCCGAAGCAGATCGAGAAGTTCGCCGATCGCTATTCGCTGGCCACGACCCACCTGGAGCACATCGACTTCGCGCCGCGCGCGGCGATGCTGGAACAGGCCGCCGGCGTGGTGGTGGAGATGGTGGCCGACCTGCGCCACATGAACCTGGACCGGATGACCGCGCTGAACGAGAAGCTGCGCTCGCTGGAGAACGAGGCCGACCGCCTGATGCTCGAGCTGTACCGCGACATCTACTCCGGTCGCCTGGACAACCTGCAGATGTTCCTGCTGAAGGAATTCTTCGAGATCCTGGAAAAGGCCATCGACCGTTGCCGCGAGGCCGGCGTGGTGGCGTACCAGATCGTGTTGAAGAACAGCTGACGGACGCCGCCGCATGTTGACCCTTGTCCTGGTGGTGATCCTGGCCGCGCTCGTCTTCGAGTTCATCAACGGCTTCCACGACACTGCCAACTCCATTGCCACCGTAGTGGCGACCAAGGTGCTCTCGCCCGGCTGGGCGGTGATGCTGGCCGCCTTCATGAACCTCATCGGTGCGCTGACCGGTACGGCGGTGGCGCTGACCATCGCCTCGGGCCTGCTCAACACCAACGTGGTCGAGGTCACTCCGCAGGTGATCCTGTGCGCCCTGCTGGGCGGCATCATCTGGAACCTGATCACCTGGTGGAAGGGCCTGCCGTCCTCGTCCTCGCACGCCCTGATCGGTGGCCTCTGCGGTGCCGGTCTGGCCGCGGCCCACAACAACTGGGACGCGCTGATCTGGTCGGAGCGCCTGGGCAGCTGGGCGCAGAACAAGGGCCTGCTGTGGAAGGTGTTCGTGCCGATGATCACCTCGCCGATCGCCGGCTTCCTGCTCGGCATCGTGGTGATGGTGCTGCTGTGGGCGCTGATCGCCGGCCTGGCCAAGGTCGGTGGCGCCATCGGCCGCCTGGCCCGTCCGCGCATCGTCAATGCCTTCTTCGGCAAGGCGCAGATCGCCTCGGCGGCCTACATGGGCTTCGCCCACGGCCACAACGACGCGCAGAAGACCATGGGCATCATCGCGATGACCCTGATTGGTGCCGAAGCCACCGGCGCACTGAACGATCTGCCGTCCTGGCTGGCCTTCATGCACCCGGACGCGCACGCCGGTGACGGCATCGCCATGTGGATCGTACTGACCTGTGCAGTGGTGATGGCTGCCGGTACCGCCTCGGGTGGCTGGAAGATCATCAAGACCCTGGGCCACAAGATGGTCAAGCTGCACCCGATCCACGGCTTCGCCGCGGAGACCAGCTCGGCCACCATCCTGACCCTGGCGGCCCACTTTGGCATGCCGGTCTCGACCACGCACAGCATCTCCACCGCGATCATGGGCGTCGGTTTCGCCAAGAACCCGCGTTCGCTGAAGTTCGGCGTGATCGAGCGCATTGTCTGGGCCTGGATCCTGACCATCCCGGCCGCCGGCGGCTGTGCGTACCTGATCCTGAAGCTGTTCGAGATGTTCGGCTGGACCTGATGCCAACGGCCTTGGGATCAGAGCCCTTTCCCTGCGGGAAAAGGATCTGATCCCGGTAAACGAAAAAGCCCGCCGGATACCGGCGGGCTTTTTTCATGGCAGATCATTCCTCTGTATCCAAGCGTGCCGACCAACGGTCGGCACCCACCAACAGCAGCAGGAACCTGTCAGCGGCGGGGTGGGGTGGATATGCAGGACCGTTGGCGCCATGGATGGCGCCATCGAGCCCCCATGGACGGGTTTACGGCGTGTCCTGCATATCCACCCCACCTCGCCAGCCCTCAGGAAGCCCGCTTTTGCAGTTGATCTTGCCGTGGTCCTTGCCGTTGCCGTTGATCCGGCGGGTGCCGGGCCGCAGTCCCGGCCGACCCTCCTCAATTGCGTTGGAACAGCGCCTGCACATCCCTGCGGAACGCCGCCTGGCTGTCGGCCCGGCTGTAGAACATGTGCCCGCCCGGATAACTGCGCACCTGCACCCGGTCCGGATTGCTGCCCATCGTCGGCATCTGGTCCACGGTCAGGATCGAACCCATGAACGGGCACGACAGGTCGTTCCAGCCATGCACGATCAGCACCTGCAGGTGCGGGTCGATCGCCACGGCCTGGCGCAGCTGGGTCACCGCGCCATCGCGCAGCTCGCCATTGCGGTCCCACAGCCGGTTCACGTCGTAGTTCAGCGCCTGGTACCGCGCATCCACCTTCCAGCCGACCACGCGCGTCACGAAGTCGACCATCGCCGTGGTGGTCGGCGCGATGATGCTGTCCAGCAGCGGATCGTTGGCGCGCTGCTCCGGATCGTTCGGGAATGGATCGAACGCGGTTACGTTGGAATCGTAGCGGCTGCCCAGCGTGCCCTTGTCGCGGAACACTTCACGCAGGTAGGCCTGGGTTTCCAGCCGACCACCGGCACGGCGCACGAACTGCGGGTCCAGCCCGGTCAGTTCGGTCACCCGGCGCAGCATTGCCTCGGTCGCCTGCGGATCGCTGCGGCCCTTCATCAACGCGGTGGCGTAGTCGCCACGGGTGTATTCCACTACTTCGCGCATCGCTGCATCGGTCAGCTTGCCCTGGCGCTCCAGGTGCGCGGCGGCGATCGACGGCAGGGTCTGCATCCACGCCATCGGCGAGACATCGGCGTTGTCTTCCAGGGTCGGGCTCAGGTACGGCGAGACCAGTACCAGGCCGTTCATCGCAACACCCAGCCGGGTCTGCAGGTAGTGGGTGATGCGTGGGCCGCGGTAGCCGCCGTAGCTCTCGCCGGTCAGGTACTTGCGCGACGCCATGCGCTGGTTGCGCAGCAGCCAGTCGTAGATCGAGCGTGACAGGTATTCGATGTCGGCGCTGGGGTTGTACAGCGCCTTCTTCGCTTCGTCGTCGCCGATGCGCGCGCGGCTGAAGCCGGTGCCGACCGGATCGATGAACACCAGATCGGTGAAGTCCAGCCAGGTGCCGGGGTTGTCGTGCAGCGTCGCCGGCGCCGACGCGCTGTCACCCTCGGAGCCGAAGGTCACCACCTTGGGCCCGATCGCGCCCATGTTGAGGTAGACCGACGATGCCCCGGGGCCGCCATTGAGCGCGAAGGTCACCGGCCGGTCCTTGCCCGGCATCGTGTAGGCGGTAAACACCACGTCGGCGATCACCTTGCCCTTGGCATCGCGTACCGGCAGGGTGCCGACGGTGGCGGTGTAGTCCAGGGTGCGGCCGGCCAGGCGCATGCTCTGGCGGGCCGAGGCGTCTGCGGGCAACGCAGGTGCCTCGGTCTTGTCTTCTTTCGGATCGGGCTTGGCGTCGGCATCAGGCGCGGCCAGCACGCTGGCTGGGGCGATGAGCAGGCCGACGCAGAGCGCGGCAGTGTGCAACAGGGACTTCATGGCACCGGGTGGGCAGCGGAAGGGGATTGCGATGCTAGGCCGGTGGCCGCCCATGCCGTATGTGTCCAAAGGCATGGCCGGGCGTTGCGGCCGCTACTGGCCAGCTTGGGTCAAGCGGACAGGGCGGTTGCCGCTTTGTCATCGGCCAGCAGGCCGTAGACGGCCGAGTCGGCCAGTTCCCCCTGGATGCGCCAGCGCTGGCGCAGCACTCCCTCGCGGCGGAAGCCCAGGCGTTCGAGCACATGCGCGGAGGGTGCGTTGCGCGGGTCGATCTCGGCTTCCACGCGATGCAGGTGGAGGGTGCCGAACAGGTAGGCCAGTACCTGCTGCAGGGCCTCGTGCATGTAGCCCTGGCCCTGGCGGTCCGGTGCCAGCAGGTAGCCGATCTCGGCGCGGGCTGCAGTGCGGTCCACTGCAAACACCACGCAGATGCCCAGCAGTGGACCTTCCAGTGATTCGCGCACGGCCAGCTTCAGCTGGGTACCGATGGCATGGGCGGCGAGATCATCGTCGATCTGTTCGCGCGCCTCGGCCTGTCGCGTCCAGGCCGGATGATTCCACCAGCGCATCACGTCGGGATTGGACTGCAGCGCGAACAGCGCGGCGGCGTCGTCACGGCGGATCGGGCTCAGGACCAGCCGTGCGCTGTGCAGCGGCAGGTCGGGGAACAGCAGCGAGTGGCTGGCCAATACGGTGGTCCGCACGGATGGACGCGCATTATGGCGCCGCCGGGTTTGCCGATGGGGGCGGCATGCCCGGGGCGGATGGGTCGGATCCCTTTCCCGGCGGGAAACGGATCCGACCCCGCGAGGGATCAGACTTCCAGCGAAGCCAGGTCGCCCTTCGACTCCAGCCAGCCCTTGCGGTCGGACGCGCGCTTCTTGGCCAGCAGCATGTCCATCAGCGAGCGGGTCTGCTCGCCATCGTCCACGGTCAGCTGGACCAGGCGGCGCGTATCCGGGTGGATGGTCGACTCGCGCAGCTGCGGCGGGTTCATCTCGCCCAGGCCCTTGAAGCGGGTGACGTTGATGGCGCCCTTGATCTTCTCGCGCTCGATCTTGTCCAGCATCGAGCGCTTTTCTTCCTCATCGAGGGCATAGAACACCTGCTTGCCCACATCGATGCGGAACAGCGGCGGCATCGCCACGAACACATGGCCGGCATCGACCAGTGCCGGGAAGTGCTTCAGGAACAGTGCGGTCAGCAGCGTTGCGATGTGCAGGCCGTCGGAGTCCGCGTCGGCCAGGATGATCACCTTGCCGTAGCGCAGGCCGCTGATGTCGTCCTTGCCGGGGTCGCAGCCGATGGCGATGGCCAGGTTGTGTACTTCCTCCGAGGCCAGCACGCTGTTGGACGAGACTTCCCAGGTGTTCAGGATCTTGCCACGCAGCGGCATGATCGCCTGGAAATCCTTGTCGCGGGCCTGCTTGGCGCTGCCGCCTGCCGAGTCACCTTCCACCAGGAACAGCTCGGTGCGCGACAGGTCCTGGCTGATGCAGTCTGCCAGCTTGCCGGGCAGGGCCGGGCCCTGGGTGATCTTCTTGCGGACGACCAGCTTCTCGGTCTTCAGGCGCGCGCTGGCACGCTCGATGGCGATCTGCGCGATCTTCTCGCCCAGTTCCACGTTCTGGTTCAGCAGCAGGCTGAACGCATCATGGGCGGCACCTTCGACGAAACCGGCGGCCTGGCGCGAGGACAGGCGCTCCTTCGTCTGGCCGCTGAACTGTGGGTCGGTCATCTTCAGCGACAGCACGAACGACACGCGGTCCCATACGTCTTCCGGGGCCAGCTTGACGCCACGCGGCAGCAGGTTGCGGAAGTCGCAGAACTCGCGCAGCGCTTCGGTCAGGCCGGTGCGCAGGCCGTTGACATGGGTGCCGTGCTGCGCGGTGGGAATCAGGTTGACGTAGCTTTCCTGCACCAGCTCGCCTTCCGGCAGCCAGGCCACGGCCCAGTCAACTACCTCGGTGTCCTTCTTCAGGTTGCCGACGAACAGGTCGGCCGGCAGCGATTCGCGCTCGCCCAGCTCCAGCTTCAGGTAATCGCGCAGGCCGTCTTCGTAGTACCAGGTATCGACTTCACCGGTGGCTTCATCGGTCAGCTTCACGGTCAGGCCCGGGCACAGCACGGCCTTGGCGCGCAGCAGGTGCTTGAGCGCGCGCACCGCGAACTTCGGCGTATCGAAGTACTTCGGGTCCGGCCAGAAGCGCACGCGGGTACCGGTGTTCTTCTTGCCGACGCTGCCGACCACTTCCAGCGGCGTGGCACGGTCACCGTTGCGGAAGGTGATGCGGTGTTCGGCACCGTCGCGCTTGATGTGCACCTCCACCAGGGTCGACAGCGCATTGACCACGCTGACGCCGACGCCGTGCAGGCCGCCGGAGAAGGTGTAGTTGTTGTTGCTGAACTTGCCGCCCGCATGCAGGCGGGTGAGGATCAGCTCGACACCCGGGATCTTCTCTTCCGGGTGGATGTCCACCGGCATGCCGCGGCCGTCATCGCTGACCTCCACGCTGCCGTCCTTGTACAGGGTGATCTCGATCGAGCGGGCGTGGCCGGCGAGGGCTTCGTCCACCGAGTTGTCGATCACTTCCTGCGCCAGGTGGTTCGGGCGCGCGGTGTCGGTATACATGCCGGGACGGCGCTTGACCGGGTCAAGGCCGGACAGGACTTCAATATCGGCGGCGTTATAGCGGGCGTTCATCTGTCTTCGAAAGCTTGGAGCGACGGGCAAGTGTGGGGTCTGGCACGGGAATTTGCACGCCTGCGGTTCAGCCTCGGCGGCGGGGAGGGGGTAAAATGGCAGCCGCTGGAATCTGAACGCCGGCGGCCCCGTTGGGTCTGAACGTCCAAGCCATAACGCGAGGAGGACCTCATGAAGAAGTTGCTGACCATTGCGATCCTGGCCGCTGCCGCCGTTGCAGTGCCGCTGGTGGTGGCGCAGAACGCCGGCCAGCCGGCCCCGCAGCAGGGTGACCAGGCCGACAAGGCGCAGGCCGAGGCCGATGCCAAGGCCAAGCGTCGGGCCCAGGCCAATGCCGAAATGAAGGCGCAGGGCCAGCCGGCCCCGCAGCAGGAAGAGGAAGAGGAAGCGCGCAAGAAGCGCTGATCCCGTGGCCTGCCAGCCGCCCTTGCGACAAGGGTTGCGCACCGAAACGCCCCGCCCAGCGGGGCGTTTTTTGTTGGATCGGCCGCACAAGCCTCTTGGGTTGGCGGCCATCAATCTGTAAACTATGGCTTTCCGGGAGTAAGTGCGTGTCCACCCTTTGCGAATGGGCTGGAGCGGCCAAGCGTGGCTTCCAGCATGGCGGGTCGCAGGTGACGGTCGATTTGACCGGCACGGCCGCCCCGACCTCGCACGATGGTTCCCGTCCGGCGCCTGCCGCCGCACGGATCCGCACCTCCCTCGCTGCCACAGCGAACCGGAAAACCCCCTCTGAGCACCATGCCCGCCCTCCGGGTGCGCGTGGTGCTGCCGTTTTCCATTTCCAGACAGGATGCTTGCAGCCATGACTCCCTTGATTTTCGTAACCGGCGGCGTGGTGTCCTCGCTCGGCAAAGGCATTGCCGCTGCGTCACTGGCCGCCATTCTCGAAGCCCGTGGCCTGAAGGTCACGATGATGAAGCTCGACCCGTACATCAACGTCGACCCGGGCACCATGAGCCCGTTCCAGCACGGTGAGGTGTATGTCACCGACGACGGCGCGGAGACCGACCTCGACCTGGGCCACTACGAGCGCTTCGTGCGCACCCGCCTGAGCCGCAAGAACTCGGTCACCACCGGCCGCATCTACGAGAACGTGATCCGCAAGGAGCGCCGCGGCGACTACCTGGGCGCGACCGTGCAGGTCATTCCGCACATCACCGACGAGATCCGTCGCTGCATCGACGAAGCCACCGAAGGCTATGACGTGGCACTGGTCGAGATCGGCGGCACCGTTGGCGACATCGAGTCGCTGCCGTTCCTGGAGGCGATCCGCCAGGTGCGCACCGAACGTGGCCCGGAGAAGGCGCTGTTCATGCACCTCACCCTGGTGCCGTACATCGGCGCCGCCGGCGAGCTGAAGACCAAGCCGACCCAGCACTCGGTGAAGGAACTGCGCTCGATCGGCATCCAGCCGGACGTCCTGCTGTGCCGCTCCGAGCAGGCGGTGCCGGATTCGGAGCGCCGCAAGATCGCCCAGTTCACCAACGTTTCCGAGCGTGCGGTGATCAGCGTGCCGGACGTGGACGTGCTGTACCGCATCCCGTCTGGCCTGCATGCACAGGGCCTGGACGAAATCGTGGTGAACCAGCTGAAGCTGGCAGACAAGGCCGGTCCGGTCGACCTGTCGATGTGGGAAGACGCGGTCGATGCGACCCTGCACCCGCTGGACGAAGTGACCATTGCCGTGGTCGGCAAGTACGTCGATCACCAGGATGCCTACAAGTCGGTCGGCGAAGCACTCAAGCACGGCGGCCTGCGCCAGCGCACCAAGGTCAACCTGAAGTGGCTGGAAGCACAGGACCTGGAAGGCACCGACATGGCTGCACTGGCCGATGTCGACGGCATCCTGGTGCCGGGTGGCTTCGGTGACCGTGGTTTCGAAGGCAAGGTGCTGACCTCGAAGTTCGCCCGCGAGCAGCAGGTGCCGTACTTCGGCATCTGCTACGGCATGCAGGCGGCCGTGGTCGACTACGCGCGCAACGTGGTGGGCCTGGAAGGTGCCAACAGCACCGAGAACGACCGCCAGTCGCCGAACCCGGTGATCGGCCTGATCACCGAATGGCGCACCGCCAGCGGCGATGTCGAGAAGCGTGACGACAAGAGCGACCTCGGCGGCACCATGCGCCTGGGCCTGCAGGAACAACGCCTGAAGCCGGGGACGCTGGCCCGCGAGCTGTACGGCAAGGACGTGGTCGCCGAGCGCCACCGCCACCGCTACGAGTTCAACAACCGTTACCGCACCCAGCTGGAAGATGCGGGCCTGGTGATCGCCGGCAAGTCGATGGACGACACCCTGGTGGAAGTGGTCGAGCTGCCGCGCGATGCCCACCCGTGGTTCCTGGCCTGCCAGGCGCACCCGGAATTCCTGTCCACGCCGCGTGACGGCCACCCGCTGTTCATCGGTTTCATCCGTGCCGCGCGCGAGCGCAAGGCCGGCGGCAAGCTGCTTTCCGAAGCGCGCGCCTGACTTGTGAATGGGGGCTTCGGCCCCCATCCTGCATGCTTCAACCCCCAGCGCACCGGCCTTGCCGGTGCTGCGGACAACAAGGAAACGCCATGAAACTGTGTGGATTCGAGGTCGGGCTGGACCAGCCCCTGTTCCTGATCGCCGGCCCCTGCGTGATCGAGTCGATGCAGCTGCAGCTCGATACCGCCGGCAAGCTGAAGGAGATCACCGACAGGCTCGGTGTGAACTTCATCTTCAAGTCCAGCTTCGACAAGGCCAACCGCACTTCGGGTACCGCATTCCGCGGCCCGGGCATGGAAGAGGGCCTGAAGGTGCTGGCCGAAGTGAAGAAGCAGATCGGCGTGCCGGTGCTGACCGACGTCCATGAGTACACCCCGATGGACGAAGTGGCCTCGGTGGTGGATGTGCTGCAGACCCCGGCGTTCCTGGTCCGCCAGACCGACTTCATCCGCAAGGTGTGCTCGGCCGGCAAGCCGGTCAACATCAAGAAGGGCCAGTTCCTGGCGCCGTGGGACATGAAGCCGGTCGTGGAGAAGGCCAAGGCCACCGGCAACGAGCAGATCATGGTCTGCGAGCGCGGTGCCAGCTTCGGCTACAACAACCTGGTCAGCGACATGCGTTCGCTGGCGGTGATGCGCGAGACCGGTTGCCCGGTGGTGTTCGACGCCACCCACTCGGTGCAGTTGCCGGGCGGGCAGGGCACCAGCTCAGGCGGCCAGCGCGAGCACGTGCCGGTGCTGGCCCGTGCCGCGGTGGCGGTGGGCATCTCCGGCCTGTTCGCCGAAACCCATCCGGATCCGTCAAAGGCGCTGTCCGATGGTCCCAACGCGTGGCCGCTGGACCAGATGGAGGCCCTGCTCGAGACCCTGATGGAACTCGACGCGGTGACCAAGAAGCACGGCTTTTCGCGCTTCGCGTGAGTCGTGACCCGTGGGTGGCGCTGGAAACCCAGCGCCGCCGCCGGCACTGGAGACAGTGGCCGTGGGGCCTGATCGCGCTGGGGCTGTCCGCGGTGTTCACCGTGGGCTTGTTCTGCCTGGTGCTGATCGGCGCCGCGTCAGTGCGCCCACCGGGTGATGGCGGCAGCGCGCTCGATCTTCGGGCGTATTTCATTGCGCTTGTGGTCGGAGAGCTGCTGGCCAGCGCAGGGTGCGTCGCTTCGGCTGTGCTGGCCTGGCGATTGAACCGTGGCAAGGTACCGGCAGGGCTGGCGATCATCCTGCTTTCTCTGTGGATCGGCACCCTGTTCTACGGATGGCTTTGATGAATACGACCCCATCGGCGCGCGGCTGGCCCTGGGGCCTGATCGCGCTGGCGCTGTCCGTGTTGACCTGGATGGCCCTGGTGGTGGGCGTGTTGGCCTTCACCGCCGGCTTCCGGCCGCCCGGGGACGGAAACAATGGCGTGCAGGCCACGCAGTGGTGGCTGCTGGGCGCGCTGGTCACGATGGTGCTGTGCTTTCTCGGCAGCCCGGTGGCGATGGTGTTGGCCTGGCGACGGCGGCGTGGCCCCATCCTTGCGGCGATTGCCGGTGCATTGCTGGTGATGCTGGTCTCGCTGGTCCTTATCGTGATCGGGTCCAGCTGGGGCTGATGCTGCCCAGGCCATTTGGCAAGTGGCGGGCAGCCGGGGATAATCACGCGGCATTCGTTTTGTCGCCCCCTCTCCAGACAGGTAACCGGCCCGACCATGAGTACGATCCGCAGCATCCACGCCCGTGAAATCCTCGACAGCCGTGGCAACCCCACGCTGGAAGCCGAAGTCATCCTGGAGGACGGTTCGTTCGGTCGCGCCGCGGTTCCCTCCGGCGCCTCGACCGGCACCAAGGAAGCGGTCGAGCTGCGTGATGGCGACAAGACCCGTTACCTGGGCAAGGGCGTGCGCAAGGCCGTTGACAACGTCAACACCACGATTGCCGCCGCGCTGAAGGGGTTTGAAGCCACCGACCAGGCCGGCCTCGACCGTCGCCTGATCGATCTGGACGGCACCGAGAACAAGGGTCGGCTGGGCGCCAACGCACTGCTGGGTGTTTCGATGGCCGCCGCGCACGCCGCCGCCGCATCCAGCAAGCAGGCGCTGTGGCAGTACCTGGCGGCCCGGACCGGCGTGACCCCGTCGCTGCCGGTGCCGATGATGAACATCATCAACGGCGGCGCGCATGCCGACAACAACGTCGACTTCCAGGAGTTCATGGTGCTGCCGGTCGGCTTCACCTCGTTCTCCGAAGCATTGCGCGCCGGTACCGAAATCTTCCATTCGCTGAAGTCGGTGCTGAAGGGCCACGGCCTGAGCACGGCGGTGGGCGACGAAGGCGGCTTCGCGCCGGACTTCCGCAGCAACGTCGAAGCGCTGGACACCATCCTCGAAGCGATCGGCAAGGCCGGCTACACCGCCGGTGAAGACGTACTGCTGGGCCTGGACGTGGCCTCCAGCGAATTCTTCGAGAACGGCAAGTACAATCTGGTCGGCGAGAACAAGCGCCTGACTTCCGAGCAGTTCGTCGACTTCCTCGCCGACTGGGCCGCGCAGTACCCGATCATCACGATTGAAGATGGCCTGGCCGAGAACGACTGGGCGGGTTGGAAGCTGCTGACCGACCGCATCGGCAAGAAGGTGCAGCTGGTCGGTGACGACCTGTTCGTGACCAACCCGAAGATCTTCCAGGAAGGCATCGACTCGGGCACCGCCAACGCGATCCTGATCAAGGTCAACCAGATCGGCACGCTCAGCGAAACCCTGGAAGCGATCGCCATGGCCGACCGCGCCGGCTATGCCGCCGTGGTCTCGCACCGGTCGGGCGAAACCGAAGACACCACCATCGCCGACATCGCCGTGGCCACCACCGCCACCCAGATCAAGACCGGCTCGCTGTGCCGCAGCGATCGCGTGGCCAAGTACAACCAGCTGCTGCGCATCGAGGAAGCCCTCGGCGCCGGCGCGCGTTACGCCGGTCGTGACGCGTTCGTTTCGCTGAAGCGCTGAGCCGATGCGCGACTGGCGCTGGATGCTGCTGGTGCTGGCCCTGTTGCTGGGCTGGCTGCAGTACCGCTTCTGGTTTGGTCCGGGCAATTCGGGTGAAGTGATGATGCTCGAAGCCCAGGTCGCCAACCAGGAGCGGGACAATGAGGGTCTGCAGCAGCGCAACGACGCGCTGGCCGCCGAAGTGAAGGACCTCAAGGAAGGCCAGTCCGCCATCGAGGAACGCGCGCGCAGCGAGCTGGGCATGATCAAGCCCGGCGAGAAGTTCTACCGCGTGGTCGAGGATGCGCCGGTCCGTCCGGCACAGCCCGCTGCAGGCGTCACTGTCCAGGCCGGCGATCACCCGGCGGACGTGCCATGAGCGCGGCGATCTGGGTGGTGGTTCCGGCTGCCGGCCGTGGCGCCCGCTTTGGTGCGCCGCTGCCCAAGCAGTACCTGCAGGCGGGCGGGCAGATCCTGCTCGCCCATACCCTGGACGCGCTGCTGGCGCATCCGGCCGTGGCCGGCGCAATGGTGGTGATCGGCCAGGACGATGGCGACTGGCCGGGCTGGAGCGAATGGGCCGGCAAACCGGTACTGACCTGCATCGGTGGCGCGACCCGTGCCGCCTCGGTGCTGGCCGGGCTGCAGGCACTGCCGGACTCGGTGCGCGCCGACGAATTCGTGCTGGTCCACGACGCCGCGCGACCCAACCTGTCGCTGGCTGATCTTGGCCGCCTGCTTGAAGTCGGGCGTGCCGATCCGGTCGGGGCGATCCTGGCCGCACCGGTGCGCGACACCCTCAAGCGTGCGGGCGACGACGGTGGCATCGATGGCACCGAACCGCGCGAGCGGCTGTGGCGTGCGCTGACACCACAGCTGTTCCGCCGCCACCAGCTCAGCCGCGCGCTGTCCGACGCCGCCGCTGCCGGTGTTGAAGTCACCGACGAGGCCATGGCCATGGAGCGCCAGGGCCAGCGCCCGCTGCTGGTGGAAGGCAGCGAGGACAACTTCAAGGTCACCACCCCGGCCGATCTGGACCGGTTCGAATTCGTACTTTCCCGCCGCGCCGGCTGACTGCCCGCGCGGCCCTGCTGCAAGGGCTGCATCCATGAGCACCGCACCGTTCCCGCCCGTCCGTATCGGCCAGGGCTACGACGTCCATGCCTTCGGTGAAGGCGATCACATCATGCTCGGCGGAGTGAACGTGCCGCACAGCTGCGGCGTGCTGGCGCACAGCGACGGCGACGTGATCCTGCACGCCCTGTGCGATGCCATGCTCGGTGCGCTGGCGCTGGGCGATATCGGCCAGCATTTCCCGCCGAGCGATGATCGCTGGAAGGGCGCCGACAGCAGCGATTTCGTGCGCCATTGCGACAGCCTGCTGCGCGAGCGTGGCTGGCGCGTTGGCAACACCGACATCACCGTGATCTGCGAGCGGCCGAAGGTTGGCCCGCATGCGCTGGCCATGCGTGAGCGCATTGGTGGGCTGCTGCAGCTGCCGCTGGACGCGGTCAGCGTCAAGGCGACCACCTCGGAGAAGCTGGGCTTCACCGGCCGCGGCGAAGGCATCGCCGCGCAGGCGGTCGTGTTGCTGGTGGCGGCATGATCCCGCTGCCGTTGGCGTTTGGTGCGCCGCTGTTGACGGCGCGCATCCGCACCACGCCGGACGATTTCCAAGTGGATGAACTGCCGGCCTTCGAGGCCACCGGTGAAGGTGAGCACCTGTTGCTGCACATCCGCAAGCGCGGCGCCAACACCGTGCATGTGGCCAAGCTGCTGGCCAAGTGGGCGGGCCTGCCGGAAATGGCGGTGAGCTACGCCGGCATGAAGGATCGGCATGCGGTCACCACCCAGCGTTTCAGCGTGCACCTGCCCAAGCGCGTCGCGCCGGATCTGGCCGAGCTGGCCAGTGATGAGATCGAAGTGCTCGAAGCGACCTGGCACAACCGCAAGCTGCAGCGTGGTGCACTGGCCGGCAACCGCTTCAGGCTGGTGCTGCGCGAGGTGCAGGGCGATGCTGCGGCGATCAGCGAGCGCCTGCAGCAGATCGCCGGGCGCGGCCTGCCGAACTGGTTTGGCGAGCAGCGCTTCGGCCGCGACGGCGGCAACGTGCCTGCCGCATTGGCGATGTTCGGTGGCCGCCGCATGCGCAAGGACCAGCGTTCGCTGCTGCTGTCAGCCGCCCGCTCGGCGCTGTTCAATCGTGTGCTCGCCGCGCGCGTGGAGCAGGGCAACTGGGATCAACCGCTGGACGGTGAAGTGTGGATGCTCGATGGCAGCCGCAGCGTGTTCGGCCCCGAACCCTACACCGACGTGCTGGCCGAGCGCCTGGCCCGTTTCGACATCCATCCCAGCGCGCCGCTGTGGGGCGAAGGCGAGCTGCGCAGCGCCGACGCTGCACGTGAGCTGGAGCTGGCCGCGCTGGACGACGAGGAATCGAAGGCGCTGCGCGCTGGCCTGGAAGACGCACGGCTGAAGCAGGAGCGCCGCGCGCTGCGCCTGCGCCCGGCGTTGCTGCAGCATCAGTGGTTGGCCAGTGATGTACTGGAACTCTCGTTCGCGTTGCCGCCGGGCTGCTACGCCACCGCCGTGCTGCACGAACTCGGCCCCGTCGAAGACGCCGCGCAGGCCTGACAGAAGAAGGGGACGAAAAAAGGGGACGGAGGGAATTAAGTCGTTTGTGGCACAAACGACTTAATTCCCTCCGTCCCCTTTTTGTCAACGCCGCGCCAGCAACACCAGCACCGCGCCGGTGCCGCCTTGCCCGGTCGGCGCCGAATGAAACGCCAGCACGTCGTTGCGCAGCCGCAGCAGGCGATCAACCAGGTTCTTCAGCACCGGTGCACCGCCATCGGACTGCAGGCCCTTGCCGTGGATGATGCGCACGCAGCCATACTCGTGTGCATGCGCTTCCAGCAGGAACTGGCGCAGCAGGGTTTCCGCCTGCGCGGCGGTGGCGCCGTGCAGGTCGAGCTCATCCTGTACCGAATACTGGCCGCGCTTGAGACGCTGGAACAGGCGCGGTGGCAGGTTGTCGCGGCGGTAGCTGGCCACGTCGCCCGCTTCCAGCGGCGTACTGTCGCGCAGCAGCCGCGCAAACTCGCCCGCGGCTTCGGCCTCGTCGCGTTCGGCCATGCGTGCGCGCGGCTTCGGCCGGGGTGCAGCAGGCGCCGGTTCGGCATCCTTGCGCAGCGGCGTCACTTCACCGATGGCCGCACGGAACAGCGCGGCCGGATCTTCGTCTTCAGGGTGCGACATGCGCACAGGGTAAACCGCCGGCGCGGGTCTGCCTATGACGGTTCGATGTCGGCCGTGACCGCCGGCAGGGTAGGACCGGCGGCTCGCATGCGGCACAATAGACGATGCCCTTGCAGGGTCGACGGCTTCCGCAGGGGAGTACGACGGTCCCGCCCACACTGCACGGTGACGGAATCGAATTCTTGGAAAATCAAGCGGTTAAATCGAAGATGCGAATCCTGGTCAGTAATGACGATGGTGTCGACGCCGCAGGCATCCGGATGCTTGCTTCGGTCCTGCGCGAGGCCGGACACGAAGTCACGGTGGTCGCGCCCGACCGCGATCGCTCCGGTGCCAGCAACTCGCTGACCCTGGACCTGCCGATCCGGCTCAAGCGCATCGACCATTACACCGTCTCGGTGGCTGGCACGCCGACCGACTGCGTGCACCTGGCGCTGACCGGCCTGCTTGAATTCGAGCCGGACATCGTCGTGTCAGGCATCAACAACGCCGCCAACCTCGGCGACGACGTGATCTATTCCGGCACCGTCTCGGCGGCGATGGAAGGCCGCTTCCTCGGCCTGCCGGCGGTGGCGGTCTCGCTGGTTACCCGCAACCACGATCCGAAGCACTTCGACACCGCCGCGCGCGCCGCAGTGGAGATCGTGGCCCGGCTCAAGGCCGATCCGCTGCCGGCCGACACCATCCTCAACGTCAACGTGCCGGATCTGCCCTGGAGCGAGGTCAAGGGCTTCGAGGTCACCCGCCTTGGCAACCGCCATCGTGCCGAAGGCTGCATCGCGCAGAAGGATCCGCGCGGCAACGAGGTGTACTGGATCGGCCCGGCCGGGCGCGAGCAGGACTCCGGCCCGGGCACCGACTTCCACGCGGTGCGCACCGGCCACATCTCGATCACCCCGATCCAGGTGGACCTGACCCGCTACCAGGCGCTGGAGAAAGTGGCCAGCTGGGTGGGTGGCCTCAGCGCCGCGCTGGACCGGCCGGCATGAGTCCACGCCTGCGACTGCAGCCGGAAGCTGTCGGCATCGGCATGACCTCGCAGCGCGTGCGTGACCGTCTGGTCGATCGCCTGCGCGAAGCTGGCATCGTCGACGAGTCCACCTTGAACGCAATCCGGGTTGTGCCGCGCCATCTGTTCATCGATGAAGCACTGGCCTCGCGTGCCTATGAGGACACCGCGCTGCCGATCGGCCATGGCCAGACCATCTCGCAGCCCTGGGTGGTCGCCCGGATGACCGAGGCGGTGCTCCAGGTCGCGCCGAAGCGCGTACTGGAAGTCGGCACCGGCTCGGGCTACCAGGCCGCCATCCTGGGCGCGCTGGGCCTGGAGGTCTACACCGTGGAGCGTATCGGTGACCTGTTGCGGCAGGCACGCAAGCGCTTCCGCGCACTGGGCATGAACATCCGCACCAAGCATGACGACGGTCGCGCCGGATGGGCCGAGCACGGTCCGTTCGATGCCATCGTGGTCACCGCCGCCGCGCCTGCACTGGTCGATGAACTGGTCGGGCAGCTGGCTGAAGGGGGGCGCCTGGTGGCGCCGGTGGGTGGCCCGGGCGGACAGTCGCTGGTGCAGCTGGACCGCAAGCCCGATGGCAGCATCGAACAACGCGTGCTGGCGCCGGTCACGTTCGTGCCGCTGCTGTCTGGCATGCTCGACTAATCCACGGAGCAGGGTTGCATGAAGATTTTCGGGCCGCTGTACGAGCGGGCGATGAAGTGGGCGGCGCACGAACGCGCGCCGACCTACCTGACGGTACTGAGTTTCTTTGAAGCGATCATCTTCCCGGTGATGCCGGAAGTGATGCTGGCACCGATGTGCGTGGCCCAGCCCAAGCGTGGCTGGTGGTTCGCCACCCTCAGCCTGGCGGGCTCGATGGTCGGCGCGCTGGTTGGTTACGCGCTGGGTCATTACGCTTTCGAGGCGATCAAGCCGGTGTTCGAGGCGCTGGGCATGCTTCCGGCGATCGAGCAGGGCATCACCACCGTGCAGGCGAAGATGGCCGAATCGCCGTGGGCGGTGTTCACCTTCCTGGTGCTGGGCGGCTTCATGCCGATCCCGATGAAGGTCTTCACGTGGGCATCGGGTATCGTCGGCGTACCGATGCCGCAGTACCTGTTGAGCATGTTGATCGGTCGTGGCAAGCGCGTGTTCGTGCTGGCCGCGGTCATCCGTATCGGTGGTGCGCGTGCCGAAGCGGCGCTGCGTCGCTGGATTGAACCGCTGGGCTGGATCGCCACCGTGCTGGTGGTGGTGCTGATCGCCTGGCTTGTATGGAGGTCGAAGTTCGCATGAATCCTGATCGTCTGAGCAAGGGAGTGCGCATCGGCGCGCTGGCGTTGCTGGTTTCCACACTGGCCGCCTGCGGTACCGCCACCGTGGTCCGCCCGGGCGGCGGCAACGCTGGCGGCGTGACCACGCCGAAGACCTCGGTACCCAAGCCCGGGCAGACCGTGGTGGTGCGCAAGGGCGACACCATCTATGCGCTGGCCCGCATCCATGACATCACCCCGGCCGACCTGATTGCCTGGAATCGTCTGGACAACCCGTCGACCATCTACCCCGGCCAGGTGATCCGCCTGTATCCGCAGGGGGCCACCAGCGGCCGTGCGCCGACCACGGTGGTCACCCCGCCGCGTTCGGCTGGCAGCAGTGGCGGCAGCACCGCGCCGGCCCCGGCGCCGGTCGGGCCGGTGAAGAGCAACATCGCCTGGCGCTGGCCAGCCGATGGCGCGATCGTCGGCCGCTACGTGGCCGGTGACGCGACCAAGCAGGGCGTCGACATCGCCGGCACCAGCGGCCAGCCGGTCAAGGCAACCGCCAACGGTGTGGTGGTGTACTCCGGTGCCGGCCTGGTCGGCTACGGCGAACTGATCATCATCAAGCACAGCGACCAGTGGCTGTCCGCCTATGGTCACAACCGCAAGCGCCTGGTCAATGAAGGGCAGAGCGTGAAGGCTGGCGAGCAGATCGCCGAAATGGGCCGCACCGGTGCGAACCGCGACATGGTCCACTTCGAGATTCGCTACAACGGCAAGCCGGTCGATCCGCAGCAGTACCTGCCGGCACGTTGACGCGGTTGGAACAGGGAGTGCCGGGCCATGCCTGGCGTTCCTGACCTGTAGAGCCGTGCTCGACTCAGCGACTGCGGAGCGGTCGTTTGCGATCCTGTGTGCCGCAGGCTCACCTTCACGGCGGACCGGATACCCGGCATTCTTGAGCGGTCCCAGTCGACCCGGTACCCCATGCTGCGTCCTGCTTCCGTTCTCGCCTTGCTGATCGTCGCGCCGCTGGTCACCGCGGCCAGCGATCCGCGCGACGTGGTCACCCGTCTTTACGCCGTAGTCCAGGCGCCGGCTTCAGATGAAGCGGCCATCCCGCCGTCGCTGGGCGATGCCCTGCGCTCGGCGGTCGATGCGCAGCATGCTTACGAGCGGGCCTGCACCGCGCTGGCCGCGCACGACGAGAAGCCGCACATGCTCGACCAGAGCCTGTATCTGCTGGCGCCGGACCGACCGGACACGGTCGCGGTGGGAATGCCCGAATCGAGGGGTGACGCGACCTGGATCCGCGTCGACATGGCAGTGGGCGACTATCGATGGACCGACCGGGTCCTGCTGCAGCGGCAGGACCGGGACTGGAAGGTCATGGATATCCGCTGGGGGCAGGGCGGCCACCTGATCGGCCGGCTCCAGGAGTTCTCGGCATTCCGCTGCGCGCCTTCAGGCCGCTAGGGGCCGGAGGCACCGGTGACTCGAGAACTCAGCCTTCCAGAATGAAAGCAGCCGCGACCTTGCGGCCTTCGCCTGCCAGGATGTTGAAGGTGCGTGCGGCGGCTGGATTGTTCATCACTTCCAGGCCGATGCCGCGTGACAGGCAGGCGGCCATCACCACCGCCGATGGGAACACCTGGCGGTCACCGGTACCCAGCACGATCAGCGCCGGGTTCAGCGCCAGGATCGGCTCCAGGTCCGCCAGCTGCAACGCAGCGGCGCTCGCCACCGGCCAATGCGCGACCAGCTGGTCCGGGGTCAGGAAGAAGCTCCCGTCCAGCACCTGGTCATTGACCTTGGCCGAGCGACCATCGGCGGCGCGCAGGCTGTAGGCGTAGTCGGGCGGTTCGTGGTTCAGCTGCATGACGGTAGGGCGATCAGCCGCGCGGCAGCACGATCTGGCGCTGTTCCCTGCTCGGGCGGTACAGCACGGCGACGTGGCCGATGCGCTGCACCAGAGCGCTCTCGGTGGCTTCGACGATCTCGCCGATCATCACGTCACGGGCGTCGCGATCCTCGGCAGCGACCTTCACCTTGACCAGCTCGTGGCGCTCCAGCACTTCGTTCAGCTCAGCGATGAAGGCCGGGGTCACACCCTTGCCGCCGGTCTGCAGCAGGGCCTTCAGGTCGTGGGCTTGGCCGCGCAGGAAACGGGTCTGGGAAGCGGTCAGGGCGATGGACATGCAGGAAAACACGGTTGAATGGGGCGATCAGGGTATCATGAGGACCCCATCAGCCCCTATTTTCAATGGCTACCCGCAGCAAAAGCAGCCAGCGCTGGCTCAAGGAACACTTCTCCGACCCCTTCGTGAAGAAGGCGCAGGCCGAAGGCATGCGCTCGCGCGCCGCCTACAAGCTCGAAGAGCTGCTTGAACGTGACCGGCTGCTGAAGCCGCACATGGTGGTGGTCGACCTCGGCGCGGCGCCGGGTGGCTGGTCTCAGCAGGTTAGGAGACAGATCGGCGACACCGGCCGCGTGCTGGCCCTGGACATCCTGGACATGCCGCCGCTGGCCGGCGTGGAGTTCCTTCATGGTGACTTCAGGGAAGAAGCGGTCCTATCGCAGTTTGAAGCCATGCTCGGGGATCAGCCGGTAGACCTTGTGCTGTCGGACATGGCCCCCAATAAGAGTGGTGTGGGCGCGGTCGACCAGCCGCGGATGATGCACCTGGCGGAGCTGGCCCTGGATTTTGCCGACAACCACCTGAAGACCGGTGGGGCATTCCTGATCAAGCTGTTCCAGGGCGAGGGCTTTGACGACTACGTGCGCGACATGCGCCGCCGGTACGACAAGGTCTCCATCCGCAAGCCGGAAGCCTCGCGCAAGCGCTCTCCCGAGGTGTACGCCTTGGGTCAGGGAAAACGCGCCCACATGAAGTAAGCTCGCAATGTACGCAAGTTCGACCCCCACGCAACGCCAGCACTGAGAGGAACACCGGAGCCAATGAGGATGAACGACTTGACCAAGAACCTCCTGCTATGGGTGGTCGTCGCCGTCGTGCTGATGGTGGTCTTCCAGAGCTTCTCGCCGAAGTCCTCCGGAGCCGGCGCGCAGGGTGCGTCGTACTCGCAGTTCCTGGACCAGGTGGACAGCGGCAACGTGCAGAAGGTCGCCTTTGGCGGCGACATGCGCGGCGGCACCAGCCAGCTGACCTACACCACCCGCGGCGGGCAGACATCCACCATCACCGCACCGTTCGATCGCGACCTGATCAACGTGCTGCGCACCAAGAACGTGGAGATCGTGCAGGAGGAGCCGTCCAGCGGCATCTCCCTCGGCGCGATCCTGATGAATTTTCTGCCGGTCATCCTGATCATCGGCTTCTGGTTGTTCATCATGCGCCAGATGCAAGGCGGTGGCGGCGGTGCCAAGGGCGCGATGTCCTTCGGCAAGTCGCGCGCCAAGCTGCAGGGCGAGGACCAGATCAAGGTCACCTTCGCCGACGTCGCCGGCTGCGACGAGGCCAAGGAAGAAGTGGGCGAGCTGGTCGACTTCCTGCGCGACCCGTCCAAGTTCACCAAGCTGGGTGGCAAGATTCCGCGCGGCGTGCTGATGGTGGGCCCGCCGGGTACCGGCAAGACGCTGCTGGCCAAGGCCATCGCCGGCGAAGCCAAGGTGCCGTTCTTCTCGATCTCCGGTTCGGACTTCGTGGAAATGTTCGTCGGCGTCGGCGCCAGCCGCGTGCGCGACATGTTCGAGCAGGCCAAGAAGCATGCCCCGTGCATCATCTTCATCGACGAAATCGACGCCGTCGGTCGCCACCGTGGCGCCGGCCTGGGCGGTGGCCATGACGAGCGCGAGCAGACCCTGAACCAGCTGCTGGTCGAAATGGACGGTTTCGAGGGCGGTGAAGGCGTGATCGTGATCGCCGCCACCAACCGTCCGGACGTGCTGGACCCGGCGCTGCTGCGCCCGGGTCGCTTCGACCGCCAGGTCGTGGTTGGCCTGCCGGACGTGAAGGGTCGCGAGCACATCCTGAAGGTCCACATGCGCAAGCTGCCGCTCGCCGACGATGTCGAGCCGATGGTGATCGCGCGGGGTACCCCGGGCTTCTCCGGTGCTGATCTGGCCAACCTGTGCAACGAGGCGGCCCTGTTCGCCGCGCGTGGCAACGAGAAGGAAGTCCGCATGGACCACTTCGACCGTGCCCGCGACAAGATCCTGATGGGTGCCGAGCGCCGCTCGATGGCCATGAGCGAAGAAGAGAAGACCCTGACCGCCTACCACGAAGCCGGCCACGCCATTGTCGGCCGCCTGGTGCCCGAGCACGACCCGGTCTACAAGGTCACGATCATCCCACGCGGCCGTGCGCTGGGCGTGACCATGTACCTGCCGGAGGGCGACAAGTATTCGATGAACCGCGTGGCGATCAAGTCGCAGCTGTGCTCGCTGTACGGTGGTCGTGTGGCCGAGGAGCTGATCTTCGGTGCCGACAAGGTCACCACGGGCGCTTCCAACGACATCGAACGCGCCACCAAGATGGCCCGCAACATGGTCACCAAGTGGGGCCTGTCCGACCAGCTCGGCCCGATCGCCTATGGCGAAGAGGATGACGAGGTGTTCCTGGGCCGTTCGGTCACCCAGCACAAGAGCGTGTCCAACGACACCGCGCGTCGCATCGATGAGGAGGTGCGCAAGATCCTCGACGAAGCCTACGCGCGCACTACCGAGCTGATGACGGCCAACCTGGACAAGTTGCACGCGATGTCCCAGCTGCTGCTGCAGTACGAGACGATCGACGCGCCGCAGATCGACGCCATCATGGAAGGCCGCGATCCGCCGCCGCCGGCTGGCTGGAGCAAGTCGAACAAGGATGGTGGCAACGACAAGGGCGGCGACGCCCGCCCGCTGCCGCCGATCGCGGGCCCGGCCGAATCGCACTGACGGCCCGCTGCGCGTGACACCAGACGAGGCCGGGGCAACCCGGCTTCGTCGTTTCCGGGCTACCGGCCCATTCCGAAGAACCGAACTGACGCTGGAGCCCGCATGTCTGCCCCGAAGCCCGAACCGATTTCCCACACCGTCGAAATGGTCATCGCCACCGTGGTCGGCGTGGGTGTGGGCCTCGGAGCCGACAATCTGCTGTTGGGCTGCGTGGTGGGTATCGCGGTCGGCATCGTGCTGAGCATCGCCAGGACCCTGTACGTGGACCGCAAGCGTCGCCGCCGTTGAGGGGTATCGGCAGGGCTGCGCCCTGCACCCGCGGTAGTGCCGGCCGCTGGCCGGCAACCTCAGCAGCAACAGCAACAGCAACATTCCGTGGTTTGGCGGGGCGGTGTCGGAGGGCGGGGACGCCGTGAACCCGTCCATGGGGGCTTGGCAGCCGCATCCATGCGGCTGACACCCCGCCCTCCGACACCGCCCCACCTCTGACAGATTTCTGCTGCTGTTGGTGGGTGTCGACCTTGGTCGACACGGTAGATCCACGCCATGCGTTGATCAATCTCCATCGAATTCGAATTTCTCGAGAATTGAACGAAGAGCATCCACGCATGGCGTGGATCTACTGAAGATCGCGGAAGACTGTCGAAGGCGGGTTGGGTCCGGTTGCGGGAGTGTCCGCGGCATGGATGCCGCGGCCAAGCCCCCATGGACGGGTTCACGGCGTCTCCCGCAGCCGGACCCACCCCGCCTACCCTCAGGAAACCAGCTTCTGCTGTTGCTTGGGCTTTTGCTGTGGCCGTTGCCTCGGCGGGTGCAGGGCGCCGCCCTGCCGAACTAAACTACCCGCCGTTGTTCCAGCAGGATTACCGATGTTCGATACCTCGCCCCAGCTCGATTGCGCCGGCCGCATCCTGCGCCTCGACCGTGCCCAGGTCATGGGCATCGTCAACGTCACCCCGGACTCGTTTTCCGATGGCGGCGCGCACGACACCACCGAGGCCGCAATCGCTCATGGCCTGAAGCTGGTCGAGGAGGGCGCGGACCTTCTCGATATCGGCGGCGAATCGACCCGCCCGGGCGCCACGCCGGTATCGGTCGAGGAGGAGCTGGGCCGGGTGATTCCGGTGATCGAGCAGCTGGCGGCCCGGACCCACGTGCCGATCAGCATCGACACCTTCAAGCCGGAAGTGATGCGCGCGGCCGTGGCCGCTGGCGCCGGCATGATCAACGACATCTTCGGCCTGCGCCAGGAGGGTGCGCTCGAGGCCGCTGCGGAAACCGGCGTGCCGGTGGTGCTGATGCACATGCAGGGCGAACCGGGCCACATGCAGGCCGATCCGCACTACGACGATGTGGTCGGCGAGGTTCACGGCTTCCTGGTGCAGCGCCTGTTCGCTGCCGAGATGGCAGGCATCGCGAGGAAGAACCTGCTGATCGACCTCGGTTTCGGCTTCGGCAAGACCACCGGCCACAACATGACCCTGCTGGCGCGTTCGGAGCGCTTTCTGGAACTGGGCGTGCCGATGCTGGCCGGCCTGTCGCGCAAGCGCAGTCTCGGTGAACTGACAGGTCGCGATACGCCGTCCGAGCGGGTAGCGGCCTCGGTGGCCGCGCACCTGATCGCGGTCCAGCGTGGCGCGCGCATCGTACGCGTGCATGACGTGGCGGCCACAGTTGATGCGCTGAAGATCTGGCAGGCGGTGCAAGCCGTACCGACGCCGCGCGCCGACGCTGCGCCGACGATCCGCTGGCCGGACGAAGACTGATGGGTATCGATCGGCGGCCACTGGCGATCGCCGTGATGGGGCCGACCGCCAGTGGCAAGACCGCCACTGCGATCGCCCTGGCACGGCAGCTGGATGGGGAAATCGTCAGCGTCGACTCGGCACTGGTGTACCGCCACCTGGACATCGGTTCGGCCAAGCCCGATGCGACGGAGCGCGCGCAGGCGCCGCACCATCTGCTGGACCTGCGTGACCCCTGGCAGACCTACTCGGCGGCCGAGTTCGCCGCCGATGCCGGGCGGGTCGTGGCCGACATCGCGGCGCGTGGCAGGACGCCGATCCTGGCCGGTGGCACTGGCCTGTACTTCCGGGCGCTGCTGCAGGGCCTGTCGCCGATGCCGGAGGCCGACCCGGCAATGCGCGAAGCGCTCAGCGCCGAGGCGGCCGAGCGTGGCTGGGCGGCACTGCACGCCGAGCTGGCCAACGTCGACCCGGCCGCCGCCGCACGCATCCATGCGACCGATCCGCAACGCATCCAGCGGGCGCTGGAGGTCTATCGCCTGACCGGTATCCCCATTACTGAATGGCAGCGCCGGCCGGGCGTAGCGCCATTGCCGGTGCGCACCCTCAAGCTGATCCTCGCTCCACGCGACCGTGCGGTTCTGCACCAGCGCATCGAGGCGCGCTTCGACGCCATGCTGGGGCAGGGGTTCCTCGACGAGGTGCGGGCATTGCGCGCGATGCCGGAAATGGCAGCCGTGGAGGCGCCCCTGGACCTGCCGGCAGTGCGTGCGGTCGGCTATCGGCAGGCCTGGGAGTACCTGGACGGGGAGGGTGATGCCGCCCGTTTCCGTGACAAGGCGATCTTCGCCACCCGGCAACTGGCCAAGCGCCAGCTGACCTGGCTGCGCGGCGAGCTTGATGCGCGCTGGTTCGACCCCAATGTTGATGGGGAGCGCCTGGCCAGCGCGGTGTCGACCTTCGTCGCACGCTGAATCCCCGCCAGCCGTGTAACATCATCGGTCGGCGGGCGGCTCGGGGGCCGCGGCAACCGTCGGCAACCCAATAAGAACAATAATCAGGAGTGTGCAATGTCCAAGGGGCAATCGCTGCAGGATCCTTTCTTGAACGCACTGCGGCGCGAACGCGTGCCGGTTTCGGTGTACCTGGTGAACGGCATCAAGCTGCAGGGCACGATCGAGTCGTTCGACCAGTTCGTGGTCCTGCTGCGCAACACGGTCAGTCAGATGGTCTACAAGCACGCCATTTCCACCGTCGTTCCGGCACGCAACGTGAAGGTCGGTCCGGGCGGTGGTTACGTGCAGTCGGGTGAAGGCGGTCAGGCAGGTGATGAAGCAGACGAGTAATACCGGAGCGGTGAATGTTTGACCGCTCGAAAAAGGGTGAACACGCCCTGTTGATCCAGCCCCATTTCGGCAAGCTGGAAGACGATGTGCTCGAAGAATTCGGTGATCTGGCCCGCTCGGCCGGGGCCAGCATCGCCGCGACGATCACTGCGCGCCTGGACCGTCCGAATCCGTCGACCCTGATAGGCAGCGGCAAGCTGGACGAGATCAAGGCTGCGGCCGACGCCAGCGGGGCCGACCTGATCCTGGTCAATCATGCATTGAGCCCGGGCCAGGAACGCAACCTGGAACGTTTCCTCGAGCGCCGGGTGATCGACCGCACCGGCCTGATCCTGGACATCTTCGCCCAGCGTGCGCACAGCCACGAAGGCAAGCTGCAGGTCGAACTGGCACAGCTGCGCCACCTGGCTACGCGGCTGGTGCGCGGCTGGACCCATCTGGAGCGCCAGCGCGGCGGTTCGATCGGCCTGCGCGGACCGGGTGAAACCCAGCTGGAAACTGACCGCCGTCTGCTGCAGAAGCGGGTGGAGCAGCTGCAGAAGCGCCTGGAAAAGGTCGAAGTACAGCGCACCCAGATGCGCCGTGCGCGTGTGCGCAGCGAGCTGCCGCGCGTGGCCCTGGTGGGCTACACCAACGCCGGCAAGTCGACTCTGTTCAACGCCATGACCGGCGCTGAGGCCTATGCCGCCGACCAGCTGTTCGCAACGCTGGATCCGACCGTGCGCCGCATTGCGGTTCCGGGGGGCAACGTGGTGCTGGCCGATACCGTCGGTTTCGTCCGCGATCTGCCGCATGATCTGGTCGCGGCGTTCCGCTCGACCCTGTCCGAGGCGCGCGAGGCCGACTTCCTGCTGCATGTGGTCGACGCTGCCGATCCGCACCGCGAGGAGCGCATCGCCCAGGTCGACGAGGTGCTGACCGCAGTCGGTGCCGGTGACCTGCCGCAATTGCTGGTGTTCAACAAGATCGACCGCATCGACGGTGCCGACGTGCGCCACGATGGCCAGGACGGTATCCCGGATGAGTCGCGTCGTGAGCGGGTGTGGATTTCCGCGCGTGACGGGCGGGGGCTGGAGCTGCTGCAGGCGGTGCTGGGCAAGCGCCTGGGCCTGCAGCATGTCACCGGCGAACTGCGCCTGCCGCCGGATGCCGGCCGCCTGCGCGCGCGCCTGCACCAGCTGGAAGTGATCCGCAGCGAGCAGGCTGATGAGGAAGGCTGGCTGCTGCATGTCGACTTGCCGATTGCCGAAGCCGAGAAGCTGGCCGCCAGTGCCGACGGCGCACCGATCCGGGCGCTGCTGCCGGAGAAACTGCCGGAGTGGTGAGGTAGCACCTGGCAGGGCCGGCGAGTGCCGGCCGCCGGCCGGCAGCGCAACCGTCCCGGATGGGCGCGACATCTGCCTGTCATCTGCGGTACAACGTGCAGGTTCTTCACCCCACCGTCATGCCGATGTCCATCCCCACCGACGCTGAACTCAATATCCAGTCCGCCGCGCTTGGGCAGCGCCTCGAGCAGGCCTCGCTGCAGCTGGTGACCGCTGAAAGCTGCAGTGGTGGCTGGATTGCAAAGTGCATGACCGACATCGCAGGTTCGTCGGCATTCTTCGACTGCGGCATGGTGGTCTACAGCTACGAAGCCAAGCAGCGCCTGCTCGGCGTGCGCGCACAGACGCTGGAGCAGTTTGGCGCAGTCAGCCGCGAAACCGTGCTGGAAATGGTTTCCGGTGCGCTGGTCAACTCGGGGGCCGGCATCGCGGTGGCAGTGACCGGCATCGCCGGTCCCGGCGGCGGTAGCCCTGGCAAGCCGGTCGGCAGCGTCTGGATCGGCTGGAAGCGGCGCGGCGGCTACGCCCGCGCCGAGCTGTTCCAGTTCGAGGGCGACCGCGAAGCCATCCGCCGGCAAACCGTGGCGGCGGCATTGCGCGGCATCGACGCCCAGCTGTGACATGCTGCTCCGGTAATCGTCCGGAGCACGCATGATGTGGGAAACGCTGGGCACGGTCCGTGACCTGGGCCGACTGCAGGAAATTGCGGTTGTCCTGATCCGTTATGGTTTCGGTGACGTGGTGCGGCGCATCGGCCTGGCCACCACGCTGGAGCGCGCTGGGCGCCTGCTGCACTGGAACGAGGATCGCCAGGAACTGCTGCGGATGACCGCGCCGGTGCGCGTACGCAGCGCGATGCAGGATCTCGGCCCGACCTTCGTCAAGCTCGGTCAGGTGCTGGCGACGCGCGTCGACCTGCTGCCGCCGGAATGGATCGCTGAACTGTCCGAGCTGCAGAACGCGGTACCCGCGCTGCCCTATGCCGATATCCGCGAGCAGCTGGAGGCCGACCTGGGCGCCTCGCCTGCAGACGTGTTCGCCTTCCTCGATGAAATCCCGATGGCCGCCGCCTCGCTGGCGCAGGCCCATCGCGCGCGCCTGCATGACGGCCGCGAGGTGGTGCTGAAGGTACGGCGCCCGGGTATCCGCGACGTGGTCGAGGCCGACCTGCGGTTGCTGGCGCGCCTGGCCGAAATCGTCGAGGCGCGGCTGCCGGACCTGCGCCGCTATCGTCCGGCCGAGGTCGTGCAGCAGTTCACCGTGTCGCTGCGACGCGAGCTGGATTTCGCCGCCGAATGCCGCAACGCCGAACGCATCGCACGCAACTTCAACGGCCGTGACGACATCCTGATCCCCAGCGTGCACTGGCAGTGGACCTGTGAAAGCCTGAATGTGCAGGACTTCGTCG
This sequence comes from Stenotrophomonas maltophilia complex sp. Om-AH-Sm3, assembly GCF_059337855.1. Taxonomy (NCBI): domain Bacteria; kingdom Pseudomonadati; phylum Pseudomonadota; class Gammaproteobacteria; order Lysobacterales; family Lysobacteraceae; genus Stenotrophomonas; species Stenotrophomonas maltophilia complex sp. Om-AH-Sm3. The sequence goes on along the minus strand of NZ_JBYBLQ010000001.1, from coordinate 32,334 downwards.
ACGGCATTCCCGGGCGTGACCTGGCCGGCGTCGATGCGGCGGGCCTGGACCGGCGCGAACTGGCTCGGCGCGGTGCCGGCATCGTGCTCAAGATGGTGCTGGAGGACGGCTGCTTCCACGCCGACCCGCACCCCGGCAACATCTTCTACCTGCGTGACGGCCGCATCGGCGTGATTGACTTCGGCATGGTCGGCGCGTTGTCCGAAGTGCGCCGCTTCCAGGTCGCGCAGCTGTTGCACGGGCTGGTCGAGCAGGACCCGCAGAGCGTGGCCGATGTGCTGCTGGACTGGGCCGGCGGCGTGGAAGTGGACGAGAACCGCCTGCAGCACGACATCAGCCAGTTCGTCGACCAGTATCGCGGCGTGCCGCTGAAGGACCTGCGCATCGGCCTGATGCTGGGCGATATCACCCAGCTGCTGCGCAGCTACAGCCTGACCCTGCCGGCCGATCTGGCGCTGATGATCAAGGCCTTCCTGACCCTGGAAGGCATGGGGCGCCAGCTGGACCCGGATTTCGACATGGCCAGTGCCGCGCGCCCGTTCCTGGAACGGGTGGTGCTGCAGCGCTATGCGCCCAAGGCGCTGCTCAAGCGTGGCCGACGCAGCCTGCTGGGCCTGGTCGACTTCGCCGGGGAACTGCCGCGCGACCTGCGCAAGCTGGTCCAGGCGGCACGCCGCGGCCGCCTCCAGCTGAAGGTGGAAACCACTGCGCTGCAGGGCTTTGGCGAACAGGTGAATCGGGCAGCGAACCGGCTGGTGATGGGTATCGTCACCGCCGCGCTGATCATCGGGTCCTCGATCGTGATGCACAGCGTTGGCGGGGTCTCCAGTCGCTGGCTGCTGGCACTTGGCGTGTGCGGTTTCATCGGCGCCGGCTTCTGCGGCGTGTGGATCCTGTTCTCCATATGGAGGAGCGGCAAGCACACATAGTGTGCTTGCCGCAGCGGTTCCCCATCGGAACCGTGGAATCGCTGCGCGATTCCTGTAGGGCCGACCGCTGGTCGGCTGCTCTTGCTTTTGCCTTTGCCGCCCGGCCAATGGCCCAACTGCCGAGCATGGCTCGGCACTACAGATCCCATCACCTGTTTGTCGTACCCGGCACTTGCAGTTGTGTGCGTTAGTAGTAATACTACTAACCATGGACCTGACCGACACCCAGCAGGCGATCCTGCAGTTGATCGCCGAGCGTATCGAGAGCGAAGGCGCACCGCCGTCGCAGACTGAAATCGCACGCGCGTTCGGCTTCAAGGGCGTGCGTGCGGCCCAGTACCACCTGGAAGCCCTGGAGCAGGCCGGTGCGATCCGTCGCATCCCGGGCCAGGCTCGCGGCATCCGCCTGGTGCAGGCACCGCCGGTCGAAAAGCTGGCCGAGCCGGGCCTTCCGGACAGCGTGCTGCGCTTGCCGGTGCTGGGCCGGGTCGCTGCCGGCCTGCCGATCGGTGCCGACATCGGCTCCGACGATTTCGTGGTGCTGGACCCGGTGTTCTTCTCGCCGGCGCCGGACTACCTGCTGAAAGTGCAGGGCGACTCGATGATCGATGAGGGCATCTTCGACGGTGACCTGATCGGCGTGCACCGCACCCGCGACGCCCGTTCCGGGCAGATCGTGGTGGCCCGCATCGATGACGAGATCACCGTCAAGCTGCTGAAGATCGCCAAGGACCGCATCCGCCTGCTGCCGCGCAATCCTGATTACAAGCCGATCGAGGTGCTGCCGGACCAGGATTTTGCGATCGAAGGCCTCTATTGCGGCCTGCTTCGGCCCAATCGTTGACCCGCTCCATAGCGCATTACCCCGCGGTCTTTTGTGGCGATTCTCTGGTTCCACTGAGGTTGGTACGGATGTCCGATAATTCTTTTCAGAGCGCCAGGCAGAATCTCAGCCTGTGCGATACGTCCGACTTAAAGTGAACCCATGGCAAAGAAGACCCCCAAAGACAGCACCCCCAACGACATGACCTCTGCAAGGACCAATACGATGGACGAGAACAAGAAGCGCGCCTTGGCTGCTGCTCTGGGCCAGATCGAGAAGCAGTTCGGCAAGGGCTCGGTGATGCGCATGGGCGACCGCGTGGTCGAGCCCGTCGAAGCCATCCCGACCGGTTCGCTGATGCTCGACATCGCACTGGGCATTGGCGGTCTGCCGAAGGGCCGTGTCGTTGAGATCTACGGGCCGGAATCCTCGGGCAAGACCACCCTGACTCTGCAGGCCATCGCCGAATGCCAGAAGATGGGCGGTACCGCGGCCTTCATCGATGCCGAGCACGCGCTTGACCCGATCTACGCCGCGAAGCTGGGCGTGAACGTGGACGACCTGCTGTTGTCGCAGCCGGACACCGGTGAGCAGGCGCTGGAAATCGCCGACATGCTGGTCCGTTCGGGCTCGGTTGACATCCTGGTGGTCGACTCGGTCGCCGCGCTGACCCCGAAGGCCGAAATCGAAGGCGAAATGGGTGACCAGCTGCCGGGTCTGCAGGCCCGCCTGATGAGCCAGGCGCTGCGCAAGCTGACCGGCAACATCAAGCGTTCGAACACCCTGGTGATCTTCATCAACCAGCTGCGCATGAAGATCGGCGTGATGATGCCGGGCCAGAGCCCGGAAACCACCACCGGCGGCAACGCGCTGAAGTTCTACGCCTCGGTCCGCCTGGACATCCGCCGTATCGGTGCGATCAAGAAGGGCGATGAGATCATCGGCAACCAGACCAAGATCAAGGTCGTCAAGAACAAGCTGGCGCCTCCGTTCAAGCAGGTCATCACCGAGATCCTGTACGGCGAAGGCATCAGCCGCGAGGGCGAACTGATCGACATGGGCGTGGATGCCAAGCTGGTCGAGAAGGCCGGCGCCTGGTACAGCTACGGTGAAGAGCGCATTGGCCAGGGCAAGGACAATGCCCGCGGCTACCTGCGCGACAACCCGACCGTCGCCGCCAAGCTCGAGGCCGAGCTGCGTGAGAAATTCCAGCCGGCCGAAGCGGCCCGCGAGGAAGGCGACGACGAAGGCGACGACGAGTAAGGCTTGCTGTGGGGCAGGGCGGCGCCGTCAGTGACGTCGCCCTGTCCCGCAGGTTCGAATCGCCCAGGGATGGGCAGGGCGCCAAGGACGGCGCCACCCTTGGAGCATCGATGTCCGACGCCGAAGACATTCCTACCGGCCGCAAGCGCCGGCAGCGTGAGCAGACTCCCGTACAACGGGCGCTGGGCCTGCTGGTCCGCCGCGAGCACTCGCGCAAGGAACTCACCCGCAAGCTGACCGCCCGTGGCATCGAAGACGAAGCCGCGCAGGCCGCTGTCGCCAAGCTGACCGAAGCGGGCTGGCAGGACGACACCCGTTTTGCCGAGAACCTGGTGCGGATGCGCGCCAATACGGGTTATGGCCCGATCCATGTCCGCGCCGAGCTGGGCACCCATGGCCTGGACAGTGCCGCGATTGCCGCGGCGATGGACAGTTACGATGGCGACTGGCAGGAAAATGCCCGTGATCTGGTCCGCCGGCGCTTTGGCGAGGCCGGTCCGCAGGACCTGACGCAGCGGCGCAAGGCCGCCGATCTGCTGGCCCGACGGGGCTTCGACGGCGACAGCATCCGCCGTGCGACCCGCTACGACCCGGATGACTGAGACTGGCGGCGCCGGGCCTGATACCCTTTAGGTTTTCGGCGCTCCCTCACGACCCTGGCCAACACGGCCAGTGGTCCGGGTCCGCCGGCCCGCAGACTGCCAGCCCCCAATGAACGCATCCGCCAAATTCACGACATCCCAGATCCGCAGCGACTTCCTTGAATTCTTCAAGGGCAAAGGCCACACCATCGTGCCCTCGGCGCCGCTGGTGCCGGGCAATGATCCGACCCTGCTGTTCACCAACTCCGGCATGGTGCAGTTCAAGGACGTGTTCCTTGGCGCGGAGAAGCGTAGCTACGTGCGCGCGGCCGACGTGCAGCGCTGCCTGCGCGCGGGCGGCAAGCACAACGATCTCGACCAGGTCGGCTACACCGCACGCCACCACACCTTCTTCGAAATGCTGGGCAACTGGTCGTTCGGCGACTACTTCAAGAAGGACGCGATCGCCTGGGCCTGGGAACTGCTGACCCAGGTCTGGAAGCTGCCGGCTGAACGCCTGTTGGTCACCGTCTACCAGACCGATGACGAAGCCTACGAGCTGTGGCGCGACATGGTCGGCGTACCGGAAGAGCGCATCGTGCGCATCGGCGACAACAAGGGCGCACCGTTTGCCTCGGACAACTTCTGGCAGATGGCCGACACCGGCCCGTGCGGCCCGTGCACCGAGATCTTCTACGACCACGGTGACCATATCGCCGGTGGCCCCCCGGGTTCCCCGGATGAAGACGGCGACCGCTTCATCGAAATCTGGAACCTGGTGTTCATGCAGTTCGACCGCCAGCCCGACGGCACCCTGGTGCCACTGCCGGCGCCGTGCGTGGATACCGGCATGGGCCTGGAGCGCCTGGCGGCAATCCTGCAGCACGTGCACACCAACTATGAGATCGACCTGTTCCAGGCGCTGATCCGCAAGGCCTCCGAGCTGACCGGCACCGCCGACCTGGAGAACAAGTCGCTGCGCGTGATTGCCGACCACATCCGCGCCTGCTCGTTCCTGATCGTCGACGGCGTGCTGCCGTCCAACGAAGGCCGGGGTTACGTGCTGCGCCGTATCATCCGCCGCGCCCTGCGCCACGGCTGGATGCTGGGCGTGCGCCAGCCGTTCTTCAGCAAGCTCGTGCCGACGCTGGTCGAGCAGATGGGCGAGGCCTATCCGGAACTGCCGGCTGCGGTGGACACTGTCACCCGTGCGCTGCAGGCCGAGGAAGAGCGTTTCGCCGAAACCCTCGATGCCGGCATGAAGATCTTCGAGGACGTGGCCGGCAAGGCCAGCAATGGCGTGATCCCGGGCGTTGACGCCTTCCGCCTGTATGACACCTATGGCTTCCCGCTCGACCTGACCCAGGACATCGCCCGCGAGCGCGACCTGACCGTCGACATCGCCGGCTTCGATGCCGCGATGGAGCAGCAGCGCGAGACCGCGCGCGCGGCCGGCAAGTTCGGTGGCGGCGTGACCCTGCCAGCCGAGCTGGTGGCGACCCTCAGCCCGACCCAGTTCCTGGGCTATGACCGCCTGCAGGCCGACGGCCTGAGCGTGCTGGCCCTGCTCAAGGACGGTCGTCCGGTGCAGTCGGCCGATGCGGGTGACGCAGTCATCGTCATCACCAACCAGACCCCGTTCTACGCCGAGTCCGGCGGCCAGGTCGGCGACACCGGCGTGCTGACCGGCAACGGCGTGCGCCTGGTGGTGGAAGACACCCAGAAGTTCGCCGGCCAGTTCCATGGCCACGTCGGCACCCTGTCCGAAGGCGGCCTGAAGGTCGGCGACGTGCTGTCCGGCCAGGTCGATGGCGAGCGCCGTGGCGCCACCATCCTCAACCACTCGGCCACCCACCTGCTGCACGCCGCGCTGCGCGAAGTGCTGGGCACTCACGTGCAGCAGAAGGGCTCGCTGGTCGCGCCGGACCGTCTGCGCTTCGACTTCTCGCACTTCCAGCCGATCAGCGCGGAAGAACTGGCGGTGATCGAGCGCAAGGTCAACCAGCAGGTGCGTGCCAACAACGCCGCCGAAGTGCACACCATGGGCATGCAGGAAGCGCTGGACTTCGGCGCGATGGCCCTGTTCGGTGAGAAGTACGGTGAGCAGGTGCGCGTGCTGAAGATGGGTGACTACTCCACCGAGCTGTGCGGTGGCACCCACGTCAACCGTACCGGCGACATCGGCCTGTTCAAGATCACCTCCGAGGGTGGCGTCTCCGCGGGCGTGCGCCGCATCGAGGCCGTCACCGGCCAGGGCGCGCTGGACTACGTGGACGCCGAAGAGGCCCGCCTGGCCGAGGCCGCTGAGCTGCTCGGTGGCAGCGCTGCCGACGTGGTCGAGAAGATCCGTGCCCTCGGCCAGCGCCAGAAGCAGCTGGAGCGCGAACTGGAAGGCGTGAAGGCCAAGGTTGCTGCGGGTGCCACGGCCGACCTGTCCGGCCAGGCCGTCGAGGTTGCTGGCGTGAAGGTGCTGGCCGCCCGCCTGGAGGGCTTCGACGCCAAGGCCTTGCGTGACGCCATGGACCGCCTCAAGCAGCAGCTGGGCGACGCGGTGATCGTGCTGGCCGGCGCCCAGGACGGCAAGGCCGCCCTGGTCGCAGGCGTGAACGGCAGCGCAATGGGCAAGGTCAAGGCCGGGGAACTGTTGTCCCATATCGCCGGTCAGATCGGGGGCAAGGGCGGCGGACGCCCGGACCTCGCCCAGGGTGGTGGCGAGGACGGGCCCGCCCTTGCCACTGCGCTGGCTGCAGTCGTCGAATGGGTCAGCCCCCGCCTGTGATGAACCTGGCCGTCCCCCTCCTTGTAGGAGCGGGACGGCTGACGGTACCATTGCGAATCTTTTCCCTTTGTCGTGGTAGCGCTTCTTGACGGAGCGTCAAGCCGGTGGGGGATACCCTTCCACACGGTTCCATGGAGACTTACAAAAATGTTGATCCTGACTCGCCGCGTCGGCGAAACCCTGATGATCGGAGACTCGGTGAGCGTCACCGTGCTTGGCGTCAAGGGTAACCAGGTGCGTATCGGCATCACCGCGCCGAAGGACGTCGCTGTGCATCGCGAAGAGATCTATCAGCGCATCCAGCGTGGTGATGAAGCCGGTGGCACCGGTAGCGAAAATTCTGCCGAATAACGCTTTACCTTCGCACTCGATTAACGTTATGATTCACGCCCCGCTGAGGTGCAACGCACCAGACGCGGAGAAAACCCCGGAGTGATGCCCGAGTGGCCGAAGGGGCTCCCCTGCTAAGGGAGTATAGGGTCAAAAGCTCTATCGAGGGTTCGAATCCCTCTCACTCCGCCAGATACAAAGAAGCGCCTGCAGATCATCGATCTGCAGGCGTTTTTCTTTGCACGGATGCAGGTCCCGGCGTGCCATCCAGCGATCATTGATCGCTGGATGGTGGCCGAATCAGGCTCTCCTCAGAGCTTTAGCGTCACACCCACCTGGAAGCCCCGCCCCGGCAGTGGCGCGATGTATTTCAGTGGCGAGTTGTGTGGACGCGCTTCCTCATTGAGCAGGTTGCTGCCGTTGACGAACACTTCCATGCCGGCGATGTAGCTGCTGCGCACCGGCAGTTCGCGGCTGACCTGCAGGTCAACCAGGTTGAACGCATCCAGCGGGATCTCCTCGCTGACGTTGCGGCCGAGGTACTCCTGCGTGTCGTAGTAGGTGCTCGACAGCTGCGCCTTCCAGCCTTCGCGCTGCCATTGCAGGTTGGCGCCGTAGCGGTTGGTCGGCATGTTCGGCAGGTACTCGCCATCGTTGTGGGCGCGCAGCGGATCGGGGTGGTCCGCCTTGTTCTTCACCAGATCGGCGAAGGCAGAGATGTTCAACGTGCCATAGCGGCCCAGGTCAAGTGCCTGCGATGCGTCGATCTCGAAACCCTTCACCGTGGTGTCGGTCTGCTTCCAGTACTTGAGCGGCAGACGGTTGGCGGTCTGCAGGCCGGAATGGCCGAGGTAGAGATAGTTCTCGTACTTCATCCGGTAAGCAGTGGCCGACAGTTCGAAGCCACCGATGTGGAACAGGCCGGTCAGCTCCAGGTTCTTCGCGCGCTCCGGCTTGAGGTTCTGGTTGCCTTCTTCCTGGGTCATCACCGAATAGTGTGCGTTGCTGGCATACAGCTCGTTGATCTCCGGTGCGCGCTGCGAGGATGCGTAGCGCACCTTGGCGGCGAACAGAGGACCGAGCTCGACACGGGAGCCCACGCTGTAGCTGTTGAGCCGGTAGGAACGGTCCTGCAGCTTGGTATTGGCGGCGTTGCGTGCGGTCCTGAAGCGGCTGGGCTGCAGCTCGTGGTCGATGCGCTCGTGGCGCACACCTGCATCGAAGGTGGCCCAGCCGACGTCCAGTGCCTCTTTCAGGAACACCGCGTTGCTGCGGGTGTCGACGTCGGGCAGGTAGCGCAGTGAACCGCCGCCGGTGACCTGTCGCGACTGGTGGCTGAAGCCGAGCAGGCCGCTGAGCGGCCCGAGCCGCAGGTGACTGAGCAGCAGTTCGACCTGGCTGCTTTCGAAGTCGTAGTCATTGGCCCGGGTGCTGCCCAGCTGCTCGCCCGAAGTGTTGTCCAGCCTGGAAACTCGCAGCTCTGCGCGTTCGAACCACGGCAGCGGATCGCGCAGCAGGGCTTCCAGCGCGTAGCGTTCCTGCTTGATCACCACGCCCACCGGCAGGCCATCGGCATCGTTGGAACCGAACGACAGATTCTGCATCGAGAAGCCCGGCACGCCGTACTCGCTGTCTTTGGCATCGATGCTGACACCCACGTAGCCACGGTCGAAAAACAGCGTCGACCCGAAGGCCACCTGCGAGTTGCGCGCGTAGCTGTTGCCCAGCCGGTGATGGTAGTCGGGCGTGACATCGTTGTTGATCTGCTTCTGCACGTACGACGGTGTGCCGGGCACGTAGGCGGGGTTGACCGGATTGATGTAGGTGCGGCGCTGCCAGACCGAGGTCGGGTTGTTGGTGTAGAACGAAAAGTCACCATCGGCCCAGTCCGGGTTCTCGGTCATGAACTGGTCGATGTACGGCTGCGAGGCCTTGTTGTAGATCTGCTGGACGCGCGCCTCTTTCTGGCAGCTGTCGGCCAGCGCCGAGTTGACGCCGCCGGTCGGCGGGAACAGGCGGGTGTTGCAGACGTCGGATTTGCTGTTGCCCGGGATGTCGTAGTGCGAGATGCGCTGGCGCGAGACCTGCAGGTTGGTCGAGAGGTTGCGCTGGTTGTTGAAGTTCATGCGGAAGCCCTGCGCGTCGGCGGCATTGAAGCCCTGGCGCAGGACCAGCTCCATCGACTGCTCCGTGTCTTCCATGCGGCGCGGGATGAGGCCCGAATCGATCTCCACGCTGCCGCCGATCGCATTGCCGCCATAGCGCACGGTATCGGAGGACTTGTTGACGATGACGCTGCGCACGAACAGTGGATCGAACGGAATGTTGATGTCGCCGCTGATCGCGTTCATGCCGAGAATGGACTGGCCATCCTGCAGGATCTGCACGCGGTTGCCGCTGAGGCTGCGGATGACCGGGGCGCCCGCGTTCGGCCCGAAGGCGCTGCTCTGCACGCCGGAGACATGTTCGAGCAGGCTTCCGAGGGTACGGTTCTGCGCCTGTGGATTGTCGACGGTGACCCGGCTGTCGACGCGCGAGGGCGGGGAGGCCTGGACCTGGAGGGTGGGAAGGGTAGGCGCGTCCGCAGCGTGGGCGGTGTGGACAGCGAGCAGGATGGCGGCAGCAAGCAGGTGGCGACGCATGGCAGGACTCGTGAAATAGGAGTGAAATGTTATAACGTAACGATTTGTATCGACAAGGACGTGATGAGGCCTTGCCGCTAGACCTGAATCGCGGGAGGCGCGAACGAGGTTGCCGCGCGTTCAGCGCCCTGCCTTGTGCGGGGCCCTGATGCTGTGCACGATCCGAAGCGCTGCGCCCCACAACGCGTCACGCAGCACCTTCTTCACTGGAACGGAGCAACGTATGAAGCTGTTGTCCGCTGTGTTGTTGTGTGCGTGTTCGCTGCCGGCCGGGTCGGCGCTGGCCGTGGAAGCGTCCCCGTCGCCGCTGCTGGGGCGCTGGTCGCTGGACACCGCGACCTCGGCACTACCCGAGGCGCAGCGTCCGAAGCAGGTGGTGCTGGAGTTCAAGGACGCCGGCGGTGGCCGCTGGAGCTCACACGTGGATATCGTCCTGCACGACGGCAAGACCATGAAGTCCGACGGCACGTTGGCGCTGGATGGCACGCCGGGTGCCTTGTCCGGCACCTACGGCGCGGACAAGGCAAACCTGAAACTGCCGGCCCCGAATACGCTGGTGATGCAGTTGGTGGATCACGGGACGCCCGCCTCCACCCGCATCTACACCGTGGCGGATGACCGGGCGACGATGACCGAGACCAAGGCGTTCTACGGCCACGACGGCACGCCGATCCTGCAGACCAATCTGTTCAAGCGCATGCCGTAGCGATGCTGCGTTCACCAGGCTCGCACAACGGGCGTGGTGAACGCAGCCGCCTTACACCGCGGCCGGATCGTGCTTGCCAGTGTCGATGCCGTACTTGTCGACGGTGTCCTGCATCCAGCACGCTGCACCATCACCATCGCGTTCCAGCGGATCATCGCGTTCAGGCGGCGCTCGATGGCCAGGTCACCGGGATAGGGCGGCTGGCGTTCGGGCGGGATGGTATTGACGTAGGCCGTCCATGCGCGGGTATGCAGGTCGCCGTGCTATTGCGCGTCCAGATCGCTCAGCTGGTCGATCAGGTAGTGCGCGCGTGGCCGGCCACCGGCCTGCATCACCGCCTCCAGCGATTCACACCACTCCCGCGTTTCCAGCGGGTCGGTATCGAAGGGGATCAGGGCTTGGTTCATGACTGTCTCCAGAGGGCGCCGTTTGGACGTCTGCCTGAGCGACAACACCATCAGGGCGCACAGCACTGGAGCGGGGTCGCAACGGCAATGCCGTGACGCGAAGGGCGACCGTGGCGGCCACCGAGAAGACAAGCGTAGGCCTGGCACCGCGGCTTCGATAGGCGGGCCCGCCTTGGGTCTCTGGCAAGCAAGGGTTGGTGCCGGGCGCCGCATCATGCGCGGATGCACTGCGTACCGCCGCTGATCAGGCTGGGTACAGTCCAGGCAGGAACATCGGGATGACCGCCACGCCGACGCACAGCAGGCACCAGGCGACGATGGGCAGCCAGCGCGCCAGACGCTGGGCCGGTTCTGGTACGCGACCGCCGCCGATCCACAGCAGCAGCGTGAGCACACCCAGTGCATAGGCGAGGGCGACGATCACCGGATGCACATGGATGACCCGGCTGGGCGGCCACATCTGCTGCTGGTAGGCGGTGGTGTGGGCGACCAGCAGCAGGAACAGCAGGCTGCTGAAGGTGTGGATGGCGGTGCGTGCGTTCATTGCTGGGCACTCCTTGTGCCGGCTGCCGGGACATTGCAGGGGCGGCATTCTAGCGGCTGCCTGCCGGTCGTTGAAACGCCACTGTCATCGATGGCGGTCACCCTGCTGGGCTTTCCAGCCTCGGGGTGGTTGGCCGGCCGTGAACAGCGTGAGGATCTGGGAGAAGAGCTACGAACTGCGGCGCCGGCTGCTGCGTGGCTTCTTCCTGCGTCGCGGTTCGGCCAGCGAAGATGCCGAAGACCTGGCGCAGGAGGTCTATCTGCGGCTGCTGCGCAGCACCGGCGAGGATGCCGACGCGGTCGAGAACCCGGAAGCCTACCTGTTCACCGTGGCGGCCAACCTGGCGCGCGAGCACGCCCGCGTGAGGTCGTCGCTGCCGCCGCTGGAAGACATCGATCTGCTGGCCGAAGTGCTGAAAAGCGAAGAAGACATCGAGCGCGAATTCGAGCGTGCGCAGCGCTGGAACGATATCCGCAGCACCATCGCGCGGTTGCCGGCGACCACGCGCCGGGTGATGGAGCTGCACTACCGCGACGGGCTGGACTGCCCGGGAATCAGCCAGCAGCTGCAGGTGTCGGTGCACATGGTGCGCAAGCATATCGGCAAGGGGCTTGACGCCTGCAGGAAGGCGCTGGGCGCCAGGGAGCTCACATGAATCGGTATCCATCACGCAGGCCTGACGACGAGGTCGCACGTGAGGCGGCGCACTGGTTCCTGTGCAATCGCGAGGGGGGGCTGGACAAGGCCGGGCGTGTCGCGTTCCTGGACTGGATGAAGCGCTCGCCCGAGCATGTTCGCGCGTACATGCGCGCGCTCGCGTTGCACCGGCAGGTGGGCGAGGCGCTGCAATCGCCGTTGGCTGATGAGGCGCTGGTGCCACCGCGGCAGGTCGCCGCCAAGGTGGTGCCGCTGTTCGGTCGTGCGCACGCGCCGCCCCGCGCCGTGCTGCGTCGCGGTCGCGTGCGCTGGTGGATGGTCTCTGCCGCGGCCTGTGTTGCCCTGATCGGCGTGGGCCTGGTTCCGCAGGTGATGCCCACCCAGCAGCTCTACAGTGCCGGGCATGGTGAACTCCGCGACTTGGTGCTGCCCGACCAGACCCAGGTGCGGCTCAACGCGGACAGCCGACTGCGGGTACGCATGGGCTGGTTCAGCCGAAAGGTGGAGCTGCTGCAGGGGGAGGCCACGTTCGACATCGCCCGCGACCGTCGTCCGTTCGAGGTGGAAGTGAACGGCCTGGAGATCCGGGATATCGGCACGGTGTTCGATGTATCGCGACGGCTGCAGAGCACACGCATCGGCGTCGTCTCCGGCGAGGTCGAGGTCTGGAGCCAGGGCGCGGGTGCCCACCGCCTGGCCCAGCTGGAGCAGGGCCGGGTGGTGCAGGTCGATGCGCGAAGCCATGCCGTCGAGTCAGTGGACATGCCGCTGTCGATGCTGCTGGACTGGCAACAGCGCAAAGTGTCCTTCCTCGATGAGCGGCTCGATGAGGTGGCAGCTGCCTTCAACCGGCACAACCAGGTGCAGGTGCGCGTGCTGGACGAAGGCGCGGCATCGGCACGGTTGTCCGGCAGCCTCGATGCGCATCGCATCGGTGCGCTGCAGGCCTTCCTCGAACGCGACCCACGCTTCGTGGTGAGGCGCGAAGGCGACACAGTGCGGGTCGGCAGTCGCTGAGGCCCGCGCGGTGGTGGGCTGTCAGAAAAAATTCATCGAATCCGCGTTCTCCACTTCGGTGGATGCGGGCTCTTACTTGGAAGAAGCCGCTGCCGAGCCACGCAGCGGCGCCTGCTGCCTTCTCTCTTCCAAGGACCCGTGATGCGCAACACGCTCTACCTGTCGATCATCCTCGCCCTGTCTCCCTGCAGCGTGCCAATGGCGGCCGCGGCCGCTGCCGATGGCCTTGAAGCCCGCGTGTCGGCGCCGATCGCGGCGCAACCGCTGGCCCGTGCACTTGAGCAGTTGTCGCGCAGTTCCGGCGTGCAGTTCCTGTACTCGGGTAGCGGTGAAGCGCACATGGCCGGGGCTGTGCCACGTGGCGCCACCGTCAAGCAGGCGTTGGACGCACTGCTGGCGGGTACCGGCCTGGGCTACACCGTGGTGGATGGCAATGTCATCGCCATCGATCCGGCACCCGCACGCAACGCGCCGAAGCCAGCCGCGCCGATGCCGCGCGAGGCCGGAGCGGTGGTGGCGCCGACCCTGGATACGGTGAAGGTGATTGCCGCGCACGAGGTGATCGACCAGAAGAAGTCGTCGCCGGTGATCAAGGATTCGGTGGTCTACGACGAGATGGACAGCTACGGCGACGAGACCCTGGCCGAGAGCCTGATGGCCGCTCCAGGCCTGAGTGCGGTGGAGGATGCTGGTGAGCCACGTTACGTGACGGTACGCGGCGTGCAGGCCAACCTCAACTACACCACCATCGATGGCATCGCGATTGCCAGCGTGGGTGGCAGTGGCTCCGGGGAGCGCATGAACAACCTGCAGCTGATTCCCAGCGACATCGGCACCCGTACCGACATCTACAAGAGCTTCAGCGCGGAGCAGGCACCGGATGCGATCGGCGGTGTGATCGACATCATCAGCCGCAGTGCCTTCGACCGGTCCGGCAGGTACGTGTTTGCCGACGTGGCAGGCATCTATTCCACAGCCGAGACCAACGTCGAGCGCAGCGCTGGCGGCAACCACGAGACCCTGGGCCATTTCGGCAAGAGCGCCAAGATGGTGTTCTCCGACCAGTTCGGCGCCGACCAGGAGTTCGGCATCGTTGCGGTGGCACGCTATGAGCAGCGTTCACGCAACAGCGTCAAGCGCTGGGTGGAGTCGAACTACTACTACAACGACGCTGGAAAATACCTCACCGACGGCACCACGGGTCCGGACGAGGCCAAGGGCTGGAACGGCCTGCGTGCGCCTGGCAACTTCAGCACCGGCACCTATACCAACTTCATCACCAACTTCGGTGGCTCCGCCAAGCTTGAGTGGAAGCCCTCGGATGATCCGTTCTACGCATCGCTGTTGCTGTACTCGTACCGGTTCTACGAGAACTCGACGATGAACAAGACGGATCTGTATGGAAACGCCAAGTTTCCGATCCGCAACCAGACCGAGGACAGCGGCACCACGCAGATCAACAGCATCTACATCAAGAACCGCCACGACCGCTGGGACCGCAGCAACCGTGGCGCCATCGCCAGCTTCAACTGGGACATCGGCGACCGTTCGCGCCTGACCCTGCGCGGTGGCCACACCGAAGAGACCTTCCATAACAGCCAGGTCTACTGGGGAGTGCGCGCCTACCCGAGCAATCTGTTCGTCGACTACGAAAACGACAGCCACGGTTTCCCCAATGCGGTGGCGGTTTCCGATTCCAGCCTGCTGACCAGCTCCGCGTTCAAGCTCAATCCGGCGCAGGCCTATGTCTCTCCGCGCGATGCCAAGGAGAGCATCGACAACCTGCGCGCGGACTTCAGCTACAACATCGACGCCGATGCGCGTGGCTTCGGCCTGGCCACCGGTGCCGAGTACCGCCACCTGAAGATCTGGCAGGACATCGACTTCGACTACTTCAGGAGCAGCGCCACGCTCAACGACTACCTTTACCCGGGGTCGACGCTGCTGGGCAGCGTGCCGGGCTTCCCGCTGATCGACAACCGCAAGTGGAACGAGGAACTGCTGCCGAAGCTGGGCAACAACAATGCGGCGTATCCGAATGCCAACTTCACCAGCGACTACAAGTACGTGGAGGACATCACCAATGCCTATGTGTCCGCTCACTACGCCTGGGACCGGCTGCTGCTGATCGGCGGCCTGCGTTACGACCACACCCGCTTCGATGCCTACAGCCCGTTCAGCGATGATGGTGGCACCACGTACACCTCCGCCTTCCGCAACACGAGCGGTGGCTACAACAACCTGCTGCCGTCTTTGAATGCGACGTTCAAGCTGAGCGAGGAGCAGCGCCTGCGCTTTTCCGCCAGTCGCACGCTGGGCCGGCCGACGCCGAGCAACATCGCCCAGGCCACCAGCACCAGCTGTGGCGATGACGAGGAGGGCAGGGGCTTCTGCAGCATCAAGCAGGGCAACGCCAACCTGCAGCCGCGCCGTTCCACCAACATCGACCTGGCGTGGGACCTGTACTTCAACGGCAACAACGGCCTGGTCTCGGTGGCGCTGTTCGACAAGGTGATCAAGGACGATATCTACACACTGACCACGTTCGAGAACGTGGGGGACACCCGCTACCGGGTCACCCAGCCGATGAACACCGACGAGTCGAAGCTTCGTGGCGTCGAGTTCGCGGTGGCCAATCGCAATCTGCAGTGGGGCCGCCAGCGCTTCGACATGTACTTCAATGCAACCCGGCTGGAAGGCCAGACCAACTACCGCATCAGCGACGGCACCGAGCGTCGCCTGGATCGCCTGCTGTACCAGCCGGACTGGTCGCTCAATGGTTCGGTGATCTGGCGCATGCCATGGAGGAGCGCCCAGCTGCGCCTGTCCGGAACCTACCGCAGCCGGATGCTGGTCGACTTCGGTGACACCGAATGGCTGGATTCGTACTACGACCCATACCTGACGTTCAACATGGCTTTCAGCCACAAGGTCGGCAAGCACGTGACGCTGAAGTACGAGGCCAAGAACCTGTTCAACACCCAGCCAACCTACAGCACCGGTCCGAACGGGCGTTTCCGTACCGAGATCGACGACTACGGCCGCTTCTTCTACTTCCACATCATCTACAACTGAGGGCACAGCCGTGGAGACGATCAATCGCAGGCGATTCCTGGCCCTGGCCGGCCTGTCCGCTGCCGGTGCCTGGATGGGCACGGCACACGCGCTGGCCGCGCAGGCCGATGCCACCGCGCTGAACCCGCGCAACCTGCTGGCCAAGCCGCGCTTTGCCAGCACACCCTTCACCCTGGGCGTGGCCTCGGGTGATCCCTCGGCCGATGGCATGGTGCTGTGGACGCGCCTGGCGACCGAACCGCTGGTGTTCGGCGGCGGCATGCCGACCCGGCCGATGCTGGTCGAATGGCAACTGGCCGCAGACGAAGGCATGCGCAGGGTGGTACGCCAGGGGGCGGCGATGGCGCATCCCGAACTCGGCCACGCGGTGCACGTGGAGCTGGACGGGTTGGCGCCCGGAAGGCCCTACTGGTACCGCTTCACCGTGGGTGGCCATGCCAGTGCGGTCGGTTGCACCCGCACGCTGCCGGCAGCCACGGCAGCGGTGGATCGCGTGCGCTTTGCGGTGGCAGGTTGCCAGCACTACGAAGAAGGCCACTACACCGCGTGGCGGCGCATCGCCGAGGAACCGCTCGACTTCGTCTTCCACTACGGCGATTACATCTACGAAGGCGAAAGCCAGCCGGGCCTGCGGAAGATGAACGGCCAGCCGTTCACCAACCTGCGCAACCACGTCGGCCCGCAGATCTATACGCTGGATGATTACCGCCGCCGCTACGCCCAGTACAAGAGCGATGCCGACCTGCAGGCCGCTCATGCATCGGCTCCCTGGTTCGTCACCTTTGACGACCATGAAGTGGACAACAACTGGGCCGGCGCCGAAGACCAGGACGATACGCCCAGCGAAGTGTTCCTGCTGCGGCGCGCGCAGGCGTTCCAGGCCTACTACGAGAACATGCCGCTGCGCCGTTCGGCGTTCCCGCGCGACGGCCACATGCAGATGTACCGGCGCGCACGCTACGGCACGCTGATGGACCTGCACCTGCTCGACACGCGCCAGTACCGCAGCAAGCAGGTGAACATGACGCTGCGCGAGGAGGTGGAATCGCCGGAGCGCAGCATTGTGGGGGCGAAGCAGGAACGCTGGCTGTTCGACGGCCTGTCCGATGCGGCACCGCGCTGGCATACCATCGCCCACCAGGTGGCGCTGGGCAATTACATGCGCGAGAAGGACGGGGTAGTGCAGTCGTCCGATGACCAGTGGTCGGGCTACCTGGACAGCCGCCGGCGCCTGCTCGAGCACATCCAGAAGGTGGGCTTCGGCAACGTGGTGACCGCCTGCGGCGACGCGCATCGCCACTATGCCAGCGATCTGGTGCAGGACCACCGTGACTCGGGCGTGATCTCCAGCGAGTTCCTCGCCACGTCGATCACCTCTGGCGCCGATGGTCAGGGTGTGGATGCGTATGCCAGGAACCAATTAGCGCACAGCCCCTTTCTGAGGGCGACCACCGACAAGCGTGGCTACGTGCTGTGTGATGTCACCCGCGATGCGTGGATCGGCGACATGAAGACGCTGGATACCGTGATGCAGCCGAATGGCGTGCTGCAGAGCTGGAAACGCTATGCGGTGGAGCACGGCCGGCCGGGGCTGCAGGAGGCCTGAATCTGCCGATCTGCCGCGTAGAGCCGAGCCCATGCTCGGCTGCTTTGTCGGGGCAATGCGACCAGGGCGAGAAGCAGCCGAGCGTGGGCTCGGCTCTACAGAGGGCTCCTCAATCGTGCTCGAACCGCAATGGCTCGCTGCCCATTGCCGGGTCACTGGTGCCGGGGCGCCCATCCTCGGCGCGGCCGGCCAGTCGCAGTGCACTGTCGCCCGCACCGATGCGCAGGTCGTACCACCCTGCGGTGGGCGCCGCGTCCCACGCCACCGTGGC
The DNA here is from genome assembly GCF_059337855.1 of Stenotrophomonas maltophilia complex sp. Om-AH-Sm3. NCBI lineage: Bacteria > Pseudomonadati > Pseudomonadota > Gammaproteobacteria > Lysobacterales > Lysobacteraceae > Stenotrophomonas > Stenotrophomonas maltophilia complex sp. Om-AH-Sm3. The sequence goes on along the minus strand of NZ_JBYBLQ010000001.1, from coordinate 14,704 downwards.
CTCAGCATGCGCCGGCAGCACCAGCGCCTGCTCCGGCATGTGCCCGGCATAGGCGCCGGCCTGCACCCGCACATTCTGCGCGCTGTTGTGCAGATTGCGCAGCTGCAGCCGTAGCTGGCCGTCCGCGCGCTCGATCGAAGCCTGCACGGCAGGCGCCTTGACCGCACCCTGGAAGTGGCGGTGGAAGCCGTTCGGACCAAGCAGCCAAAGGTCATAGCGGCCCTGGGCGTCCAGCGGCCAGCGCTCGCGCAGTGGCGTACCTGGCAGCAGCGTGTAGCGGCGTGGTACCGCATCCAGCCGCAGCCGATCGTAGACATGCAGCACGGCCGCCGCGCCTTCGCAGGACAGCGTCAGATCCACACCCAAGGCATCGACTGCGGCAATCGATGCCTGCGGACGATAGGGCAGGGCGCGCGCCGGGCGTACACCGCTTTCCTGTTTCGCTGGTTTCAGCCCCTCTGGCAGCGTGGGCACGGTGCGTCCCGGCAAGGCAGCGGCGCGTGCGGCAACCGCACTCACGTCGGGCAGGCCGCGGACGAACGGGCGGGTATCGCGCTGGGCAAAGTCGAACGCAGTGCTGAGGTCGCCGCAGACCGCGCGGCGCCACGGCGAGATGTCCGGTGCGGCCACGCCAAAGCGGCGCTCGATCAGCCGTATGACCGAGGTGTGGTCGTACACCTGCGAATCGACCCAGCCGCCGCGACTCCACGGCGAGATCACGTACAGGGGCACGCGCGGTCCCAGACCGTACGGGCGCCCGCGCAGTTCGGCGAGATCGTACTTTTCGTCACCCGGTGCCGGGTGCCGGTGGTACTCGCCTTCGGTGCTGACCGAGGATACACCCGCCCAGCCACCGTCCACCGGCGAAGGCGGGGCAGGGGGCGGCATGTGGTCGAAGAAGCCATCGTTCTCGTCGAACATCAGCAGCAGGGCGGTGCGGCTCCACACGTCCGGATCGGCGGTCAGCGCATCCAGCACGCGTGCGGTATAGGCCGCGCCCTGTGCCGGGCTGGACGGGCCGGGATGTTCGCTGCCGGCCGCGTCGGCGATGATGAAGCTGACCTGCGGCAGGCGCCCGTCAATGACGTCCTGGCGCAGCTGCGTCAGGCCCCGCGTGCTGACCCCGCGAGCGCGCAGCTGCGGGTCATGCCCTGGCGCCGCGCGGTGGGCCTGACGGAAGGCCTCGAAACCCGCCAGCGGGTTGTCGGTGAAGTTGTCGGCCATGTCCTGGTAGATCTGCCAGGACACGCCGCCCCTCTGCAGGCGCTCGACATAGCTGGTCCAGCGGTACGACGCCGGGTACCCGCCCTGTTCGGGAAAGTTGTCGTGCGAATTGGCGATCACCGGGCCGCCGGCACGCGCATGCCCATCGTTGTGGCCGGTCCACAGGAACACCCGGTTCGGGTTGGTGCCGGCCTGCATTGCGCAGTGGTAGGCATCGCAGATCGTGAAGGCATCGGCCAGGGCGAACTGGAACGGCAGGTCGCTGCGCTGGAAGTAGCCCATCGAGTGGTTGTGCTTGGCCTTCGGCCATTGCCCCATGCGCCCGTGGTCCCACGCCCGATGGGCATCGGGCCAGGTATGCGGCGTGCCTTCCACCCGCATGTAGCCGAAGTGCGCGGCGGTATCCAGCGGGAACGGCGCGATCGCGCGCGTGCCGCTGGCATCGGGCTGCAGCCACAGGCTGCGGGTGCTGCCACCGGCCTGCAGTGCCGCCGCGGGGGCCACGAATCGATCACCGAAACCACGTACCCCTGGCAGCGTGCCGAAGTAGTGGTCGAACGAACGGTTCTCCTGCATGAACACCACGATGTGCTGCAGGTCTTCCAGGCTGCGCGTCTGCGCGGCGGGGGCGATCGCGGCGGCCCGGGCGATGCTGGGCAGCAGTGGAGAAAAGCCGGCGGCAACGCCGGCCTGCAACAACCGGCGTCGGCCGATATCGGTCACGGGCTCACTCACAGGTCCACGCGGAAAGAGATGCCGACGGTGCGCGGAGCGCCGATGAAGGCGTTGTCGCGGCCGTCCACCCCTGCAAGATACCGCTTGTCGGTGAGGTTGCTCACCACCAGGTTGGCGCCCATGCCCTTCAGGCGCGGCGACAGGCCTTGCAGGTCGAAGCCGATGTTGGCGTTGAACACGGTGGCCGACGGCAGCTTGTTGACGTTGGCGGCGTCGAGATAACGCGTGCCCAGGTAACGGCCGGACAGGCCGAAGTTCCAGTTCTCACCCTGCCAGTCCGCCGACAGGACGAGGGTCTGTTCGGGCTGGCCGATCACCTTGGCGCCGTCGACGATGCCCAGCTGGGTATCACGCGCGGCATCGCCACTGCCCAGGTATTTGGAGCGGTTGTAGGTATAGGCGGCGTTGAGGCGCCAGCCGTTGTCCCAGCCATAGCCGAACGCCGCTTCCAGGCCGTTGCTTTCCACGCCGCCGAAGTTCTCGTAGACGCCGTCGGTCTCGCCCAGGTAGTCGATGCCGCTGACGAAGCCGGCCGGCAGGTAGACGATGCGGTTGTCGAACTTGATGTTGTACAGGGTCACCGAGGCGGTCAGCGGCCAGCGGCTGATGCGCATGCCCACTTCAATGTTGTCGGCGGTCTCCGGCTCGACGTTGCGGAAGCGCTGCGGGTCGGTCTCGCCGAGCACGCCGGAAGGAATCGCGGCGAAGTTCTGCGAGAAGCCGGCGAACAGCTCCATGCCTTCCACGCCCGGTGCCCAGGTCAAGCCGGTGGACAGCAGCGGGTCGGACCTGGAATCGGATCTGACGTGTTCGCTGGCACCGATCACGCGGCGGCGCGACTGGTCGACGAAGAACTGCTTCACGCCCAGGCGTGCGCTGAACGGCCCGAAGCGCGCCACGTCCTCGACGTAGTACATCTGCTCGTCAACCTTGTACTTGTCCTCGAACTGTACCCAGTACGGCTGGTGGTCGAAGGCGATGTCCTGGCCGACGTTGAGCAGGCGATGCCAGTCGCGGCGCGCCGAACGGTCCAGCTTCTCCACCCACAGACCGCCACGGATCGTGTTGTCGACCGTGCCGAAGGTCTGCCGCCACTCGACGTCGGCGGTCACGCCCATGCGGTCGTTGTCGTAGTGCGTGTGGCGATACGACTGCGCGCCCAGCACGTTGCCGGCGTAGCAGTTCGGATCGTATTCGGCGGTGAAGCCCAGCCGCGGCGTGCAGTTGGCCAGGCGCTGCGCGGCGCTGCCGTCGGGATTGACGAAGAAGATCTGGCCACGGTTGCTGCCGCCGTACACGGTTTTTCCACCGATGTACTCCGACTCGGGGCGGCCCGCACCGTCATCGCTGACCTGCGCCAGATAGGGAGGCAGCCAGTCGCCACGACCTTGCATGCGGTGCCCGTAGGCGGCCACCGAGGCCTTGAAGCCGTTGGCACCGTCGAAGGCCGCGCGCAGGTAACCGAAGGTGTTCTCGCGCAACGCACGCGAGCCGGAACGGTAGTTCTGGTCCAGGTAGGGAATGCCGGTGAGGGTACCGACTAGGTTGTCGCGATCCGGATTGGTCGCGAAGCCCTTCGGTGAGACGCTGGTGTATTCCGGCTCGTCGGCATCGTTGTAGGACAGGTAGCCGGTCAGGGTCCAGCGATCCAGTTCGGTGATGAACTTGCCGGCGATGTGGTCGTTGCTGGTCTTGCCGCTGCCATCGATCCAGTCATGCACGCGCGCCGACGAGGCACTGACCCAGGCGCGGGTGTGGCCGCCGAGCAGGCCGGTGTCGTAGCGCACGTAGTACTTGCGCGCATCGTTGTCACCGGCGCCGACCACGAAGCGCAGACGGCTGTCCTGCAGCGGGTCGCTGGTAAGGAAGTTGAGCGTGCCGCCCAGGGCCTCGTTCGAGCGCGAGGAGATATCGGCAGTGCCCTGGCTGACTTCCACCGTTTCCAGGTCGAGGATGTCGATGTAGCGGTTGGCCAGCGAGCCGCCGCCGTAACCCGAACCGCCGTTGGGGAGGCCGTCGATGGTAGTGCCGATCTGCTGTGTGTCGCGGTTGGTGACAAAGCCACGCATGCTGATCTGCGTGCCCCACACCGATGAGCCGGTGGCATCGGCTTCGCTGACCACCACGCCGGGCACCTCGTTGAGTGCATCGTTGACGCTGCTCATCACGGTCTGCCGGTTCAGCGTTTCCGCGCGCACCGATGTCTTGGCGTAGCTGGTGGCCTGCCCGATCACCTGCACCTGATCGAGGGTGCGGGCATCGCTGCTGCGCGCTTCGGCCGCCTCGCCCTGCGGTGCTTCGGCCAGGGCGTCCAGTGCGGGGGCGATCAGCAGGGCCAGCAGCGAAACACGGGGAAAACGCGCAATCGTTCGCATCGAAACCGGACCTTCAGAGGGAGGAAACCCCGGAGTGTCGGCAGCGCCAATGACATCGGCATGACGTGGCGATGCAGGAATCGTGTTGTACGACGGCCGGCACCTGCTGCCGGCATCAGTACCGCGCGTCCTTGGGTTTCGGGTCGCGCGGCCAGTCCTTGCCCTTGTTGGCGAAGTCCGGCCGCGGCTGGTTGATGAAGTAGCTGGCGATGTCCACCGCATCCTGGTCGGGCATCACCTGCTGCCCCAGCGGAGGTTCGCGGGTCACTGCCGGTGGCATGTTGTGCTTGACGAAACCGGCCGCCTTGTACAGGCGCGCCATGCCGGCGCCGATGTTGAAGCTGTGGTCGCCCCACAGCGGCGGGAAGGCGATGTCACCACTGGCGTCGCGCCGGCCTTCGCCGTTGTCGCCGTGGCAGGCAGCGCACTGCGCGGCGTACAGCGCCTGGCCGCGGATCGGATCCGGGGCCAGCGTGCTGTCGATGGGCCCTTCGCTTGGCGCGGCGACTTTTGCACCGTCCGGCACTGCACTGTTTAGCCACGCCATGTAGTCGAGCATCGCGCGCATCTGTGGCGCGTCCTTCGGCAGCGGCTTGCCGTTCATCGAACGCTGCAGGCAGCCATTGATGCGTTCGGTCAACCCGATCACCTTGCCAGGCCGCGGCATGTAACGCGGATAAGCGCCGCCACCGGTGTTGAAGTAGTGGTTTCCGAAGGGTCGCTTGCCCTCGGCCATATGGCACGAGTTGCAGTTCAGATCGTTGCCGACGTTGTCCGGCAGCAGCCGTGCGGTCTCGTTGAGGAGGCGGCGGCCGAGCATCACCGACTCGGCATTGCCGAGCCCGGCGATTTCTTCGGCGCTGGGCGCGTGGTAGTGGCCGACCACCTTGCCCTGTGCATCGAGGATATCGATCGTGCCGGTCACGGCGGCATCCAGATCCGGGTACAGATGACGGTAAGCGAGGGTACCGGCGCCGGCCAGCAGCACGACGGTGATCGCACTGCCGATCAGCAGGCGGGAACGCGTGCGCGAACGCTTCATTGTGCGGTCTCCTGCGGAACGTAGTGCACCGGCTTGTCGCGCACCACCCGGCGCATGCGCGCCACGTCGACCTCGCTCACTGCGCTGGCCTGATTGCCCCAGCTGCTGCGGATGAAGGTCAGGATCTGTGCCAGCTGCGCATTCGGCAGCTGCTCGAAGCCTGGCATGGTGAAGGCCATGCGGTCGTGCGGGGTCTGTGGCGTGCGGCCGCCGATCAGGGTCACCTGCACCAGCGAGCTGGGATCGTCAGCGAACACGATCGAGTTGCCGGCCAGGGCCGGGTAGACGCGAGGCATGCCGCGGCCGTCGGCGCGGTGGCAGGCCTGGCAGTGCTCGGCATAGGCCAGCGAACCGGCCACGCGGTAGTCGCCGCTGCGCAGTGCGGCGGTGGTGGTGTCGGTGCCGGGCGACCACTGTGCGCTGCGACCTTCGCGGGCGGGCAGCTGCTTCAGGTAGCGCGCCATCGCCAGCAGGTCCGCATCGGACAGGTACTGCGTGCTGTGCTCGACCACGTCGGCCATGCCACCGAAGGCCGCCGATCGATCAGTGCGCCCGGTGCGCAGGAAATCGACGATCTCACCTTCGCTCCAGCTGGCCAGGCCGGTCGATTCGTTGCGCAGGTTCTTCGCGTACCAGCCTTCCAGCACCGAACCGGACAGGAACTGGCGGCTGCCATCATCGGCCATCGCCTTTTCCTGGAACGCCAGCCCGCGTGGCGTGTGGCAGGCACCGCAATGCGCCAGGCCTTCCACCAGTTCGGCACCACGCTGCTGGCCGGCGTCCAGCGACGGATCCGGGCTGAAGCTGCGTGGGCGTGCGAACAGCAGTTGCCACCATGCCAGAGGCCAGCGCATGTTGGCGGGCCATGGAATCGTGCTGTCGGCGTTGTCCTGCTTCACCGGCTGCACCGAGCCCATGAAATAGGCGTACAGCGCCTTGATCTCGGCGTCGCGGGCAATCACGTACGAGGCGTACGGCATTGCCGGATACAACGGCTGGCCATCGTGACGGATGCCGCGACGTACCGCGCGTTCAAAGTCGGCGTAGTCGTAGGCGCCGATGCCGGTTTCCGGATCGGGGGTGATGTTGGTCGAGTAGATCGTCCCCATCGGCGTCTGCATGCCGAGGCCACCGGCGAACGGCTTGCCGCCCGGCGCGGTGTGGCAGGCCGCACAGTCGGCGGCGCGCGACAGGTACTGCCCCTGTGCGATCAGCGCCGGGTCGTGGATGTCGACCTGCGCGGCCTGCCGAGGTGCGAACCAGTAGGGCGTGCTGCGGGCGATGCCATAGGCGGCGGCCAGCGTGGCGGCCAGGGCAATGGCGAGCTTGAACGAGGTGCGCATGCGGGCACTGTGGGCAAGCATGCCGGCGTATTCATTGATCCGGATCAATGCCGAGGTCGATCGCGCCATTGTGACAACCTGAATCGATCCCGCATTGTCATCAAGCCGTCATCCACGCGCGATAGATGGCCTACGCCCGCGTCGTTAACCTGCCACGCTGTCGCATCCTTTCCCGATTGCCCATGAAGCGCTTGCTGCTGTTGCTGCTGGCGTGCGCCGGCCTGTGGCTGGCTGCATGCTCATCCTCGATCAACGCCTCGTCCACCTCGCTTGCCGACCGGCTGATCGCGCCAGGCGGCGTGTCGACCCTGCTCGATCGCCCGCGCATCGCCGCGGCCATTGCCGGGCTGCCCAACCGCCATGGCTTCGCAGCGGGTCGCGATGGCGTGCCGATCTTCTGGCGCGTGTTCGACCCCGGCGACTACGGCGCGCGGTACCACTACCTTCCGCAGCGTCATGAGAACGGCCTGCCTCTTGATACCGGCCTGAGTCTGGCCGTGCCACAGCCGTTCCGCGCGCAGGCGCCACGCGGCACCGTGGTGCTGCTGCATGGGTGGATGATGAATGGTGATTCGATGCTGCCATGGTCGCTGCAGCTGGCCGAGTCCGGCTACCGCGTGGTCACGCTCGACCTTCGCAACCATGGCCAGTCCGGTGCAGGTCCGTCCGGCTATGGCACCTATGAATCGGATGACGTCGTCGATGTCATCGGCGAGCTGCGCGCGCGCGGCGAAGTGACCGGCCCGCTGTACCTGTTCGGTGTGTCCTATGGTGCGGCCACGGCGGTGTTCACCGCCGACAAGCTGGGTGACCAGGTGGCCGGCGTGGTGGCGATGGAATCGTTCGCCAATGCCGGTGCGGCGATCCGCACGATGATCCCGCACCTGATGGGACTGCAGCCGGAGGGCCTGAAGGCGCAGGCGGTGGCGTCGTACGCACGCTGGCGCTATGGGGGCCAGGACATCAACCAGGTGATCGCCGCCGCCAGCCGCCGTATCGATGTCGATCTGGACCGCGTCGACGTCGCGCGTGCGCTGGCCGATACCCGCGCCTGCGTGCTGTTGCTGCACGGTCAGGGTGACCAGCACATTCCGGTCAGCCAGGGCCGGCAGCTTGCGCAGGCCAACCCGCGCGCGCACTACATCGAAATGCGTGGAGAGGACCACATCACCCTGCCGCTGCGGCTGGACCTGCTGGCCGGCGTGGTCGATGACTGGATGGCGCGCGACGAGCACCACCCGCAGAGCGCGTGCCCAGCCCCACAGCTGCCGGCCCAGGCCGAATGGCTGGCACACGGCTGAAAAAAGGGGACGGAGGGGATTAAGTCGTTTGCAGCACACTCGGGGCAGATGCGACTTAATCCCCTCCGTCCCCTTTTTCTGTCAGGCCACGCGTCGGGCCAGTGAGCGGGCGGAGGCGGCTACGCCCAGCAGCAGTAGGGCGACGCACAGGAAGGCAAAGCCGAGGCTGGTGGCATGTGCCACTGCGCCGATCGCCGCCGGACCAGCGAGGATGCCGGCGTAACCCAGTGTGGTCACGGCAGTGATGGCGATGCTTTCCGGCATCACCCGCTGCTGGCCTGCCATCGAGAACAGCGCCGGCACGATGTTGGCGCAGCCCAGCCCAACCAGCACGTAGCCGGCCAGCGCCACCGGAAACGAGGGCACAAGCGTGGCCAGGGTGAAGCCTGCCGCGGCCGTGATACCGCCGAAGACCAGGGTGCGGGTGCGGCCGAGGTGCTCGACGATGCCGTCACCGAACAGGCGCATTGCCGTCATCGCCAGGGTGAACAACGCAAAGCCGGCCCCGGCCTGGTCACGCGGCACCTGCCGCACTTCGGCCAGGAACACGGCGCTCCAGTCCAGCATCGAGCCCTCGGCGAGGAACACCACGAAGGCCAGTACGCCGATGAACAGCACCACGCCATGCGGCAGTGCCAGCAAGGGGCCTTCGTGCAGGATCCGTTGCGGACGCCAATGCGGCGCCGACAGCATCGCAACCAGCAGCAGCGCCACCACCGAAACCAGCGCGGCCAGCCACAGCGGCGTGCCGAGGATCAGCAGCCCGGTCATGCAGCCAGCACCGACGAATCCACCGATGCTGTAGAAGGCGTGGAAGCCGGACATCATCGCGCGCCCGGCATCGCGCTCGACCGCCACCGCCTGCATGTTCATCGCACAATCCAGTGCACCGACGCCGGCACCGAACACAAACAGTGCCGCGCCCAGCGACACCGGCGAGGGTGCCAGCACCAGCAAGGGCAGGGCGCACAGCATCATCGCGCAGGTGATCACCATCACCCGGCGGCAACCCAATCGCCCGGTCAGTGCACCTGCCAGTGGCATCGCCAGCAACGAACCCAGCCCAAGACACAGCAGCACGGCGCCGAGGCTGGCGTCGGACAGCCCGGCCTTGGCCTTGGCATAGGGCACCATCGGCGCCCACGCGGCGGTGGCGAATCCGGGAATGAAGAAGGCGGCACGGGTAGCGTGCTGTTGGGCACGTGGGGATGAAGGCGTCATGCGCGATGCGAGATCCGGGGGGCTCCATGAAATCGTTTTCAGGGCGGATCGGCAAGTGCCATGCATGACATTGAACGACGCATACGATTGCAGTGATTCGATTGCGTCACTAGCGATTAACGCCGCACACGGACAGTGGCTGCACGGCCCGCATCCCGCCGGCCGCTCCCGGAGACCCGTACATGAGCACGACACCCACCATCCTCCTCGTCCATGGATTCTGGGGCGGGGCCGCACATTGGGCCAAGGTGATCCTGGAACTGCATCGCAACGGCCACGACCGTGTGCAGGCGGTGGAACTGCCGCTCACCTCGCTGGCCGACGACGCAGGACGCACCCAGAAAATGATCCGGCAGATCGACGGGCCGGTGCTGCTGGTCGGCCACTCCTACGGCGGCGCGGTGATCAGCCAGGCCGGTAACGAGCCCAACGTGAAGGGCCTGGTCTACATCGCTGCCTTCGCGCCTGATGCAGGCGAGAGCCCCGGTGGCATCACCCAGCAGCACCTGCCGGAAGCGGCGCCGAACCTGGCACCGGACAGCGATGGCTACCTGTGGCTGCGTGCGGACAAGTTCCATGAGAGCTTCTGCCAGGACCTGAGCGACGACGAAGGCCGGGTGATGGCGGTGACCCAGAAGGCGCCGCTGGCCAGCACCTTCGGCGACACGGTCAGCGACCCGGCGTGGAAACACCAGCCGAGCTGGTACCAGCTGTCCCGCCATGACCGCATGATCGCGCCGGACAACCAGAAGGCCATGGCCACGCGCATGCAGCCCAAGCGCCTGCTGGAGCTGGATGCCAGCCATGCCTCGCTGGCCTCGCAGCCGAAGGAAGTGACCGCGCTGATCCTGGAGGCCTGCGCCGCCATCGGCGGCTGAGACCGCCGCAGCACACCGCACGACAGCCGGGGCGCAGGGGAGTACACTCCTGCGCCTGCGGCCATCCGGCCGCTCCCCTCTCTTCCCTCAAGCCGCCGCCAGAGGATCCCACCCTATCGTGGAGGTCCCGCCGTGCTGTCTGTGCCTGTCCGTTTTCCGCTCTTGTTCCCGCGTCGCCTGCCGCTGCCGCATGCACTGGCCCAAGGCCTGCTACTGCTTGCACTGAGCAGCGGCACCGCCGCTGCCCAGTCCACCCAGGACGAGGACAAGGCCAAACCGGCACCCGCCTCGCAGACCCTGCAGACCGTGCAGGTCACTGCCAACCTGCTCGGCACCATCACCGAGGGCAGCGGCGCCTACACGCCCGGCACCATTGCCACCGCCACCCGCCTGGTGCTGACGCCGCGGCAGACGCCGCAGACCATCAGCGTGATCACCCGCGCCGAGATGGATGACTTCGGCCTGCACGGCATCGATGATGTGATGCGGGTGACCCCTGGCATCAGCATCGTCACCTATGACAGCGAACGCACCGAGTACTACGCACGCGGGTTTGCCGTGCAGAACTTCCAGTACGACGGCATTCCCATGTCGCGCGACTCGGCCTATTCGGCCGGCAACACGCTCAGCGACACCGCCATCTACGACCGCATCGAAGTGCTCAAGGGCGCCACCGGCCTGCTGACCGGCATGGGCGATCCCGGTGCGACCATCAACCTGGTGCGCAAGAAGCCGGGCAAGGACTTCGCTGGCAGCGCGACGCTGGGTGTGGGGCGCTGGGATGATTACCGCGCCGAGATCGATGTCGGCGGCCCGCTGGCAGCCGATGGGCGCGTGCGGGGCCGTGCGGTGGGCGCTTGGCAGGACAAGCATTCCAATCTCGATTACTACCAGCGCACCAGCAAGGTCGGCTACGCAGTACTGGAAGCCGATCTGGGTGAACGTACGCTGCTGACCGTAGGCGGCGATGCGATGGACAGCGACCCGAAGGGCTCGACCTGGGGCGGTATTCCGCTGCTGGACAGTGCCGGCAACTTCAACGACATGCCGCGTTCGTTCAACAACGGCACCCGCTGGAGCGGGTGGCGCCAGTATGTGCGCACCGGCTTTGCCACGCTGGAGCACACCTTCGACAACGACTGGGTGGCCAAGCTGCAGATCAACCACCAGGTCAACGGCTATGACGCCGCATTGGCGGGAGCCGCCGGTGGCAATCCCGATCCGGTTACCGGCGAAGGCGTGTCATTGTGGCTGGGAAAGTACGTCGGCAAGACCGTCAGCAATGCGGTCGACTTCTATCTGAGCGGTCATTTCGGCCTGTTTGGCCGCGAGCATGAACTGGTGGTGGGCGGCAGTGCTTCGCGCAAGCGCTGGACCAATACCGGCTACGCGCCGCAGTCCGGCTATCCGACCGAGGTGCCCGATTACCGCGCATGGCAGGGCGACATTCCCGAGCCGCAATGGCAGCGCAGCTACGACAACAATGAAGTGACCCGCGAGAATGGCCTGTACGTGGTCGGTCGCTTCGACGTCGCCGATCCACTGAAGTTGATCGTCGGTAGCCGCCTGGCCAGCTATCGTTCGCCGGGCACGCACGAGACCGGCGTGTTCGTACCGTATGCCGGCGTGGTCCATGACCTCGGCGAGCACTATTCGGTGTACGCCAGCTACAGCACCATCTTCAAGCCGCAGGGGCAGCGCGACGAGCAGGGCAAGGCGTTGGATCCGCTGGAGGGTCGCAGCTACGAGATGGGCCTGAAGGCCGAGTTCCTCGATGGCCGCTTCAACGCCAGTGCAGCGCTGTTCCAGCTCGACCAGGACAACTTCGCCCAGCCCACCGGTGGCAAGACGCCGGACGGGCAGGATGCGTATCGCGCCCTGATGGGCGTGCGGACCAAGGGCTACGAGCTTGAGATGTCGGGCCAGCTGGCAGAAGGCTGGCAGGTGCAGGGTGGGTTCTCGCACAAGATCGCCCGCCAGGCCGGTGCCAAGGTCACCACGCTGGAACCGGAAAGCCAGTTCAGCCTCCACAGCAGCTATCGCCTGCGCGGTGACTGGAAAGGGCTGATGCTGGGCGGTGGCGCGCGCTGGCAGGATTCCACCTTTGGCGAGATCAGCAACCCGGCCACCGGCGCGCAGGTCGTGCATCGCACCCAGCCGTACTGGCTGCTTGATGCGATGGCACGCTATGAATTCAATGATCGGCTGTCGGCCACGCTCAACGTCAACAACCTGCTGGACAAGCGCTACTACACGATCTTCAGCTGGTACAGCACCTACACCTGGGGCGAGCCGCGCAATGTGCGGTTGAGCTTGAATTACAGGTTCTGACGCGGGTCGTGTAGAGCCGAGCCTACGCTCGGCTGGTTGTCAATCCGCAGCCGAGCGTGGGCTCGGCTCTACACATACGCCCGCGATGCTCTGCAGCATCGCGGGCGTTGTCGTTACAGCGGCAGGTCGAACACCAGCACTTCGGCGTCGTTGCCGTTTTCCAGGGTCAGCTGGGCTTCGTCACTGACCTGCAGCGCATCACCGGCTTCCAGGGTGATGCCGTTGACCTGCAGCTGGCCACGCGCCACCTGCACATAGGCGCCACGACCGTTGCCGAGGGCGTGATGCAGCTTCTGGCCGCCATCGAGAATGGTGGCGAAGATGCGGGCATCCTGGTGGATGCGCAGCGAACCCTCGGCACCGTCCGGCGAAGCGATCAGGCGCAGCTGGCCGCGCTTGCTGTCCGGCGTGAAGTGGGTCTCCTCGTAGGACGGCGCGATGTTCTCGGTGTCCGGGAAGATCCAGATCTGCAGGAAATGCACGGTCTCGTCGGCGGAGTGGTTGAACTCGCTGTGGGTGACGCCGCTGCCGGCGCTCATGCGCTGCACGTCGCCGTAGCGCAGTACCGAACCGGTGCCCATCGAGTCCTTGTGTTCCAGTGCACCGCCCAGCACGTAGGAGATGATTTCCATGTTGCTGTGGCCGTGGGTGCCGAAGCCCTGGCCGCCAATCACCCTGTCTTCGTTGATCACCCGCAACGGGCCGAAGCTGACGTAACGGGGGTCGTAGTAGTTGGCGAAGGAGAAGGTATGGCGCGAGGACAGCCAGCCATGCTCGGCCAGGCCACGGGTAGCGCTCTTGCGGATCTGCAGCATGAGGGAATCTCCTTGTTCGATGGTTTCGATGGGGCGGGGTGGGCCAGTGACCGCTGTGTTTCCCCGTTGGAGAGAAGTATCCGCTTGCGCCCGGGGTTTGAAAAACGGATAGTTTTGACGACCATCATCGAAAAATTCGAATGCTCAAGCTCAGCCTCGATGCCCTGCAGATCCTGGATGCCATCGACCGCCGTGGCTCCTTTGCCGCCGCCGGCAAGGCCCTGCACAAGGTGCCCTCGACCATCTCCTATACCGTGGCCAAGCTGGAGGAGGATCTGGGCGTGCAGCTGTTCGACCGGGTCGGCCCACGTGCAGAGCTGACCGAGGCCGGGCGCGCGCTGCTGGACGAAGGCCGGCATCTGCTGCGCGCGGCCCGCGAGTTGGAGCTGCGGGTGCGCCGGGTGGCGTCGGGTTGGGAGACCGAACTGACCCTGGCGGTGGATTCGGTGTTCCCGACCTGGCTGCTTGGGCCGGATATCGCCGCATTCCGTGAGGCCGAGGCACCGACCCGGTTGCGGTTGATCGGCGAGGCCCTGTCCGGCACCTGGGAGGCCCTGCTCGACCGCCGTGCGGACCTGTTGGTCGGCGCGCCGGGCGAAGGGCCCAGTGGTGGCGGCTATGTGGTCGAGCCGCTGGGCACGGTGGCGTTCGTGTTCGCGGTGGCACCCGATCATCCGTTGGCCAACGTGCAGGGCGTGCTGGGCCGTGAGCAGCTGGTCGAGCATTGCGCGATCGCCGTTTCCGATTCGGCGCGCAGGCTGCTGCCGCGCACGGTGGGCCTGTTGATGGGGCAGGAGATGCTGACGGTGCCGGACATGGCCAGTAAATTGAAGCTGCAGTGCGAAGGCGTGGGCTTCGGCTTCCTGCCCGAGCCGTGCGCGCGCGCTGCAGTGGCGCGCGGCCAGCTGGTGATCCGTGAGGTGGAGGAGCACAAGCCGGAAGAGACCTTCTGGCTGGCCTGGCGCACCGGTGAGGAGGGCGCTGCCCTGCGCTGGTGGCGGGAGCGCCTGCGCAGGCCGGAGCTGCTGTCGCAGTGGTGGCAGGCAATGGCCAGGGGGTAGGCGTACGGCAGGGCTGCGCCCTGCACCCGCCGAGGCCAAAGCAACAGCAACAGCAACAGCAACAGCGTGCATTCCGTGAGATGGCGGGGTGGGTCCGGCTGCGGGAGACGCCGTAAACCCGTCCATGGGGGCTTGGCCGCGGCATCCATGCCGCGGACACTCCCGCAACCGGACCCACCCCGCCTTCGACAGTTTCCGCTGCTGCTGGTAGGTGTCGACCTTGGTCGACACGGCAGATCCACGCCATGCGTGGATGCTCTTCGATCAATTGTCGAAATACTCGAACTCGATGGAGATTCATCCACGCATGGCGTGGATCCATCAGATCGCTGAAATCTGTCAGAGGTGGGGTGGCATGGGCAGGCAGGACCGTTGGCG